>NZ_JAVIIT010000012.1:0-191445 GCF_033977265.1 Mesorhizobium australafricanum | reverse complement strand
CGCGTACTTCTCGCAAGATCGACAAAACCAATGGCATTGCGGCCTCCTCTGCTTCGAGAAAGCCACTCAAGAATCCTTCTTTTGCTGCATGGCAATACACAATCGACTTATCTGCGATTCCCCTGCCGCTTGCGGGGAGAAGGTGCCCGAAGGGCGGTTGCGGGGCAGCGCCGGCGTTCCGCGAACCAGCAGAAACGCCCGACTTATCTAATGCATGTCGCCCAGAAGTGTGCAGCGGTTCTGGGACAACGACATGCATCAAAACAAAGACTTAAAGCGCGTCGCCTGAATCCGTTTCAGCGCGACGCGCTTTAGGCTTCCTATCGACTGACGGTCACACCAGCCCCGACGCACGCGCCGCGGCCGCCGCTTCGCCGCGCGAGACGGCCTCCAGCTTCTCCAGCACTGCCGAGACGTGGTGATCGACCGTCTTCGGCGAGATGGTCAGATGCGCGGCGATCTTCTTGTTGGAGAAGCCTCGTTCGATAAGCTGCAGGACTTCCATCTGGCGCTGCGTCAGCCCCGCCTGGTTGGCGCGCGTCGCCTGCCTCGGCCCCCTTGCAATGTGGCTCACACCGCTCTGCCGCATGAGGCCGCGCACATGCTGCGCCACCGGCCTTGCGCCGAGCGCCTCGAAAATATCGAGCGCCTCGCGCTGCGCCGTCTCGTCGCCCCGCAGCAAGGTGAGCGCCCGTTCGAAGGGGGCGTCCATTTTCGCCCAGAGCGCGGCGGCGGCGCGCCAGTCGCCAGTCAATTGCAGGCGATGCGGCTCAGCCATGCCGTCGGTCTCGCCGGGATCGCTTTCGGGCAACAGCAACTGCCGCCACGTCGCCAATTCGCCAAACACCGCCCGCGTCGGCGAAAGGCTTTCGGCAAGGGCGATCAAGCGCAGCGCTTCATCCCTGTCGCCTTCACCCAGCCAGGCCAGTTCGGCCATCACCTCGGCAAAGGGCACAAGCCGTTGCAACTCCATGCCCTTGTCCAGGAACAGCTTCATCTCGTCCAGAACCGGCTCGGCCGACGGATCTCCCCGGCGGATGCGCAATCGTGCCAGCGCGACGAGCGACGGATAGCGCACCAATGGCGTCGTTGCCTCATCGTCGACAACCTCATGCGCCATTGCCGCGGCGTCATCCCAAAGGCCGAGCCGGAGCAGCAGTTGCGCCTGCACGCCACGCATGTAGTCGCGCCACGTAGCGAGATCGTTCTCGACACAATAGCCTATGCCGCGATTCAGGAATGACGCCGCCTCGTTGAGGTTGAACCTGTTCATCTCGACACAGGCGCAGTTCGTGAAAGCGCGCGCCGCATGCTCCTGGAAGTTGCCCGTAAGGGCAATTCCAAGGCTGCGGGCGAGATCGCGCCGCCCCTTGGCGAAGTCCAGCCATTGCCCGGCCGCCCCGACATTGTTGAGGGCGTGGCAAAGGATGTCGGGCCGGTTGAGCCGCTCCGCCAGCTCGACGGCCTTCCCGCCGAACATGAGCGTGTCCTCGAGCCGCTCGGCCAGCATCGCGAGCTGCGACAGGTTGGAATAGGCCATCGCGAGTTCGGGGCAGTCGGGCACCGTTTCCAGAAGCTCCACGGCCTGTCCTGCAAACCGGTCCGCGGCCTCGCGGTCGCCGAGCAGGTAGGCAAAGCGCGAGAGGCATCTGAGACCGTCACCCTCTTTGACCCGGTCGCCCAGCGTCTGGCGCAACCGGCGCGCCTGTCCCTGCGCCTCCATGGCCACGTCGATGCGGCCAATCAAGTGGCACTCGAACGCATGCTCTTCATAAAGTTCCGCCCGCTCCGCGATTGGGAGGGCATCTCCATATCGCAAGGCGACTTCGTAGTGCCCGGCCGCGTCGCGATGGGCGCCGATGCGGGAGGCCTCGCGCGCCGCGAGCGGCGCCAACTCGCGCACCGCCGCGAGGTTCTGCGCCTCGACGGCGTGGTGCACCAGCCTCGCGGTGGCGACCTGCGGATTTTCCTGCAGCGCTGTAAGTGCGCGCTGGTTGTATTCAAGCCGGCGGCTCGGTGTCAGCGCCATCTCGATGGCGCTGCGCGCGATCTCATGCCGGAAGGCGTAGCCGTCGCCGAAATCCTCGAGCAGGCCGTTGGAGACGCACTCGGCGAGTTGGCCGGCGGCGGCAATTCCGCAAAGCCCGCTGAGCGCCCACGCATCGGCGCGGCGCGGAAACACCGAGACCGCGTCGAGCATCGAGCGGGCGCCCGGCGACAATTTTTCGGCACGCGCCAGCACGGCGTCGCGCACGCTCGCCGGCAACGTGCCATTTCCTTCGGCGGCAAGCAGCTCGGTGACGAAGAAAGCGTTGCCGGCGGTCGCCCGGTAGATTGCGTCGCCGTCGCGCTCGGCGGCCGCGGCAAGCGAGAGCACGGCGCTTTGGCTGAGCAGCGGCACGTCGATGCGCTGGACATTGCCGGCAGGGATCTCGCCGAGCGCCCGGCGCACCCGCATCTGCCCGTCGCTGCGGTCGGTGCGCGCCGTGATCAGAAGCAGGATGTGAGTGTTTGCAATACGCCGGCCGAGGAAGCGCACGAAATCGAGCGTGGCGTCATCGGCCCAATGCAGGTCTTCGATGACGAGCAGGCTCGAGCCTTTCGCCTCGAAGACGTCGAGCGCCTCGGAAAACAGCGGCAGCCGCTGCACCTGGCGGTCGTCGATCGCCCGTGGCAGCTCCCATTGCGCGTCGCGGGCCAGATCGTAAAGCGGCCCCAGCGGATCCGGAATGGACAGATCCTCGCAGGCGCTGCGAAGCACGGCCGGACCCTCGTCCAGCCGCCTCGCGAACGCCTCGACCAGCGCCGTCTTGCCGGCGCCAGCCTCTCCCGACAGCACCACAACGCGGCCGCGCCCTCTTGTTGCATCCGCCAGTAAGCCGTCCAGCTGCCGCAGCTGCATCTGTCGTTCCAGAAGCATCGTCACTCTCTCGCGAAATCGGAATTTCCATCGTGGCGGATCGCCGCCGCGATAGACTTGGAAACGGCACGGCAATGTGACTCTCCACACATTGAAGTGCCATCTTCCACATAAAACGTCTCAAACATGGGGAATCGTCCCGGCCAGAATGGGGAATGGCTCCGATGCGCGGCGTTTCCGTCCATGGTGGGATCCGCCTCGCTCGAAACGAGCGCAATCCAATCACGAAAGGAAAGACAATCGTGCCACGTTATCTGGTTGAACGTACCTTCCCGGAAGGTCTGAACGTACCGATGAACGATGCCGGCGCAACCGCGATGGGCGGCGTCATCGCCCGCAATGCGGAGAAAGGGGTCACCTGGGTGCAATCCTTCGTCTCGCCCGACAAGGGCAAGAGCTTCTGCATCTATGATGCGCCTTCGCCGGAGGCGATCCGCAGCACCGCGCAGAAGAACTCGCTTCCCGTCGACAAGATCACGGAGGTACGGGTCCTCGACCCCTACTTTTATCGCTGACCGGGCAGATCATGTCAGGCAGGTCATACCCGTTGCGGGCGGACCTGACGCCGTGCAAGGCGGCGAGAGTTCATCCGCCGCGGCGGATAACGTCCCGCCACGGCGCGGCTACATGCAACGGGTCGTGTCGGCGCTGCTTTCACCCTGGCGAAACCGGCGCCGCCTTCTGCCGCCGCGGGACGATTACCTGAGACGCGATATCGGCCTGCATGAGCGGGAAAACCCGCGCGAATATTGGGAATATTGGTGGCATCACCGCTGATCCCGCCCAGAGCAATTCTAGGAAAGGTGCGAAGCGGCTTTCCGTCAGGAATTGAGTCAAATCAAGAGACGGAGCAGTTCGCCGTTTTTTGAAACGGTGAAATGCTCCGGTCGGGATCAGCGACCATCCCTTTTTACCGACAGGCGCCGCCGGCGCGCGGAGTTGGCCTTGGCCGGCCGACTGCCGCCGCTTGCGCGCCGCAACTGAATTGGAGAGACAAATGAGCATTCGTATCTCGACCAGGCGCCTCATCGGCGCTTCCGCCTCGATCATCATGCTGATGGCGGGCGCAGCCACAGCCGAAACCGTCAACCCGCTCGCCGAAAAGGTGCGGGCGCTCGACAGCCGCTTCGAGGACGTCGCGGTTGCCAAGGCCGAGGGCTACGCGCCGATCCCCTGCGCCAGCGGCCTCACCGGCGGCGCGATGGGCATCCACTACGTCAACTCAGCCTATCTGAAGGACGATGCCGTCGACGTCGCCAAGCCGGAAGCGGTGATGTACGAGCCGATGGCCGACGGCACGCTGAAGCTGATCGCCGTAGAATACATCACCGCGAAGGGCCCGGCCTCGCTCGAAGGCCATCTGTTCAACTTCAACACCGCGCCCAACCGCTACGGTCTCGGCCCGTTCTACGAGCTGCATGTCTGGGCCTGGAAGCAGAACCCGACCGGCGCCTTCGCCGACATGAACCCCAACGTGTCGTGCGACGCGATGCAGGGGATGTAGGCGCCTTTTCCTTCTCCCCGTCACTATACGGGGAGAAGGTGGCCCGAAGGGCCGGATGAGGGGCGGCGCCTACGTTTGCGATTGGCCCCGCTCGCACCTGACAGGAGATGGCTCCTGTTGAGGAAACCCTTCCGCAAAGAACGCCTCGGCGCAAATTTTCGAAAGCCGGCGCCGCCCCTCATCCGCCTGCCGGCACCTTCTCCCCGTATAGTGACGGGGAGAAGGAAGCACCCCCGCCCACCCTTTCTTAAGGTGTTTCGGATAGACCGAAACCTTGGAAAAAGGCGGAAGACGGAGAGTATTCGGGGTGCGCTTTTCCGCGGCAACGACTGCCGGGCGGTTCCTGCCGCAGCGCTGGGCGCTGTGCATGCGGCCGCTGCTTGGCCGCATCGATGCCGTGCTGTCCACCGCCGACGAGCGTGGCGAAGCCGGGCGCATGTCGCTGATCGCCTTCTCCATCCGCATCGTCAGCGCCTTCATCGCCTTTGTCAGCCAGGTGCTGATGGCGCGCTGGATGGGCTCGTTCGAATACGGCATCTCGGTGCTGGTCTGGGTGACGATGGTCATCGTCGGCAACCTTGCCTGCCTCGGCTTCCACACCTCGGTCATCCGTTTCATTCCCGAATATCGCGAGCGCGGCATGCTGGCGGAGCTCCGCGGCATCGTGCTCGCCAGCCGCCTGTTCGTGCTCGTTGCCTCGACGCTGATCGCGGGCCTCGGCGCGCTTGGCGTCTGGCTGGCCTCGGACTGGATCGAGAACTACTACGTCATCCCCTTCATCCTCGGCGTCATCTGCCTGCCGATGATCGCGCTCGGCGATCTCCTGCAAGGACTGGCGCGCGCCAATTCCTGGGCGCTGCTGGCGCTGTCGCCGACCTATCTGGTGCGGCCGGTGCTGATCCTGGCGTTCATGACGCTGATGCTTGGCCTGCACTACGTGCCCGACGCGAAAACCGCGATCTTCGCCTCGATCGCCGCAACCTATGTCACCACGCTCGGCCAGTTGATGGCAGTCACCTCGCGCATGGAGAAAAAGATCCCGGCCGGGCCGATGGCGGTACATTTCGGCCCATGGATCCTCGTCTCGCTGCCGATCTTCCTGGTCGAGAGCTTCTTCTTCCTGCTCACCAATGCCGATGTGCTGATGGTCGGCGCCTATCTGGAGCCCAATGACGTCGCCGTCTATTTCGCGACGGTGAAGACCCTGGCGCTGGTGCATTTCGTCTATTTCGCGGTCAAGGCCGGGGTTGCCCAGCGCTACGCGCAGTTCACCCATGGCGAGCCGCATAGGCTTGCCGCCTTCGCCCGCGAGACCGTCTCGTGGACCTTCTGGCCTTCCTTGCTGATGGCGCTGCTGGTGCTGGCGCTGGGCGAGCCGATGCTGGTGCTGTTCGGCCCCGAATTCACCGCCGGCTACCCGCTGCTCTTCCTGCTGGTGCTGGGCGTCGTGGCGCGCGCCGCCGTCGGCCCCTGCGAAAGCCTGCTCACCATGAGCGGCAACCAGAACATCTGCGCCGCCGTCTATGCCATGACGCTTTGCCTGAATATCGGCCTCAACGTGCTGCTGATCCCGCTCTTCGGCCTCTGGGGCGCCGCGATCGCCACCAGCCTCGCCATGGTCTTCGAGGCCAGCGCGCTCTCCTTCACCGTCTGGCGCAAGCTCGGCATCGTCATGGCGATCTTCGTGCCCGCAAGAAAGGAAGTCGCCTGATGGCCGCCGTCCCGTTGCTCGAGGAGACCAGCGGCGGCCCTGCCGGCGCCATGGTCTCCAACCTTGCCGGCCTGGCGCGCGAGGTCGATCCCGCCCATATCGAGCTCTTCGCCAGCAACCGGCCGGAGCGCAAGCTCGCCATCTACCCGGCCTCGGCCGGCTTCGATCTTGTCGAGGAGCTCGACTATCTCAGCGCCCGCACGGTCGAGCCCAACGTCTTCTTCAACCCGCGCTTCCTGGCGCCGGCAATGCCGCGGCTGGAAGACCGCGAGGTGCGGCTTGCCGTGATCCGCGACGGCGACGAGTACCGCAACCGGCTGCGGCTTCTGGTACCGTTCTCGGTCGAACGGCCGACGATCCCGCTCGGTGTTCCGGTGATGCGCACATGGTCGAGCCCGTTCGGCCCGCTCGGCACGCCGCTGGTCGACCGCGACGATCCGATCGGCGTCATCGAGGATTTCTTCTCGATGCTGTCGCGGCCGCATCTCAAGCTGCCCAGGGTCTTCGTGCTGCCCGACATCAAGCTCGACGGTCCGGTCGCGAGCCTGCTGACCTCCTTTGCCGACAGCCGTGGCTTGACCATGGTGACCACCGGCAAGGCCGAGCGGCCGGTGCTTGAAAGCGATGCCGACGGCGAGGACTACCTCAAGGCCTCGCTGCGCGCGCATCACTATCGCGAATTCCGCCGGCTCAAGCGGCGCCTCGCCGACCTCGGCAAGATCGAGCACGTCGTGGCGCGCGGGCCCGACGAGATCCGCCACGCCATCGAGAGCTTCCTGACGCTGGAGGCAGCCGGCTGGAAAGGCCGCGAACGCACCGCGATGGCGATCGATCGCTACCGCGCCGCCTTCGCTCGCGAGGCCGTGCACAGGCTGGCCGAGCAGGACATGTGCCGCATCCATTTGCTGACGCTCGACGGCCGCACCGTCGCCTGCCTGGTCGTCTTCGTCGAGGCCGGCGTCGCCTACACCTGGAAGACGGCATATGACGAGGCGCTGGCCGCCTATTCGCCGGGCACGCTCCTGATGATCGAGGTGACCAGGCAGCATCTCGACGATCCGAACATCGTCATGACCGATTCCTGCGCGGTTCCGGACCATCCGGTGATGAGCCGCCTGTGGAGCGAGCGCAAGCCGATGGGCACGCTCGTGGTCGGGCTGACGCCCGATGCCGACCGGCTGGCCCGCCAGGCGGCCTCGCAATTGCACCTCTACCGCGAGACCCGCAACATGGCGCGCATCCTGCGCAACCGCATGCGCAGCCTGCTGAAAAGGCGCTAGATCAACGGCAGGACACAAGCTATGGGTCCGAGCGGCAATTTCAGCCGGCCCTCCACGAAGCCATCCAAATGATCAGAAGCTTTTTGCGTCACACCAGTTTCCGTGCGGCCTTCCTGTTGCTTGCGCTAATTCCTGCCCGAGCCTGGGCCGATACGTGCCCCGAGGATTGCTCCGAACCGCCGCCGCCCGCCGTCGATATTTACAAACACACCGCCGCTGGTCATCTCAGCCCCGTGACGACCGGCGCGCTGCCCCGCGTTTACGTGCCGAACCGCTCCTCCAACAGCGTCTCGGTGATCGACAGCGTCACCCTGAAGGAGGTCGACCGCTTCCCGGTCGGCAGCAAGCCGCAGCACGCCGTACCGTCCTGGGACCTGAAGACGCTGTGGGTTGCCAACAACGGCACCGGCAAGAACGGCAGCCTGACGCCGATCGACCCGATGACGGCCAAGCCCGGCCCGCAGGTCCCGGTCGACGACCCCTACAATCTGTATTTCATGCCGGACGGCAGCGCCGCCATCGTCGTCGACGAGGCGATGAAGCAGCTCGATTTCCGCGACCCACACACCATGGCGTTGAAATCGAGCCTGCCGACGCCGACCTGCCTCGGCATCAACCATGCCGATTTTTCAGGCGACGGCTCCTATGCGATCTTCACCTGCGAATACGGCGATGGCGGCCTGGCCAAGATCGACCTCAAGAACCAGAAGGTGCTCGGCCACCTCGATTTCTCGAAAATGGGCATGCCGCAGGACATCCGCCTGTCGCCCGACGGCAAGGTCTTCTACGTGGCCGACATGATGAATGACGGCGTGTTCCTGGTCGACGGCGACAGTTTCAGGGAAATCGGCTTCATCCCGACCGGCATCGGCACGCATGGTTTCGTCGTCAGCCGCGACGGCAAGCGGCTCTACGTCTCGAACCGCGGTTCGCACAAGATGGAAGAGGGCAAGGCCAAGGGTCCGGGCAGCGTGACGGTGATCGACTTCGCCACCCGCGCCGTGGTCGCGCAATGGCCGATCCCCGGCGGCGGCAGCCCCGACATGGGCAATGTCAGCGCCGACGGCAAGCAGCTCTGGCTCTCCGGCCGCTTCGACAGCGAGGTCTACATGATCGACACCACAAGCGGCGCGGTGACCAAGATCCGCGTCGGCGCCGAGCCGCATGGCCTGACGGTGTGGCCGCAGCCCGGGCGGTATTCGCAAGGACATACGGGAAATATGCGGTAGGTTGCTTCTGAGTGGCCTGCCATCCGAGATGGTAGAAGGGTGGCCTGCCATCCGAAGCTCGAAGAGCGAAGGAGCTTCTGAGTGGCCTGCCATCCGAGATGGTAGAAGGATGGCCTGCCATCCGAAGCTCGAAGAGCGAAGGATGGTGCCCCTAGCCGGGATCGAACCAGCACTCCTTGCGGAACTCGATTTTGAGTCGAGCGCGTCTACCAATTCCGCCATAGGGGCTCAGGCCGGGCGGCCTGGATGGGCGCGGACTATACGGTCGGACGGGCTTTCGTCAACTGGCCTATTGCCGATTTGCCGGCGCCGCCTCGGCCAAACAGCGTCTTACGGTTTCGTAAGGGTCGCTGCCATTGTGCGGCGCGGAAAATCTTTCTAGAGAGGCGAAAGTTTCAGCCGCCCGGCCAAAAACCACGGCTGCGGCGCTTTGGGTGCTTGTTTCGTGCTTGCCGGTGGCCGAAAAACGCTGCGCCGTTCCAGGCGATATGCACAAGAGCAATTCCAGGAAAAGTGCGCAGCGGTTTTCCGTCCGGAATTGCGTCAACCGCATTAGGAGAGCCGATGCTTCGCGGACTTTACGACTGGACCCTGTCGCTGGCGGCGAGGAAGTCGGCCGAATGGTGGCTGGCCTTCATCGCCTTCGTCGAAAGCTCGGTCTTCCTCGTTCCGGCCGACGTGCTCTTTTTGCCGATGGCACTGTCGAAACCCCAGCGCGCCTATCGCTACGCGCTGATTGCCACAGTCGCCTCGGTGCTCGGCGGGATCGCCGGCTGGTTCATCGGCCACTATGCCTATGAGGCGGTAGCCAAGCCGATTCTCGAATTCTACGGCAAGTATGACGAGTTCGAGGCGCTGCGCACCTCGTCCGGCGTCGGCTTCATCATCCTGATGCTCATCACCTCGGGCGCGGCCCATCTGCCGCCGATCAAGGTGGTGACGATTCTGTCCGGCGTCATCGGCGTCAACCTCTTGCTCTTCATCGGGCTTGCGATCGTAGCGCGCGGCGCCCGTTTCCTGCTGCTTGCCTGGCTGCTGCGCCGCTATGGCGAAGAGATCAAGGAGTTTATCGAAAAGCGCTTGGGACTGATTGTCGGCGCCGGCGCCGCTGCCCTGATTTTGCTCTATATCCTCGTCAGATACGCCCACGGATAGCGACGCAACAACGGATTCCCATCGATGACCGCGACCATGAATGCCGACACCGGACGCCAGCGCACGCGCGCGGCACTCTTTCTTGCCGTCGCCATGGCAGCGACCGTCGGCTCGGCGCTGGCCTTCCAGTATATCGGCGGCTACATCCCCTGCCATCTCTGCCTCGAGCAGCGCACCCCCTACTATATCGGCGCGCCGCTTATGCTGCTGGCGGTGATCGCCTCGATGCTGGGCGCGCCGGCCTGGGTGACGCGCGGCCTGCTGGCGATCGGCGGCCTTTTGATGCTTTACGGCCTGTATCTGGGCGTCTACCACTCAGGCGTCGAATGGGCCTGGTGGCAGGGCCCGGCCGACTGCACCGCCGGCGCCGGTCCGGTCGACACCGGCGGCAAGGGCGTGCTCGACGCGCTCGACAAGTTCGTGCCGCCCTCCTGTGACAAGGCCGCTCTTCGCATCCTCGGCCTGTCGCTCGCCGGCTGGAACGCCATCGCCAGCCTCGTCCTCGCCGCCGTCGCCTTCCGCAGCGCGCTCTCGCGCGACTGACAAAACAGCGCCGACGCAGAGTTCGTCCAGAAATTCGCCAGCCCGGATCGGATGGCGCGGCTTTCGAGAACCGGAGCGGAGCGTACTTAAGTACGTGAGCACCGGCCTACGCCGGCCGTAGCCTTAATTTAACCGCCACGCCACTCATGAGTGCTTCGGCCGGCGAAGGCCGGAAGCGCAGAAAGCTGCGCTAGGCGACCGGGCTCGCGGATTTCTGCCGAACTCTATGGTTCGAGTTCAACATCCCAGTAGAGATAATCCATCCAGCTTTCATGCAGATGGTTGGGCGGGAACAGCCGGCCGTTGTTGTGCAGGTCGTGCACCGTCGGCTGATAGGGTTTTTGCAGCGGCCACATCTTGGCTTGGGCCGGCATCATGCCACCCTTCCTCAGATTGCAAGGCGAACAGGCGGCGACGACATTCTCCCAGGTCGTCGCCCCGCCGCGATGGCGCGGGACGACGTGGTCAAATGTCAAATCCTCAGGCGTGCCGCAATACTGGCACTGGAAGCGGTCGCGCAGGAAGACGTTGAAGCGCGTGAAGGCGGGATGCCGCGACGGCTTCACATAGGCCTTGAGGCTGACAACGCTCGGCAGCTTCATCGAGAAGGTCGGCGAGGAGACGGCGTGCTCGTATTCGGCGACGATGTTGACCCGGTCGAGGAAGACAGCCTTGATGGCGTCCTGCCACGACCAGAGCGACAGGGGGTAATAGCTGAGCGGACGGTAGTCCGCATTCAGCACCAGCGCGGGAAGCCCATCCGGAGATACGGCGACCGTCACGTCCTTTGCCTCCTTCGTTCCAGAACCGATCGGCGCGGATACTGTAAGCCCGACATGACAGGGATGTGAAGCGGATTGTCGAGCGCCGAAACCCCAAAAACCACATGATTTTCAGGCTTTTTTGAGGGTTTCCGCAGGGGGCGCGGCGTCCCTGCCCTTCAATTCCCGGTAGTAGGCCCAAAAAAGTCGCGACGCGACACCCCGCCAGGGGCTCCATGATTCGGCCAGCCGGATAAGCACTTTCTCGGGCGGACGCGGGTCGATGCCGAGCGCATGGCCGACCGCCGTCTGCAGCGCGACGTCCCGCGCGGGGAACACGTCGGGATGGCCGGCGGCAAACAGCAGATAGCACTCCGCCGTCCATGGGCCGATGCCGGGCACGGCGGTCATCGCAGCGATCGCCTCGCCGGCGTCCAGCGTACAGAGGTGATCGAGATCGAGTCCGCCGGCAACCGCTTCGGCGACCGCAATCAGCCCGCGCTGCTTCGGCCGCGACAGCCCGGCCTCGCGAAATATGTCCTCGCCGGCGGCAAGGATCCCTTCCGGCGTCAGCGGATCGACCAGTCTGGCCAGGCGGCCGAAGATGGCGTCGGCGCTCGCACGCGACACCTGCTGTGAAACGACGATCGAGGCAAGGCTTTGAAACCCCGGTTCCGACAGCCGCAGCGGCACCTCGCCCGCCCTGCCGCGCACGGTCGCCAGCCGCGGATCGATCCGGCAGAGCGCGTCGAGCCCTGCCGCAATGTCGTCGAGCGAGGCGATGCGTTGCACGTTGCTTGTTCCCAGGGCGCCCGCGAAGTGGCAATTGATGGCTAATATCAACCGGCAAAAGCGCCTTTCAACCCGAATGCCGCCTGAGAGATGACGCTCCTGACATTCCGCTTCGCGCCGAGCCCCAACGGCGAATTGCATCTCGGCCATGCCTACTCGGCCCTGCTCAACCGGCAGATGGCGGCGCAAGCGGGCGCACGGTTGCTGTTGCGCATCGAGGATATCGATATCACCCGCTGCACGCCCGAATTCGAAGCCGGCATTTTGCGCGACCTCGAATGGCTCGGATTGCACTGGGAACGGCCGGTGCGCCGCCAGTCCGAACATTTTGCCGAATACCAGGCGGTGCTTGACCGGCTGATCGCCGAGGAACTCGTCTATCCGGCCTTCATGAGCCGGGGCGAGATCCGCGCCTTCATCGCCGAGACCGGGAAACGCGGCCGCGACTGGCCTCACGATCCGGACGGCGTGCCGCTCTACCCGTCGCTCGACAAGGCCCTGCCGGCCAGGGAGCGCAAGCGGCGGATCGCCGAGAACATGCCCTTCGCCTGGCGGCTTGATATCGAGACCGCGATGGCGCGCCTCTCGGCCGGCCTGTCATGGGCCGAATTCACCGACGAGACGATGTCGGCGACGCGAGCAATCGAAGCACAACCGCAGGCCTGGGGCGATGTGATCGTCGCTCGCCGCGACATCCCGACCAGCTATCATCTCGCCGTCGTCGTCGACGACGCGCTGCAGGGCGTCAGCCATGTCGTGCGCGGCCAGGACCTCTATTCGGCGACCGGGGTGCAGCGCTTGTTGCAGGAACTGCTCGGCCTTCCGCAGCCACGCTATTTCCACCACCGCCTGATTCTTGGCCCGGACGGCAGGAAACTGTCCAAGAGCTTCAAGGACACCGGTCTTGCCTCGCTGAGGCAGGCTGGCATGTCGCCGCGGGATATCAGCCGATTGGTCGGGTTGTAATCAGAGGCGCGCCATCCCGGCCTTGATCAGCGCCAGCACGCTGATGAAGGCAAAGGCGCCGCCGAGCCCATAGGCAACCGCCAGCTTGGGATCGCTCAGGCTGATCCCATGCTTGTTGGCGACCACCACCGCGACAAAAAAGCCGAAGATGAACAACAGCGTATTGCCGGTCGGGCCGAAGCCGCTCTCCTTCATGATCGCGTCGAGCGCAGTACCGAAGAAGAAGCCGAAAGCGGCAATGATCGCGAAGGCGAACAAGAGCCAGGTCGTGTCGAGATGCAAAAACATGCCCCACCATGGCGCGGCGATGCGCCATGCCCCTCTTGGCACGGTTTGTTGAATTCGACTTAGCTTATGGATCAACCGTTTCGTTTTGCTTGCCGGATTGAACGGCATTAGAGCAATTGCCGTCATCAACCTTTCACCCCCGGCAGCCTCCCCCAATGCAGAGCATCAAGCGGTTCATTCCCGCCTCCTTCGTCGTTCTATGGGCGACAGGCTTCATCGGCGCGCGCTATGCGATGCCCTGGGCGGAGCCCTTCACCTTTCTTGCCATTCGCTTCGTGATGGCGGCGATCCTGTTTGCCGGCCTCGCCATGCTGCTTGGCTCGCGCAAGGCGACGCGCGAAGAGGCGTTGCACGCGATGGTGGCCGGCGTCCTCATGCATGGCGTCTATCTCGGCGCCGTCTTCTGGGCGATCCACAGAGGCATGCCGGCCGGCCTCTCGGCGCTGATCGTCGGCCTGCAGCCGCTGATCACCGCCGTGCTCGCCGGAAAGTTCCTCGGCGAGGCGATCCTGCCGCGCCATTGGGCCGGCCTTGCCGTCGGGCTGCTTGGCGTCGTCATCGTGCTGTGGCCAAAGCTCGGGATGCTGGGCGGCGGCGTCACGCCGGCGACGCTGACGGCTTCGCTGGTCTCCGTGCTCGGCATGAGCGCCGGCACGATCTGGCAGAAGCGCTATGCCTCCGGCGGCGATCTGGTGTCGGCAACGATGTGGCAGTATGTCGGCGGCTCCGCCTTGATGATCCTGGGCTCGCTCGCCTTCGAGACGCGCATCATCACCGTCAACGGCGAGTTGATCTTTGCCATGGCCTGGCTGGTCCTGGTGCTGTCGATCGGCGCCATATTTCTGTTGATGGTGATGATCAGGGACGGCGAGATGTCGAAGGTCGCCTCGCTGTTCTATCTCGTGCCGGCCGTTACCGCGATCATTGCCTGGGTGCTTTTCAACGAGCAGCTCAACCTGCTGCAGATCGGCGGCATGGCGATCGCCACGCTCGGCGTGGCTCTCGCGACCGCTCGGCCAAAGACCATATCCGAGAATATCTCCACCTGAGATGTGTTGAGATTCAGGTCAGGCCGTGTCGAAAAGGGTGGCGTCCGAGAACCGACCTACGCCGGCCGTAGCCTTCATAGGGCGGAAACACTTATGAGGGCTTCGGCCGGCGAAGGCCGGAGCGGAGCGTACTGAGGCACGTGAGCACCGGAAGCGCAGGAAGCCGCCGCTTTGCAGACCGGCCTCACCTGAATATCGACACATCTCAACCGACACGCGCCCGCGCCTCCAGATAGCGGCTGATCGAGGCGTTGAGCTCGCCGCCGAGAATGAAGATCGCCGAGATGATGTAGAGGAAGACGACCGCGATCATGATCGAGGCGAGCCCGGCATAGGTCGTCACATAGGAAGAGAAATGGTCGAGATAGGTGGCGAAGATCGTCGACCCGACCAGCCAGCCGACCAGCGTGAAGACAATGCCCGGTATGATCGAGACGAAGCGCCGGTTGCCGGCCGGCAGCCAGATATGCACCGAGAACAGCCCGATGACGATGACCGTCGAGGCGATCACGTAGCGCCAGATGGTGATTGTGCCCATATAGGGCTTGATCCATTCCAGTTGGGCTTCCGCGAGCCGCGCCAGGAGCGGCGCAAACACCAGAAGCACGCTGACGGCGAGGAAGCAGGCGGTGGCGATCAGCACGAAGATGATGCTCTGCACCCTGCGGTGGATGATGCCGCGCGTCTCGGTGACCCGGTAGGCGCGGTTGAGCGACGTGCGCAGCGCCTCGATGCCGTTCGACGCGAAATAGGCTGCAAGCATCACGCCATAGGTCAGAAGGTCGGTGCGCCGCACGGTCAGCACGTTCAGCACCTCATGCGCGATCGGCTTGGCGATCTGCTCCGGCCATGTGTCGAAGACCAGATGCACGGCCGTGTCGGCGAAGGCGCGTGCGCCGAGGAAGCTGGCAAGCGTCGTGGCAAAGATCAGGAACGGGAAAAGCGCCATCAGCGAGGTGATCGCCAGATGGCTGGCCATTGCCCAGCCGTCGTCGGTGTTGAAATGGCCGATCGCATCGTAGAGCACGCGCTTGACGGCAACGATATTCCGCAGCAAAGGCCCGCGCTCCGCTCGATTGTGTCAACGCCGCGAATATGGGAAGTGATTGCGGCAAATGGCAACCCCAGGTCCCACAACGCGCCCCGCCGCCAAAGAATTGCGCACCGTCATCGTCACCGGGGCCTCCTCCGGCATCGGCGCCTATTGCGCGCGGGCATTGAAGGCGGAAGGCTGGCGAGTCTTCGCCACGGCGCGCAAGCCGGCCGATATTTCAGCCCTTGAGGCGGACGGCATAGAGGCCTTCTACCTCGACTATCGGGAACCTCAATCCATCGCAGCACTGGTCGATGCGGTGCTTGAACGCACCGGTGGCACGCTTGATGCGCTGTTCAACAACGGAGCCTACGCCCAGCCCGGCGCCGTCGAGGACCTGCCTGTCGCGGCGCTGCGCGAGCAGTTCGAGGCCAATTTCTTCGGCTGGCATGACCTCACGCGGCGCGTCGTGCCGATCATGCGCCGCCAGGGGCACGGCCGCCTTGTCCACTGCTCCTCGATCCTCGGGCTGGCGCCGGTCCGCTTCCGCGGCGCCTATTCGGCATCCAAACACGCCATCGAAGGCCTGATGCTGTGCATGCGCCAGGAACTTGAAGGCAGCGGCATCCACCTCTCGCTCATCGAACCGGGACCGGTGACATCGAAGATCGCCAGCAATGGCCTGCCCTGGTTCCTCAGGAATATCGACGTCGAAAATTCCGTCCACCGCGCCGATTATCAGGCGCAGCTCGCCCGGCTTCAGGCCGGCGGGAGCGTATCGAAGCTGAAGCCGGGACCGGAGATCGTGCACAGGGCGCTCCGCCACGCGCTTCTGTCACAGCGCCCGCGCCCGCACTATGTGGTAACGGTGCCGGCTAAGATCGGCGCGGTGCTGAAACGCATCCTGCCGGCGTCCCTGCTCTACCGCGTCCTTGCCAGGCGCGCCTGACCGAAACCGAACTGGAGCCAGCCAGATGGTCATCGTCTTAAAGATCCTCGCCGTCATCGCCATGGCCGCCGTGGTGATCGTGCTGGTCCGCGGCCTGATCAACATGATGCGCGGCGGCTCCGGCGTCACCTCGAACAAGCTGATGCAGACGCGCATCATGTTGCAGGCCGTGGCCTTGGCGCTGCTGTTGCTGGTGGTCTATTTCACGCGCAAGTAGAGGATGTCAGGGGGATCGCGTGGTCAAGCTCAACAAGATCTACACCCGCACCGGCGACGACGGCACGACAGGGCTCGGCACCGGCGAGCGGCGGCTGAAATCCGATCTGCGCGTCGATGCCTATGGCACCGTCGACGAGGCCAATGCCTGCATCGGCATGGCCCGCATCCACACCGCCGCCGAGCATCCCGCGATCGACGCCATGCTGTCGCGCATCCAGAACGATCTGTTCGATCTGGGAGCTGACCTCGCCGTGCCGGACGACGGCAGGCCGCTGGAATATGAGCCGCTGCGCATCGTCGCCGCACAGACCGGCCGCGTCGAACAGGACATCGATCTCGTCAACAAGGAGCTGCAACCGCTGAAATCCTTCGTGCTGAACGGCGGCACGCCGGCGGCGGCCGCGCTCCATCTGGCGCGCACCGTGGCGCGGCGCGCCGAGCGCATCATGGTGGCGCTGGCGCAGGATCCGGCCGAACACGTCAACAGCGAGGCGCTCAAATACATCAACCGCGTCTCGGATTTCCTGTTCGTCGCCGCCCGCGCGGTCAATGACAATGGAAAGGCCGACGTGCTATGGGTCCCCGGCAAGAACCGCTGAATTCGGAGGCGGGAGGGTCCGATGTTCATCCCGCTTTATGACACCAACAGGCTGCGCCACATCCGCCTGCAATATGTGACGATCGGCCTGATCGTGCTGAATGCGCTGGTCTATCTGGCGACTACGCTTGGCGGTGAAAACTTCACCAATGCCGCGGTTCTCGGTCTCGGCTTCATCCCGTCGGTGGTTCACGACAAGGTCGAGCTGTCGCCCGAATTCGTCATCATCCCCGAAAGCCTCAGCTATCTCACCTATTCCTTCCTGCATGCCGATATTTTCCATCTCGGCGGCAACATGCTGTTTCTCTGGGTGTTCGGCGACAATGTCGAGGATGCGCTCGGCCATATCCGCTACCTGATCTTCTACCTGCTTTGCGCCGTCGCCGGCGCCTTCTTCCAGGGGTTGGTGGGCTGGGATTCGCAGGTGCCGCTGATCGGCGCCTCGGGCGCCATTGCCGGCGTCGTCGCCGCCTATCTGATCCTCTATCCTCGCGTGAAAGTCTGGGTCCTGGCCTTTGCCCGCATTCCGTTGCGCATCCCGGCCTTCATCCCGCTGATCCTGTGGATCCTGTTCCAGGTCGTGATGTTTGCCGCCGGCGGCGAGGACCAGATCTCCTGGGCCTGCCATATCGGCGGCATCATCGCCGGATCGATCCTGGTGTTGGTGCTGCGCAGCCGCGGCGTGCCGCTGCTGGCCGGCGCCGACGGCGAGCCGGACCCGACGCCGAAAGTCCAGCAGCCGCCTGTTCCCGTCGAGCCGGCCGCAAATGATGGCGGTCCGGCGCAGCCGGCGTCGCAATGGGGCCGTGGAGCGGCGACGCCCCGGGACTGAACCGATTTGGGTGCGTCGTGGGATATTGACGCGCCGATTTGCCGCCACTACGGAAACGGCACCGCTGGGCGGATATTCCGTCCGTAATGTCGGCTTTCGACAACTCTGGCAGGGCGCACGCTGCTATAGCGCCCCGACTATCTCAGGAGAGGTGACAGTAAAATGAAAATCCTTGTGCCCGTGAAGCGGGTTGTGGATGCCAACGTCAAGGTTCGGGTGAAGGCCGACGGACTGGGCGTCGAGCTTGCCAACGTCAAGATGGCGATGAACCCGTTCGACGAGATCGCGGTCGAGGAAGCGATCCGCATCAAGGAAGCCGGCAAGGCGGAAGAAATCATCGTCGTTTCGGTCGGTCCGCAGCAGGCGCAGGAGACGCTGCGCACCGCGCTCGCCATGGGCGCCGACCGCGCCATCCTGGTCAAGACCGACGAGCAGACCGAGCCGCTGGGCGTCGCCAAGGTGCTGAAGGGTGTGGTCGAGGCGGAGAAGCCCGGCCTCGTCATCCTCGGCAAGCAGGCGATCGACGACGATTCGAACCAGACCGGCCAGATGCTGGCAGCACTTCTGGGCTGGGCGCAGGGCACCTTTGCCTCCAAGATCGTGCTCGAAGGCGATCATGCCAAGGTGACGCGCGAAGTCGACGGCGGCCTGCAGACGGTCGAGCTGAAGATGCCGGCGATCGTAACCGCCGACCTCCGCCTCAACCAGCCGCGCTATGCCTCGCTGCCCAACATCATGAAGGCCAAGAAGAAGCCGCTCGACGAGAAGAGCCCGGCCGACTACGGCGCCGACGTCAAGCCGCGGCTGAAGGTGATCAAGACCGAGGAGCCGGGCGGCCGCAAGGCCGGCGTCAAGGTGAAGTCGGTCGCCGAGCTGGTCGAGAAGCTCAAGAACGAAGCCGGCGTGCTCTAAGGAAATCCGATGAGGCCGGCCTGCAAACGGCTGGCTTCTGCGCTTCCGGTGCTCACGTACGGATGTACGCTCCGCTCCGGCCTTCGCCGGCCGAAGCTCGTAAGTGTCTCCGCCCTATGAAGGCTACGGCCGGCGTAGGCCGGTTCTCGAAACCAACCGTTTTCGGCTCAGCCTGACCGGATTCAGGGAGCCTCGAAGACGAAAGTCAGGGATAAAACAATGGCAATTCTCCTCATCGCCGAACACGACAATGCAAGCCTTTCCGACCAGACGGCCAAGGCGCTGTCGGCCGCTCTCCAGATCGGCTCCGACGTCGATGTGCTGGTCGCCGGCAAGGGCGCCAAGGGCGCGGCCGACGCCGCCGCCAAGTTGAAAGGTGTTCGTAAAGTGCTGCTCGCCGAAGCCGACGAGCTTTCCGAACGCCTGGCCGAGCCGATGGCGGCGCTGGTCGTCTCGCTCGCCGGCTCCTACGACACGATCGTGGCGCCGGCCACCTCGTCGGGCAAGAACGTCGCGCCACGCGTCGCCGCGCTGCTCGATGTCGCCCAGGTTTCCGAGATCATCGAGGTCGTTTCGCCCGACACGTTCAAGCGGCCGATCTATGCCGGCAACGCCATCCAGACCGTGCAGTCGAGCGACGCCAAGAAGGTCGTCACGGTGCGCACCGCTTCCTTCCAGGCAGCACCTGAAGGCGGCTCGGCCTCGGTCGAAACGGCCAATGCCGCCGCCAATCCGGGCCTCTCGTCCTTCGTCGAGAACAAGCTCTCCGAGAACGACCGGCCAGAGCTGACCTCGGCTAAGATCATCATCTCCGGTGGTCGCGCGCTTGGCTCCTCGGAGAAGTTCCAGGAGGTCATCCTGCCGGTCGCCGACAAGCTCGGCGCCGCGGTGGGCGCCTCTCGCGCCGCGGTCGACGCCGGCTACGCGCCGAACGACTGGCAGGTCGGCCAGACCGGCAAGGTGGTCGCGCCCGACCTCTACATCGCCGTCGGCATCTCCGGCGCCATCCAGCACCTGGCCGGCATGAAGGATTCAAAGGTCATCGTCGCCATCAACAAGGACGAGGAAGCGCCGATCTTCCAGGTTGCCGATTACGGCCTCGTCGGCGATCTCTTCGTCATCTTGCCGGAGCTGCAAAAGGCGCTTTGACGCCGCCGGTTCTGGCATTAAAATCCAAAGGGTGGGGTAGACGAAGTCGCCCCGCCCTTTTAGTTTGCACTGCACAAAAAGCGGGCCATCAAGGCTCGAAAGCTATCCGGCAGTTTTGCATCCGGATTGCGGGAAATAAACAAACAGGAGCACTTTCCCGCTTCGAAAGAAGCGGAAATGTTCCAGACGGGATCGGGGTAATGAGCAAGATCGAGACGATCGGCATTGTCGGCGCGGGTCAGATGGGTGGCGGTATTGCCCATGTCTCGGCGTTGGGCGGCTACAAGGTCCTGATCCACGACGTGTCGCCCGATCGGATCGAGAAGGGCATCGCCACCATCAGCGGCAACATGGCCCGCCAGGTGGGCTCCGGCAAGCTTGAGGAAAAGGCGCGCAACGAAGCGATGGCGCGCATCTCCGCCGCTCCGGCCATGGCCGATCTCGCCGCCGCCGACCTGGTGATCGAAGCGGCCACCGAGGACGAGACGGTCAAGCGCAAGATCTATGCGCAGCTTTGCCCGCAGCTCAATCCGGAAGCGATCCTGGCGACCAACACTTCGTCGATTTCGATCACCCGGCTCGCCGCCCAGACCGACCGTCCGGAACGCTTCATCGGCATACATTTCATGAACCCGGTGCCGGTGATGAAGCTGGTCGAACTGGTGCGCGGCATCGCCACCGAGGACCAAACCTTCGAGGCGGCCAAGAGCTATGTGAAGCACCTCGACAAGACGATCACCGTCTCGGAGGACTTTCCGGCCTTCATCGTCAACCGCATCCTGCTGCCGATGATCAACGAGGCGATCTACACGCTCTACGAAGGCGTCGGCACGGTCGATGCCATCGACACTGCCATGCGGCTCGGCGCCAACCATCCGATGGGACCGCTGCAGCTCGCCGACTTCATCGGCCTCGACACCTGTCTGTCGATCATGCAGGTGCTGCATGAGGGCCTGTCGGATTCGAAATACCGCCCCTGCCCGCTGCTGGTGAAATATGTCGAAGCCGGCTGGCTCGGCCGCAAGACCGGCCGCGGCTTCTACGACTATCGCGGCGACCATCCGGTGCCGACGCGCTGATCTTCTCCGGCTGAACGCCTACGAGGCCGCGGCGAGCGGCAGAGGCGTCGCACCGCCTTTCGAAACTTCGTCGGGCGAAACTTCGCCGGGCGCGGCGGAAACGCAGCCTCGGCCCGCCGCCTTGGCGGCATAGCAGGCGGCGTCCGCGCGGGCGATGATCTCGTCCACTTCGCCGCAACCGGCGCGGATCGGCGCAAGGCCGATGCTAGCGCCGATCGAATGCGGGCGCCCGTCCCAGCTGAAATTGAGATTGCGGATGGCATCGATGATCGAGCGCGCCGCGATCGGCCCGCGCGCCGCGGCGCCCGATTTGAGGATAACGGCGAACTCGTCGCCGCCGAGCCGCGCGACGATGTCTTCCGGACCGAGCACATTGCGTAGGCTATCGGCCACCTGCTTGAGCAGCGCATCGCCCGCGGCATGGCCGCCGGTGTCGTTGACCACCTTGAAGTGGTCGAGGTCGACGAACATGAACTGATGCTCGCCGCCATTGAGGCGGCATTGGTCGACCAGGTCCTCCATGATGCGGATGAACCTCGAGCGGTTGGCGAGCCCGGTCAGCGCATCATGGGCGGCGGCGTAGGCCAGTTGGCGCTGCAGGGCGCGCGCGTCGGTGAAATCCTGGAAGACGATGACCAGGCCGCAGAACTCGTCGCGGTCGTTCATGATCGGCGACACCACCTGGCGGATGCTGCAGCGCGTATCGTCGCGCCGGACGAGGACCGCGCGGGTGTTTTGGTCGCAATGCGGCCGCTCGCTCGCCGAAGGGCGCGTCAAGCCGATTCTCTGTCCGCTTTCCTCGTCGACCGCCCAATAGACATGGCCGAGCACCTTTCCCAGAGCCTCACCGACTTCAATACCTGTAAGCTTTTCCGCGACCGGATTCATGAAGGTGATGCGGTTGGCGGCGTCGGTACAGATCACCGCGTCGCCGATCGACTGCAGCGTCACCCTGAGGCGCTCCTTTTCATCGGCCAGCATTGCCGCCGAAACCATCAGCCGCGCCTCGGCCTCCTTGCGCTCGGTGATATCGGTCAGGCTGCCGATGGCCCGTATCAGCCGGCCCTCCGCGTCACGCTCGATCGTCTTGCCGCGGTCGAGGATCCAGACCCAGTGACCGTCCTTGTGCCGCATCCGGAACTCGGCCTCGAAAAAGGGCGTCTCGCCGGCAAGATGCGCGCGATCCGCCTCGGCGACGCGTCCCTGATCGTCGGGATGGATCATGGTCAGCCAGCGGACGGGGTCGCCGTCGAGCTCGCCATCGGCATAGCCCAGTATCTTCACCCAGGTTTCGGAATAGGTCGTGCCGCCCTTGCGCATATCGAGGCTCCAGACGCCCTGCCCGGCGCTGGTGAGCGCGAAATTCCACTGGGTCTCGGCCTCGGCGATGCGCGCCTCGGCCTGCTTGCGAGCATCGATGTCCTCGATCTGCGACACCAGATAAAGCGGCTTGCCGGTATCCTCGTCGCGGATGACCGAGCCAGCGAGCTGTGCCCAGACCGGGGTCCCGTCTTTCCTGAGATAGCGCTTTTCGAAATGATAGGAACTGATCCTGCCTTCCCCCACGCCCTGCATCGTCTCGGAGCCGATCAGCAGATCATCCGGATGCGTGATCTGCGGGAAAGTCAGTGCCTCGATCTCGGCGCGGCCGTAGCCCAGCATGGCGGCGAAGGAAGGGTTGGCTTGCTGGATGCGCGCGTCGAGCCCGACAATGGCGACGCCGATCGCCGAATCCTCCATGGCGCGGCGGAAGCGCTGCTCGCTCTCGGCGATCTGCCGGCGGTCGTCGGCGATGCGGTGAATGAACAGCGCCGACAAAAACAGCGTCGCGGCCGTGATGGCGACGGATATCTGCAGGCAGAGCTTCAGCGCGTCGGCGCCAAGCTCAAGCCGCGGCAGCAGGATCGATAAGACGGCGGCAACCAGGCCGACCGCCAGCAGACCTTGCGCAGCGTGCCTGTCGGCACGAAGCCCTTTCCAGTTCAACCACGCCACGATGCGATCCCACCCAATATGCAACTGCACGTTGCCACAACCCTGGCGGATCGATTTTAAGGAATGCTTGCATGGACGGCAGCGATCAGTCCGCTAACCGGCAAACAATTGCCGGCATGATTAAGGGACTGTTTCGAAAATCGCTCCGGTGGCTACCAGCGCACGAAAAGCCGCCCGCCGATGGCCCCGAGCAGCGTGAGGAAGGCGATCGCGATCGTATACCAGGTGGCGACGAAGAGCGGCGAATCGTCGAAGCAATGCGCGGCATAGAAGGTTGCCGCGAGCCCACCCGCAAGCAGGCCGGCGACCGCGCCGGCAAACACCGGCCGCGTCGGCGCGCCGTAACGCAGCATGCCGAGGAAGATCGCCAGCGGGCCGATGCCGATCAGCGGGATGAAGCTCATGCAGATCATCATGTTCGAGCCGACGAGCCGCGTGCCCCAATCGGCCCCGGGCACGACAAAAAGCTCCAGCACGACCGCCAGCACGACCAGCGCGGGTGCTGCGACCATCCAGGCCATCGCCCGCCTGGTCGAAGCACCCGGCATCGACAGCGCGCGGATCAGCGCGAAGGCGCTGGCCGCAAGCACCAGCGTGAACACGAATTTCGACATGAAGCGCATCGTGTGCATGGCCGGCATGATGTCGGGACGCGGTCCGATGGTGGCAAAGAAAACCGCTGCCGCGATCGCCACGGCCACGCCGACGGCCAGCCACCAGGCCCGGCCAAGCGGCATCGCCTTGTCGCGGGCATCGGCGTCGAGCGCCTTGATGAGATCCTCGGTCCTCATTTCACTGTCGTCCGAATCGCTCTTGTCCGAATCGCTTGGCGATCGCGGCGAGCCCGCGATGCAGCGACACGCGCACCGCCGTCTCGCTGATGCCGAGCTTGGTCGCCGTCTCGCCGATCGAATGGCCATCGACCGAGATCGAGGAGACCACCGAGCGCTGCGCCGGCGGCAGGCCGTCGAGCGCCCGATTGATGTCGCGATCGCTGACCGTTTCCGCCTCTGGCTCGGCGAAGGTCTCGGCGATCTCGTCGATCTCGACCTCGATGCGCCGCCCGCGCCGACGAAACGCGTCGATCAGCTTGAAGCGGGCAATCGCATAGACCCAGGGCAACACCGGCGCGTCCGGCCGCCAGGTGTGACGTTTCACATGAATGGCCAGCAAGGTTTCCTGCACGACATCCTCGGGGTCGACCCCGCCCTGAACGATCTTGCGCCGGACAAAGCCGCGAACGACGGCGGCTATCCGGTGCAGAAAGTCGGCATAAGCCCTTTCGTCTCCCGCGATCGCGGCCTTGAGCAGCCGGGAGAGCTCTGCCTCGTCCTTGCCGGTCACAAGAGTTTACCCCCGATGTTCGCGTCTCGGCCCTGGTTTGTTACGTGGCCGACGAAATAATGTCCAAGCCAAACTACCGCAAAATCACGAAAGTTTGCGGCGCGGCGACCGATTGAAGCAGGTGACAATGTTGACTATGATAATCAGGTATTGCTAGGTGACAGCTGTGCCCAAGCCCCTGTCTCAGATTTGAGGACGATACCCATGAAGATTGCCCTTTCCACGCTCGCCGGCGCCGCGCTGGCGCTCGGCCTGATCGCCGGCCCGGCCATGGCCGAGGATAAAGGCATCGTCGTCTACAATGCCCAGCACGAGAGCCTCGCCAAGGAATGGGCGAAGGGGTTCACCAAGGAAACCGGCATCAGGGTCACGCTGCGCAATGGCGGCGACAGCGATTTCTCCAACCAGATCGTGGCAGAGGGCGCGGCCTCGCCGGCCGACGTGTTCCTGACCGAGAACTCGCCGGCCATGGCGCTCGTCGAGGCGGCCGGCCTGTTCGCCCCGGTCGACGCCGATACGCTGGCCCAGGTTCCGCAGGAATACCAACCGTCGAGCGGCAAGTGGGTCGGCGTCGCCGCCCGCAGCACCGTCTTTGCCTACAACAAGGACAAGCTTAAGGACGACCAGTTGCCCAAGTCGCTGCTCGATCTTGCCGATCCGAGCTGGAAGGGCCGCTGGGCCGCCTCGCCGTCCGGCGCCGACTTCCAGGCCATTGTCAGCGCCCTGCTGCAGCTCAAGGGCGAAGCCGCCACCGCCGACTGGCTGAAGGCGATGAAGGAGAATTTTACCGCCTACAAGGGCAACAGCACGGTGATGAAGGCGGTCAATGCCGGCGAGATCGACGGTGGCGTGATCTACCACTATTACTATGTCGGCGATCAGGCCAAGACCGGCGAGAACAGCAAGAATATCGGGCAGCACTATTTCAAGAACCAGGATCCGGGCGCTTTCATATCCGTTTCCGGTGGCGGCGTGCTGGCTTCCAGCAAGCATCCGAAGGAAGCCCAGGCCTTCCTGAAGTGGGTGACCGGCAAGGGCGGCCAGGACGTGCTGAAGACCGGCACATCGTATGAATATGCGGTCGGCAAGGGTGCCGAATCCAATCCGAAGCTGGTGCCGCTGGCCGACCTTCAGGCGCCGAAGGTCGACCCGGCAACGCTGAATTCCAAGAAGGTCATCGACCTGATGACGCAAGCCGGCTTGCTTTAGTTCGCGTTCGTCCTAAAAGGGCAAACGACCGTGCTCCCGCGGGAATTCGCTTCCGTGGGAGCGCTTTTATTTTGGAGATGGCCTCGTCGATGACGATCATCTGCGTTTGCGGCCGCGTCCGCGGTTCATCACGTCGCTTCCAGGCGGCCTATTCCGGCTGATGGCGTCCGCGATCCACCTTACGCGTCCTGGGCTGCCGGCGGCCGGGATGAAGAAGCGCCGGTCCACGTCGTGGATCACGCTCGCCGCGGCTCTGATCTCCCTGATCTCGCTGCTGCCGCTCGCCTTCATCGTCTGGATCGCGATCCAGACCGGCTGGGATACTGTGGTGGCGCTGATCATCCGACCGCGCGTCGGCGAACTGCTGGTCAACACCGGACTCCTCGTCATCGTCACCGTGCCGATCGCCATCGCGCTATCGGTGGCGCTGGCCTGGTTGACCGAGCGCAGCGACCTGCCGGGCAATCGGCTGTGGTCTTGGCTGTCGGTCGCGCCGCTCGCCATCCCCGCTTTCGTGCACAGCTATGCCTGGATCAGCTTTGTCCCAGGCCTGCACGGGCTCTGGGCCGGCGTGCTTGTCTCCGTCGTCGCCTATTTCCCGTTCCTCTATCTGCCGATCGCCGCCGCGTTGCGCCGCCTCGACCCCGCACTGGAGGATGCCGCGGCGGCACTCGGTCTTGGCCCGTGGCGGGTTTTCGCGCGCGTCGTGCTGCCGCAGCTCAGGCTCGCCATCTGCGGCGGCTCGCTGCTGGTCGGCCTGCATCTGCTGGCCGAATACGGCCTCTATGTCTTCATCCGCTTCGACACTTTCACCACGGCGATCGTCGATCAATTCCAGTCGACCTTCAACGGCCCGGCGGCCAACATGCTGGGCGCAGTGCTGGTGGTCTGCTGCCTTTTCCTGCTCGCTCTGGAGGTGACGATACGCGGCGAGGAGCGCTATGCCCGCGTCGGTTCCGGCGCCGCGCGCAAGCAGCAGCGCACCCGGCTTGGCCGCGCTGCGCTGCCCTGCCTGCTTTTGCCGGCGGGCGTCGCGCTGCTGTCGCTCGGTGTGCCATTCGTCACCGTAGGCCGCTGGCTGCTCGCCGGCGGGACCGATGTCTGGCGTTGGGACGAGATCGGCTTGGCGCTCGGCCAGACGCTGTTCCTTGCTATCGCCGGCGCGGTGCTTGCAACAATTGCCGCCATGCCGATGGCCTGGATCTCGATCCGCGCGCCTGGACGGCTGCAGCGCGTGCTCGAGAGCTGCAATTACATCGTCGGCGCGTTGCCGGGCGTGGTCATCGCGCTGGCGCTGGTGACCATCACCGTGCGCGTCGCGCTGCCGCTCTACCAGACGCTGTTCACCATCCTGTTCGGTTACGCGCTGATGTTCCTGCCGCGCGCGCTCATAAGCCTGCGCGCCTCGATCGCGCAGGCGCCGGTGGAGCTGGAACGCGCCGCTTCCAGCCTCGGCCGGCCGCCGGTCAAGGCGCTGTGGTCGACGACCATCCGCCTGTCGGCGCCCGGTGCCGCTGCCGGCATGGCGATGGTGGCGCTCGGCATCACCAACGAGCTCACCGCCACCCAGATGCTGGCGCCCAACGGCACCCGCACGCTGGCGATGGCCTTCTGGTCCTATAGCGGCGAGATCGACTACGCCTCCGCCGCCCCTTATGCGCTGATCATGGTGGCGATGTCGTTGCCGATGACCTGGTGGCTCTACGTCCAGTCGAAGCGGATGGCCGGGCGATGAGCTTTCTCGAACTCAGCGGCGTCACGAAAAACTACGGCCCGGTGGCGGCGCTGGCCGGCGTCGACCTTGAGGTCGAAAGCGGCAGCCGCACCGCGATCGTCGGCCCTTCCGGCTGCGGCAAGACCACCTTGCTCAGGCTGATCGCCGGCTTCGAGGCGCCGGACCGCGGCCGCATCGCGCTCGACGGCAAGGTGCTCGCCAATGGCGGAGCCGCAGTGCCGGCATACCGCCGCGGCATCGGCGTGGTGGCCCAGGACGGCGCCCTGTTCCCGCATCTCAGCATCGCCGACAATATTGGTTTCGGCATCGCGCGGAATGCCGACAGACGAGCCGAGAATATCGTCGAACTCGCTTATATCGTCGGGTTGGACAAGGCGGTTCTGAAACGCCGGCCGCACGAGCTTTCCGGCGGCCAGCAGCAGCGCGTCGCGCTTGCCCGCGCCATGGCGATGAAGCCCAGGCTGATGCTGCTCGACGAGCCCTTCTCGGCCCTCGACACCGGCCTTCGCGCGTCGATGCGCAAGGCCGTTGCCGAGCTTCTGGAAGAGGCGGGCATCACCACCATCCTGGTCACGCACGACCAGGCCGAGGCGCTGTCCTTCGCCAGCCAGGTGGCGGTGATGCGCGACGGCCTGTTCTCGCAGGTCGGCACGCCGCGCGAGCTCTATTTCCAACCCAGGGACAGGATGGTCGCCGAGTTCCTCGGCGACGCCATCATCGTGCCGGCCAGGATCGCGGACGGCTTTGCCGAATCGCGGCTCGGCCGCGTCGCCGTCGACACAAAGGAACGGCGCGATGTCGCGCGCATCATGCTGCGGCCCGAGCAGGTCCTGCTCAAGCGGACCTCGCGCGAAGGCATGTCGGGCACGCCGGACATGCTGTTCGGCGAGGTGACGGACTGCGAATTCGCAGGCTCGGTCTGCACCGTCGCGGTGCGGCTCCTCAACAGCCCTGATCCGCCCGATGCGGCGGCGATCGGCAACACGCCGCTCATCCTGCGCAGGACAGGCATGGACGCGCCGGCGATCGGCGAGATCGTGCGCCTCACGGTCACCGGCAAGGCGCATGTCTTTGCTTGATCTCCGTCTTGAGAATAATGTAGTTCTGCATTATTTTTAGCGCTCGGAGGCCACACATCATGACGACATTGACGGTTACAGCACGGGGCCAGGTCACGTTCCGGAAGGATGTGCTCAAGCACCTCGGCATCCAGCCCGGTGACAAGATCAGGCTTGATCTTCTGCCCAATGGGCGGGCGGAGCTGAAAGCCGACCAGGGCAAGGGTTCCTGGCAAGAGCTGAGCGGGATGCTCAAGGGTAAGACGAACGGCGCACGGCTTTCGATCGAGGAGATCAACGATGCGATCGCCGACGCCGGCGCTTCGGGCGGGATGCGCGGAATCGAGCGCAAGTGAAGGTCAGCCTCGACACGAACGTGCTGTTGCGCCTTATCGTCGGGGATGACCCAACGCAGCAACGGACAGCAGCCGAGACCCTGGAAGGGGCCGAGTTGGTCGCGATCAGCGTTCAGGCGCTCTGCGAGTTTGTTTGGGTGCTGGATAGGAGTTACCGGGTCGCGCGGCCCGACATATCCGCCTCGATCCGCCGCATCCTCGACATGCGCAACGTCGTAGCCAACCGCCCAACGGTCGAAGCGGGCCTGGCTGTGCTCGACGCCGGCGGAGATTTCGCCGATGGCGTGATCGCGTTCGACGGTCAGTGGCTGGGTGGCGAAACCTTCGTGTCCTTCGATAGGAAAGCGGTAAAGCTGGTCGAAGGGCGGGGGACGCCTACACTGTTGCTCGAGTGATCTACCGCACGCGCTGCCCCGTCGCCGGCGACCACAACGGCCATTGCTCCAGGAAATCGTGGCTGTGGATGACGACACGCTGCCCATCGATCAGGATGATCGAATAGGCGGGCGGCGCCTGCTCGACAACCTCGTCGCCGACCAGGTCGAGCATGAAGCGGGCATGAAGCCCGCGCTGCACCGAGAACGGAATGCCGGCGACGGTGCCGGCGATGTCGCGGTGGACATGGCCGAAGAAGATGTAGCGGACGTTGCCGTGGCGGGTCAGCACATCGATGAGCCGCTGCGGCTGTTCGAGGCCGAGCGGATCGAGCAGGGTGAGCCCGAGCTCGACCGGCGGATGGTGCAGAAAGATAAAGGCCGCCTTGCCTGCCGCCTCGGCGAGCCTGGCATCGAGCCAGCCGAGCCGGTTGTCGCATAACTCGCCGGTGACCCGGCCTTCCGCCAGGCTGTCGAGGAAAACCAGACGCCCTTCCGGCGTATCGAAAACCGACTGCACGAAGCCGTTGCCGTCGGTGCCGTTTTCCGGGAAGGCGGCAATCAGATTGGCGCGCCGGTCGTGGTTTCCAGGCAGCAGCCGGTAAGGCACGGTGAGCCGGTTGAGCGCCGATCTCAAATCGGCGTAACTCTCGGCTTCGCCGTCATCTGCGAGGTCGCCGGTGAAGATGCAAAGCGTTGCATCCCCGTGCCGCGCATTGATATGGTCTATGCAGCGATCGAGCCGCTCATTCAGGTTCGCGCCATAACGCATCTGGCGCCGACGATCGAGATGGACGTCGGTAACCTGGATGATCTTCATCTCACGAACCCTCAGTCGAATTTTGTAAAGTCAGCCGTGCAAGGATCGCCTTACAGCGCCGGCTCCGGCACCGAAGCCTTGAACACGTCGAGCCTGGCGCCTGTCTCCGAGGAGAAGAAGTGCAGGTCCGCCTCGGCGAACTGCAGGCCGACCGTGCTCCCCGGTTCGGGGTGGACGTTTTCCGACGTCACGATGGAGAACGGCGCGCCGTCGAGATCGACGTAGATGACGCGGCCGGCGCCCAACTCCTCGATGAGGTCGACAGTCGCCGCGAGCGCTCCCGACGTGCCCGGCGCCACCATGCGCACCGCCTCCGGCCGAATGCCGACCGCCACTTTCGAACCCACGGCAAGGCCCGTGCGCGACACGTTGAGCTTGCGGCTGTCGCCGAGCAATGACAGCCCGTCGAGCGTAACGGTGCCTTCGAGCATGTTCATGGCCGGCGCGCCGACGAAGGTCGCCACGAAGCGGCTTGCCGGCCGGCTGTAGACTTCCGCCGGCGTGCCGACCTGCTCGACGCGGCCGCCATTCATCACCACCAGCCGGTCGGCCAGCGTCATCGCCTCGACCTGATCATGCGTGACGAAGACCGAGGTGGCGCTGAGACGCCGGTGCAGCTTGCGGATCTCGGAGCGCATCTGGACGCGTAGCTTGGCGTCGAGATTGGAGAGCGGCTCGTCGAAGAGGAACACCTTCGGCTCGCGGATCATGGCGCGGCCCATCGCGACGCGCTGGCGCTGGCCGCCGGACAGCGCCATCGGCTTGCGGTCGAGCAGGTGTTCCAACTCCAGGACGCGCGCCACCGCCTGGATGCGCCGGGTGCGCTCGGCCGAGGAAACGCCCGCCACCTTCAACGAATAGCCGATATTCTGCGAAACGCTCATATGCGGGTAGAGCGCGTAGTTCTGGAACACCATGGCGCAGCCGCGTTCGCGCGGCTCGAGCTTGTTGACCACGGTGTTGTCGATCGCGATCGTGCCGTCTGAAATCTCTTCCAGCCCCGCGATCATCCTCAGCAGCGTGGACTTGCCGCAACCGGACGGCCCGAGGATGACGACGAACTCGCCCGAGGCGAAGTCGAGGTCGACGCCATGCACGACCTGCGTCTTGGCGTAGTTCTTCTTGACGCCGCGAATGGTGATGGAGGCCATTTCTTTGTCTCCTTATTTCTCGGTGGCGATCAGGCCGCGCACGAACCAGCGCTGCATCAGCACCACGACGATCAGCGGCGGCAGCATGACGATCAGCGTTCCGGCCATGGCGATATGCCATTCCGGCGCTCCGCCGACATTGGGGATGAGCTGCTTAAGCTCGGTCACCGCCGTGGCGTGGCTGGCGTCCGTGGTGATCAACAGCGGCCAAAGATACTGGTTCCAGGCCCACAGGAACATGATGGTGCCGAGCGCCGCCATGTTGTTGCGCGACAGCGGCAACAGGATATCGATGAAGAAGCGCAGCGAGCCGGCGCCGTCCATGCGGGCGGCTTCGGTCAGCTCATCCGGCACAGTCAGGAAGAACTGCCGGTAGAGGAAGGTGCCGGTGGCGGTGGCGATCAGCGGCATGATCAGGCCGGTATAGGAATTGAGCAGCCCAAGGCTGAGCTGGACCTGTACGCCCGATATCTTCTCGATCAGCCAGCTGATGCCCGTCACGTCGAGGATAGCCTGATAGGGCGACAGCACGTTGGCAACGACCGCATAGGTCGGCACGATGCGCACTTCGAGCGGCAGCATCAGCGTGATGAAGATCAGCCAGAAGATCAAAGTGCGGCCGGGATAGCGGAAATAGACGATCGAGAAGGCGGTCAGCGCCGAGATGATGACTTTGCCGGCGGCGACGCCGGCCGCCATGATGAAGCTGTTGAGCAGCTTCGGTCCGAGATTGGCGGTCGTCCACGCCGTCTTGATGTTGACCCAGAAGTCGCTGCCCGGCAGCAGCGACATCGGCACGTCGTTGACGTCCTTCAGATTGTGCGAGGCCGCGATCGCCACGATAGCGAACGGCGCCACGCAAAATACAAAGCCGACGAACAGGATCAGATGCGTGAGGAAGTTGAGGATCGGGGTGCGCTCGACCATGGCCTCACCTGTAATGCACGCGCCGCTCGATGAAGCGGAACTGGAAGATGGTAAGCAGGACGATGAGCAGCATCAGGATGATGCTCTGCGCGGCGGCGCCGGAGTAATCCAAACCTTTGAAGCCGTCGGAATAGATCTTGTAGACCATCAGATTGGTGGCGTTGGCCGGCCCGCCGGCGGTCATGATGTCGACGATGCCGAAGGAATCCTGGAAGCTCTCGGTGATGTTGATGACCAGGAGGAAGAAGATGGTCGGCGTGATCAGCGGGAATTGAATGTCCCAGAAACGCCGGATAACACCAGAGCCGTCCATGGCCGCTGCCTCGATCAGCGAGCGTGGGATGGCCTGGAAGGCGGCGAGGAAGAAGATGAAATTATAGCCGACATATTTCCAGGAGAAGGCGAGGATGATCGAAGCCATGGCATCGGTGCCGTCGAGGCCGGGGTCCCAGAAGCCCGGCCAGAACTGGTTGACGAAGGCCATGAAGCCGGCTTCGGGCGCCAGGATGAAACGGAAGGCCATCGCCAGCGCGGGTGCGGCGATGCCGTAAGGCCAGATCAGCACCACGCGATACAGCCACGAGCCGGCGAGCTGGCGGTCGGTCAGGACGGCGAGCACAAGCGCGATGAACATCGCAAGGCCGGTGCTGATTCCGGCAAAGATCAGGCTGGCGGTGATCGAATTCCAATAGTCGGCGTTGGACAGTATCGAGCGGAAATTGTCGAGCCCGACCCAGATGTTGCCGCCGCCCCATGGCTGCTGCAGCGTCAGCGACCAGTACACCGCCTGTCCGGCGGGCCAGTAGAAGAAGGTGAAGATCAGAAGGAGCTGAGGCACCGCGAACAGGATGCCGATCGTCCATTTGCCGAAAGTGACGCGTTTTTCCATCGATCCGCCGATGCCGTTGAACCGTCAGCCCGCTTTCTCGATAACCCTAGATGTGAAATGGCCGCCCGTCGATTCTCGGCGGGCGGCCGTTCCAGTATCCGGGATCAGGGCAGCGTCTTGTTCGGATAGGTCTGCTGGAAGCGGTCGAGGATGGCGTCGCCGTTCTTGACCAGCGCGTCGATGCCTTCCTGTACGCTGACCTTGTTGGCGAAGATCGCCTGCATCTGCGTGCCGAACTCGGCGCGGATCTGGGTGAAATTGCCGAGGCGGATGCCGCGGGTGATCTCGGTCGGTTCCGAAGCGGTCAGGCTGGCGATCGCCACCTCGCGTCCCTTGTAAGGCGCCTTGTCGTAGAAGCCGTTTGCCTTCATGTATTCGAAGCCGGACTTCGTCACCGGAATGTAACCGGTGTTGGTCGACCAGAACAAAGCGGTCTTGGGGTCATGGATGAAGTTGAGGAAAGCGGCCGCGCCCTTGTATTCGGCGTCCGACTTGCCGGACAGCACCCACAGCGAAGCGCCGCCGACCAGCGAGTTCTTGCGCTCGGTGCCGGCATAGACCGGCAGCTCGGCGACATCCCAGTTCATGCCTTCCTTCTGCGTCTTGCCGACCGTGCCGTGGTCGCCGACCGAGGTCATGATGACTTGGCAGGTGCCGGTGGCAAAGGCCTGCACCATATCCTGGCCGAGGTCCTTCGACTTGATCTTGATCAGGCCGGCGTCATACCACGTCTTCAAGTCGGTGACGTACTGGACGAACTTGGTCTTGTTCATTTCCAGACGGGCGTCGAGACCGTCATAACCATTGTTCTTGGTGGCGATCGGCTGGCCGTGAATGGCCGAGAACTGCTCCATGATCTGCCAGCTCTCGTTGGCCGAGATGTTGATCGCCATCGGGCAATCATAGCCGGCGTCCTTGAGCGCCTTGAGGTCGGCGCCGACATCTTCCCAGGTCTTCGGCGCCTCGGTCTTGCCGATCTTGGCGAAGGCGTCCTTGTTCCAGTACATCAGCGCCGTCGAGGAATTGAACGGGAAGGACAGCATCTCGCCCTTCGACGTCGCGTAATAGCGCGCGATGCCTGGGAAATAGTCGCTGTAGTCGATCTTGTAGCCGTTCTCCTCCATCAGCTTGTCGGCGGGCTTATAGGCGCCCGACAGCATCATGGTGGCGGTGCCGACGTCATAGACCTGGACGACGGTGGGCTGCTTGCCGGCGCGGAAGGCGGCGATCGTGTTCTGCAGCGTGGCGTCGTAATTGCCCTGGCTGGTGCAGACGACTTCGTAGTCCTTCTGGGAATCGTTGAAGTTCTTGCACAGCGTATCGACGACGCGGGCGAGATCGCCCGACAGACCGAACCAGAAATCGAATTTAACCGGCTCTGCAAAAGCAGGAACCGCAAGCGCGGTGCTGAGCGCGCCGGCGGCAAGGGCAGCGAAGCCCCGCTTGATGATCGTCATGGTTGTTCCCTCTTGAGTGACAGTGTGACAAGGGTTTTGCGCAAGTCCTTGCCCGCTCTCATAGAGAAGGTATGTGACAGTTCTGTTGTTGCCCCTGGACGGTAAGAAGCCCCTGTGGACAGCCAGTCTCTCCTCCCCTGAAGCGGTCGCGCCGGCATGAAAACGTCACATCGGCGCTCTAGAGCATGATGCCGAAAAGTGTGAAGCGGTTTTCGGGCGACATCATGCTCTATCTCTTTTTAGAGACGGATTCAGATTTCAGGCCGATTCGACCTGAAATCATCCGGCTCTAAGAAGCTAGCGCGCCTCGAAGCATCGAAAAGACCTTCCGTGATTAACCGGCTAACTGAATGAGAAGACGCATGCTGGTCCAGCAGCTCACACACGTGCCCATCAGCGAACGCAACGCGATGCGGGACGGGCCGCGCGACAGCGCCACCCATCTGCGCCACGCGGCCGCCATTCCCGCCCTCGGCGAGATCGAGATCGGCGGTAAGGCCTCGCGTGAGGGCGCCGGCGAGAGCTTGACCGTCATGGCCTGGAACGTCGAGCGGCTCCGTCATGTCGACGCCATCGTCGAAACGATCGCCGGCCAGGCGCCGGACGTCGTGCTTTTGTCCGAGGTCGACAAGGGCATGGCGCGCTCCGGCAACGGCCATCTGTTGAGCCGGCTTGCCGATCGTCTAGGCCACTCCTTCGCCTATGGCGTCGAGTTCCTCGAACTCGGCACTGGCAACGAGACGGAGCAGGCGGCCAATGGCGGCGCCGAGAACACCGAGGGCTTCCATGGCAATGCTATAACCGGCGCCGTTCCGCTGCTGCGGCCTTTTCTCATTCGTCTGGACGCCGCCGGCGCCTGGTTCCTGCCTGAGCACGGCCAGCCGCGTATCGGCGGCCGCATGGCGCTCGGCGGCCAAGTGATGGTCGGCAATCGCCGGGTCACCGTGGTTTCGGTGCATCTCGAAAACCGCACAGATCCGGCCGGCCGTGCCGACCAGACACGCCACCTGCTCGACGCCATCGACAGATATGACGCGCAAGCGCCGGTCCTGATCGGTGGCGACTTCAACACGCTGACCGCCACTTATCCGGAACGCAATGACGATCCTGCGGCGTGGCTAAAGCGCATTGCCGCCGAACCGGACCGGCTGATGTGCCCCGACCGCCACGAGCCGCTCTTCGCGATCATGGCCGGGCGAGGCTACGACTGGCGCGACGCCAACGCGTTTGACAAGCCGACGCAGCGGCGCGCGGCCGGCGACGCCACGCCCGCCGGCCATATCGACTGGTTCTTCACCCGGGGCCTTGCGGCAAGCGCGCCGGCGACGCTGCCGGCGGTGTTGCCGGACGGCGGCCCGAGCGCCGACCACGAGGCGCTGGTGGTAACGGTGCGGGTGAAGTGACGGCCGTCCGGATCGACACAATCCCAATTGAATACGGCCAAATCGATCCGGAAATCCGTTCCGGCGCATAACCCCCTCAGGAAATGCAACCTGGAACGCACGCGGTGGTTGCGGGCGGCATAATCGATTCTTTAGCCATCCGGCCCTAATCAATCAACGTTGCCTTGATTGAATGCGGGTAGATCAGGTGAAGCAAGATGCTGACCGTCTATAATTGTATCGTGAACCAGCACGATCTGAGACTGGTCGCACTGGCCGCGCTCATTTGCGGAATCTCCTGTTTTTCGGCCGTCAATCTGCTTCGCCATGTCGTGCAATCGACTAGTCGAAAACGGCATGCCTGGTTGCTGATTGCTGCCGCGTCGACCGGATTTGGCATCTGGGCGACGCATTTCATCGCCATGATCGCCTTCACTCCGGGAATACCCAACGCCTACAACGCCGAGCTTTCGGTGGCTTCGCTGGCAATGTCCGTGATTCTGACCGCGGCCGGCATGTGGATCGCGACGATGCGCGGCGGCATCGACCACTATCTCGTCGGCGGCACAGTGCTCGGCATCGGCATTGCGGCGATGCATTATACTGGCATGGCGGCTTTCGAAGTCGAAGGCCGGATCGTCTGGAACCAATTGCTGGTCGCCGCCTCGCTGGTCTCGGGCACAACGCTTGCCGCGCTCTCGTTGCTTGTCGTGCTTCGCCGGCCGTCGACCCTGGCGACGGTCGTCGGCGCAGTCCTGCTGACGCTGGCGATCTGCACGCTGCACTTCATCGCCATGGCCGCCGTCTCGATCTATCCGGATTCCTCGATCGAGATCTCGAAATTCACGATCGCGCCGATGTCGCAGGCCTTCGCCGCCGCGGCGGCAAGCCTGGTCATCCTGGTGCTGTCGGCCACGGCGCTGTGGATCGACCTGCGCTTCCGCCGTCACAGGATCGAGGCGGAGCGCATGCACGGCCTCGCCAATGCCGCCGTCGAAGGCCTCATCGTCTGCGACGGCAACCGCATCGTCAGCGCCAATGACAGCATCGCGGCGCTGAGCGGCATCGCTGCCCCCGAACTGAACAAGATGACGCTCGGCGACCTGTTCGGCGAGCGGATTGCCTCTGCCCTCGCCGCCGGCAACGGACAGGCGCAGGAAGCCGACCTCCGCGGCCAGGGCGACAGCCCTATTCCGGTGGAGCTGATCGCCAGAAGCATCGACTATTGCGGCAGGCCACATCTGGTCGTTGCTGTCCGTGACATACGCGAGCGCAGGAAGGCCGAGCAGGAGATCATGCAACTCGCGCATTACGACCCGCTCACCGGGCTTGCCAACCGCCGCAGCTTCACCGGCCGGCTGGAAGCCGAGATCGCCGCGTCGGCCCCAGGCGGCAACGATGCCGGCAAGGGCGGCCAGCTGGCGCTCATGCTTCTCGATCTCGACCGGTTCAAGGAAGTGAACGATTTCTTCGGCCACGCCGCCGGCGATGCCGTGTTGCAAAAGGTGGCCCATTGCGCCTCCAGCGTGCTGCGCCACGGCCAGATGCTGGCCCGGCTCGGCGGCGACGAATTTGCCATCATCGCTCCCAACCTTCCCGATCCGCAGGCGGCCGGCCGCATCGCCGAAGCCGTGCTTTCCGCCCTGCGTGAGGAAAACCGGCTGTCGCCCGGCGGCATGGTGTCGGCCAGTATCGGTATCGCGCTCTACCCGCTCGATGCCGACGAACAGGCAGCGCTGGTCAGCCATGCCGACACCGCGCTCTATCGCGCCAAGGCCGAAGGCAAGGATACTTTCCGCTATTTCGAGGCCTCGATGGGCGCCGAGGCGCGCGACCGGCGCATCATGGAGCAGGACCTGCGCCAGGCCGTGGCGCGCGACGAGTTCCGGCTCGTCTATCAGCCGCAGAAGGAGATCAGCAGCGGCAGGATGGTCGGTTTCGAGGCTTTGCTCCGCTGGCAGCATCCCGAACGTGGCGACGTTCCGCCCTCGGTGTTCATCCCGGTTGCCGAGGACAGCGGTTCGATCGCCCAGATCGGCGAGTGGGTGCTGACGACGGCCTGCAGGGAGGCGGCGAGCTGGAAGAACCCGCTGACGGTCGCCGTCAACGTCTCGGCGGTGCAGCTCCACAATCCCGATTTCAGCCGCAAGGTGCATGAGGTGCTGCTGCGCTCTGGACTGGCGGCCGGCAGGCTCGAGCTCGAGATCACCGAAACGGCGCTGGTGAAGGACATGCCGCGGGCATTGGCCACCTTGCGCCAGATCAAGGCGCTCGGCGTGCGCGTGGCGATGGATGATTTCGGCACCGGCTATTCGTCGCTGTCCAACCTGCGTGCCTTCCCGTTCGACAAGATCAAGATCGACGGGTCCTTCATCAAATCGGTCGACCGCAACGGCCAGGTTGCGACCATCGTGCGCGCCGTGCTTGGTCTGGGACGCGGCCTCGGCCTGCCGGTTCTGGCCGAAGGCGTCGAGACGCTGGACGAGCTGCGCTTTCTCGATGCCGAGGATTGCGACATCGGCCAGGGATATTATCTCGGCAGGCCTGGCCCGATAGAGGCATTCGGTGAGCTGACCGGCATTCCGGCGGCCGATGACGGCGTCCCGGCTGGCAGCGTCACGAGCGGCGGCAGCATTCTGATGCTCGAGCCTGCCGCGGCCGCGCGTTCAATCTGACGCAGTTAGGGTTCGAGTGCCGCTTCCACCAGCCGCTTGGCGTCAGGGCTCGACCATTCGGCCGGGCCGTTCATATGCGCGATCAGGCAGCCTTCCGCGTCGATCAGCATGGTCACGGGAAGTCCGAGCGCCAGCCCGCGCGTCTTGGCCTCGTTGAACAGGGCAATCGTCGGATCCCGGTAATAGGTGAGCGTCTTGACGCCGATGTCCTTGAGGAATTTCTTCGGCTTCGTATCGTCGCCGGTGTCGACATTGACCGCAATGACCTCGAAGGCATTGCTGCCCTTTTCCTTCTGCAGCGCATCGAGCGCCGGCATCTCGGCGCGGCACGGCGCGCACCATGTCGCCCACAAATTGAGCAGCACCGTCTTGCCGGCGTGGTCGGCAATCGTCATCGGCTTGCCGTCGGGGCCGTTGAAGGCCAGGCTTTTCAGCGATTGCGGCGGATCGGCCGGCTGCAGCGCCGCGACCTGGCCGACGGCTTTCGCGGCGACCTGCTTGGCGCGTCCAGCCTTGGCCGTGCAGGCGGCATCGTCCTTGCCGGCGGCCGCGGCGACCTTCCCCGCAGCATTGTTGCCAGAACCGCTCTCGCTGACATATACCGCGACCGCGCCGGCCAGCACGCCCGCCACCAGGGCGGCGAGGATGAGGCGCGTAGCCGGAAAAAAGAACCTATTGCCGTCTGCCATTTCAATACTGCTCCGGAGCACGGGTTATAGCGATGAGCGACAAGAAGGCCAGCAACCAGATGTGGGGCGGACGTTTTGCCTCGGGTCCGGCCGCGATCATGGAAGCGATCAACGCCTCGATCGGCTTCGACCGCAAACTCTATGCACAGGACATAGGCGGATCGATCGCCCATAGCGAGATGTTGGCTGAAACGGGCATTATTTCGGCAGCCGATCAAGAAAAAATCGCTCACGGGCTGAACACGATTCTGAAAGAGATCGAGGCCGGCACGTTCGAATTCTCAACCAAGCTGGAAGACATCCACATGAATGTCGAGGCGCGGCTTGCCGACCTGATCGGCCCGGCGGCGGGACGCCTGCACACCGCCCGCTCGCGCAACGACCAGGTGGCAGTCGATCTCAGGCTCTGGGTCAAGCAAGAAAGCCAGCGCGTCGCCCGGGCGTTGAAGGACCTGATCGCCGCGTTCCTCGAACGCGCCGAGGAGCATGCCGCGACCGTCATGCCCGGCTTCACCCATATGCAGGCAGCGCAGCCGGTGACCTTCGGCCACCATTGCATGGCCTATGTCGAGATGTTCGGCCGCGACCTGTCGCGCGTCCACGACGCCATCGAGCGCATGGATGAAAACCCGCTGGGCGCGGCCGCCCTTGCCGGCACCAGCTTCGGCATCGACCGCCATATGACGGCGAAGGCGCTCGGTTTCCGCGAGCCGACGCGCAATTCGCTGGACAGCGTTTCGGACCGCGACTTCGCGCTCGAATTCCTGAGCCTTGCCGCGATCTGCGCGACGCACCTGTCCCGGCTCGCCGAGGAGATCATCATCTGGTCGACGCCGCAATTCGGCTTCATCCGCCTGTCGGACTCGTTCTCCACCGGCTCCTCGATCATGCCGCAGAAGAAGAACCCGGACGCCGCCGAGCTGGTGCGTGGCAAGACCGGCCGCGTCAACGGCCATCTCGTCGGCCTGTTGACGGTGATGAAGGGCATGCCGCTGACCTATGGCAAGGACATGCAGGAAGACAAGGAAGCGGTCTTCGACGCCGCCGAGACGCTTGACCTGATGCTGGCGGCGACGACTGGCATGGTGCGCGACATGACCGTCAACGCCGCCGCCATGAAGAAGGCCGCCGGCGCCGGTCACGCCACGGCGACCGACCTTGCCGACTGGCTGGTGCGCAATCTCGGCCTGCCGTTCCGTGAAGCCCATCATGTCACTGGCCGCGCCGTGGCGCTCGCCGAGGAGAAGAAGATCGGACTGGAGAAGCTCTCGCTGGAGGATCTGCATTCGATCCATCCCGGCATCACCGACGATATCTTCTCGGTGCTTGCCGTGCAGAATTCGGTGAAGAGCCGCACAAGCTTCGGCGGCACCGCGCCGTCGGAAGTGCGAAAGCAAGTCCGCTACTGGAAGAAGCGGCTCGCCAAGGCTTAATGCATGTCGCCCAGAAGTGTGCAGCGGTTCTGGGACAACGACATGCATCAAGACAACTGCCGGGATGCAATGCGCCGAAAACTCGGTTAAAAGCGGCGGCACAAGAAACAGTTTCGAACGGATGGATCGATGACCCGTAGCAGGATTTTGGTGACGCTCGCGCTGCTGGCGGCGGTTGTCACCGTCACGGCCTGCGGCAGGAAGACCGGGCTCGACACGCCATACGAGGCGGCGGAGCAGGCGCGCAAGGATGCCGAACGCGCCAAGCAGCCGGTGCCGCCCGAGCCGGAGAAACCGGTCAAGGACAGGAAGTTCATCCTCGATCCTCTGCTCTAGAGCCGATGAGATCGCCCCGATCTCATCGTGCTCCAACTTTCCGGAACCAATCCTCGTGAACCATTTCGATTACCGCGACGGCGTGCTCCATGCCGAGGATGTCGCGATCCCCGATATCGCAGCCGAGGTCGGCACGCCCTTCTATTGCTATTCGACGGCGACGCTGACCCGGCATTTTCGTGTCTTCAAGCAAGCTTTCTCCGGCCTCGACGCGCTGGTCTGCTACGCCATGAAGGCGAACTCCAACCAGGCCGTGCTGAGGACGCTGGCCAGGCAAGGCGCAGGCGCCGACGTGGTCTCGGAAGGCGAACTGCGCCGCGCCCTGGCCGCCGGCATCCCGGCCGGCAAGATCCTGTTTTCCGGCGTCGGCAAGACCGCGCGCGAGATGGATTTCGCGCTTGCCGCCGGCATTCTCTGCTTCAACGTCGAATCCGAGCCTGAACTCGAGCTTTTGTCGGCGCGTGCCGTGGCGCTCGGCAAGGTGGCACCCATCTCGCTGCGCATCAATCCGGATGTCGACGCCAGGACGCATAAGAAGATCTCGACCGGCAAGGCCGAGAACAAGTTCGGCATTCCATGGCAGCGGGCACGGCAGGTCTATGCCCGCGCGGCTGAATTGCCTGGGATCAAGGTGACCGGCATCGACACCCATATCGGCAGCCAGATCACCGAGCTGCAGCCCTTCGACGACGCCTTCGCGCTGCTGGTCGAACTGGTCGGGGCGCTGCGCGCCGACGGGCATTCGATCGAGCATGTCGATCTCGGCGGTGGCCTCGGCATTCCTTACCGCGTCGACAACAACCCGCCGCCTTTGCCCGACGCCTATGCCGAGATCGTCAGGAAGCACGTCACCAAGCTCGGTCTCAAGGTGATGTTCGAGCCTGGCCGCCTGATCGTCGGCAATGCCGGCATCCTGGTGTCGCAGGTCATCTATGTGAAGGAAGGCGACGCGAAGAACTTCCTCGTCGTCGACGCCGCCATGAACGACCTGATCCGGCCGACGCTCTATGACGCCTTCCACGACATCAGGCCGGTGGTGCAGCAGCCCTCGTCCACGCCGCGCATGAAGGTGGATGTCGTCGGCCCGGTCTGCGAGACCGGTGACTTCATCGGTCTCGACCGCGACCTGCCGAAGCTGAAGGCGGGCGACCTGATCGCCGTTTCCACCGCCGGCGCCTATGGCGCGGTGCAGGCCGGTACCTACAACACCAGGCTTCTGGTGCCGGAGGTGCTGGTCGACGGCGACCGCTTCCATGTCGTGCGGCCGCGCCAAACCTATGAGGACCTGATCGGGCTCGATTCGATCCCCGACTGGCTGAAGTAGCAGAGCGGCGACGCCTTAAGGAGCAAGCCATGCTGGAAAAAAAGACGATCACGCGCGAACGCATCGCCGCTGTCGAACCGCGCATCCGCCAATATGTGCGCCACACGCCGGTCATGCGCGTCGACATGGCGGACTTCGGCCGTCCCGCCTTCCCGGTCGATCTCAAGCTCGAATGCCTGCAGCATTCCGGCTCCTTCAAGGCGCGCGGCGCCTTCACCAACCTGCTCGAGCGCCAGGTGCCCGAGGCCGGCGTGGTCGCCGCGTCCGGCGGCAATCACGGTGCCGCCGTCGCTTACGCCGCCATGAAGCTCGGGCACAAGGCCACCATCTTCGTGCCCGAGGTCAGCCCGCCGGCGAAGCTCGCGCGCATTCGCGGCTATGGCGCGGAGCTGGTGGTCGGCGGCGCGCGCTATGCCGAAGCGCTGGCCGCCAGCGAGGATTTCGCTGCCAGCACCGGCGCCCTGCAGATCCATGCCTTCAACCAGGAAGAAACGCTGCTCGGCCAGGGCACGCTGGGCCTGGAGATCGAGGCGGACTTGCCCGAAATCGACACGCTTCTGGTCGCGGTCGGCGGCGGCGGCCTGATCGGCGGCATCGCCGCCTGGTTCTCGGGGCGCATCCGCATCGTCGCCATCGAGCCGGAGGGTGCGCCGACGCTTTACCGCGCCCTGGAGGCCGGCCAGCCGGTCGATGCGCCCGCCGAAGGAATTGCCGCCGATTCGCTGGCGCCGAAGCGCGTCGGCGAAATGATGTTCCCGATCGCCGAAGCCTTCGTCGAGCGCTCGATCCTGGTCAGCGACGACGACATCGTCACGGCGCAGAAGGCGCTGTGGGACCGCGTGCGAATCATCGCCGAGCCGGGCGGCGCCGCTGCCTTCGCCGCCATGCTTTCCGGGCGCTATGTGCCCGCGGACGGCGAGCGCGTGGCGGTCCTGGTCTGCGGTTCCAACACGAATCCCGCCGATTTCTGATCATAACCCGGCCAAACGGCTTCACGTTTTTGGAACCCGCCTCGCCTTTGCCGTGTTTGCTGGTATCCTTCTGGTGATGACGTCCGGGTTGTGCCCGGGCAGGAAGGGCCGATGACGCAACGACCCATTTCCATCGGCGAACGCGGCCTGGCCTGGCGCCTGGCGCTGAGCCGGTTGGCGACGCGGGCCTCGATGATTTTCGAGCGCGGCTGGCCGCTCGTGCTGCCGCTGCTGGTCGTGGTCAGCCTGTTCCTCAGCTTTTCGTGGTTCGGCCTGTTCCCGCGCCTGCCGGACGCGGCGCGCATCGGCCTCCTGGTCCTGTTCGCGCTGGCGGCAATCGCGGCGCTCTATCCGCTTCGCTTCTTCCGCGTGCCTTCGGCCGCCGAGGTCGACAGGCGCATCGAGACGGCGAACGAATTGGCGCACAGCCCGGTGCAGGTGCAGACCGACCGGCCGAGCGGCGCCGAGAGCATCTTCTCGCAGGCGCTGTGGCGCGAGCACCAGAAGCGCATGGCCGAGCGGCTTTCGAGCCTCGGCGCCGACCGGCCGCGCAGCAGCGTGCCGGATTACGATCGCTGGGGCCTGCGCGCCGTCGCCGGGCTGCTGTTCGTCACCGCTCTTGCCTTCTCCTTCGGCCCCTTCGGCGGCAGGGTCGGCGACGGTTTCGTCGCCCGCGCCGCGCGCGATATCCTGCCGCCGCGCATCGACGCCTGGGTGACGCCGCCCGCCTATACCGGCAAGGCGCCGCTGTTTTTGACCGCCGATGCCAACCAGGCGGTCCAGACCTTCTCTGTTCCGCAAGGCAGCGACGTTTCGCTGCGTGTCACCGGCGGTTCCGGCGAGGAAACGCTAAGCTATGCCGATGCCGGCGGCAATGCCCGTGCCATCGAGCCAGCGGCGCCCAAGACGGCCGCGCCCGCCGCCAGCCAGACGGCGGCGCCCAAGGTACGCCAGTTCTCCGGCAAGCTGACCACCAACGGCACGCTGACGCTGAAATCCGCTGAAAGCGATCTCGGCCACTGGGCCTTTGCCGTCATTCCCGACAAGGCGCCGACGATCCGCTTCGTCGGCGAGCCGAAGCGCGCCGTCAACGGCGCCATCGAGCTCAACTACGAGATCGACGACGACTACGGCGCCGCCGCCGCCAAGGCCGTTTTTGAGCTGTCGGATCCGCCGGCGGCCAAAGCGCATCCGCTCTACGGCCCACCTGACATGCCGTTGACCCTGCCGCGCCGCGGCGGCAAGACGAACGCGGCCAAGACGACCAAAGACCTGACCGAGCAGGTCTGGGCCGGCAGCAACATCAAGCTGACGCTGAGCGTTACCGACGATGCCGGCCACACCGCGACCAGCGACACCAGGACGCTTGTGATGCCGGAGCGGCCCTTCGCCAACCCGCTGGCCCGCGCGGTGATCGAACAGCGCCGGCTGCTGGCGCTCGACACCAATGCCAAGCCGCGCGTTCTCGACCTGGTCGACGCAATCACGCTCCGTCCCGCGGACACGTTCGACAATATGTCGAACTACCTCGCCATCATGAGCGCCAGGAGCCGGCTGAAGCTTTCCGAGAGCGACGACCAACTGCGCAACGTGGTGTCCTATCTCTGGGAAATCGCGCTCGGCATCGAGGAAGGCAATCTCTCGGCCGCCGAGCGGCGGCTGCGCCAGGCGCAGCAGGCGCTGCAGGATGCCATCAAGAACGGCGCCAGCGATCAGGAGATCGAAAAGGCGATGAAGGAACTGCGCGAGGCGATGAACCAGTTCCTGCAGGAATTCGCCCAGCGCGCAAAGCAGAACCCGAACGCGCCGCAGATGCAGCAGAACGGCCGCGAGCTGCGCCAGAGCGATATCGACCGCATGATGGACCAGATCGAGAATCTGGCCAAATCGGGTGATCGCGACAAGGCCCAGCAGCTCCTTTCCGAACTGCAGGACATGATGAACAACCTGCAGGCCGGCCGACAGCAGCAAGGCGGCGAGCAGGACAGCGAGATGCGCCAGCAGATGGACAAGCTCGGCGATATCATGCGCCGCCAGCAGGAGATGATGAACGACACCTTCCGCCTGGACCAGATGCAGCGCGGGCAGCGTGGCGAGGGCGGCGAGCAGCAGCAGCTTGGCGAGGATGGCGAACAGGGCCAGTCCGACGACCCGCAGCGGCCCGGCCCCGGCCAGGACCGCGATCCGCTGGGACGACCGAAAATGTCGCCGAAGGACCTCGCCGACGCGCTGAAGCAGCTGCAGGAAGGCCAGGGCCAGTTGCAGAGCGAGCTCGATCAGTTGAAGAAAGGCCTCGAAGGCATGGGCATGGAGCCCAATGAGGGCTTCGGCGAGGCCGGCAAATCGATGGGCGATGCCGAACAATCGCTTGGCCAAGGCGACGGCGACCAGGCTGTCGGCCATCAGGGCCGCGCGCTGGAGGCGCTGCGCCGCGGCGCCAAGGACATGATGAAGCAGATGCAGGCCATGCAGGGCGACCAGGGCGGCAGCGAGCAGGGCGGGCGCCAGCAGGACGCCGACCGTGATCCACTCGGCCGGCCGCGCGCCACCAACGGTCCCGATGACGGCACCTCGGTCAAGGTTCCCGACGAGATCGACGTGCAGCGCGCCCGCCAGATCCTCGACGCCATCCGCAAGCGGCTCGGCAACGCGCTGAGCCCCGACATCGAGCGCAGCTATCTCGAACGGCTGCTGGAGCTGAAATAGTCTTGCGGAGCCGTTTTCGGAGTCCGCCATCGCGAGATGGGCGTTCAAACACCGACCGTCGCGCCCGCCTGCCTGGTCAACATGAAAGCTTCGCGGATAGCGTTCTCCATGCCGTCGATCGCTTCGCCGGTCGCCAGCGGGTTACGATGCAGCACGACATTTGAGGAATCGATGTCGCCGAAACCGTCGGCAACCGTCAGTTCGCGACAATCGGGCGGTATGTTGCTGCGCGAGATCGGCGCGATCGCCAAACCGGAAGTGACGGCGAGCGTCAGGCCGCCATTGGTGTCGCTGGTGTAGGCGACGCGGTAGCCGAGGCCGCGCTGTTGCAGCGACTTGATGGCGAAGTCGCGGCACCAGCCGTTGCGACTGTAAAGCGCGATCGGCACCGGCCGTTCCTCGTGCATGTGGTGCAGCGTCGACGTTACCCAGACCGTCGGGTCGTGCATCAGCACCTCGCCGCCGGAAGAACCTTCCCATTCGAACACCACGGCGAGATCGAGTTCGCTGGCCGCAAGCGCCCTCACCTGCGAATCCGAATGCGCGTAGCGCACCGTGACCTCGACGCGCGGATGGCGCTTGGCGAATTCGCCCAGCGCCCGTGACAGGATCGAACGGCCATATTCGGCCGGGATGCCGATGCGCACCAGCCCACCGAGCGGCGGCGCCACCAGCGAGGCCGCCGTCTCGTCGAGCAGCGAGACGATTCGGCGCGCGTTCGAGATCAATTCGCTGCCGCGGCGGGTCAACGCCACGCCACGCGAGCCGCGCTCGAACAGATTGTCGCCGACCATGTCCTCCAGCTTCTTCATCTGCATGGACACGGCCGATTGCGTGCGCCCGGCCTTCTCCGCCGCGCGTGTGAAATTACCGGTTTCGGCCACCGCCACGAAGGTGCGTAGGAGGTCGCTGTCGAGCACGGGCTTCATCGATTTTCGCCATAAGAAAATTTGATTGCTGGCATCATTCCAATTCGTTTGCAACATGTCAAACGCCGCACGATAGTCGCGACACCCATTGGATATGCGGTTGCGAAATCGGCCGCGGACCAATCGAAGAGTCCTCACTCGTACCCGCTGCCTGAAAATGGTAGCGGGTTCTTTTTAGGAGCATGATCCCGAAAAGTGGGAACCGGTTTTCGGAAAAGATCATGCTGCGACAAAGGGTTGGATCGGGATGACGGTTTAACGAAACGTCATCTTGATCTGGGAGCAATTCCAGGAAAACTGTTTGGCGGTTTTCCGTCCGGAATTGCGTGAAATGAATAAGCCGACGGCTCGCGGGGGGGCCGAAACTGATGCAGAACCGGATGGTGCTAGGCATTCTGAGCCTCTGCCTCGGCGTGCTGGTCTTTTCGCTGCAGGATCCGCTGGTCAAGGCGGTGTCCGGCGGCTATCCGGTGACCGAGGTGATGGCGATCCGCGCCATCGTCGCGCTACCGATCCTGATCGTCATCGTCCAGGCCGATGTCGGCCTGAAGGCCGTGCTGTCGAAGCGCTTCGGCATGCTGACGCTGCGCGCCTTCATCCAGTTCTCGTCCTACACGGTCTACTATCTGGCGATCGCCGCCTTGCCGCTGGCCGACGCGGTGGCGCTCTATTTCATGGCGCCGCTGTTCATCATGGCGATGGCCGGCCCCTATCTCGGCGAGCGCGTCTCGTGGAAAACGCTGGCGACAGTGCTGATCGGCCTGGTCGGCGTGCTCGTGATGGTGCGTCCAGGCGCCGGCGTGTTCGACTGGGCAGCACTCCTGTCGCTGGGCTCGGCCTTCCTCTACGGCTTTTCGCAGTTGATGGCGCGCCGGATCGGCGACACCGAATCATCGACGGTGATGGCCTTCTACCAGAACGGTGCCTATCTCAGCGGCGCCATTGCCGTTGCAACCGTCTTTCACCTCGCCGGCATCACCCATGCGGTGCATCCGAGCGTTGAATTCCTGGTAAGGCCATGGGTGTGGCCGACGATGCCGGATTTCCTGAAAATGGCCGCCTGTGGCTTCGTCGCTTCCGCCGGCATGATCCTGTTGTCGCAGGCCTACCGCATGGCGCCGGCCAACCGCGTCGCCACTTTCGAATATACCGGCATCCTGTGGTCGCCGCTTTGGGGCTTCCTGTTCTTCGCCGAGGTGCCGCGTGAAACGACGGTGCTGGGCGCGGCGCTGATCATCGGTGCAGGCCTCCTTGCGCTCAACGGCGAACGCCGGCGAAGTGCAACGCCCGCAGCCGTGGTTGCACCCGGTGCAGTCTCAGGCGAAACAGCTTAACGCCCGGCCGACGCGGGCGCGGATCTCGGCGAGCGTGAACGGCTTCTGCACGACATCGAGGATGATGCCGTTGAGTTCCTCGGCGCGTTCGCGCTGGTCGGCGTAGCCGGTCATCAGCATGATCTTCATCGTCGGGAACTCTCTCGCCGCCGCTGTCGCCATCTCGATGCCGTCCATTTCCGGCATTCGGATGTCGGACACCACCAGATCGAAACTGCCAAGGGCTTGCCGGATCAGGTCCAGCCCATGCGCGCCGTCAGTGGCGATGGTGACGCTATGGCCGTCGCGCTCGAGCGCTCGGGCAGCGAGGGTGCGGACGGACTCATCGTCCTCGACGATCAGAAGCTTTGCCATGCCGAAATAAATGCCGCCGAAACCTTGATGTTTTCTGAAAATTCTAACGATCGGCAATTTTTCGGAAATGACTCCGACGCCTCTTCAGCCGTCGCCCTTCACCACCCCGACAAACGGCAATTCGCGGAACGCATGGGCGACGTCCATGCCATAGCCGACGACGAAATAGTCCGGGCAATCGAAGCCGACATAGTCGGCGTTGAGCGCGGTCTGGCGGCGCATCCGCTTGTCGAGCAGCACCGCGATGGCGCAGCTCCTGGCGCCGCGCGAAAGCATCAGGTCGCGGGTGTAGGAAAGCGTCTTGCCGGATTCCAGTATGTCGTCGATCAAAAGCACGTCGCGGCCGGCGACCTCATTGTCGATGTCGCGCAGCACCCTGACCTCGCCGCTCGTGGTGCCGGCGCCGTAGCTCGAGATGAAGATGAACTCGACTTCCGGCGACAGGCCGACATCATGCATGGCGCGGATGAGATCGGCGGCGAAGACGAACGAGCCCTTGAGGATGGAGATCACCAGGAGGTCGTGGTAGTCCCGCCCGGCGATCTCCTTGGCCAGTTCGAGATTGCGGCGCGCGATCGCCGACGCCGAAAAAAGGACTTCGATGTCCTTGCCGCGTACAACTGGCATATGTTCTTCCTTCAAGAGTCGCTTCAAAGCCGGAAGGTCTAGGTGTATCGAGATTCAGGTCAGGCCGAGCCGAAAATAGTGGGTTGCGAGCACCGGCCTACGCCGGCCGTAGCCTTAATTTAACTGCCACGCCACCCCTAAGCGCTTCGGCCGGCGAAGGCCGGAAGCGGAGGAAACCGCTATTTGCAGGCCGGCATCACCTGAATATCGACGCACCTAGCCGGCGAAGATTACGGAGACTGTTCTGACGCCGTTTCTAGGCACATCGAGGCGGCTGGAAAAGCCGAATCTTTCGCCGGGCGCCAGCGAGCGGTTGGATGTCCCCAGCCTGTAGCGGATGATATTGCTGTTATTGTCGGTGACGCGGATCTCGAGCGGCGGCAACGCCTCCGGCCTCACCCCGTCATTGGCTGCCTCGCCGTCGACGAACAGCACCGGCTTCAGGCCCGACGCATCGATGCGCGATGTCACCCCGGAAATGGTGAGCGCGCTCGGCTCCGCGTTCACCCGGAACGGACCCGGCCTGACCAGCGCGTGACCGCCCGAGACCCAGAACGAGACCAGCGCTATGCCGATGCCGGCGGTCCAGAACATCGGCCCGCCACGCGAGGGCCGCGACGGCGCGGCCTCCGGTTTGCGCAGCATGCCCATGCCTTCGATCGATGGCGTCGAGGGGATCGGCGGCGCCGCCGCCGCCGGTTCCGGGTGAGCGGCAAAACGCGGCAGCACCACATAGTCGGCATCGATGATGTCGGCCGCATCGAACATGACGCGCTCCGGCGCGGCATGTGTTGCCGTGCCGGTCATGATTTCGCCGGAAACAGGGCGCGCGGTTCTCTCGTCAGCCATTGCGGCACCAGTGCAGTCTTCGTTTCTTTTGCGTAAACGGAATTGGTTAACGCTTCCCCACCGGAATGGCTTTGATGCACGCTGAACTTTGCAAAATTAACCGCCGGTTAACCATGCCGGCCGATGGTCTGTTAGAGTAGATTGTGGCGCGTCGCCGCCGAAAGTTCCAGGTCGCCGAACGTGATCCGCTTCGAAAATGTCGGCCTCCGCTATGGCATGGGTCCGGAGATCCTCCGCGATATTTCCCTGCACATTCCGGAGCGCTCCTTTCAGTTCCTGAGCGGCCCCTCGGGCGCAGGCAAGACGACCTTGCTGCGCCTGTTGTTCATGTCGCTGAAACCGACGCGCGGCCTCATCACCATCTTCGGCAAGGACCGCTCGCGCATTTCGCGCGGCGAACTGCCGCTGCTGCGCCGCCGCATCGGCGTGGTGTTCCAGGATTTCCGCCTGCTCGACCACATGACGACCTACGAGAATGTCGCGCTGCCCTTGCGCGTGCGCGGGCGCGAGGAAGCGAGCTACCGCACCGACGTCACCGAGCTTTTGAAATGGGTCGGCCTCGGCGACCGCATGCATGTGCTGCCACCGGTGCTGTCGGGTGGCGAGAAACAGCGCGCCGCTATCGCCCGTGCCTTGATCGAACAGCCGGAGATCCTGCTCGCCGACGAGCCGACCGGCAATGTCGACCCGCCGCTGGCGCGCCGGCTGCTCAGGCTCTTTATCGAGCTCAACCGGCTGGGCACCGCTGTCGTGATCGCCACCCACGACCTTGGCCTGATGGAGCAGGTCGATGCGCGCCGCATGATTCTGGCCGGCGGAAGGTTGGACGTCTATGACTGACTTTCCGGCCGATCACCTTCAGGACGAAACCGCCGAGACGACGACGGTCCGGCGTGTCCAGCGCAAGACGGCGCCGATCGTGCCGGCGCAGAACATCGCCGGACGGGCGCTGGTGCTTGTCATCGCCATCATGACCTTCCTGTCCTGCCTCACCTTCGGCGCGGTGACGCTGGTGCGCGACACGGCATCCGTCTGGGAAAACCAGATCTCGCGCGAGGCGACGATCCAGATCAAGCCGGCCGACGGCCTCGACATGGAGGCGGCGCTCGCCCAGGCCTCGCAGATCGCCAGCGAATTTCCCGGCGTCAAGGGCACCAAGATCATCGACCGCGATGCGACGGCGCGCCTTCTGGAGCCGTGGCTGGGCAGCGGCCTCAACATCGACGAGCTGCCGGTGCCGCGCCTCATCATCGTCACCATCGACGAGGCCAGCCCACCGGACTTTGCCGCCATGCGCGCCGCGATCACGCCCAAGATCCCAACCGCGGCGCTCGACGATCACCGCACCTGGGTCGACCGGCTGGTCGCCATGGCGCACACGACGGTGACGATCGGCATCGCCGTTCTGGTGCTGATGCTGTCGGCAACCGTGCTGACAGTGGTGTTCGCTACGCGCGGCGCCATGGCCGGCAACGGCCATATCATCGAGGTGCTGCATTTCGTCGGCGCCGAGGCGCGCTTCATCGCGCGCGAATTCCGCTGGCATTTCCTGGTCACCGGCATGAAGGGCGCGGCCGCCGGCGGCGCTTTGGCGATCGTCGTCTTCATCGTCTTTTCCTGGTGGTCGTCGCGCAACATGGCGACACCGCAGGCCGACCAGGCGACCGCGCTGTTCGGCAACTTCGCCATCGGCTCCGCAGGCTATTTCGGCGTCGGCCTGATGGTGCTGGTGATCGGCGTGCTGACCGCGGCAACCTCGCACGCGACCGTCGTCGCCTATCTCAGCGACATCGACGTTCGCCAGCCGGAGGGCTGACCCATGGGTTCCAACCGAAAGTCAGCGCAAGGCGTTATGTATACAAACACCACAACGATCACACATTGGGCACCTGCCGTAACGCAAAGTGCGGCCGTCTTACCTATCAAAGGCCGCATTTCAGGATTAACCATGGGATGTTTTCAGGATTAACCTGGGGATGATGGACGCGCGGGACTCGATCGGGACAGCTGGACGGATGCCGACGGTGCATGCGCGTGCCGCCGTTTCCGCCAAGCCCGGCCGCGTGAGGTTCACCCTGCGCGTCTGCGGATTCGTCGTTCTCGCCATCCTGGTGCTTTTTGCCGGCGGTTTCGGCTGGTTTGCCGACAAGGTCAGCCATATGACGACCCCGCTCAATCCGACCAGGGCCGACGCCATCATCGTGCTCACTGGCGGCCAGTCGCGCCTCGACGCGGCGATGGACCTTTTGGTGTCCGGCAAAGGCGAACGGTTGCTGATCAGCGGCGTCCATCCGTCGGCTACCAAGCGCCAGCTGCAGGCGGCAATGGGAGGCGACAAGCAGCTCTTCTCCTGCTGCGTCGATATCGATCATGCCGCGCTCGACACCATCGGCAATGCCGAGGAAAGCGCCAAATGGGTGGAGAACCACGCCTATGGCAGCATCATCATCGTCACCAACAATTACCACATGCCGCGCAGCCTGCTCGAAATGGGTCGCCTGCTGCATGGCGCGCGGCTCGAGCCCTATCCCGTGGTCAACACCAATCTCGGCAATGGCGGCTGGCTGACCAAGCCGGAGGCGCTGCGCGTGCTGCTTACCGAATACAGCAAATATGTGCTGTCGCTGGCGCGCGGCTTCCTGCCGCTTCGCACGGCGCCCGAAGGCATGACGCTCGCCGAAGCCTCGGCGGTGTCTAAAAACTAATGCATGTCGCCCAGAAGTGTGCCGGTTCTGGGACAACGACATGCATCAAAACAAAGACTTAAAGCGCGTCGCCTGAATCCGGTCAAGCTGCGCGACAACCGCCTGATCCAGCCGGATCGACTGGAAAAAACGCTGCAGGCGGCGATAGTTCGACCCGTGCTGCGCCACTCCCGGGAAATGGCTCGCAACATGGCTCAGATTGACCGTGCGGCCTTGAACCAGCGCCACGATCAGAACCGCCAGCGTTTCCAGCCGCGAATTGCGCAGCGCGAAATGACGTTTTAGGGTCTCGATGAGGGCGGCGTGAACCGTGCTTGGCATGGGAGGATCCTTTTGGCGAAGAATCCCCTATTCAATCACTTCAAGCCGTCCTCACCCTTGCGTCGTGTACTGTGGAATCCGGTTCAGCGCGACGCGCTTTAAGTTTCGCTCGGCGCGCTGTTGCGCAGGCGCGCGATCTCCTGCTCCAGGCCGGCGATGCGCCGGTCGCGTTCGGCGAGGGCGGCGGCGACATCCGCCGCCTCGAAGCGCTGCGGAATATGCTGCGGGCAGTTGGCATCCCAGGCGGAGACCGTGAACAGAATCGTCTGCTCCGGCCGCGCCTTGTAGCCCGGCGGCATCAGCCTTGCCGTCAAATCCGGGTCATTTTCGACGACGCGCGCCCTGCCCCAGATCTTGATGCGCTGCCGCAGCATGTAATCGATCAGGAACAGGAAGGCCCGGTCGTTGTCCTGCAGGTTGCCTTGGGTGATGAACTGCCTGTTCCCGGAAAAATCGGCAAAGCCGATCGTGTGCTCGTCCAACACCTTGAGGAAGCCGACGGGCCCGCCGCGATGCTGGATGTAAGGCTGGCCTTCGGCATTGGCCGTCGCCAGGAACACGCTGGTCTGTGCTTCGACGAAGGCGGCGAGGTCCGGCGTGATCGTCGCCCGCCAGCCGCCGCGCTGCTCGACGCGCGCATAGGAGTCGCGCGACCCCTTGCGGGACTGGATCGCCTTGACCGAGGGGGTGAAGGCGACATCGCTGGTGAAGGCATCCATATCAATGTCCTCCAGGGCCGAGGCCTGAAAGCAACGGCGTCAGGCCAGGTCGAATCAGGCGGCCTGACGGGCTGGTACGACCGGGAAGTCGACCTCCGTATCCGCAACCTTGTTGATGTAGTTTGTCCAGACGTTGAGAGCGACATGCTGCACGATCTCGATGATCTGCGCGTCGTCGTAGCCGGCGCGCCTCACCGCCTCGAGGTCGGCCTCGCCGACATGGCCACGCTCGCGCGCGACCTTGGCAGCGAAATGGACGGCCGCCGCGGCCATGCTATCGTTGGAACGACCTTCCCGGTTGGCAGCCATCTCCGCATCGTCGAGGCCGGCTAGATTCTTGCCCAGATAGGTGTGGGCGGAAAGACAATAGGTGCACTCATTGATTTCCGCGACAGCCAGCGCGATGCGCTCTCGGGTCGGCGCCGGCAGCCGGCCTTTGGATAGTGCGGCCGACATTCCAAGATAACCCTCCAACGCCGCCGGGCTGTTGGAGATCAACCTGAAGAGATTTGGCGCGACGCCGAGTTGTTTCTCGACAGCCCTGAGCATCGGCTGCGAGGGGCCGGGTGCGGCAGAGATGGTCTCGGGCGTGGGGATACGAGGCATGTGAGCTCCTGTTGGGTCGATGACGACAGGAAAATGGATCATTCCAAATTGAAACAGTAGATGGCATATTTGCAATTTATCCTTCCAATTTATGGAAAGATCGATGGACCGCCTCGACGCCATGTCGCTCTTGGTCGCCACCGTGGAGGCCGGCAGCCTTTCCGCTGCCGCGCGGCGCGCAGGCGTGCCGCTGGCGACCGTCAGCCGCAAGCTCTCCGAACTGGAGAAGCATTTGAAGACGCGCCTGCTCAACCGCTCGACGCGGCGCCTGACGCTGACCGATGCCGGCCAGTCCTATCTGGACGCCTGCCGCCGTATCCTCGACGAGGTGAGCGAAGCCGAGCGCATCGCGGCCGGCGAATATTCGAGCCCGACCGGCGAACTGGTCATCACAGCGCCGGTTGTCTTCGGCCGCCTGCATGTGCTGCCCGTGATCACCGACTTTCTCGCCGTCTATCCGCAGGTGGATATCCGCCTGAGCTTGTCGGACCGGATCACCCAACTGATCGAGGAGCATATCGATCTGGCCGTGCGCATCGGCGAGCTGCCGGATTCGGCCATGGTCGCGATCCGCGTCGGCTCGATCCGACGCATCGTCTGTGCCAGTCCTGACTATCTCGCCGGGCATGGCACGCCGACCGAACCGCGGGGCCTCGCCGGCCACAACTGCATCACCTTCGAAGGGCTTGCCGCTCCCGCGGCATGGAGTTTCGTCACCGGCAAGGGCGAGGCCACGGTCCCGGTCCGCTCGCGCCTTCAGGTCAACACCGCCGAGGCGGCGATCGATGCCGCGATTGCCGGGCTCGGCCTGACGAAAGTGCTCTCTTACCAGGCCGATGCCGCGGTGCGCGCCGGCGCGCTGCGGGTGGTGCTGGAACCATTCGAACCACCGCCCTGGCCGGTCAGCCTCGTTCATGCCGGCCAGGGCCGGTTGCCGGTGAAGCTGCGCGCCTTCCTCGATTTCGCCGCGCCGCGCCTGAAGGAACGGCTGGCGCGGTCGCTTTAAAAGCATTTCCAGGAAAAGTGTGACACGGTTAGGGTCGGCGACTGCGCCGTAACCTCCGTCCGGAATTGCGCCAAGACAAGAGAGAGAGCGGCGGCATTCGACCACGGCGCCGTTTCCTTTTTGCCGCCGCTTGGTGTAACCAACGCACACTTCCTCACCGGGCCCCTTGCATGCTCATCATCCGCTCGCTGGCGTTCAACTTCGTCTTCTATCTCAGCCTGATCGTCCAGATGATTTTCTGGACGCCCTTTTATTTCCTGTCGCCGCGCCACCGCGCCTGGTTCGTGCCGAAATTCTGGTCGCGCACCTCGATGTGGCTCTATGACAAGATCGCCGCCACGAAGAGCGAAATCACAGGTGTCGAGAACCTTCCGGAAGGGTCCTTCATCCTGGCGCCGAAGCACCAGTCCTTTTGGGACGCGATCGCTTTCTTCCCCTATCTCGACGACGCGCTCTACATCCTGAAGCGCGAGCTGACCTGGATCCCCTTCTTCGGCTGGTACATCTTGAAGATGCGCATGATCCCGGTCGACCGCGGCAGCCGCTCGAAAGCACTCAAGGCGGTCGTCACCGCGACCAGGCAGGAGATGGATCGCAACCCGCGCCAGCTCATCATCTATCCCGAAGGCACGCGCCGCCCGCCGGGCGCCGAGCCATCCTACAAATACGGCATTGTCGAGCTCTATACGCAGCTCGGCGTTCCGGTCGTGCCGGTCGCCCATGTCGCCGGCCTCTACTGGCCGCGCCGCAAGTTCCTGCGCTATCCGGGCACCGTCAAGGCCCGCTTCCTGCCCGCTATCCCGCCGGGCCTCGGCAGGGAGGAATTCATGCAGCGGCTGATCGGCGACACCGAAGCCGCCTGCGACCAGATGCTCGTCGAGGCAGCGCAGGCGCCGAACCCGCCACCCATGCCGCCGACGGCGGTGAAACGGTTGGCGGAGCTCGGCGTGACCGCAAAGACCTGATCGGCTATCGCGACGCCGCCAGCACGGTGGTCAGCACCAGCGTTGCGGCGAAGGCCAGGTTGATGATCCGCGAGGCCAGAGGATGGCGCAGGAAACGCGCGAAAGCCGTTCCGGCGAGCAGCCACACCACGTGGATGGCGACGATCATCGTGGCAAGCACCAGCAGCCTGATGGAAACGCCCAATGTATCGGCCTGCGACGCGGCGCCGGCGAAAACGGCGGTGATCGCCACATAGGCTTTCGGGTTGGCGACGGCGAGCATGAAGCCGCCGAGAAAAACGGGCTTCGTCGCCGTGCTCCCGAATTCGGCCAATGGCGGCGCGGTCGCGATCTTGAAAGCGAGATAAAGGATGTAGGCCGCCGAGGCGATCGCAAGCAACGGCGCCAGTCCCGGCACCGAGGCGAGCATGCCGAAAATACCGGCCGCCACCACCAGAAGCACGGCGATCGTGCCGAGCACCACACCCGAAGCATAGCCCAGCGAAGGCCGCAGGCCGAAAGCCGCGGCGACCGCGGTCACGCTGATGGTCGCCGGTCCCGGGCTGCCCATGACGACAGTCGCCGCCAGGATCAGCGCCAGCAATTGCTGCCAGGGCTGCGCTTCGCCCGGAACGCCACCAGCCATGCCGAACCCTCCTTCTGCCGCGATGCGACAGGACTTACGAGGATTTTGTCATGACCGTCTTGGATGATCGTGCGGCACCGGTGTCAGGCGCTGGCCCGATCCAACGCTCCGATATCGTCCGCCGATAGCTTGAGCGACGTGGCGCGGATCAGACTGTCCATCTGGGCCGGCGTCGTGGCGCTGGCGATCGGCGCGGTGACGCCTGGACGCGCGATGATCCAGGCCAGCGCCACTTCCGCCTGCTTGGCCGAATGGCGCTCTGCCACGGCATCGAGCGCGGAAAGAATGCGCATGCCGCGCTCGTTGAGATAGCCCGCCACGCCCTCGCCGCGCGCGCTTTGCCCGAGATCGGCCTTGCTGCGGTATTTGCCGCTCAGGAATCCCTTGGCCAGGCTGGAATAGGTGATGACGCCGATATCCTCTGCCTTGCAGAGGTCGAGCAGCGGCCCGTCGAGCGAGGAACGATCGTACAAATTGTATTCAGGCTGCAGAACCTCGTAACGCGGCAGGCTGCGCAGGCTGGCGACGTCGAGCGCGGCGCGCAACTGGCCGGCATCGAGATTGGAGCAGCCGGGATAGCGAATCTTGCCCTTTTCGAGCAGGCGCTGATAGGCGCCGAGCGTTTCCTCGTAAGGCGTGGCAGGATCCGGCCAGTGCGACAGGTAGAGGTCGATGACATCGACCTGCAGCCGTTTGAGCGATGCGTCGACCGCCTTTTCGATATAGCCGGCGGAGAGGTCGCGCTTGCCCTGGCCCATGTCCGAACCGACCTTGGTGATGATCACAACCTTGTCGCGGTTGCCGCGGCTCTTCATCCATTTGCCGATGATGGTTTCCGATTCGCCGCCCTTGTTGCCGGGAACCCAGCGCGAATAGGAATCGGCCGTATCGATGGCGTTCAAGCCCGCCCCGACGAACCGGTCGAGCAGATCGAAGGAGGCCTTCTCGTCGGCGGTCCAGCCGAAGACGTTGCCGCCCAGGACCAGAGGCGCGATGGAAAGGTCGGTGCGACCGAGACGGCGTTTCTGCAAGACTGATCTCCGTGATGCTGAACGGGCTTGATGCCCAAGGATGGGTTGCCGTCAAGCTAGGTCGTGCCCGGCCGAGGTCAAAGGCATGGTTTTGCTTTTTGATCGGACCAGAGCAATTCCAGCAAAAGTGCGCAGCGGTTAGGGCTCGGCGGTGTCGCCGTAGCCTTGCGTCCGGAATTGCGTAAAAACAAAGAGATAGAGCATTGGAGGCGAAATCATTTTCGCCGGAAATGCGCTTCACGAAGGCGCGACCCGACGGCCCACCTCCTCCAGCCAGTGATCGCGGATGCCGAGCGCCTCGAGGTGATCGAGCGTGCTGAGCACATAGTCCTCGTTCCGGCCGGATTGACCGACGGCGCCGCGAACGACCTTCGCCGCATGACTGGCGTCGAGCGCACCTGCATATTGCTCATGCTGCCGGTCGACGATGTAGGCGACCGCCTCGACGGAAACGCCGCTGTCCAGCCGGACATCCAGCATGCGTTCGAGATAGACGCTGGTCACCAGCTCGCGTTCGCGCAGATAGGAAAGCACCTCGTCGCGCAAATTGCCGGGAACACGGTAAGCGAGGCCGACGCAGGAGCCGCCCCGATCGAGGCCGAGCACCAGGCCCGGCCGCCCGCGCGTGCCGCGATGCACGAAGGAATAGACGCAAAGCGAGCGGCGGTAGCCGTAAAGCCGGGCGCGGCGTGTCTCGACATGGGCAAATCCGGGCCGCCAGATCAGCGACCCATAGCCAAAAACCCAAAAATCGCCCATATCGCCAAGCCTGATCGCATTCGAGTGAACGACACCGCGCTTTTGAGGCGCTTCTGTCCCCCGCTTGTTTGCGTGGGAGTGAGTGCCCGCTCGCCGTGTGAGGGGTTAACGAGAGCAGCAGCATGACGTCAAGTGACGAGCGACCGCCCAAACTTCGCCGCCGGCTGTTCTGGCTTGCCGCATTCCTTGTCGTGCTGTTCGCCATCTACAGCGGCGGCTGGTTCTATCTCGCCGGCAGGCTCAAGACCGAAACCGACCAGGCGGTGGCCAGACTGGGCAGCAAGGGTATCGCAGCCGGCTGCGCCAACCTCGCCGTCAGCGGTTATCCGATGAGCTTCACGGTCTCCTGCGACAACATCGCCTATGAGGACGACGCCCGGAAAGTCGCGGCCTCCACCGGAAACTTCAACGCCGTCGCCGACATCACCGGACCTTTGTCACCGGTCGCCGACTTGCGCGGGCCACTGAGGACGATGGCACCCGGCATGCCGCCGCTCTGGATCGACTGGGACCAGCTGCAGGCGAAGGTCAAAGTGTCATGGCCGCTGCCAAGGAGTGTTTCGCTGCGGGCCGAAGGGCTCTCCGGCCAGACCGACCCGCAGGACGACACCGATCCCATGCAATTGTTCAGCGCCGGCAAGGCGACCGGCCAATTGCAGCCGATCGGCCAGGATATCAACTATGTCGGCAGCTTCGGCGATCTGGAGATCAATGCGGATGCCATTGGCGGGCGCGTTTTACCGGCATTGGACGGCAGCGGCGAGGTGACGCTGAAGAACGGTGTGGCATTGATCGCGGCACCGCCGAAGGGCCTGCGCGGCCAGTCGATCGACATCGCCAAGCTTGACCTGTCGTCCGGGACGGCGCGCATCACCGTGTCCGGCCCCCTCTCTGTCGACGCGGAAGGCCTGATCGACGCAAGTCTGACGATCAAGCTCGAGGACCCCAAGGCAGTGGCAGCCATCCTTGGCGGCGCCATCCCGGAGCACAAGAGCGAGATCGAGCAGGGATTTGCCGGCATTGCCATGCTCGGCAAGGAGCCGTCCCTGCCGCTCAGGATCGTCAAGGGCAAGGCCTCGCTCGGCTTCATCCCGCTCGGCAAGATCAAGCCGGTCGACTAGCGCGATGCCAATCAGGCTGCTCAGCGTCGGCGCCTTCACCCTCGACACCATCCTTCGCGTCGAGACGCTTCCCGCGCATCAAGGCAAGTTCATCGCCAGCGACGGCGTCCAGATCGCCTCCGGCATGGCCACGAGTGCCGCCTGCGCCGCGCATCGCCTCGGCGCCCAGGTCTCGCTATGGGCAAGCGCCGGCGACGATCCGGTCGGCGACCAGCTGATCGCCGACATTCAGGCCGAAGGTATCGACTGTGGTCTCATCCGCCGCGTCGCCGGCGCACGATCGGCGCTGGCCGCGATCCTGGTGGATGCGTATGGCGAGCGCGTCATCGTCCCCTTCTATGACAAAAAGGCGCAAGCCGATCCCGAGGCTCTGCCGCTCGCCGACCTTTCCGCTTTCGACGCCGTGCTGGTGGATGTCCGCTGGCCGGGTGCCGCGGCGCTCGCTCTGAGCGCGGCCAGATCGATCGGCCGCCCGGCGATCCTGGATGCCGATACAGCACCCGTCGAGGTGCTGGAGCGTCTGCTGCCCTTGGCCTCGCACATCGTCGCTTCCGAACCGGCGGCGCGCATCGTCTGCGGCCACGCGCTCGACCCTGAAAGCGCCTGCGCCGACCTTGCCTCGCGCACCGATGCCTTCGTCGCGGTAACCGGCGGCGCGGCCGGGACGTGGTGGCATGATCGGGCGACTGGGCGCGTGCGCCATGTCGAGGCGCCGAAGGTCAAGGCTGTCGACACGCTTGCAGCCGGTGACGTCTTCCATGGCGCCTTCGCCGTCGGCCTCGCCGAGGCGATGCCCATGGAAGAGGCCCTGCGCTTTGCCAGCGCCGCCGCCGCGCTCAAATGCCTGCGATTCGGCGGCCGCCTCGGCGCGCCGGACAGGGCCGAGACGCTGGCGATGATGGCGACGTATTGGCCGCCGTCCCAGGAAGGCAAAGGGAGCTGAGATTCAGGTCAGGCCGAGCCGAAAATGGCGGCTTCCGAGAACCGGAGCGGAGCGTACCTAAAGTACGTGAGCACCGGCCATAGCCTTAATTTTGCTGCCCCGCCACTCATATGTGCTTCGGCCGGCGAAGGCCGGAAGCGCAGGAAGCCGCCATTTGCAGGCCGGCCTCACCTGAATATCAGCTCCCTTTCGGGTGTTCGACCGCCTGGCGACCAAAGTCCGGCACATCGATGTCCTGGCCAGCCTCGATGATCGAGCGGCGGATGGCGCGGGTACGGGTGAAGAGGTCGAACAGCTTCTCGCCGTCGCCCCAGCGGATCGCCCGCTGCAGCGAGGCCAGATCCTCCGAAAAACGCGCCAGCATCTCCAGGATCGCGTCCTTGTTGTGCAGGCACACGTCGCGCCACATGGTCGGATCGGAGGCGGCAAGGCGAGTGAAGTCACGGAAGCCGGAGGCGGAGTATTTGATGACTTCGCTCTTGGTCACCGCTTCCAGATCGTCCGCCGTGCCGACGATGTTGTAGGCGATGATATGCGGCAGATGCGAAACGATCGCCAAGGTCATGTCGTGATGCTGCGGATCCATCGTATCGATGTTGGAACCGCAGCGCCGCCAGAATTCCGAAAGCTTCTCAAGCGCCGCGGGATCGGTGCCGGGCAGCGGCGTGAAGATGCACCAGCGGTTCTCGAAGAGATCGGCGAAGCCGGCATCGGGTCCGGACTTCTCCGTGCCCGCCAGCGGATGTCCGGGAATGAAGTGCACGCCTTCCGGCACATGCGGCTGCATTTGCGCGATCACCGAGGCCTTGGTCGAGCCGACATCGGTGAGGATGGCGCCATTCTTCAGCGCCGGCGCGATCTCGGCCGCGACCTCGCCGGACGAGCCGACCGGCACCGAGACGATGACGAGGTCCGCGCCGCGCACGGCTTCGCTGGCGTCGGTACTGTAGGAGTCGCCAAGGCCTAGCTCCTCGGCGCGCTTCAGCGTCGATGCGCTGCGCGTCGCAATCGCGATATGGCGCGCCAGGCCCTCGCGGCGGATGATGCGGGCAAGCGACGAGCCGATCAGGCCGATGCCGACCAGCGCTATTTTCTCGAACATCGGTGATGCCATGGTGTTCTAGCTTTTCAGGAAGGTCTTGAGCGCGTCGATGACGCCGCGATTGGCCTCTTCGGTGCCGATGCTCATGCGCAGCGCATTGGGGAAACCGTAGCCGGTCACGCGGCGCAGGATGTAACCGCGCGCACTGAGATATTCGTCCGCTGCCGCCGCCGAATGCTTCCTGCCATCGGGAAAGTGGATCAGCACGAAATTGCCGACGCTGGGCGTGACGCGCAGGCCGAGCCCGGTCAGCTCCGCGCTGAGCCAGGCCAGCCACTTCTCGTTATGCGTCACGCTGCGCTCGATATGGGCGCGGTCGCGGATCGCGGCGATGCCGGCCTCGATCGCGGTCGCATTGACGTTGAAGGGGCCGCGCACGCGGTTGATCGCATCGACGATATGCGCCGGCCCATACATCCAGCCGATGCGCGCACCGCCAAGGCCGAGCTTGGAGAAGGTGCGGGTCATCACCACGTTTTCGGAACTGCCGGCGAGCTCGATGCCGGCCTCATAGTCATTGCGCCGCACATATTCGGCATAGGCCGCATCGAGCACCAGAAGCACGTCCTTCGGCAGGGCAGCGTGCAGCCGGCGTACTTCCTGGAACGGCACATAGGTGCCGGTCGGATTGTTGGGATTGGCGAGGAACACGATCCGCGTCGCCGGCGTCACAGCGGCAAGGATCGCGTCGATGTCGGCGCGCTCGTCGGTCTCCTTGACCGCGACAGGCTTGGCGCCGGCGGCCTGGATATAGATCTTGTAGACCATGAAGGCGTGCTCGGTGAACACGGCCTCGTCGCCCGGCGCCAGATAGGTCTGCGCCAACAGCCCCAGTATCTCGTCGGAGCCGTTGGAGCAGATGATGTTTGCCGGGTTCAGCCCATGTACCTCGGCGATCGCCTCGCGCAGCCGACGGGCGGAGCCATCCGGATAAACATCCAGCTTCGCCGCCACTTCGCGCGCGGCCTCGATCGCCTTCGGCGAAGGGCCGAGCGGATTTTCGTTCGACGACAGTTTGTAGACTTTCGTCACGCCGGCCGGCGCGGTGCTTTTTCCCGGCACATAGGCCTCGATGTCCATGATGCCCGCGCGGGGCGTCGGACGGGGCTGATCCTGCTTCATGTCACAAATCCGTCGAGAAGGCCTCTTCAAGGCCGCAGCGGAAATACAGGCCACAGGCTGGAATGTCGAGGGCCGGCGCTCAGCACCCGCGCCCGCCCGCGAGAAGGCTACCCGTTGACGAAGCGCGGCGCTGGTCCTAGAAGGTCTGCCAGACTTCCGTGGTGATTTGGCCGGTCGGCTTGCAGCCACGTTAAACAACTCGCTAAAGGGCCGTTTGCAACCCTGTAACCGGCTTTGCGACGGCAATGCCGGTTTTTTGTTGTCCGCTGCCGGCCGGACACCGCATCGGGACGAGACCGATGCGGGACAGGATGAGGACGGACATGGCCGCTCAGCGCGCTGCAAGGACCAAGGACGAGGCCGACCATCCGTCGAGCCCGGTGCTGCAGTTCGGCCCCGAAAAGCCGCTGAAGCTCGACGCCGGCACCTTGCTTTCGCCTTTCCAGATCGCCTACCAGACCTACGGCACGCTCAACGACGCCCGCTCCAATGCCATCCTCGTCTGCCACGCGCTGACCGGCGACCAGCACGTCGCCAACACCAATCCGGTGACCGGCAAGCCGGGCTGGTGGGAGGTGCTGATCGGCCCCGGCAAGATCATCGACACCAGCCGTTTCTTCGTCATCTGCTCCAACGTCGTCGGCGGCTGCCTCGGCTCGACCGGCCCGGCCTCGACCAATCCGGCGACCGGCAAGCCGTACGGCCTCGACCTGCCGATCATCACCATCCGCGACATGGTGCGCGCGCAGGCGATGCTGGTCGATCATTTCGGCATCGAAAAACTGTTTTGCGTGCTTGGCGGCTCGATGGGCGGCATGCAGGTGCTGGAATGGGCGGCCAGTCATTCGGAGCGCGTGTTCTGCGCCCTGCCGATCGCCACCGGCGCGCGTCATTCCTCGCAGAACATCGCCTTCCACGAGGTCGGCAGGCAGGCCGTCATGGCCGACCCGGACTGGCACGGCGGCAAATATCTCGATTTCGGCAAGCGCCCGGAAAAAGGGCTCGCCGTCGCGCGCATGGCCGCCCACATCACCTATCTTTCGGAAGCCGCGCTTCACCGCAAGTTCGGCCGCAACCTGCAGGACCGCGAGGCGCTGACCTTCGGCTTCGACGCCGATTTCCAGATCGAAAGCTATCTGCGCCATCAGGGCATGACCTTCGTCGACCGCTTCGACGCCAATTCCTACCTCTATCTGACCCGCGCGATGGACTATTTCGATCTTGCCGCCGATCACGGCGGGCGCCTCGCCGACGCTTTCGCCGGCACCAAGACGCGCTTCTGCCTCGTCTCCTTCACCAGCGACTGGCTGTTCCCGACCGAGGAGAGCCGCTCGATCGTGCATGCCTTGAACGCGGCGGGCGCTTCCGTCTCCTTCGTCGAGATCGAGACGGATCGCGGCCATGACGCCTTCCTGCTCGACGAGCCGGAGCTGTTTGCGGCCATCAACGGCTTCATCGCCTCCGCCGCCCGCGCCAGAGGGCTCGGCGCATGAGCGGCTCGCGGTCGCCAATGCATGTCGCCCAAGAGCGCGCGGCGGTTCGGGGACAACGACATGCATCAAAACAAAAGCCGGAGGTGTCCCCATGAGCGTCAACCGCGCCCAGCGCGTCGACCTCGACGTCGTCACCGACCTCATTCCATCGAACTCGCGCGTGCTCGATGTCGGCTCGGGCGACGGCGTGCTTTTGGAGCTTTTGCAGGAGACCAAGCAGGTCGACGGCCGCGGCCTGGAACTGTCGCAGCGCGGCGTGAATGAATGCGTGGCGCGCGGCCTCTCGGTCATCCAGGGTGACGCCGACACCGATCTTGCATTCTACGCCGACAAGGGTTTCGACTTCGTCGTCCTGTCGCAGACGCTGCAGGCGACGCGTAACCCGAAGGTGGTCCTCGACCAGCTGCTCAGGATTGGCAACCGCGCCATCGTATCCTTCCCCAATTTCGGCCACTGGCGCGTGCGCTTTTCGCTGCTGGTCAAGGGCAGGATGCCGGTCACCAAGGACCTGCCCTACTCCTGGTACGACACGCCCAACATCCACTTCTGCACCATCCGCGACTTCGTCAATCTGTGCGAGGAGCTCGGCGCGACCGTCGAGAAGGCGACCGCGCTCGACGCCAACGGCCAGAAGATCGGTCTGTCGATGCCCTGGTGGTTCTGGAATTTCTTCGGCCAGCAGGCGGTGTTTTTGTTGAAACGCTGACGCCGCGGAGCGGCTCCACGCGCCCATGGTTCTCGCCGCTGGCTCTTGCCAGCGGACTTGCCCCACCAAACCGGAAAGCCGATTGTGTTGCCATCAAACCGCAACACTGCGGAAAAGCCTCCAGTTCCGGCATTTCTTGGCGGGCGCGGCGTGACACAAGGGTGGCTTTTTTGTAGCGTCGGCCGCAAATCGGAGGTGGGGAAACGAAGATGGGCATCAGACCCATCCGACAAACACCAGAACCGACCGATACCGGCGGCCCGATGTCGAGCGAAGACGTTCCGCTGATTACAGTGATCACGCCGACGCACAACCGGCGCAGCCAGGTCGCGCGCGCGGTGGAAAGCGTGCTGGCGCAGACATTCACCCGCTTCGAGCACATTGTCGTCGACGACGGTTCGACGGACGGGACGGCCGCCGCGATTGCCGAAATCCGCGACCCAAGGCTGATCTATGTCGGCGCCAAATGGCGCGGCGCCAATGCCGCGCGCAATGCGGGCATAGAGCGCGCGCGGGCGCCCGTGGTGACTTTCCTCGATTCGGACGACGTCTATCTGCCGGACCGGCTGGAGCGGACGCTGGCGCGCTTCGAAGAGAACCCTTCGCTTGAGGTGCTGATCAGCTCCTTCCTGTCGGTGAAGGGCAGCCGCAGCACCAAATGCATCAATCGCAACGCCCTTCTTGACAAGAGCACGCTGCAGCGCGCCCTGGTCTCGGAGACCATCTTCATTGCCGGCTCGGCGATCACCGCAAGGCACGAGTCGCTGCTCGCGATCGGCGGCTATGACAGCGACATCACGCGCATGCAGGACCGCGAATTGTTGCTGCGCTTTGCCCGCCGCAGCGGCGCCATGCTGTCGGCGGACATCGACTGGAAGAAGTACAATTCGGAGAACTCGATCTCGGGCCGCCGCGATGGTTATGTCGAGGCCTATGCCAATCTGATCGACAAGCATCCTTATATTGCCGACCGTTATCCCGACGTTCCGCCTTTTATGATCGCTCGCCAGATCGTCGCCGACACCCTTAAGGGCCGGCTGCAGCAGGCCTTTTCCGGCTATCTCGCCAACCGGTCGTCCAAGGCGCTCGGCTATTCACTGCCGCAATTGCTGCGCGGTTATGTCGTTGGCCGGCGCTGGCGCCGCGACTGCTATGACGAGTTCCGTGCCAAGTACGGCGCCCGCGCGGTCTGAGATAGACCGCTATCTGTCGAGCTCCGGAAAATATGGATCGGAAAACCGCTGCCGAAGGCGCTCGCCCAGCAGACAATCGACGGGCGCCGCATCCTCGACGCGCACGGATCTGGCGTCGGTGAGGCCGCTCACCTCCTGGATCAGTTTGCGGCGGATGGCGGTCGAGAATTCGGATGCAGCGTAGATCGGCAGCACGAAGGAACCGGCTCCTCCGGTCACGCAGTCGGCGTAGTAGCGGTCGAGACGGCTGACGCTCGGCGACGGGCTGATGAGAATAGGCAGGCCGTTGATGACGACACCCTTGGCGACGGCGGCATCGCGCATTGCAGCGACCGGCGGCCCTGTATTGTTGGGCCCGTCGCCCGATATGTCGATAACGCGGCGCGGCGCCGAAAGGCCGGTTCTCTCCAGCAAGCCGGCGCCGAAGCCGAGGGCGCCTGAAATCGAGGTGCCGCGGAAGCTGCGGAACGGCCGCGCGGCGATCTTGTCGGCAAAAGCGTTGGCGCTGTCCTCGCCATCGACGATCTGCCAGGCAATGACCCCGTCGTCGCGCACGACACCCGCCCATTCGAAATAGGCGAGCGCGATGCGGCCATTTGAACCCGAGCGCACGGCGTTGATGAAGTCGGGGTGGCGCAGCGCTTCGACATAGCCGGCGCGCTGCAGGGCGAACTCCTGCTCATCCATCGACTGCGAGATGTCGACGGCAAGCACGAGTTCCACATCCACCGGCGCGCCGTCGCCCGGTGCGGGCGGCGGCGCCGCCTCGGCGCAGGCAAGGCAGGCAAGCAGACCGAACATCGCAAGCATGGCAGCCTCGAACGACCCGGTGACTCTTCCCGGCGATCGCGGCGAAAATAAAGCTATTTCTTCTTGGCGCGAGCAGTGGTGGGTGGCGGCTCGATCGCGCCGGCGCGGACACGTGCCGGCTTCAACGCCGGTGCGCCGGTATCCTTCACGATGTTCAGCGAGCGCGGGAAGAACTGAGTGTTGTGCAGGCCGCGGCCGATGTTGAGGATGGCGGCGTCGGGCAGCCGCGTCTGCAGCATCGCCAGCACCCGCCGCAGTGACGGGCCGTCGAACGCGTCCAGGGCTTCGTCGATGATCACCCATTTTGGTTTCCGCACGGCGATCCGGGCGAAAGCGAGCGCGCGTTGCTCATCGTCGCCCAGCTCGCGCTCCCAGCGCCCGCTGCGGTCGAGCGAAGATGACAGCCGTTCGAGGCCAACCTCGGCAAGCACCGCCGAAATTTCGGCATCGCTCACTGGCGCAGACCCGTTCGGATGGTCGAGGACCTCGCGCAGCGTGCCGGCCGGGAAATACGGAACGCGAGGCACGAAGATCGGGGTTTCTCCCGCTGGCAGGCCGATCAGTCCCCTCCCCCACGGCCAAAGGCCGGCAATGGCGCGGAAGAACAATGTCTTGCCGGCGCCCGGTTCGCCAGTGATCATGACGCGCTCGCCGGCATGGATTTCGACATGCGGGTCCGCCAGCTTGGCACAGCCCTCCGGCGAGGCCACTTGGAGTTTTTCGAACGTCAGGCTGCCATTGGCGTTTTCCCCGAACTCGATGCGCTTTTCGGTGTCGTGCAGCACATCGGTTTCTTCCAGCGCGATGCGAAAATCGGCGACGCGCATCAGCGTTGCGCGCCAATCGGCGATGCTGCCGATGTTGTTGATGAACCAGCGCAGGGACGAATGAACCTGGTTGAAGGCGCCGACCGCCATCATCAACCCGCCGAAGCTGATGTTGCCCGAGAAATAGACCGGCGAAGCCACCAGGATGGGCGCCACCACCGTTATCCAGCCATAAGTATCGGTCACCCAGGACAGGTTGATCTGCGCGGTATAGATGCGCCGCATGGCGCCCAGCACCGTGCCGAGGTCAAGTTCGAGCCGGCGCCTGGCATCGGGCTCGCCATGGTAGAGCGCTATGGCATCGACGTTCTCGTTGACCCGCACCATGGAGGAGCGCAACTCCGCTTCGCGGGTATAGCGCTCGCTGTTGAGGCTGATGAGCGGGCGTCCAACCAGCCAGCTCAGCCAGGACGCGGTGCCGGCATAGAGGAAGGCGGCCCAGACCATGTAGCCCGGTATCGCCAACGACCAGCCGCCGACGCGGAACACAAAGCCGGAAGACAGCTCCCACAGCACGCCGATAAAGGAGACGAGGAGGATGAATGACTGCAGCAGGCCGACGCCGAGATCCGTCGAAAGGTCCGACAAATGCGCCGCATCCTGCTGCATGCGCTGGTCGGGATTGACGCCGATGGCGCCGGCATTGGCCAGCCGGAAGGCCCGCGCCGGAAGCATCCATTGATCGATCAGGTCCAGCGTCAGCGCCTCGCGCAGCCTCAAACGGATCATCTGGTTAAGCCAGGTCTGGCCGATATTGAGCACCAGAAGTCCGCCGGCAATGGCCGCAAAGACCAGAAGCTGGTGCAGGAAGTCCGCCATGTCGCGCCGGGCCAGCGCATCGTAGAAAGGCTGGTTCCAGCGGTTGAGCAGAACCTGTCCGATCGAGGTTGCGACGATGACCGCGACAATACCGATCGAGACCCAGGCAAGTTGCCTGCGCACCGGCGAGGACTTCAGCCCCCGCTTGATCGTCGCCACTTGGTCGGCGAGGCTGCTCGCCTCGACCGAGACAGCGGCATTTTGCGGGCCCGGCTTTTTATCGGTCTGGTCTTCCATGGGGGAATTTCCTGATTTCCGCAGCGGTCACCAATACCGCGCCTGGCGAGCATTTCTCAGATCGAGCTTTCCTCAGATAGGGTGACGATCGCCGCGCGATGCAAGGCGCGGTCGCGATCACGAACGCGTCACTGGCCAGCCAAGGCATCGGCCGCCTGCCGGCCGAGCCGTGTCGCGCCCTGCGGCGAGAAGACCGGCACGAAGACGCGGCGTGAGGCGCGCTGCGCGACCGGCACGCCCTGGTAGAGGCGCTTCTGCGCCTCGACGACGATGACGCCGGAAAAGATCGGCCAGAACCGACGGCCGGCCCGCTCCAGCACATTGTGGAACCGCATCATGAAACGCCGCGGCGAAGGCGGGAAGAACAACGCATCGCTCCATGTCGCCGGGGTGAAATTCGCCTCGCGCAGCAACTCGGTAAGCTGGCCGCGCGAGAACGGCCGGCCGTTGCCGAACGGCGTGTGCTCGAACCGCGCCCAGACGCCGCGCCGGTTGGGCACGACGATGACGACACGGCCCGCCGGCGACAGCACGCGCCAGATCTCGTTCAGCGTCTCGCGTGGGTTTTCGGCATGTTCGAGCGAATGCACCAGGAGCACGCGGTCGATGCAGGAATCGACCAGCGGCAGTTCCTCGTCGAACACCAGCGCCGTCGCCGTCGGCCCCGACGCCGGCCACACCACGGCGCCCTGCGTCGCCGGCATGAAGGCGAAGACGCGCTCGGCATCGGTGCCGAAGCGCTCCAGCCAGGGCAGCGTATAGCCTAGGCCGACCAGCCGCTCGTTGGGAACGGTTGCCCATATGGACGACAGCGCCATGGTGATCGAATGCTCGGCCAGGCGCCCGAGCGTGGTCGAGTAGAAGGAGCGCAGATCGACGATATCCGAATGCATGCGCGCGACGGTAGCCGCGAAGCGTGCCAAGTTCAACAAAGGCGCCAAGTTCAACAAACGCGGATGACATCGGCGGCCTGCGGCCCTATGTCTGCGCCGATAACGGAGAACGATGCGATGGCCGTCAAGATCGAGCAGTTCATGTGCCGCACCGACAATTTCGGCGTGCTGGTTCACGATCCAAAAAGCGGGCAGACTGCGATCATCGACGCGCCGGAAGAGGCGCCGATCCTGGCGGCGATCAAGCGCACCGGCTGGACGCCGACACTGATCCTTACCACGCACCATCATACCGATCATGTCGAAGCCAATCTGGCGCTGAAGGAACGCTTCAAGCTGCGCATCGTCGGCCCGGAAGCCGAGAGGGCAAAAATCCCCGGCATCGACGAGACGGTCAGCGAAGGCTCGGTCGTGCGCCTCGGCGAGGAAAGGATCGAGGTCATCGAGACGCCCGGTCATACCGCCGGCCACGTCTCCTACCATCTGCCGGCCTCGAAGGTGGCCTTCACCGCCGACACGCTGTTTGCGCTGGGTTGCGGCCGCCTGTTCGAATGCAAGCCGCCGGTGATGTATGAATCGCTGAAGAAGCTGGCCGCGCTGCCGGCGGAAACCGCCATCTATTGCGGCCACGAATACACTTTGGCCAATGCCCGCTTCGCGGTGACGGTCGACCCGAGCAACCCGGCGCTGAAGCAGCGCGCGGCAAGGATCGAAGCGTTGCGCGCCGCCAACAAGCCGACGCTGCCGACGACCCTCGGCGAGGAATTGTCGACCAATCCGTTCCTGCGCTGGCACGACCCTGCGATCCGCAAGCATCTCGGCATGGAGAAAGCCTCGGACGCCGAGGTGTTTGCCGAGATCCGCAAGCGCAAGGACATTTTTTGAGCCTGCTCGAATGACCACCAGCGCCGCCGAGATCATCGCAACGCTAGGCCTTCAGCCGCATCCCGAGGGCGGCTGGTACGCCGAGACGTTTCGCGACGCCGCGGGCGGCCCGCGCGGTCATTCGACCGCGATCTACTTCCTGCTCGAGCAGGGCCAGCTTTCGGCCTGGCATCGGGTGAAGGACGCGGCCGAGGTCTGGCACTTTTATGCCGGCGCGCCGCTGGCGCTGTCGATGCATGAGGAAGGTTCAGGCAGCGTCATCGAGCAGGTGCTGGGCACAGCCCTTGCCACGGGTGAGCGGCCGCAGATCGTCGTGCCGGCCGGCTGGTGGCAGTCGGCGCGCAGCCTTGGCGAATGGACGTTGGTCGGCTGCACCGTGGCGCCGGGCTTCGACTTCGCCGCCTTCGAGCTGGCCGAGCCTGATTGGCGACCGAAAGCATGATCCCGAACCGAAGGTCAGCGAAAGCAAAAAGTGGTTACCGGTTTTTGGGAAAGATCATGCGCAATCCGAAAAGACCTAAGCCAGCAAAATTCCCAGCGTGATCGCCAGCTGGGCGGCATAGTAGAGCACCCAGACCGCGTAGCGCATCCACACGCGATGCGGCGAGATCGCCGCGAGCAGGAAGCGCTCGGCCGCCAGCAGCCCATCCGACGCGATGAACAGCACCGCGCCGGCGATCACCCAGGCGTTGCCGGTGGTGAGCGCCGAAATGCCCATGGCAAGGATCGCCGCGACATAGACGGCGATCGGGACGCGCAACTGCGGGCCGACGCGGCGCCAGAGCGCGGCAAGCATGAGGATGCCGAATGCGGCCATGGCCAGGGCGATCGCGCCCCGCCAGGATTCGGCGATCAACAGGTCTAGCCCGCCGCCTACCCGCACAAACAGCGCGACATAGACGAAGTGGGCGGCGAGGAAGCTCGCCAGCCCGCCGAGAAAGGCCTTTTCGCCGTCACGCGACAGGAAGGCGTCGCCGACGGCGCTCAAGCCCAGCGCCGCGACAAGCAGCAGCGGACCGCCCTGCGTGGCGGCAAGCACGGCCAGGAAAGCGACGGCAAGCGTTTTTGCCGCCGTGCGCGTCCATTTCGGCGGCATGTCGAGCGCAAAGGCGTAGATCACGGCCGCGACAAACGAAAACAAAAGCGTGGCGTTGGCGTTGGCCTCGATGCCGCCTGGAAACGGCATCATGCGTTCACCTCTTTGGCCGCCGGCTTGCGCATCAGCAGCGACTTCGCAGCCAGCGCCGCGCCGCCGGTGATGAGCACGCAGGCGGCGAGAATGCGCAGCGACGGCTCGGCGACGCCGGCGGCGATCAGCACCAGCGTCGACAAAAGCGGCGCGGCATAGCTCGCGGCACCCAGCACCTGGATGTTGCCGCGCTTGACGCCGATGTCCCAGGCATAGAAGGCCGCGCCCACCGGCATCAGGCCGAGCCCGATGACGGCCAGCCACTGGCCAGGACCATCCGGCAGCACCGTCTTCTCAAGCAGCAGATGGCAGGCCAGCGAAAGCGCCGACGTCGCCGCGCAGAACCAGGTGACGATCGAGGTCGGCACCGAGGGGAAACGCCGTGACAGCAGCGAATAGGACGACCACAAAAGCGCGCAGACGGCCGCCATCGCATAACCGAAAGCATAACGCGCATCGAAGGCCAGTCCGCCACCCTTGGTGACGATCAGGAAGGTGCCGGCGAGGCCGAGCAGCGCGCCGACGACGTGGTTCCAGGCAAGCCGCTCGCCCGGCATCAGCGCCGAGCCGAGCACGATCAGCAGCGGCCACAGATAGGCGATCAGGCTCGCCTCGACCGCCGGCGCGTTGCGCAGCGCCGTGAAGTAGAAGAAATGATAGCCGAACAGCCCGGCTATGCCGATCACCCAGACTTGGCGAGGGATCTTCTCACTCTTGTCGGCGGCCGGCATCACCAGCCGCGCCGCCAGGCCGACACAGGTGCCGATCGCAAACGTGATGGCCGACAGCAGGAACGGCGGCACTTGGCCCGAGGCGTCGGTGAGCAGCGCCAGCAGCGCCCACATGGCGACCGCCGAGAACCCGATCAGTGTTGCGCGCCCCATCCATCCCCCCGGCGGCGCACGGTGGCGCCTCGAGCAATTCCAGGAAAAGTGCCTGGCGGTTGGGCTCGGCGGCTTCGCCGTAGCCTTCCGTCCGGAATTGCACAAAAAACAACTAATTTACCGCTTCGAACCGTCCGGCGCTGATGGTCAGCGGACCGATCTGGGTCCCGACCGTGGCGCGGATCGGCGCATATACGCCGGATTGGCCGACCGGTGCAAACGTCACCAGCATTCGGCTCTTGTTCTTGAGGAAGTTCAGCGCCTTGCGGCCCTTGCGATAGCCTGCCACCGGCTCGAAGCCCATCTTGCAAGTCACCGTGTCGCCCTTGTAGCCCGGCACGGAGATCGAACCCTTGGAGGCATAGGTCAGGGTCAGGTCGGCGCGCATTTCGCCGTCATAGAACTTGACCGTGCGCCCGCAGACCTTGTCCAGGCTGTCGGCATGGATGACGGTCGCCGCCATCGGATCGAGCACCGATTTCAGGTCTGAGCCGCCGAGCGGCACCCAGCTCGTCGGATCGCGCTTCTTTGGCGCCGGAACGACTTGCGTGGAGGTGACCGCGCCGTTGCTGAAGCGGATGTCGACCATCGAGGCCTTCTTGCCGGACGTATAGTCGGCGCGGAATGCCTGGGGCGTCATCCGCTTGCCGGAAATGGTGCCTTTCGACGAAATCGTGCCTTTCGTGTCGTCGAACAGCCGGCCTAGGCCGGCGGCCGAGACGGTGCCGTTGATGGCATAGCTGTCGCCTTCGTAGCGGCTGGAAAAAGTCGCTCTGGCGATCGAAAGGCCGAGATACGAGACCGTATATTCGCCCTTGAAGGACTGTGGCGCCGCGGCGGCGAAGCTTGTTGCCGGCGCGGCGAGGGCCAGCAGGGCGGCAAATGCATGAGATGGACGGAGCATGGCGGCTGGCGAATCCCTTGCGGTTCGGCCGGAACGCGGAGGCTCCAGCCTGGCATATCCCTTCGCGATGGGCTTATAATGTGAAATCCGGCCTTTATATGGAGCGTGCCTGAGCTGGCCACGTGCCGGAGCTTGACGCAGTGGTGAAATGCCACTATGGAACGCCAACTTTTCCAAAGGCCGCCTGACCGAGACCGCGCGCCGCCCGGCGCGGGCAGAATGGTTTGGCAGTTTAGAAACTGAAGGTAGACAAGATGTCCCGCACCTGCGAACTCACTGCCAAGGCAGTCCAGACCGGCAACAATGTGAGCCACGCCAACAACAAGACCAAGCGTCGCTTCCTGCCGAACCTGGTCAATGTGACGCTGATTTCCGAAGCGCTGAACCAGAATGTTCGCCTGCGCATTTCGGCCAACGCGCTGCGTTCGGTCGAGCACCGCGGCGGCCTCGACGCCTTCCTGGCCAAGGCCGACGCGAAGGAATTGTCGCAGCGCGCTCGTCTGCTCAAGAAGCAGATCGCCAAGAAGCTTGCCGAGCAGCCGGCCGCTTAACCAGCTTTCAGGCGGGGGACGACCGCCTCGAGCACCGGCTCAAACCGGGGCTCGAAATAAGAGCGAGCGTCGACATGACGCTCCGCTGGTTCCATTACCCAGGATAAAAAAATGAACTTCCTTACGCGATACCTGCCCTTCGTGGCCGCCATGGCGCTTGTCGTCGTGGCGTCGAACATCCTCGTGCAGTTCCCGATTCAGGGCCAGGTCGGCGGGCTGTCGCTGGCGGACCTGCTCACCTGGGGCGCCTTCACCTATCCATTCTCCTTCCTGGTCACCGACCTTGCCAACCGCCGCTACGGCCCGGCTGTGGCGCGCAAGGTGGTGTTCGTCGGCTTCATGGTGGCGGTGACCTGCTCGATCCTGATCCCGCCCTTCCTGTTCCGCCACGGACTGATCGAGTTCGAGACCGCCGCCGATCGGCTGGTGCGTATCGCCGCGGCTTCCGGCGCGGCCTTCCTGACCGCGCAGTTGCTCGACGTCACCGTCTTCAACCGGCTGCGCCGGCAGAGCTGGTGGCGCGCGCCGATCGTCGGCACGCTGGTCGGCTCGGTGTTCGACACCGTCGTTTTCTTCGGCATCGCCTTCTCCGCCGCCTTCGCCTTTGCCGGCCCCAATGACAGTTTCGCGCTGGAGACCGCGCCGCTGATGGGCATGCTCCCGGTCGAGACGATGCGCTGGGTCTCCTGGGCGCTTGGCGATCTTTCGGTAAAGCTGATCATCGCCGTCGTGGCGCTGATCCCCTACCGGCTGCTCGCCACGCGCTGGAGCCAGCCGGCCGTCGCGGTTTAACCATGATCCTGCAAAGTGGAGCGCGGATCATGGTAAGGCGAAGAGCTCGCCCTTGATCCCCTGGGTTCAGCTTGGTTCGGCCCGCACGCCTGATGGCGGCCAGGAACTTCGCCTGAAGCAGCGCGGCACCGAATTCTCGATCATGCTGGGCACCAATGAGCTGATGAACAGCCGCCTCAGCGGCTCCGAAGAGGCTCTCGCCAGGCTTTCCTGCGAGCGGATCGCCGGCCGCGAGCGGCCAAGGATCCTCATCGGCGGGCTCGGCATGGGCTTCACCTTGCGCGCCGCCCTCGCCGCGCTCGATGGCGGCGCTGCCGTCACCGTTGCCGAATTGGTCCCCGCGGTCGTCGACTGGGCGCGCGGCCCGATGTCCAGGATCTTCGACGGCTGCCTCGACGATCCCCGCGTCACCATTCGCGAGGCTGATGTCGGTCAGCTGATAAGGACGGAGAAAGCCGCCTGGGACGCCGTATTGCTCGACGTCGACAATGGTCCCGAAGGCATCGTCTACAAAGGCAATGATTCTCTCTATGACGCGGCCGGCCTGGCGGCCGCTCGTGCCACATTGAAGCCCGGCGGCGTTCTGGCGGTCTGGTCGCAGGGGCCGGACAGCCGCTTTACCCGGCGGCTGAAGCAGGCCGGCTTCGCGGTCGAGGAGATCAACACGCGGGCTCACGGCAAGCGCGGCGCCCGCCACGTGATATGGATCGCGGCCAAGACGTTGTGATCCGGATCGCAGCCAACGGACGCTGCTCGTGTTCCACTGCAGCCAATTGGCCGCGGCCTGACGCTTTCGGCCCCAGGATTCCGCGGCGGCTTTACGCTTTGTTACGGCTGATGGTGGAGGATCGCGAAAGTTCCCCCAGGGCATTGCTACCAACATGACCGTGCAAGGCACCGGTTGGAAAAATGAACTCCTGCTTGCGTTATGCGCCACCCTGGTGGTGCTGACGATCAACGCCGTTTCCTGTTTTCCGACGCTTGCCGACTATGGCGCGGACAACGACAGCATGTTGCGGCTGGTCGAGGTCCGCGACCTGCTCGGCGGTCAGGGCTGGTTCGATCTCCATCAATACAGGATGGGCACCTCCGGCGGCTTCCTCATGCACTGGTCGCGGCTGGTGGACACGCCGCTCGCGCTGATCATCATGGCCTTCGATGCGCTGGGCGCCAGCCCCGCCATCGCCGAACGCGCCGCCCAGATCATCTGGCCGACCTTGCTCTACGGGCTGACCATATTCGTGCTCATGCGCGCCTCGCGGCGCTTCGCCGGCACGAATGTGGCGATGCCGGCAGTCATCCTGTCGACGGCGGCGCTTTTCTTCCTGGTGATCTACAGCCCGGGCGTGATCGATCACCACAATTTCCAGCTGCTGCTGACGGCGACGAGCCTCTGGCTTCTGATGGAGGCGCCCTCCTGGCGGCCTGCTGCCCTTCTGTCGGGCATTTGCTCCGGCCTGACGCTCGCCGTCGGCATGGAGACCGCTCCCTATGTGGCGGTGCTCGGCATCTGTGCCGCGGTTCTGTTCATCCTCGACGACAAGGAGCGCGTCACGGCCCGCGGCTTCGGCCTCGGATTTGCCGTCGTCGCCTTCCTGGTGTTCGTGGCGACCGTCCGGCCGGCCGACTGGGGCGTGGCCCAGTGCGACGCCTTCTCGTCCTTCCAGTTCGCGGTTGCCGCACTTTCCGGCTTCGGCCTGGCGATCGCCAGCACGTTGACCGCATCGACGGCCCGGACGCGGCTCGTTTCAATGCTGGGGCTGGCGGTGGTGGTCGCGGCCGTTGTGATCGTGCTTTTCCCGCAATGCCTGGCGCCGCCCTATGCGGGCATGGACGAGCGTATCCGCACCTATTGGCTGGGCGACGTGGTCGAAGCGCAGCCCTTCTGGAGCGTCGCCATCCACCAACCGAAGCTGATGGCGTCGCGCTATGTGACGCCCTTCATCGCGATCCTGCTGATCGGCTTTCAGCTCCGAACCCGTCGCCTGCGCCGCGAGGAGATGCTCGCCGCCATCCTGCTCGTCGTCGCCTTCGGCGTCAGCCTCTGGCAGGTGCGCGGCTCGACCTTCTCCGTCGCCTTCGCCGTGCTGCCGCTCTCGGCCTGGATTGCGAAAATCCGCCTGCGGGCGGACGCCACGCCCTCATGGCGCATCTCCACCGGCATCGTCATGGCGTGGCTGGTCTCGCTCAACGCGACCTGGGCCGGTGTGGCGGTGGCGGCACAGTCCGTGGTCCAGAAGGCGCCGCAGCGGATCAATTCCGATCCCGACCATGCCGTGACCTGTGGCAAGCCGGCCGACTTCCGCGATCTTGCCGCCATGCCGGCGACGACGGTGCTTGCCTCGTCCAATCTCGGTTCGGGAATATTGGTGTTCACTGGCCACCGGGCGCTGGCCGGCCCTTATCACCGCAATATCGGCGGCAACCTTGCCATGCTCGACGCGTTCTTGGGAACGCCGGACGCCGCCCGTGCCGTCATCGAGCGCGAGCATGTGGGACTGATCGCGATCTGTCGCGGCAACACCGAAGAGACATCGCTGGCTCTGGACGCGCCTAAGGGCCTTGCCGCGGCGTTGCTGCGGGGCAACCCGCCGGAATGGCTCGAACTGGACCAGTCTACCGCTGGAAAGCCGATCGAGATCTACAAGGTTCGCTGAATATCGGGCTGGGGCCATATCAGCATCGTCGACAGCGCCCCTTTCACACACTCGCTTGGCGCCGATACATCTTCACTTTGCGATGTAGAAAACCGCGATTGAAATCAGTCCGGTGGATCGTTGCAATCCAGCCTGTGCTTTGATTAGCATTTCGCCCGAGCAGCGATATATGTATCCAGGAAATCAGGATTCGAGGGTTAGCTTGGGGGAAGGATATCCATGTCGGCCATAGACGGCGCGGTGGCGCCAGCATCAGCCACACAAACACTGCAGCATGTCGTCTCCCACATGGTCGAGGCTGTGAACCGCGCCACGTTTGTGGAAACGCCTTTCTGGCATCTGGAAATGACCGATGTTTTCCCGGCGGACCTCTATCTGCGCATGCGTGCCGCCATGCCCGAGGCGCGCGAATATCGCGCCCTCAAGGGCCGCAACAACGTGAATATCAAGGCTGACGGAACCGCGACGCGGATCAAGATCGACCTCTACCCCGAATATATCCGCCACCTGCCGGATGAGAAACGGGCCGTCTGGGCCTTGGTCGGAAAGGCGTTGCATGCGCCGCAACTGAAGGACGCCTTCATGCGTCGCCTTGCTCCGGGCTTGGAGCGCCGGTTCGGCTCGGACTTCATGAAGGTCGGCATGTATCCGGTGCCGATGCTGACGCGCGATGTGGCGGGATACAAGATCGGTTTCCACACCGACACGAAATGGAAGGGCATCACGGTCCAGTTCTACCTGCCGGAAGACGACTCGATCAACCATATCGGCACCCGCTTCGCCGAGCGCAAGCCGGATGGGCGTTTCGAGAATTCGCACCGGATGTCGTTTTCCCCGAACACCGGCTATGCCTTTGCGGTCGGCGCCGACACCTGGCACGCGGTCGATACCGTCGGGCCGGAGGTCCGCACCCGCGACAGCATCCTCCACACCTATTTCGTCGACAACACCGCGACGCTCAAGATCCGCAACCGGAGCAAGCGCGCGGCCAATTTCGTGATGAACGAAGTCCGCCACGTCGGCCGCTAGAGCAATTCCAGGAAAAGTGTGACACGGTTTTCCGTCCGGAGTTGCGTTAAAGAGATAGAGCCTCTCGGCCGTCGGCGCCCGCCGTGGCACGGCTGAATCCATGCCGACCAGCCGTCCTCAGTCCTGGTGCAGGATGAATTCCAGGTAGAGGTTGCGCTGCAGGATCGAATGGTTGTCGTCGGAGATCAGCGACACCATCAGCGCACCGTCGTCGCGGGTCCAGACGTCGAGGCCTTCCATATTGTCGATCTGGTAGCCCATGTCGGCCTCCATCAGCACGGGCCCGTCGGCGACAGCACCCTTCTCGACGCTTTCGCCATGGATGCGCCGCAGCCGCATCTTCACCCCGCGCGCGATCGAGAAGCTGCGCTCCAGAAGCAGCAGATCGCCGTCCGGCAGGAAGGCGCCGTCGGTTATGTCGAAATCGCCGTCGCGCTTGACGGTGAAGACCCCCTTATGCGGCCCCTCGATAACGGCGGCGTAGACGTTGCCGGCTTTGTCGAGGCTCCTCTCCGAGACCACGACCAGGCTGCCAGCGTGCTGTCCGTAAGGATTGGCGTGGGTGACGGTCTCGAAGCCGCGGTTCTGGCGCAGCTCTTGTGCGGGGACCAGGTAATCGAGCAGCCTGACCGGCGCTTTCATGTTGTCGGGATTGATCTTGAACTGGGCGACACGCTGGTCGCGTTCGAAGCCGACGGTGGCGATGCCGTGCTTGACCGCGAGCCCTTCGGCGTCGACCTCCCATTTCCGGTCGATCGGCCGGTCCGAAGCATCGACCATCTGCTGCATGCGGAAGTTCGAAACGCCGGACGGGCGCTTGTCGGCACCATGCGTGATCGTACCGAAGAACCAGAAGCCGGTGTCGGCGACACCGATGAAGTCATTGCCTGGTTTCAGGAAGCGAAGCGCCGACAGCGCGCCGAAATCGCGCGAGGGCGAGGTCATCTCCAGTCCGCCGACGAATTCAAGCGGCCCGAACCGCGTCTCGTCGCGGCCGATATGGAACTGGCTGATCGGCCGCGCCGAAATTTCGACTGTCTCGACCGGAGCTCTCTGCGCCCCAATCGCCGGCGAGGCGCAGGCCAGCACGCAGGCGAAAAGCGTCCGCCGCGCGCGCCACCCCGAAAAGATCATCCGGCGCGCCGCAATCCGCCGCGCCGCGTGTCGCGCGCGCTTTCCTCGCCGAACAGCGAGGCGAGCTGCTCGGTCATGGCGCCGGCCAGTTCCTCGGCATCGACGATGGTGACGGCGCGGCGATAATAGCGCGTGACGTCGTGGCCGATGCCGATCGCCAGGAGCTCGACCGGCGAACGCGTCTCGATCAGCTCGATGACCGCCCGCAAATGCCGCTCCAGATAGTTGCCCGGATTGACCGAGAGCGTGGAATCATCGACCGGCGCGCCGTCCGAGATCATCATCAGGATCTTGCGCTGCTCGGGCCGGCCGATCAGCCGGTTATGCGCCCAAAGCAGCGCCTCGCCGTCGATGTTTTCCTTGAGCAAGCCCTCGCGCATCATCAGCCCGAGATTGCGCCGCGCCCGCCGCCACGGATGGTCGGCGGATTTGTAGATGATGTGGCGCAGGTCGTTGAGCCGGCCGGGGTTCGGCGGCTTGCCGTCCTTCAGCCATTTCTCGCGCGCCTGCCCGCCTTTCCAGGCGCGGGTGGTGAAGCCGAGGATTTCCACCGAAACGCCGCAGCGCTCCAGCGTGCGCGCCAGAATGTCGGCGCAGGTCGCGGCGACCGTGATCGGCCGGCCGCGCATCGAGCCCGAATTGTCGAGCACCAGCGACACGACAGTGTCGCGGAACTTGGTGTCGCGCTCCTGCTTGAAGGACAGCGGCTGCATCGGATCGATGACGACGCGCACCAGGCGGGCCGGATCGAGATAGCCTTCCTCCAGGTCGAAATCCCAGGAGCGGTTCTGCTGCGCCATCAGCCGGCGCTGCAGCCGGTTGGCGAGCCGCCCGACGACGCCCGAGAGGTTGGCGAGCTGCTTGTCGAGGAAGGCGCGCAGCCGGTCGAGTTCTTCCTCCTCGCAAAGATCCTCGGCGCCGACCGTCTCGTCGAAGGCGGTGGTGAAGACCTTGTAGTCGATTTCTTTCGGCAGGTTGAGGAACGGATTGTCGTTGCGCTTGGCTTCGCCGGGCGTCTCGGCGTCAGCATCGTCTTCATCCGAGAGATCGTCGGAGGTGGCGTCGGTCGCCTCCGTCTCGGCCGACTCTTCCTCGTCCGCGGAGGCCTCGGCATCTTCCGACTGAGACTGCTCGGAGCCGGAATCCTCCTCGCCGCCTTCCTCGCTCTGTTCCTCGCCCTGCTGTTCGTTCTCGTCGTTTTCCTTCGAGTCGTCGGTTTCCTGGTCGTCGCCGAGCTCCTCGGCCATTTCCATGGAAACGAGCATCTCGCGCACGACGCGCGCAAAGGCCTGCTGGTCCTCGAGCTTGGCCGACAGGCCGTCGAGGTCGCCGCTGGCCTTCTCCTCGACCCAGGGACGCCAGAGATCGACCAGCCGCTCGCCGCTCTTCGGCACGGGACGTCCGGTTAGTTTTTCGCGCACCATCAGCGCAACCGCTTCCTCGATCGGCGCGTCTGCCTTGTCCTTGACGTCGACGAGGTTCGCCTTGGCGTATTTGTCCTCGAGCATCGAACCGATATTGTCGGCCACGCCCTGCATGGCGCGGCTGCCGATCGCCTCGACGCGAGCCTGCTCGACCGCATCATAGATCGCACGCGCCAGCTTGCCTTCCGGCGCCAGCTTCGTATGGATGCGCTGATCATGGCAGGCGCGCTTCAGCGCCATGGAATCGCCCAGGCCGCGCGTGATTGCGATATCGTTGCGGGAGGCTTTCTTGGGCAGCTCGGGCAGGCGCGCCCGATTGCCGGCCAGCGCCGGCCGATCCTTGGCGAAACCGACCTCGAGGTCCTTGTCGCCGGCGACGGCACGCATGCACACGGTGACGGCGCGCTTGAAGCTGTCGGCTTCAGAACCCGTCTTCGGCTTGTTGCGCGTGTTGTCGCCCGGACCCGCCATTGATCATTCCCTGCGCGATTCATGCTGAAAGGCCGGAGGCCTTTCAGCTGCGCGCCTAGCCCAGCACCACGTTGGCGGCGCTCTCCGGCAGATCCTCGCCGAAGGCGCGCTGGTAGAACTCGGCCACCACCGAACGCTCCAGCTCGTCGCACTTGTTGAGGAAGGTTAGCCGGAACGCCATGCCGATATCACCGAAGATCTCGGCGTTTTCGGCCCAGGTGATGACGGTGCGCGGGCTCATCACGGTCGACAGGTCGCCGTTGATGAAGGCCGAGCGCGTCATGTCGGCGACACGCACCATCTTGTTGACGATCTCCTTGCCCTTGCTGTCGCGATAGTGCTTGGCCTTGGCCAGCACGATGTTCACCTCATTGTCGTGCGGCAGGTAGTTGAGCGTGGTGACGATCGACCAGCGGTCCATCTGCGCCTGGTTGATCTGCTGCGTGCCGTGATAGAGGCCGGTGGTGTCGCCCAGCCCGACCGTGTTGGCGGTGGCGAAAAGCCGGAACGCCGGGTGAGGGCGGATGACCCGGCTCTGGTCGAGCAGCGTCAGCCGGCCCGACGATTCCAGCACGCGCTGGATGACGAACATCACGTCCGGGCGGCCGGCATCGTATTCGTCGAAGCAGAGCGCTACATTGTGCTGGTAGGCCCAGGGCAGGATGCCGTCGCGGAATTCGGTGATCTGCAGGCCTTCCTTGACGACGATCGCGTCCTTGCCGACGAGGTCGATACGGCTGACATGGCTGTCGAGGTTGACGCGCACGCAAGGCCAGTTGAGCCGGGCCGCCACCTGCTCGATATGCGTCGACTTGCCGGTGCCGTGATAGCCCGACACCATGACGCGGCGGTTGTAGGCAAAGCCGGCGAGGATCGCGAGCGTCGTGGCGCGGTCGAAGAGGTAGTCCGGGTCGATGTCCGGCACGTGCTCGGTCGCTGCCGAATAGGCGGGAACGATCATCTTGGAGTCGAAGCCGAATTTCTCCTTCACCGACACCGTCGTGTCGGGCAGGTTGGCGATGTCGCGATCGACCTTGTTCATCACTATCAACGTCTCCACGGGCGAAACGCCGCGTTTCGCCGGCAATCGATTTTGTCCGGGGGCGGTCTTAGAGCCTTTTCCAACCTTATGAAAGTTGGAAAACGACTTGGGACCGTAGGGCCGCTCAGCACAATCCTGCTTGCTTGAGCACGCGATAGGCCTGCAGCACATCGCGGAACCGGTCTTCCGAACCTCTGTCGCCGCCATTCGCATCCGGATGATGGCGCTTAACGAGTTCCTTATAGCGCGCCTTGATGTCCTGACCAGTCGCCTTTGTGTCAAGGCCAAGCGTTTCCAGCGCCTTGGCCTCAAGCGGCTTTGCCTTGCGCTCGCGCGGTTCCCGCGCTCCGCCGCCGAACAGGTTGAAGGGGTCGCGCATGCGGTTGTAGTAGCCGGCGCGCCCCGAACGCTGCTGCGCGAAATCCGGCGCCGAGCGCGTCCCGCCGCCATTGGCGCCCATGCGCCATGTCGGCCGATGGCCGGTCAGCGCCTCTTTCTGGAAACGGGCGATCTCGCCGTCCGACACGCCGGAGAAGTAGTTGAAGCCCTTGTTGTATTCGCGCACATGATCGAAGCAGAAGCGGAAATACTCCCCCTCCTTGAGGCGTCCGACCGGCGCGCGATGCGTGCCTGCCTCGTTGCAGCCGTCCCACTGGCAGATCGGCGCGCGCGACTTCAGCTCGGCGTCCTTTTCCGGCCGGATACGAATTTTCTCGAAATATTTGGGATACGCTTTCATCTCACCCATTTATGGGCTGTTCGCACGTGCGAAACAAGAATTGACATTTCGCCGATGATCGCCCTAACCGCTGAATCGCGGCTTAAAAGCGGTCGAAAACTCAAGATTTTGCGGCTGTGCCGCAGATAGCTTGCGGCTATGCCGTCAAGTGGGGAAGGGAACCCAGGATGTCCATACAGTCGACGATGGAAAACAAGCTGAAAGCGGCATTTTCGCCCGAAAGGCTCACCGTCATCAACGAAAGCCACCTTCACGCCGGCCATCACCATGCGGAGTCCGGCCACCATGCGACATTCGACGGCACCGGCGAGACGCATTTCCGCGTCCGTGTCGTCTCAGCCGCCTTTGCTGGCATGGGCCGCATCGAGCGCCACCGCGCCGTCAACGACCTGCTTGCCGACGAACTGAAGGCCGGCGTGCACGCGCTTGCGATCGAGCCGGCCGCACCTGGCGAGAAGACGCGCTGGTAAGTTCCCGCCCGGCCTAGAGCACCGCTTCGATCAGGAACGGCCTGGGGCGCGACAGCGCGCTTTCGAGCAGCGCGTCGAAGCGCTCGCAGGTGTCGGCGCGGGCCGCTTCCACGCCCATGCCGTTTGCCAGCGAAACCCAGTCCAGCGCCGGCTGATCGAGGTCGAGCATGCGCCTGGCATTCTCGCCGATTGCGTTCACCCCGACATTGCGCATTTCGCCATGCAGGATGGCGTAGCTGCGGTTGGAAAAGACGATGGTGACCACATCGAGCTTTTCGCGGGCCTGCGTCCAAAGGCCCTGGACCGTGTACATGCCGCTGCCGTCGGCCTCCAGGTTCACCACCTTGCGGCCGGGACAGGCGATTGCAGCACCGGTCGCCATCGGAATGCCGCCCCCGATCGATCCGCCCGTGCCCATCATGTAATCGTGCGGGGCGGCAAAGGCCGAGAGCGCGAAATAGCGCCGCGCCGAGGTCACCGCTTCGTCGCAGACAATCGCGTTCTCCGGAAGTTTCCGCGCCACCGAAAGGGCGACGGCATCATCCGTCAGCCTGCCGCGCGGGGTCGGTTCGTCCGGGAAGGCCGAGGCCACGGATACGGGCTGCGAAGGCTTGATGCCGAGCTCGTCGCGAAGCGCGGCCAGTGCCGCCTTCAGATCCTCGCCGTGAGCGGCCAGTGTCACCACCGCGCAGCCATCGCGCACAAGCCGCCCCGGCTTGCCGGGATAGGCGAAGAAGGCCACCGGCTCCTTGGCGCCGACAAGGATCAGGACATCGATGTCGTCGAGCAGCGTCCGTGCCGCATCGATCGGATAGGGAATGCGGGTCGGCGCGACACGCCCTCGTCCGCGCTGCATCCTGGCGATCAGAACCTCGCTGAACAGCCGCCCGCCCGAGGCCGCCGATATCTGGCCGGCGATCTCCAAGGCGCCCTCGCGTGCCGCAAGCCCGCGCAGGACCATGCCGACGCGGCCGGGCGCGGCGCGTACGGCTTCGGCAATCCTGCGCACACCATCCATGTCGATCGCCGGCGTGGGTGCAAGCACCGCCTTGGCCGACCGCACGGGGCTGGCATCGCCCCACGCGGCGTCCGCGGGCAGGATCAGCGTGGTGACGCCGGGCGGCCTCAGCGAAGCGCGGAACGCCGCTTGCGCGGCCGGCGCGATATCGGCTGGCCCCGCAATGCGATGGACCCAGTTCGACATCGGCGCCGCCAGGCCCTCGATATCGCTGGTGAGCGGCGCGTCGAGCGGCAGGTGGTAGGAGGCGTGATCGCCGACGATGTTGATCATCGGCACACGGGCGCGCCGGGCGTTGTGCATGTTGGCCAGGCCATTGGCGAGCCCCGGCCCGGTGTGCAGCAGCGTCGCCGCCGGCCGATCGGTCATCCGCGCGTAGCCGTCGGCGGCACCCGTCACCACGCCTTCGAAAAGGCCGAGCACGCAGCGCATTTGCGGCTTGCGGTCGAGCGCGGCGACGAAGTGCATTTCCGAGGTGCCGGGATTGGCGAAGCAGACATTCACGTCATTCGCCAAAAGCACGTCGCAAAGGACGTCGGCTCCGTTCATCGCGTTCGCTCCTGTTTCACGACCCGGGGCAGTTGAGCCGACGAGCTCTCACCCCGCAATGACCCGGCGCGGACTTTGACGTGATCCAGTCGCCGATACGCCTGCCGGCAGCATTGTCGTCATGGATGCGATGATGAGACTGTGTCGCTCGATCATCACCCCTCTCCGGTCGCTTTGCGGCCACAGGGGTGCGTATACGCGCCGCGCGCGTCTGGTTGGTGATCAATATTGGGGATATCCGGACGTGAAACCAAATCCGCTCTTGAAGGTCCGCCGGCAATCACCACGTATTTTCTTAGGCAGACATTCTCGGCCGAATCGGGTGCCTCCCGCAGGCCAACGCCGGATCGCATTTGCTGTCCTTCATGTGAAGGGAACCACAATGCCCTCCGGCAGTTGAAGGTATGATGAGCCGACTGTCTGCCAGAACGGGCTCTGAGAGCAAAACATCATGCGCGAGAATCAATCCGACGTCTTCGACCTGTTTTCGGAGATTTATGCGAACGCGGCCCAGGAAGAGATCAGCCTCCAACAGTATCTGCTCGCCTGCCGCGAGGACAAATCCATGTATGCTTCGGCGCCGGAGCGTATGGTCGAGGCAATCGGCGAGCCGAATCTGGTCGACACCAGCAAGGACGAGCGGCTCGGGCGGATTTTCTCGAACCGCACCATCAAGATTTATCCCTCCTTCTCCGACTTCTACGGGATGGAGGATACGATCGAGCGCATTGCCGGATATTTCCGCTACGCCTCGCAAGGTCTCGAGGAGCGCAAGCAGATCCTCTATCTGCTCGGCCCGGTCGGCGGCGGCAAATCCTCGCTCGCCGAACGGCTGAAGAAGCTGATGGAGCAGCGCCCGATCTACACGCTCAAAGTCGGCAACCGGATCAGCCCGGTCTTCGAATCGCCGCTCGGCCTTTTCCAACCCGATCGCATGGGCGATCTGCTGGAAGACAAGTACGGCATAGCCCGCCGTCGCTTGAACGGGCTGATTTCGCCCTGGGCAGCCAAGCGTCTCGACGAACTGTCGGGCGACATCTCCAAATTCAGCGTCGTCAAGCTGTCGCCATCACGGCTGCGCCAGATCGCCATCGCCAAGACCGAGCCCGGCGACGAGAACAATCAGGATGTCTCCGCGCTGGTCGGCAAGGTCGATATCAGGCAGTTGGAACACTTCAGCCAGTCCGATCCGGATGCCTATTCCTACAGCGGCGGCCTGAACCGGACCACGCAAGGATTGCTCGAGTTCGTCGAGATGTTCAAGGCGCCGATCAAGGTCCTGCACCCGTTGCTGACGGCAACCCAGGAAGGCAGCTACAACGGCACCGAGAATTTCGGCTCCTTCCCCTATCAGGGCATCGTCGTTGCCCATTCCAACGAATCGGAATGGCAACAGTTCAAGAACAACAAGAACAACGAGGCCTTTCTCGACCGCATCCTGGTGGTCAAGGTTCCCTATTGCCTGCGCATCACCGAGGAAAGGCATATCTACGAGAAGCTGCTACGCGAAAGCGACCTGGCAAACAGCCCATGCGCGCCCGAGGTGCTGGACATTCTCAGCCGCTTCACCGTCTCGACCCGCCTTGCCGAGCACGACAATTCGCCGCTCTACACCAAGATGCGCGCCTATGACGGCGAGAGCCTCAAGGAGATCGACCCGAAGGCCAAGTCGGTCCAGGAATATCGCGACGCCGCCGGCGTTGACGAAGGCATGACCGGGGTCAGCACGCGTTTCGCCTTCAAGATCCTGTCCCAGACTTTCAACTACGACACCAAGGAGGTCGCCGCCGATCCGGTGCACCTGATGTACATCCTCGAGGAGGCGATCAAGCGCGAGCAGTTCCGCAAGGAGACGGAAGCCGCCTACCTCGAATTCATCAAGTCGGAGCTCGCAACACGCTATGCCGAGTTCATCGGTCATGAGATCCAGAAGGCCTATCTGGAATCCTACAGCGAATACGGCCAGAACCTCTTCGACCGCTATATCGCCTACGCCGATGCCTGGATCGAGGATCAGGACTACAAGGACCCCGATACAGGGCAGATCCTCAACCGCGAGGTTCTGGACAAGGAATTGTCGCAGGTCGAGAAGCCGGCCGGCATCGCCAATCCCAAGGACTTCCGCAACGAAGTGGTCAAGTTCACCTTGCGCGCCCGGGCGCGCAATCATGGCCGCAACCCATCATGGGCGAGTTATGAAAAGCTTCGCGAGGTCATCGAGAAGCGCATGTTCGGCCAGGTCGAGGATTTGCTGCCGGTGATCAGCTTCGGCTCCAAGCAGGACAGCGTCACCGAGAAGCGGCACAATGAATTCGTGCAGCGCATGGTGGAGCGCGGCTACACCGAGCGGCAAGTGCGCCGGCTGGTCGACTGGTACATGCGCGTGAACAAGGCGGGTTGAGCAAAGCCTGGACGGTTCCATGCCGATCTTCATCGACCGCCGCCTGAACCCGAAGGACAAGAGCCTTGGCAATCGCCAACGCTTCCTGAGGCGTGCGCGCGAAGACCTCAAGCGGAGCATCCGCGACCGCGTCCGCACCGGCGGAATCGCCGAGTTGGATCGCGAGCATGCCGTGCCGATGCCGCGCACAGGCACGAGCGAACCGACCTTCAGCGACGCAAAGGACAGCGGCCGGCGCCAGCATATCCTTCCCGGCAACAAGACGTTCAACCCCGGTGACCTGGTCCCCAAGCCAAGCGGCGGAGGTGCAGGTGCCTCGGCCCCTGGAACCTCGGACTCCGAAGACGATTTTCGCTTCGTGCTGTCGCGCGAGGAAGTGCTCGACCTCTTCTTCGAGGATCTCGAACTGCCCGATCTGGTTAAGCTCAGTCTGAAGCAGATGCTCAGCTTCAAGCCGAGGCGGGCGGGCTTCGCGGCAAGCGGCGCGCCGACCAACATCAATGTCGGGCGCACGATGCGAAACAGCCACGGGCGCCGCATCGCGCTCAGGCGTCCGAAGCAGGCCGAGGTGGAGGCCATCGCCCGGCAGATCGCCGAGCTGGAATCCAAGCCATCGGCTGCAAAGACGCGCGAACGCATCGAGGCTCTGCGCGAAGAGCTCGATCGGCTGGAGCGCCGGCGCAGGCGCATTGCCTATGTCGATCCGGTCGACATCCGCTTCAATCGCTTCGACCCTCAGCCGCAGCCGAATGCCAGTGCCGTCATGTTCTGCCTGATGGACGTATCCGGATCGATGGGCGAGCGCGAGAAGGATCTGGCCAAACGCTTCTTCGTGCTGCTGCACCTCTTCCTGACACGCCGCTATGAACGCACCGAGGTCGTCTTCATTCGCCACACCCACGAGGCCAAGGAGGTGGACGAGCACACGTTTTTCTACCACACTCAAAGCGGCGGCACCGTCGTTTCCACTGCGCTCGAGGAGATGCATCGCATCATCGAGGAGCGATATCCGGCCTCTGAATGGAACATCTACGCCGCCCAGGCTTCCGACGGCGACAACTTCGCGACCGACTCCGAGCGCTGCATAGAACTGCTCGACCGCAAGCTCATGCGGCTTTGCCAGTATTTCGCCTATGTGGAGATCATCGACGAGCGGGAAAGCCACATTTTCGGCTCGACCGAGAATGGGACATCACTCTGGCGCGCCTACAACGCCGTCGATGGGAAATGGCCGAATTTCCAGATGAGGCGCATCGCTGCTCCGGCCGATATCTACCCGGTCTTCCGCGAGCTCTTCGCGAGGCAGCCTGCTCTGCGCAAGAGTGCGTGAGGAAATCGGCGATGGTCAGTCCGGCGCGCAAATCCGCACTGCTGTTTTCCGGATCGGACTGGGATTTCGGAAAACTGTCGCGGGTCTACGACGAGATCGAGGCGATCGGCATCGAAGAGCTTCGCCTCGACATCTATCCGGTGCAGATGGAGGTCATCTCCTCCGAGCAGATGCTCGATGCCTATTCGTCGGTCGGCATGCCGCTGATGTATCGCCATTGGTCGTTCGGCAAGCATTTCCTCTATGACGAACTTCTCTACCGCAAGGGCGCGCGTGGGCTGGCCTATGAACTGGTCATCAACTCCAATCCCTGCATCGTCTACCTGATGGAAGAAAACACCATGGCCCTCCAGGCTCTGGTGACCGCCCATGCCGCGCTTGGGCACAACCACTTCTTCAAGAACAATCATCTCTTCCGGCAGTGGACAGACGCCGGCGGGATCCTGAGCTATCTGGATTTTGCCAAGAGCTACATCGCGCGCTGCGAGGAACGGCATGGCCTGGCGGCCGTGGAGGCGGTGCTCGATTCCGCGCACGCGCTGATGGAACAGGGCGTGTTCCGCTACCATCGGCCGCCGAAACTGTCCTCGGAGCAGCAGCGCGAGGGACTGCGCGAGCGCCTGGACTATGAGGAGCGTTCCTTCAACGATCTCTGGCGCACACTGCCGCCCTCGCAGGGAAGAGACAAGCTGGAAGCGGAGGAGGACAAAATCCTTGCCGAGCGGAAGAGATCGCTTAATTTGCCGGAGGAAAACCTGCTCTATTTCCTCGAGAAGAACAGCCTCGTTCTGGAGCCCTGGCAGCGCGAGATCGTCAGGATCGTGCGCGTCATCGCGCAATATTTTTATCCGCAGCGGCAAACCCAGGTGATGAACGAAGGCTGCGCGACCTTCGTGCACTACACGCTCATGAACACGCTTTTCGACCGTGGCCGCATCAACGAAGGCGCCATGCTCGAGATCTTGCGCAACCACTCGAACGTCGTCTTCCAGCCGGGCTATGACGACCCGCGCTTTTCCGGCATCAATCCCTATGCGCTGGGTCTCGACATGATGCAGGATATCAAGCGCATCTCGACCGCGCCTACCGCGGAGGACCGCGACTGGTTCCCCGACATCGCCGGCCGCGGCGATTGGCGCGACACCCTCCTCGATGCCTGGGCCAACCACCGCGACGAATCCTTCATCCGTCAGTATCTGAGCCCGGCGCTGATCCGGAAGTGGCGGCTCTTCGTGCTGGCCGACGGTGCCGACGAGCCGCACTATGAAGTCGCCTCGATCCACAATGAGCGTGGCTATCGCAAGATACGGTCTGCGCTCGCTCAAAGCCACGATGTCTCGGCGCGCCGCCCCGACATCCAGGTGACCGACGTCGACCTCCTGGGCGACCGGCATCTGCGACTTCAACACACGGTGAAGGATGGCATCATGCTCGAGGGCGAAAGCCGCGACGCAACCCTGCGCCATATCCGCAAGCTTTGGGGTTACGACGTCAGCCTGGCAGCAATCGATGCTGGAACCGGCGCAATGCTTAGTGAGCGCTCGACGAAGGAAATTTGAGATCGGGCCCGCAACTCCGCCTAGGAAGGCTTCGGCCGGCGAAGGCCGGAAGCGCAGGGACCCGACAACATTTGCAGGCCGGCATCACCTGAATATCAACACATCTTAGCCTTCGCCGGCGGGCCGGATCCTCAACCTCGCGATGCGGTTCTTGTCGCGCTTCATCACCACGAAGCGCTTGCCGTGGAACGTAAAAGCCTGCTTCTCCTCCGGGATCGACTGCGTCTCATGGATGACGAGGCCGGCGATGGTCGTCGCCTCCTCGTCGGGCAGGTCCCAGTCGAGCGCGCGGTTCAGATCGCGGATCGGCACTGTGCCCTCGACGACGACCGAGCCGTCCGCCTCCTTCTTCACACCCTGCATGTCGACATCGTGCTCGTCGGCGATCTCGCCGACGATCTCCTCGATGATGTCTTCCAGCGTCACCAGCCCTTCGACCTCGCCATATTCGTCGACGACGATGGCGAAATGCGCCTTGCGGCGCAGGAAGGCATTGAGCTGTTCCTGCAAGGTGGTGGTGTCCGGCACGAACCACGGCTTTGCCGCGATCTTCATCACATCGATCTGCGAAAAGTCGTTGCCGACCTCGTTGAGGGCTCTGAGCAGATCTTTCGCATGCAGCACGCCGACGATGTTGTCGAGCGAGCCCTTCCACAACGGCATGCGGGTGTGCGGGCTCTGCAGGATTTCGCGCACCACCGCTTCCGGCGCATTGTCGGCATTGACCGAGCGCATATTGGTGCGGTGGACCATAATATCCGACACTTCGAGCTCTTCGAGGTCGAAGAGGCCCTCAAGCCGATTGCGTTCCTCGCGGACAGCCTCGCGATCACGACGGAGATCGTCGCTGTCTTGATCCTTGCCGTTGCGCTCGGATCGCTGCTGCGGCTCGATCGGCCGCAGCGCGTAGCCGAAGGCGGCAAGCAATCGGGCGCGGAACAGAAGCGCCAAGAGCACGATGGCGGCAAGGACGGCGGCAACAATCCAGCCGGCGTCGGTCATCCGGGACGGCTCATCTTGAGTCGTTCGGGATGGCTCGTCTCGAGGAACGTCAACACTTCCGAGGGCGGCACGTCCTTGGCGATGAAAGCCTCGCCGATACCATGCGTCAGGATGAAGGTCAGCGCGCCGCGCGAGACCTTCTTGTCCTGGGTTATGAAGCCGAGCAGCGCCTCGGCGTCCGGCAGTTCGCCCGGAATATCGGCCATCCGCCAGGGCAGGCCGACGGCGCGAAGATGCGCTTCGACGCGGTCCGCGTCATCGGGGCTGGCCAGGTTGAGCCGCGCCGAGAAGCGGTACGCCAGCGCCATGCCGACGGCGACGCCCTCGCCATGGACGAGGCGCGCCCCGTCATATTGCGTGGCTGCTTCGAGCGCATGGCCGAAAGTGTGCCCGAGATTGAGTAGGGCGCGGTCGCCGGTCTCGAACTCGTCGCGGGCAACGACATCGGCCTTGGCGCGGCAGGCCTCGGCAATCGCCTCGACGCGCGCCGGGCCGCCGGCGAACACGTCCCGCCAGTTCTGTTCAAGCCAGGCGAAGAAGGCCGGACGGTCGATCAGCCCGTATTTGGCAAGCTCGGCATAGCCGGCGCGGAATTCGCGGATCGGCAGCGTGTCGAGCACCCCGGTGTCGGCAAGCACCAGCTTGGGCTGGTGGAAGACGCCGACCAGGTTCTTGCCGCGCGCGCTGTTGATGCCGGTCTTGCCGCCGACGGAAGAATCGACCTGCGCCAGCAGCGAGGTGGGAATCTGCACGAAATTCATGCCGCGGCGCACGATGCCGGAAGCAAAGCCGGCAAGATCGCCGATGACGCCGCCGCCAAGTGCTATCACCACGTCGCGGCGTTCGAGTTTTGCCGCGAGCACGCCGTCGACCACCTCTTCCAGATGGGCAAAACTCTTTGTCTTCTCGCCGGCGGGCAGCGTAATGACGGCGGACTGGATGCCGTCTTTCTCCAATCCCGCCTTGAGCGTGTCGAGATGCGCGGCGGCAACGTTCTCGTCGGTGACGATGGCCGCGCGGGTGCCGGGAAGCCGGCGCGCGATCTCTTCGCCGGAACGCGACAGCAGCCCGGAGCCGATCAGGATGTCATAGGCGCGGTCGCCGAGCCCGACCTCGACCTTCACCGGTTCGGCATGGCTCACGACCGCACCTCGTCAGTTGTGGCGCTTGTAGCGCCTGTCGCGATCGTGTCGACGCCGAGATGGGCGCAGAGCGCCGCGACGACTTCGCTGGCGATGATCTCCTTGCGGTCGTCGCGCGTCGGCACCGTCAGGTCGGCGGTGGCGTAGAGCGGGTGGCGCTCGTCCATCAGCCGCTCCAGCACTGCGCGCGGATCGGGATTCTTCAACAGCGGCCGGTTCTGTTTCTTGGAAACCCGCTCCATCAAGAGGTCTAGGTCGGCCTTCAGCCAGACCGACACGCCATGCGCCGCGATCGCCTCGCGCGTCTGCGCGTTCATGAAGGCGCCACCGCCGGTCGACAGCACTTGCGGACCATTCTCCAACAGGCGCAGGATCACCCGCTGCTCCAGCGCGCGGAATTCCGGCTCGCCATAGCGCTCGAACAGTTCCGGCACCGTCATGCGCGAGACGCTTTCGATCTCCTGGTCGCTATCCATGAAGGGCAACGACAGCATCGTCGCCACCTTGCGGCCGATCGCCGTCTTGCCGGCGCCCATCAGCCCGACGAAGACGATCGAGCGGCTGCCGAGCCGTTCGATCAGCGCGGCGTGGCCTTCGTCCGTCGGATTTGCTGGCAGAGCGTTCATCGGGGCCTCTTTGCGCCGTATCGACATCAAAAGCCTGTTTGCGTCAAGCACGGCCGGACAAACGGGCCGGAAGCCTTCCGGCAAAACCTCTGCCCACCGGAATCCTTCGCCCTTGAATTGGCCGGATTGGCGTCCCATAAGGGCACAGGGCTTTGGAAACGCAGAACAACAAGACGGGCGAAAATTGAATGCCGACTTTGTTTCGCTTCGTCGTGACGCTGGCGGTTCTTGCAGGCATTGTCTACGGCGCGATGTTCGCGCTGGCGATGTTCGTGGAGCCGAAAAAGGCGGAAATGAGCATCCGCATTCCAGCCGAAAAGCTCAACCCCAAGAAGAATTGACCCAAGAGAACTGACAAAGAGCTGATCCGGCCCGATGAACAGCGCCGCCCGCATCGAAGCCTTCCTCGAAATGATGAGCGCCGAGCGAGGCGCGGCCGAGAACACGCTTTCCTCCTACCGCCACGACCTGGAAGACGCTTCGGAAGCGATCAAGGGTGGGCTTGCGCGCGCGGGATCGGCCGACATCCGCGCCTATCTCGACGATATTGCCGCGCGCGGCTTCGCGCCGACCTCGCAGGCGCGCAAATTGTCGGCGATCCGCCAGTTCTTCAAATTCCTCTACGCCGAAGGCCTGCGCGGCGACGACCCGACCGGCACGCTGGACAGCCCGCGCAAGGGCCGGCCGCTGCCGAAGACGATGAGCGAGGCCGAGACCGGCCGCCTGCTCGACCGGGCGGCGCAGGAAGCGGGCGAAGCCGGACCGGACGGCGACCGGCTGGCCGCATTGCGCCTGCACGCGCTGGTCGAGGTGCTCTACGCAACGGGCTTGCGCGTGTCGGAGCTGGTCGGCCTGCCGGTCACGGTGGCGCTGCGCGACGACCGCTTCTTCATGGTGCGCGGCAAGGGCGACAAGGAACGCATGGTGCCGTTGTCGACCAAGGCACGCTCCGCCATGCGCGCCTGGCTCGCCGCAAGGGCCGAGCGGCCGGCCTTTGCCGAGAGCCCTTTCCTGTTTCCGGCCTCCTCCGACAGCGGCCATCTCTCCCGGCAGGTTTTCGCCCGCGATCTCAAGGGGTTGGCCGCGCGGTCGGGGATAGCTGCAGCCAAAATCTCGCCGCACGTGCTTCGCCATGCTTTTGCCAGCCACCTGCTCCAGAACGGCGCCGATCTCAGAGCCGTTCAGCAACTCCTGGGCCATGCCGATATCTCGACCACGCAGATCTACACCCATGTGCTGGAGGAGCGGCTGGTGCGGCTGGTCAACGATCATCATCCGCTTGCCGACTAGGCCTCATATCGTTATGTGAGGGCGACGTTCCACCGCCCGGAGCCGGCATTTCAGCGGTTCCGCCAGCCATTTGCCTTCCGACGGATCGGTCCGCCCAAGCATGTACAACTACCTCGACTTCGAAAAGCCGGTGCAGGATCTGGAGCTCAAGATCCTTGAGCTGAAGAAGCTTGCCGAGAACGGCGAGGCGGTCGATGTCGCCGAAGAGATCAGCAGGTTGGAAAAACGCTCGCGCGACGCATTGCGCGACCTCTACAAGGCGCTCACGCCCTGGCAGAAGGTGCAGGTCGCTCGCCATCCCGACCGCCCGCATTGCGTCGACTACATCAAGGCGTTGTTCACCGATTTCACGCCCTTGGCCGGCGACCGCAATTTCGGCGACGATCAGGCGATCGTCGGCGGCTTCGCCCGATTCCGTGGCGAGCCGGTGGCGGTTATCGGCCAGGAAAAGGGTTCGGACACGGCAAGCCGCATCAAGCACAATTTCGGTTCGGTGCGGCCCGAGGGCTACCGCAAGGCGGTGCGCCTGATGGAACTGGCCGACCGTTTCAAGATCCCGCTTTTGACGCTGGTCGACACCGCCGGCGCCTATCCCGGCGTCGGCGCCGAGGAGCGCGGCCAGGCCGAAGCGATTGCCCGCTCGACCTCGGCCTGCCTGGCGCTGAAAGTGCCGTCGATCTCGGTGGTCATCGGCGAGGGCGGCTCCGGCGGCGCCATCGCGATTGCCACCGCGAACCGGGTCTACATGCTGGAGCACGCCATCTATTCGGTGATCTCGCCCGAAGGCGCCGCGTCGATCCTGTGGCGCGACACCACCCGCTCGAAGGACGCGGCGACCAACATGAAGATCACCGCGCAGGATCTTCTCGAGATGAAGATTATCGACGCCATCATTGCCGAGCCGATGGGCGGCGCGCAGCGCGCGCCGGAAACCGTGATCGCCTCGACCGGCGACCTCATCGCCAGGACGATGAAGGATTTTACCGGCGCCAACATCGATTTCCGCGAGCAGCGCCGCGAGAAATACCTGGCGATGGGCCGCAGCCTCTGATCTCTCTTCTGAGAGCGGCAACAGGTTCAATTGTGGCCGCAATGAGCAATTTCGCCACAAAAATGCCGCCGCATTGGGCTCAATGAAAATGTCGCGAGGGGTTGGCCAAGATTTGCTGGCGAGACTTGCGGTAAGGAATTTTCAAGGTTAACGGGCTTACGGTCCACTGGTGTTCAGCCTGAGGGCCCGGCCATGCCGAAAGTCGTTGGCCCGAGAGAAGAGACGTAGCCGTACCGATGTTTGCCAAGCTTGCCCGCACCGGAGTCCTGATCGCCGCCATCGGCGTTGCCGGCTGCAATGATTCGTCGATGAAGAATTTCGCGCCGGAGGCCAACAAGCCGCTGCCGGACAAGATCCTCGCCGATATGCGGGCCAAGGGCATGGTGCGCACCTCCTCGGTGATGGCGCGCATCTTCAAGGAAGAAGGCAAGCTGGAGATCTGGAAGGCCAAGACCAACGGCCGCTACGAGATGGTCGCCAGCTACGACATCTGCAAATGGTCGGGCAAGCTCGGCCCCAAATACACCGAGGGCGACCGCCAGGCACCGGAAGGCTTCTACACGGTGCGTCCGTCGCAGATGAACCCGCGATCGAATTACCATCTGTCCTTCAACATCGGCTTCCCCAACGCCTATGATCGGGCCAACGGCCGCACGGGCCAGAACCTGATGGTTCATGGCGCCTGCTCGTCGTCCGGCTGCTATTCGATGACCGATGCGCAGATCGAGCAGATTTATGCCTTCGGCCGCGACGCTTTCCAGGGCGGGCAGACCGAGTTCCAGATCCAGGCCTTTCCGTTCCGCATGACCGCCGCCAACATGGCGCGCTACCGCAACGACCCGAACTACGACTTCTGGAAGATGCTGAAGGTCGGCTACGACAATTTCGAAATCACCAAGGTGCCGCCGAAGGTCGACGTCTGCGAGAAGCGCTACGTCTTCAACCAGGTCGCGCCCGAAGGCACGACCTTCGATCCGACCGGCCCCTGCCCCGAGACGACGCAGCCGGATTCGCTGAAGGCGGCCTATGCCAATTACGAGAAGAGCTACGACGCGGCCTTCAATTCGGCTGCGAATTCGAGCGCGGTGGCACCGAAGCCGACGATTTCCGGCATCAAGGAAGCCAGCATCGTTTCCGACTGGTCGAAGCGCCGAGCCCGCGGCGAGCGCGTGCCGATCGACCCGCCGTCGATGAATTCAGACGGCTCGGTGACGGAAACGACCCGCATGGGCCGCATCGATTCCCCGGCCGGCCGCAAGATGGCAGCAGCCGACGCGGAGAAGGAAGCCAAGCGCAAGGCCGAAGAGCAGCGCCTGGCGGCGATCGAAGCGGCCAAGGCCGCCAAGGAACAGGCAAAGGCGCAGGCGCTGGCCGAGAAGGAAGCCGCCAAGCAGGCGGCGCAGCAGCAGGTCGTCACCGCGGGCGTCGAGGCCACGCCCGCGCAGCCGGCGCCGGAGCAGGCCGCAGACGCCGACCAGGGCACCGTGTCGAAGCTGAAGAAGAAGCTGCTCGGCATGTTCGGCGGCTGAGATTTCCATGCATGTCGCCCAAAAGCGGAAGGCGGTTTTGGGATAACGACATGCATGAACAAAAGGCGAGACAGGCAGCCATTTACGATCTCAAGGGACTGAACTGTCCATTGCCGGTGCTGAAAGCCCGCAAGCGGCTGGCCGCGATGCGGCCCGGCAGCAGGCTGTGGCTCGAGACCACCGATCCGCTGGCGGTGATCGACATCCCGGCCTTCTGCGCCGATGCCGGCCACCAGCTTGTCGAAACGGCCGCGATCACCGGCGGTCATCGTTTCCTTGTCGAGCGCGGCAACGCGGCCTGATCTTATAGCCCGGCGATGGCCAGCGGATTGGCTTCGAGCGCCGCACGGTCCGGCGTGTCGACCGACGGCTTGTTGGTGAAGGCTGCAAACAGCCGCTCGATATAGTCATTGGGCATGTCGAGCGTGATCAGCACCAACCTGGTGCCGCGCTGGCCGTCGGGCCAGGCCGGCAGCCGTGCCGGCGGATGCAGGATCTTCTGCACGCCATGGATGACCAGCGGCCGCGACGGGTCCTCCATCAGCTCGATGACGCCCTTCATGCGCAGCAGTTTCTCGCCATGCGTCGAGCGCACAAGATCGAGGAACATCTCGATTACCGAGAACGGCACCGGGCCGTCGTGGACAAGCGAGTGCGAGCGCACGCGCGTGTCGTGGCGATGGCCATGATCATGGTGATGGTGGTGATCTTCATCGCCATCGTGATGGTGGTGATCATGCGCCGCCTCGTCACCGAGCCAGCGCCGCACATCGGCGGACTTGGTTTCGGGGTTGTAGAGCCCGCAATTGATCAGCGCCGCAGCACCCGTGCCGGCCTCGTTGACATCGAGCACGACAGCGCCCGGATTGATCTGCTTGAGCCTCGCCCGCAATATCTCGATCTCGGCCGTCCCGGCAAGGTCGGTCTTGGTCAGCACGATGCGGTCGGCCACCGCCGCCTGCTTGACTGCCTCGACATGGCTGTCGAGCGTCGCCTCGCCGTTGACGGCGTCGACCAGCGTGATGACGCCGTCGAGCCGGAAGGCCTGCACCAGCGCCGGATGCGCCATGATCGACTGCAGCACGGGTGCCGGATCGGCCAGACCCGTCGTCTCGACGACGACACGGGCCAGTTTCGCGATATGGCCGGTCTGCAACCGGTCGACGAGGTCGGCAAGTGTGTCGACCAGGTCGCCGCGCACCGTGCAGCAGAGGCAGCCGTCGGAAAGCTGGATGATGCCGTCGGAAGCCTGTTCGACCAGAAGATGGTCGATCGCCACCTCACCGAACTCGTTGATGATGACCGCCGTGTCGGCAAGCCCCGGATCCTTGAGCAGCCGGTTGAGCAGTGTCGTCTTGCCGGCGCCGAGAAAGCCGGTGAGCACCGAAACGGGAATGGGAAAGCCGCTAGCCATGGCAGGGGTCAGTTCGCCGCCTTGGCGGGCTGGTCGCCCTGCGCGGCAGCGGCAGCCGTTCCGGTCGCCAGCGGCTCGGCACCGGCCGGCGCCGGCCTGTCGGGCCGCCAGCTCGGCAGCGGCACGTCGGCATAGTTCTGATCGACCTGGTCGACGAAAGCCTTCGGCGCCGGCCCGGTGGCGCCGCCGAGGCCTACCGCGATCAGCGTCGGGTGGTCGAGTTTCACCTGATAAGGCGATTTCGGCTTGTCCTTGGCGTCGACGGTGGGGGCGGCCTCGGATTGCTCGTCCTTCGGCTTCTTCTTGCAGATCTCGTCATGCATGTCGTTGGGCGACAGCGTGTCGCCATACGGCTTGAGAGCGGCCAGCGTGGTCGAACCCGCCGCCGTCGAGTCAAAACCCTGGTCGAGCAGCTTTGCCGCCGCCTCGGCGCGGCTGACCGCCGATTTCTCGCCAAGCACCACGGCCACCAGCGTGCGGCCGTTGCGCGTCGCCGAGCCGATCATGTTGAATCCGGAAGGGCAGACGAAGCCGGTCTTCATGCCGTCGGCGCCGGGATAGCGACCGATCAGCAGATTGTAGTTGGGAAGCGCCTTCTTGCCGACGGCAAGTCCCTCGATCGAGAACCACGGCGCATATTGCGGGAAATCGTTGCGGATCGCCGTTACCAGGACGGCGAGGTCGCGCGCGGTCGTGTACTGTTCCGGCGAATAAAGTCCGTTCGGGTTGACGAAATGCGTTCCGACCATGCCGAGCCGGGCCGCCTCGGCGTTCATGCGGTCGGCGAAGGCGGCTTGCGACCCGCCGATATTCTCGCCGACGGCCATGGCGATGTCGTTGGCCGACTTGACCAGCATCATCTTCAGCGCATTGTCGAGCCGCATTACCGAGCCGGGCTTGAAGCCCATCTTGCTCGGCGGCTCACCGGCCGAATGTTTCGTTACCTTGATCGGCGAATCGAGCGCCACCTCGCCGGCCTGGATGGCTCGGAAGGTGACATAGGCCGTCATCAGCTTGCTGAGCGAGGCCGGATACCAGCGCTTGAACGCGTCCTGATGCTCCAGAATGGAGCCGCTCTTCAGGTCGAAAAGGACGACCGGATTGGCACGGGCCGCGCCGATAAACACCGGAAGCGCCAGCGCGCCTGCCAGCAACAGGTTGAGGAAATGCCTTTGCCGCATGATCAAATCCGAAATCGCCTCTTGCCGTAGTCGCCGCCGGGTCCGTAAGATTTCGTTACCCATCGCCAGCATAAATGCGGCCCGACCCCTCGATCCGGAACGCATTGTTGCGGTGCTATTTACCCTATGTGACGCCAAAATGGCAAAGTGCAAGACATTCACAATTGCTGAGTTGCGGCTCTGAACCGACTGCCGCCAATCAACCAAGGACCGATCATGCCGATTCTGAACCGCGCCGCGGAAATGCAAGAAGAAGTTGCCGGCTGGCGACGACATCTGCACCAGACACCGGAACTGAATTTCGACGTCCACCAGACTGCCGACTTCGTCACCGAAAAGCTGAAAGCCTTTGGCTGCGACGAAGTGGTCACGGGGCTGGGCAAGACCGGCGTCGTCGGCATCATCCGCGGCCGCAAGGGCGATGGCGCGACCATCGGGCTGCGCGCCGACATGGACGCGCTGCCGATCGACGAGATCACCGGCAAGCCATGGGCCTCGACCGTGCGCGGCAAGATGCATGCCTGCGGCCATGACGGCCATACCGCAATGCTGCTGGGCGCCGCCAAATATCTCGCCGAGACGCGCAATTTCGCCGGCAGCGTGGCGGTGATCTTCCAGCCGGCCGAGGAAGGCGGCGGCGGCGGCAACGAAATGGTCAAGGACGGCATGATGGAGCGCTTCGGCATCGAGAAAGTGTTCGGCATGCACAATATGCCGGGCCTGCCGGTCGGCCAGTTCGCCATCAAGCCCGGCCCGATCATGGCCGCGACCGCCGAGTTCACCATCACCGTCAAGGGCCGCGGCGGCCATGCCGCGATGCCGCACGGCACGATCGACCCGATCGTCATCACCAGCCAGCTGGTCGGCGCGCTGCAGACCATCGCCTCGCGCAGCACCGATCCGGTCGAGGCCGTGGTGGTGTCGGTGACGAAGTTCCATGCCGGCGACGCCTATAACGTTATCCCCGAAAGCGCCGAGATCGCCGGCACCGTGCGCACGCTGAAGAAGGAAGTGGCCAAGAAATCGGAAGAGCGCATCCGCGCCATCTGCGCCGGCATCGCGACCGCCTTCGGCGCCACCATCGATGTCGATTACGACGCCAACTACCCCGTCACCTTCAACCATGCCGAGGAAACCGTGTTTGCCGGCGATATCGCCGCCAACGTCGCCGGCGACAGCCACGTCCACCGCGCCATCCAGCCGGTGATGGGCGGCGAGGACTTCTCCTACATGCTGGAAGCCCGGCCCGGCGCCTTCATCTTCATCGGCAACGGCGATACCGCCGGCCTGCACCACCCGGCCTATGACTTCAACGACGAGGTCATCCCGCACGGCATGAGCTATTGGGTGAGGCTGGCGGAGACGGCGCTCGCGGCTTGAGCGGCGCGAAGGCGGCGATCATTTCGCCGCCATGCAGGTCAGGCCACGCGGCCTGACCTGGACGGACGCCCGCCGCCTTCGGGAAAGCACCTCGCATGCCCCTTGGCGAACCGGCCCGAAGCGTTTATGTGTCGGGCCGCGTGGTCCCGTAGCTCAGTAGGATAGAGCGGCAGATTCCTAATCTGTAGGTCACAGGTTCGATTCCTGTCGGGATCACCACTCTTCCAGCAGGCCGGTGAAAAAGTGCGGGCCGACGGTGCCGCGCCGGTCCCGCAATCGGCGCATCGGTCTGGAGGCGGCCGATGCGCGGCAAACCCCGAACCCTCAGGCAACCTTGCGATCGGGCCGGCGCGCGAAGATCTCCTGGACCTTGGCCGCGACCGCCTTGCCGAGGTCGCGGTTGTTCTCGGCGGTGAAGTGAATGCCGTCGCAGCCGTCGGTGGTGATGAAATCCCCGGCATTGAGGAAATCGACCTTCGTGAAGTCGGCCATGGCGCGATATTCAGCCGCGAGCGCGGCCGTCTTCTCATGGCCGCCGGCGAACATGCCCTGGAAGAAGGGATGCGGCATCGGGGTCAGCGGCGGCGGCGCGATCACCAACGCCTGGGGGGCCGGATAGGGGGTGCCGACACCGCCGGCGCTGGTGAGTATCTGGCCGACGAGCTTGGCCATGCCGTTGGCGATCTCATAGGGCGTGCGGCGGAAGAACGACTTGGTGTCGTTGGTGCCGAGCATCACGATGACGAGATCGAGCGGCAGGTGGCTGGCAATGGCCGAGGGCAGATAGGCGCTGCCGTTGAGGCGCGGATCGTTGGGGTCGTCGAGGCTGGTGGTGCGGGCACTCAAACCTTCCTCGATCACATGATACCCATCGCCAAGATGCAAGGCCATCGCGCCCGTCCAGCGATCCTGATAGGCGTAGCGATGCGTCGGCGATCCCTCGATGACCGGAATCCAGCCCCAGGTCAGCGAATCTCCAAAACACAAAATCGATCTTCTGGTCATGTCTCCAATCCATTTCCCTATGCGATTGATTATTGGCCGCTCCGAACTTGCCCCGCCCTCAGGCCGACCTGCTCCTGATACCGTAGAGGATCGCCGCAAGCAGGATGATGAGGCCCTGCGCAATCAGCTTGCCTGGCTCGTCGATGCCGAAGGTTGTCATCACCACGAACAGCAGCGCGAACGAGAGCACGCCGAAGAACGGCCCCCAGACGCCGCCTTCCCCGCGGCCGAAAACGACGCCGCCAAGGATGGTCGCGGCGACCGCCAGGATCGGCAGGTCGAGACCGACCCTGACGCTGCCGACGGCGATCGAGGCCGTCTGGACGAGCGCCGCGACACCTGCGAACAGACCCGCCAGCGTGTGCGCAAGCACGACGGTGCGGGCAACCGGGACGCCGGAGAAATGCGCCGCCTGCACGTTCTCGCCGACCGACGTCACGTAACGGCCGAAGACCGCGCGGGACAGGAACAAAGACAGCGCGGCCGAAACCGCCACCCAGAAGATCACAGGCGTCGGCACCGGGCCGAGCTTGGTGTTGTAAATGTTGCCGAACATGCCGGGCACATCGCCAGGCGGCTTGCCGCTCGACAGATATTGCACGATCCCGACCAGGACGATGCCGACCGCGAGCGTGACGATGACCGCCGAGACCCGCCTCACCCCGACCATCAGTCCGTTGAAGAACCCGACGGCCAGCCCGATGGCCAGCGCCAGGACAATGAAGAAAGCCATGGAGGCGCCGGGAAAGACGCCGGACGAGATGGTGTAGTTGATGAGCAGGATAACCCCGCCGCCCGACAGGTCGATGCTTCGTACTCGCATCACCAGAAGCTGGCCGAGCACCAATATGCCGAGCGGCACGATCTGGCGCACGAATATGCCCATGATGTTGAGATTGAGCATGTTCGGCCGCGCGACCCACAGAACCAGGAGCAGCACGGCAAAGACGTAATAGGCCGGCGGGATGCGAAGCAGGCGGCGCATGACGGGGTTGGCGAGCGCGGTAGCCACCTACAACCCCATTTTCTTGCGTGACTGCAGGGCGACCACCAGAAGCAGGATCGCCCCCTTGATGGTGGTCTGGACGAATGGCGACACATTCGTCAGGTTCATGCCGTTGGCGAGCAGCGCCATGACGAGGGCGCCGATGACGGTTCCATGCAGGCTGCCGATGCCGCCGGAAAGCTGGGTGCCGCCGATGGCGACGGCCGTGATCGCGTCGAGCTCGAAGAGCAGTCCGACATTCGGGTCGCCCGAGACGATGCGCCCGGCGAGGAAAATGCCGGCAAGGGCCGCGAAGCAGGCGCAGATCACATAGGCAAGCACGATGTTGCGCCGATCGTCGATGCCGAAATTATGCGCCGCATCCTCCAGGCCGGACGACACGCCGCCACCGATCGCGAAAAGGTGCAGCCCGAAACGGGAACCGTAGACAAGCTTCCAGGCGACCAGGAGGGTGAATATCCCCCAGAACACCGGCATGGGCACCCCAAGGAAGGAACCGGCGACGGCGCTGATGACGACATCCGGCACCGTGCCTCCCGAAACCGGCCGTAGCACCCGCGTGATACCGAGCAGAATATACTGCATCGACAACGTCGCGATGATCGGATGGACGTTGAAGCGGGTAATGATGAAGCCGTTGGTGAAGCCGACCAGCCCGGCCAGCACGAACACCGCCGGAATCAGCACCCAGCCGGGTCCGCCGAGGGCGAGCACCGCCGTCGTGAAGCTGATCATCGACCCGACCGAAAGGTCTAGCCCGCCGAGCAGGATGACGAACATCTGGCCGACCGCCGTGATGACGAGCGGCATCGCCTGCGGCACCAGATTGAGCAGGTTTTCCCCATAGAGGAACTGCTTGGTCTGGAGGCTTAGCCAAAGCGCGATCGCCAGGGCGATCAGCAAGGGCAGCAACCACATGCCCTGTCTGGATCCCCTCGCGCCTGTCAGGCGTCTGCTAATGGCTGTCATTGATGGTCCTTGCCGTCCCGTTGGCGCCGAGCGCCGCGTCGAGGATGTTGTGCTCCGTAGCGTCGGCCGCCGGCATTTCTTTCACGATCGTGTCGTTGTGGACGACGCAGATGCGGTCGCAGAGCCCGATCAGCTCGACCGTCTCGCGCGACAGCACCAGCACCGCGCCGCCCTTGCGTGCGAAATCGCGCAGCAGCCGGTAGATTTCGGACTTTGCGCCGATGTCGACGCCGCGCGTTGGCTCCTCGACGAGCAGGATGTCGATGTCGGCGGCGAGGTAGCGGCCGAGCAGCACCTTCTGCTGGTTGCCGCCGGACAGCGTGCCGACGACGGCGCCGGGACCACTGGCCTTCACGGCAAGGCTCGACATCGTGTCGGCGATCCGCCGCTGATAGCCCGCGGCCAGCGCCAGTTCCGGGCGTTTCGAATGGAGCGCGGCGGCAATGTTGTGCGCAATGGAAAGGCCGAGGAAAAGCCCGTCCTCTTTGCGGTCCTCCGGCACGAAGCCGACGCCCATCGCCTGCAGCCGGCGGACGCCGCCGCCAGGCGACACCGGCAACGGCAACGGTTTGTTCTTGATCGTCACACGGCCGGCGAAAGGATGGTGTTGGCCGACCAGCGAGCGCAGGAAACGCCGCTGGCCCTGCCCCTCCAGGCCGGCCAGCGCGACGATCTCGCCGCGGCGCAGCGACAGCGAGAACGGTCTGGAGCGCTCGGTGATGCGGAACTCCTCGACCGAAAGCATAGCGGGGCCGGGAACATCGCCGCGCTGGGGGAAGAGGTCGGCCAGCTCGCGGCCGACCATCATCGCGATCAGCGTCGCCGGTGTCATTTCGGCAATTGCCCTGGTGCCGACGAGCTCACCATCCTTGAGGACCGTGACGGTGTCGCAGATGGCGAATATCTCGTCCATGCGGTGCGAGATATAGACCACCGCCTTGCCCTCATCCTTCAACCTGCGGATGTGGCGGTTCAACACTTCGACATCGGCGGCATTGAGCGCCGCCGTCGGCTCGTCGAGGATGAACACGCTGGCGTCGGTCATGATGCCGTGCGCGATCTCGACGAACTGCCGTTCGGCAATGCTGAGCCTGGAGACGAGCGTGCCGGGGTCAAGCGTGAGGCCGAGCTCGGCCAGCGCCTTGCCGGCCTCGCGCCGCATGCGGCGATGGTCGACGCGGCCAAAGGCCATGGTCGGCTCGCGGCCGAGAAACATGTTTTCGGCGATCGTCAGATTGGGCAGCAGCGACAATTCCTGGAACACGGTCGAGATGCCGGCTTCCAGCGCATCCTTCGGCCTGTGGAACATGACCTGCCGCCCGTCGCGAACGATGGCGCCGCCGTCCGGCTGGTGGACGCCGGCGAGTATCTTCATCAGCGTCGATTTGCCGGCGCCGTTCTCGCCCATCAGCGCATGGACGGAGCCGGATTGGAGCGCGATCGAGACGCCCTTCAGCGCCGCCGTGCCGGCGAACGCCTTCCGGATATCGGACATTTCGACGAGGGCTTTCACGAAACAAGCACCGCTGCATCCAGGAAAAATCGACGGCGGGCGGCTTAAGGCCGCCCGCCGATGGCGCCACGCCTTACTTCTTGGCGTAGAACTCCTTGAGCTTGTCTTCCGGGAGGTCCGACGGCCACCAGACATTGGCAGAGAGATCGTCGCGATAGTACTTCTTGACCTTATCGAGATCCCAGCCGGGCGGGTTGTAGTCATAGTGCTTCTTCAGCTCCTTGCCTTCGAGCAGGGCTACCGCGGCGCGGATGCCGGCAGCGCCCTGGGCAGGGCTGTATTCGGCCGAGATCGACTTGAAGCCATCGGCTATCCACTGGCCGAAGAAGCCGTTGTTACCCTCGCCGGAGATCGGCGGAATCTTGGCGCCGAACTGCTTGAAGACGTCGACGCAGGCGCGCGTCATGTCGGCGCCGGAAGACCAGATGCCATCGACCTCGGGATTGTTCAGATAGAGCGTCTCGCAGAGCTTCTTGGCCTTGTCGTATTGCCAGTCGCCATGCTCCTCGGCGATGATCTTGACGTCGGTCCCCTTCAGTGCCTGCAGCAGGCCGTTGTAGCGGTTGGTGTCTTCCGGATGGCCGGCGAGCCCGCGCAGCACCCAGATATTGCCCTTGCCGCCGAGTTCCTTGACCAGGAAGTCTCCCATCACCTTGCCGAAATGCTCGGCACCGCCCTGGATTTCGGTGGTGAAGGCGTCGGACTCGATGCGGCCGGTGTGCACGATGACGGGGATGCCCGCCGCGACGGCCTTGGCGATGCTGGCGTCCGCCGAAGTGGACGTGACCGGCTGGACGATGATGGCGTCGACCTTCTGGGCGATCAGGTCCTCGATGTCGGCGACCTGCTTCTTCTGATCGAAGCCGGCATCGAGCAGGATGAATTTGGCTATGCGCTTGTCCTTGGCGGCGGCGGCCTCGGCTTCATGCGCGACCTGCACCGTCCAAGTGTTCGCGTTGACGCCGAAATGGCTCATGCCGATGACCCAGGGCGGATCCTTCTTGAATTTCCCCGCCTCGACCGTCGGATTGTCGCCGGCACGGGCGGTAACCCCGTCAAGCAAGGATACGTCACCGGCAAACGAGGGACCGCATAACATCGTCGTCGCGATCACCACCGCAGCGATTGATTGGATAATCCGTCTCACTGAGCCATCCTCCTTCTCGAGCTCCACGGACCCTGGATGCCAGGGTCACGACTTCCCCATCGGCGGTCGGCCATGGCCGAACGCCGCACCTGCCGGTCCGAGCCCGGCACTGCTTCGGTTCATTGCTCAACCCGCGCGCATGGCCGCTGGAGACAAAGCTCCAGCGTTGCCGCCATGGATCATGGCAGCCGGTCGGCGCAAAAGGTTCGGGCATTCCTCCCAGGCTCAGTTCAACCATCGATGCGGTGGGCTGTCAATAATTATTCAGAGTGATGGATTATCTTTTCAGCTTGCGCTATCTTTCCGCCGGATGGCAGGGTCGCTGGACGCGGACGGCCGACTCTCGTCCGATAATTTCTGCAAATCAGAACCTTTGGCTGGATCGGGGAGGAGCATGCGATCGGTCTTGTGCTACGGCGATTCCAACACGCATGGGCAGGTACCCGGCGGCACGCCGCTTGACCGCTACGGCCCGGCCGAGCGCTGGCCCGGTGTCATGGCAAGGGAGCTGGGCGTTGGCTGGCATGTCATCGAGGAAGGCCTCAGCGGCCGCACGACGGTGCGCGACGATCCCATCGAGGGGGCCCACAAGAACGGGCGTACTTACCTCAGGCCATGCCTGCAGAGCCATGCCGTTCTCGATCTCGTCATCATCATGCTGGGTACCAACGACCTCAAGGCACGCTTCAACCAGCCGGCCTCGGAAGTGGCGATGGCCATGGGCTGCCTCGTCTACGACATCAAGGAGCTGAAGCCTGGCCCGGCCGGCAGCGTGCCCGAGATCATGATCGTCTCGCCACCGCCGATGCTGGACGACATCAAGGAATGGCGATCGATCTTTGCGGGCGCGCCGGAGAAGTCTCGGCAGTTGGCGCTCGAATTCGAGATCATCGCCGATTCGCTCGAGGTGCATTTCTTCGACGCAGGTTCGGTCGTCACCTGCGACCCGCTCGACGGGTTCCACATCAACGGGCGGGCGCATGCGCTGCTTGGCCGCGCGCTGGCCCGCGAAATCGAAGCAATCGGGTGGCCGAATGAGAAGTGACCGCGGCATATACCGCACGACCGATTGCGAAAGGGCGCATCATGCCTGACATGCGCTTTGCACCTCCCAATCCGCTGCGCATCGCGGACCGCGCCAGCGGCCTCAACGCCGTCAGCGTGCGCGGCTACAACGAGCGCCTCGTGCTGTCGCTGCTGCTCCAGAGCAAGGACATCACTCGTCTCGAAATCGGCGAGCGGACGGGCCTGTCGGCGCAGACGGTGTCCGTCATCGTCCGCTCGCTCGAACAGGAGGGGCTGATCGCCAAGGGCGTGGCTCAGCGCGGCCGCGTCGGCCCGCCGACAGTGCCGCTTTCGCTCAATCCGGAGGGCGCCTACTCCGTCGGCATCAGCGTCGGCCACCGGCAGGTGGAGGTCGTGCTCGTCGACTTCGTCGGCTCGATCCGCTCCCGCACGGTCTTGCCGTTCTCGGCCACCACGCAGGACACCAATCATCCGCAATTCATGGGCGCCATCGCCAAGGCCATCGCCGATCTGCCTCAGCATCTCCACTCGCGCATCGCCGGCATCGGCCTGGCCTTGCCCGGCGACCAGGCCGAGCTTGAGCTGACCCCCAGGGCGACCCGAGAGCGGTTCGACGCTTTGCAGGAGGAGGTCGAAAGGGAGATCGGCTACCCCGTGTATGTCCAGAACGACATCACCGCGGCGGCCAGTGGCGAAAGCATGTTCGGCGTCGCGAAGCACCTTTCAGATTATCTTTTCTTCTATCTCGGCGCCCGCCTGCACAGCCGCCTGGTCCTCAACCACCAGATCTACAACGCAGCAGCCGCGGTGAGCTTCGATGTCGGCATACTGCGCCTGGAGGAGCAGATCAGGAAGGCAGGCCGTTCTCCTTCCGAGTTCTGGGAACGAGGCGCGGACTGGCCTTCGTTCGGCGATGCCGAGACCGCGTGGCAGCGCGACCTGGTCGGCCAAATGAAATCATCGATCGCGGCTCTGAAGCAGTTCGTTCCGCTCACCTCGGTCGTCCTGTCTTCCTACGCGCCCCAGGCGGTCTGCAAGGCGATTTGCCGGGAGCTGGAACAGGCCATGCCCGGCATAAGCGCCATAGCCGGCAACATCGAGCGGTCGCCCAAGGCAGTGGGAGCGGCCGGCCTTCCTTTCAGCTCGCGGTTCATGGTGGAGTGAAGTTCACAGCGGTCGAAGGCTGCCGAGGGGGCGATGCGCTCCCGCCAGTCCCACGCGCACCACCGTCACCTTCCGCTCCGCGGCGTGGAGCGACGACAGCGCATCCTGCGAGACGCCTTCGTCGGTGATCACTTCATCGATCTCCGAAATGTCCGAAAGCGTGCAGAAGCCGGGGGCGGTGAATTTCGAAGAGTCGACGAGCAGGATCGTCTTGCGCGCCGACGAAATCATGGCGCGCTTGAGCGAGGCCACCTCCAGCGACGTTTCCGTGAGCAGCGTGCCGGTGACGGCCGAGGCGCCGGTCATGCAGAGATCGGCATGCAGCGTCTTGATGAAGCTCTCGCCGGGCTCGCCGGCGAGGTGCCGGTAGCCCGGACGCACGGTGCCGCCGGGCAGGATGATGCGCCAGGATTTGATGCCGGCGGCGAAGTCGGCGATCTCCAGGCTGTTGGTCACCACGGTGAGCGGCAGGTCGCGTTCGGCCGCTGCGCGCACCGCCTCCATCACGGTCGAGGAACTGTCGAAGATGACGCTGTCGCGGGCGCTGAGCCGTCCGGCCGCCTCGCGGCCGATGGCGAGCTTTTCGGCGTGCTGCAATTCGGCGTTGACGGTAGTCTCGCGCTCGAAAGTGGCTCGCATCGGCTGCAGCAGATGGGCACCGCCATGCGTGCGTTCGAGATAGCCTTTCTCCACCAGGTGCTCGAGGTCGCGCCGCACCGTCGACTGCGAGCCTCCGATCGTGTCGGCCAGTTCCTGGATGCTCGCCGCGCCGTTGACACGCAGATGCTCCAGGATGAGCGCCTGCCGCTTGGCGGGAACCATTTCGACGCGTTTGCTGGGTGTGTCCATGTTCGAACCCGCCTCACCGCCGGAAGACCCGGCGCCAAATCGGCAATCCCTACCAAATCGTATAACCGCAATCCACAACCACCACCGCGCCGGTCATGGCGCTGGCCGCGTCCGAGGCGAGGAAGAGGATGGGCGCCGCAATCTCATCCGGCTGCGCGACGCGCCGCATCGGGGTCATCTCCATCCACACCGGCATCAGCTTGTCGTCGCTGAAGCCGCCGCGCGACATCACCGTATCGACATAGGTCGGCGCCACGCAGTTGACCCGCACACCGCGCGCGGCCCATTCGCCGGCGAGCGAGCGTGTCATGTGATGGACAGCGGCCTTGGCCGCGTTGTAGTGGGCTTGGCGCTGCGGCTTGTTGGAGATCAGCCCGGACATCGAGCCCAGGGTCACGATCGAGCCGCGGCCGCGTTCGAGCATTGGTCTGGCGAACTCGCGGCAGGACCAGTAGGCGCCGTTGAGATCGACATCCACCACCTTCAGCCAGACCTCGTCGCTCATCTCCTCGCCGCCCGTGTCGGGCCAGGCGATGCCGGCGTTGGCGATCAATATGTCGACCGCGCCGTGGCGCTCATTGGTAACCCTTGCGGCCGCGGCGACCGCCTTTGAATCGGTGACGTCGAGCTCAACCGCCTCGACCGCGTAGCCCTTCTGCTTCAGCTCATCGCGCCCGGCCGCCAGCACCTTTGGATCGAAGTCGGAGATGATGACTTTCGCGCCGGCCTCCGCCAGTGCCTCGGCGGTCGACAGGCCGATACCGCGGCCGCCGCCGGTGATGAAAGCGGTCTTGCCGTCGAGGCGGAATCGTTCGAGAAACATCGAAATTGTCCTTCAGGCGTGTTGGAGGTCTTGGCCGGCGTTGGCGTGGCGTGCCCGCCCCAGGATCAGCAGGCAGCCGGCAGTGAAACTGTCGCCGAGGCCGAGCGTCGTTGCCGGCTTGTCCAGATAGGGCGACGCGCAGGCGACGAAGGTCCAGCGCCCTTTGCGCACGGGCGCCTCGAACGGAAGCGGATGGAACTCGGCGGCCGGCGAGATCGATATATACCGTGCCGGCGCGCCGTTCGCGGCCCTGGCGCTGGCGATGGCGCAGCCCGCCATCAGCGCCAGCTCTTCTTCCTTTGGATCGTTGAGCGTCGCGGCGGCCGCCCAGGTATCGGCATGCACGCAGACGCGCTCGATGCCGAGCCGTTCGCCGAGCCCGACAAGCGCCTCCATCGGATGATGGGCGGACGGGCTCATGGCAAGCAATTCGGAATGGCTCATGCCGAGCGAGGTGATCGCCCCGCGCGCATGCGAGAGAAGCTCGTCGACCGCCTGCTGCGAGGCATAGCCGGCGAGCTCGAAATGAATGGTGCGCAGGCCGGCGCCCTTCCAGTCGCGGCTGAGCGCGAAGACATGCCGACTGGCGGTGCCGACATTGTCAGTCGCTTCGTCGTTGAGGCCGGAAAGCAGCCCGGCCGCGGCGGACGGCGCCAGTTTACGCGACAGGCTTTCGAAGCCGGCATCATGTTGGATGCCGCGATCGCCGAAGCGGATGATGACCCGCGAGGAGCGCGGCGGCACCAACGGACCGATCGCCCGGCCGGCGGTGAATTCGAAGATGAAGATCTCCGGGATATGCGGCCCGGAGGCCGGCACTTCGTCCGCGGTTTTGAGTGCCCCGCTTTCCGCCAGGAGAACGCCAGGCGGTATCTGCCGCAGCATCAGGTCATGGCGATCTTCCAGCGCCACCAGGGAGCGAACGCCGAGTTGCCCGAGCACCCACGCCGCCTGCGGTCCGGTTCCGCCCAGTGCATAGCGCGGCCGCAGGCGCTCGCGCAGCCATGCCGGGCCTTCCGGCCAGTCGAAGCGCACCTCGCCACCCACGCCGCGCGCGGCGCGCGAAAGCAGCAGCGCCGCAAGTCGCGCCACTTGCGTGTCGGCCGGCGCTTCCAGCAGCGGCTGGATGTCGTTCATCTCGACCCGCGCATCGACGCATGCGCTGATCCCGCACAGGAAAAGCCCCGCCGCCGACAGCTGCCCGCTGCCCAACGGACCCGATTTCGGATCGGTCAGAGCCGCATAGCGTTCCGCGAACGACCCGGAGGCGATATCGCTCATGCCGCGCCTTTCCTCCTCAACCGGCAGCTTGTCAATTGCTATCATTATCTTCCAAATCGTCAACGCGATTTTTGCCCGCATATCGCAAAGGAGCGTCACGTGAAAGGGCCCACGAACTGCGCCAACAGCGGCTCGAACTCCGATCGAAGATGCAACCCGCACTCGCTCAGGGCATAAAATGCGGCAAAATCAAATATTTCACTAAGTTCCCCTTTTCACCGACCTTCTGCCCGGGAATTGTCATGTCGCTAAACCAAGCGCTTTCCAAATTAGAGAGAGTTAGATAGCTATTGACAGATTATGAGAATTTTCGCCATAGTGAGGCACGCTTGGATCGCGACACCCGCGGCGGTGCACAGCAGATTTTACCGAGGAAGATTATGGTCACGAGACTGGACAGGAAATTGGCGAACATTCGAGCCGGCCTTTACACGCGGTCCGATTTCGTTATCGCCGATGCCAAGGACAGCGATGTCGGCGCCGGCGTGACCGCCACGGGCTTCGACTATTCGGTCAAGCCGCCGCGCCGCCGCAGCCGTCAGGAATTCATTGCCCAGATCGAGGAGATCATCAAACAGGACGTGGTCGACATCATGCTGGTGTCGCAGTCGAATCTCGAGCTTCTCGACGAGCGCGGCGCCTTCTTCGGCAGCGAAGTGAAGCCCGCCATCCGCGGCAATCTGGAGACGATGTGCTGGGGCGCCGTGCGCCACGGCACATATGTGCAGACCCCGTCGGTGCCCTTCCGCGACACCAATCTGGCGCGCGCCGTCGCCCATTATCCCGCGCACGGCACCGACCTCGCCCTCTATTCGGTTTCGTTCAGCAACGATGTCGATCTCGACGTCCGCGCCCTGAACGCTTTTGCGGAATTCCGCGCCGAGGCGGCCCGGGTCGGCTTTAAATATTTCTACGAGGTCTTCAATCCGAGCATCGATCTCGGCTTCAGCCGCGAGCAGACCGGCGAATTCGTCAACGACAACATCATCAAGTCGCTGGCGAGCGTGCCGAAGGCCGAGCGTCCGCTGTTCCTGAAGACCCCCTATAACGGACCAAGGGCATTGGAGGAGCTCGCCAGCTTCGACAGCGAGCTGATCGTCGGCGTGCTCGGCGGTGGCGCCGGCACGACGCGCGACACGTTCGAGCTGGTCGCCCAGTCGGAGCGTCACGGCGCCCGCCTCGCGCTGTTCGGCCGCAAGATCAACCTCGCCGAAGCGCCGCTGCAGCTCATCGTCCTGATGCGCGCCGTAGCCGACGGCACGATCGCGCCGGAAGAGGCGGTACGGGCCTATCACGGCGAATTGCAGAAGCTCGGGCTGACGCCGAACCGGCTGCTCGCCGACGACCGCGCGATCACCGAAGAAGTGCTGACCGAAGCGGCCGCCAAGGCGGCCTGACGCAAGCGTGGCGGCTTTCGCCGTCATCCAAGCGTGGCGGCTTCGCCGCCGTCGCGTGCAGCTATCCGCGAGATGGAGGCTCGCGGCGCGCATCATCTGGGAACTGAAAAGGGAGGAATATGATGAGAAAGATGCTGTTTCTTGCGACGACGATGCTCGCCGCCGCGCTTTATTCCGCTACCGCCAACGCCGAGCAGAAGGAGGTGACCGTCTGGTCCTGGTTCGTCCAGAGCACGATGGAAAAATCGATCGCCGCCTTCGAGAAGGCCCATCCAGACATCAAGGTCAAATACACTTATTACAACTATTCGCCCGAATACATCACCGCGCTCAAAGCCGCGGCAGCTTCGGGCAGTCTGCCCGATGTGATCGGCCTGCAGCCCGGCTCGCTCACCCAGCAATATCGTGAAAACCTCGAGGCGGTGAACGAACGCGCCGCCAAGCAGTGGGGCGACAAATGGGCGGAGAAGATTTTTCCCGTCAATCGCAAGCAGATGCTGATGGGCAATCCCAAGGGCGATGAGAATTATTACATCATCCCGCAGGAATCCCAGGTGCTCTGCATCTGGTACAATCGCAAGATCTTCGAAAAGCTCAACCTGTCCGTTCCTAAGACCTATGCCGACCTCAAGACGGCTGCCAAGGCGCTTACGGAGAACGGCTATATCCCGATGTTCCAGGGCGCTGCCGACGGCTGGCAGAACGAGAACGTCTTCCTGATGCTGGCCAACCAGTTCTCGCCCGGCATCGTCGACAAGGCGCAGGCCGGCGAGACGCCATGGACGGCGCCCGAGCTGGTCGCCGCGATGAAGGCCTGGAAAGGCCTCTTCGACGATGGCATTTTCCAACAGGGCGCGCTGGGCGCCCATGCCTATCCGACCGGCGCGCAGCTCTTCGCGCAGGGCAAGGTCGGTATGATGGCGCTGGGCTCCTGGTGGATGCAAGAGAGCAAGTTCCCGCCGCCGCTGTCGGAATATGTTCAGAACATGGAGGGCTTCGATTTCTTCTATATGCCCCCGGTCAAGGACGGCAATTCCGCTAGCCCGCCGGTCGGCGGCATCGACATCGGCTATGGGCTGACCAAGAACGGCGGCAAGAACCCGGAGGCCTGGACCTTCCTTGCCGAGCTCACCAACGGCGTCGGCCTGCAGGAAGCCCTGAACGACCTCAACGACCTGCCGGCCTTCGACGGCAATGCGCCGAAGGGCGACATCACCGACCATGTCAAGCAGATGTCGGCTCGCTTCATGGCCGACCTGCCGAAGGCCGAGAACCAGCGCTTCGCCTCGCCCGCGGTCGCCGAGGCGCTCGACAATGCGTTGGCCGGCGTCGCCGCCGGCAGCACCGAGCCGGAGGCGGCCTTGGCCGCCGTCCAGGCGGCGAGCGAGAAAGCGCTCGCGGCGAAATAACCCAAGACTAACTGCCGGGCGTGGAAACGCGCCCGGCTCTTTTTTCAGTGCCGGGTCCTTTTTCAGGTAAGATGGCGAGCATCATGAGCGCGCAGGCCATGCGAGCCGAAGCCGCCGCTGCGGCGGCGAAACGGCGATCGGCATCGAGAGCCTCGACGCTCTATCTCTTTGCCCTGCCGGCCACCCTGCTCTTCGTCGTCTTCATCGCCTATCCGATCATGTGGGTCGCAGGCCAAAGCCTTTACACCGGCACAGCGGACGGCCGAGCCGTCTTTGCCGGCTTCGCCAACTACACGACCATCCTAAGCGATCCGACCTTCTGGACCGTGGTGCGCAACATGGTGCTGTGGGGCGTCATCACGATACCCGTGCAGATGCTGATCGGCGGGCTGCTCGCCTATTTCATCGAGCGCCACACGCATGCCCTGCGTGGCTTCTTCCGCACCATGTTCTTCCTGCCGGTGGTGACGTCGGTCTCGGTCATCAGCCTGGTCTGGGTGCAGATCTACGCGCCCTATTACGGCATCGCCCAGGAATATCTGAAACATGTCGGCATCGTCATGATGACGTCGCCGATCGGCGACCCAAAGACCGCGATCTACGCGCTGATCATCGTCAACATCTGGCAATGGACCGGCTTCTCGATGCTGATGTACATCGCCGGCATCGCCAACCTGCCGAGCGAAGTGCTCGACGCCGCCCGCATCGACGGCGCCAGGGGCTGGCGGCTTGCCGTCCACATCATCGTGCCGATGCTTTCGCCGGCGACCAAGTCGCTGCTTTTGCTCGGCGTCATCGGCACGCTGCAGACCTTCCCGATCGTGCATCTGATGACCGGCGGCGGTCCGAACCGGGCGAGCGAGGTCTTCGGCACCTTCATCTTCAAACAGAGCTTCGTGCTCGGCGACACCGCCAGCGGCGCTGCGCTTTCCGTCATCGTGCTGGTCATCGCGCTGGTGCTGTCGCTGGTCCAGATCGCGCTGCTCGGCGCCCGCCTGTCGCCCGCCGGGAAGGAGCAGCCATGACGCCGTTTCTTTCCCGCAACCGCATCCGCGGCCTGCTCATTCATGCGGTGCTCTTCATCGTGCTCGGCTTCTGGATGGTGCCGCAAGTCTACATGCTGTCGATCGGACTGCGCACCCCGGCGCAGGCCTTCGATGCCGCCTTATTTACCTGGCCGGTGACCTTCGACAATTTCGTCACCGTGATCCGCGGCAATCCGCTGGGCGGCATCTTCCTCAATAGCCTGATCATCACCGTAGCCACGGTGGCGATCGTCGTCGCGGTCTCCTCGCTCTTTGCCTTCGCCTGCGCGATTCTCAGGCTGAAGGGCTCGATGCTGCTCTACACGACGCTTCTCACCACGCTGATGGTACCTCTCGCCTCCATGGTCCTGCCCTTGGCGATCCTGCTCAAGACCTTCGGCTGGGTGAACACTTATATCGGCCTCATCCTGCCCTATGCCGCGCTCGGCGTGCCTTTCGCCATGGTCATCCTCAAGGCTTTCATGGAGGATGCGCCGCGCGAGCTCTTCGAGGCGGCGAGGGTCGACGGCTGCAACGCATGGCAGACCTATTGGCATGTGGCCCTGCCGCTGGTGCGGCCGGCGCTCGTCTTCGTCACCATCTGGCAGTTCATCGTCACCTGGAACGAGTTCTTCCTCGCCCTCATCGTGCTGACCAAGAGCGAGATGAAGACGCTGACCATCGTGCCGATGCAGTACTCCGGCCTCTATATGGCCAACCCGGGCGCGCTCTTCGCGATCCTGACGCTGATCGCGCTCCCCTTGATCCTGCTTTATGTGCTGGTGCAGCGCGCCTTCGTGCGTGGCCTGCTAGCCGGCGCGGTGAAAGGTTAGGCCATGGCCACACTGAGCATCGACAAGATCACCAAGGCATTCGGCCACACCACCGTCATCCCCGAGCTGTCGCTGACTATCGAGGACGGCGAGTTCTGCGTCCTGGTCGGACCATCAGGTTGCGGCAAGTCCACGCTGCTTCGGATCATCGCCGGGCTGGAGCCGATCAGCTCCGGCCGCATCCTGGTCGACGGCGTCGACATGAGCGACGCCGAGCCACCGGAACGGGGCGTCGCCATGGTGTTCCAGTCCTACGCGCTCTATCCGCATATGGATGTCGGCCGCAATATCGGCTTCGGCCTCAAGATCGCTCGCACACCGGTTTCCGAGATCGCCGAGCGCGTCGGCCGCGCCGCCGAGAAATTGCGCCTCGGCTCCTATCTCAAGCGCAAGCCACGCGAGCTTTCCGGCGGCCAGCGCCAGCGCGTCGCGATCGGCCGCGCCATGACGCGCAAGCCGAAGCTGTTCCTGCTCGACGAGCCGCTCTCCAACCTCGATGCAGCGCTCCGCGTCGGCATGCGCGTCGAGATCGCGCGGCTGAAGGCCGAGCTCGCCTCCACCATGGTCTATGTCACGCATGACCAGGTCGAGGCGATGACGCTGGCCGACCGCATCGTCGTCATGAATGGCGGCCGCATAGAACAGGTCGGCGCGCCGCTCGACCTCTATCACCGGCCGGCAAACCTGTTCGTCGCGGGCTTCATCGGCTCGCCGGCGATGAATTTTCTGAACGGCAAGGTCGAGGCCGTCCGCGACGTCGTCGCGACAATCGCGCTTTCGATGGGGCCGACGCTGAGAATTCCGATCGCGCAACGCGTCGAGCCCGGCGATGCGGTCACCCTCGGCATCCGCCCCGAACATGTCGTGCTTGCCGACGAACGGCGCTCCGACAGCTTTGTCGTGCAGGCTGCGATGGTCGAGTTGCTCGGCAGCGACACTTTCGTCCACGCGGGCCAGCATGGCGAAAGCCTGGTCATCCGCGACAGCCGCGGCCGGATCGTGCGCGCGGGCGATCGCCTCGCGATCTCCTTGCCGCCCAACGCCTGCCACCTCTTCAACAAGGCCGGCCAGAGAATTTCCGATGTGGCGGCTGCCACCGAGTCCGCCTGACACGGACCCGAAAGACATCGCAGAGAGGGAGCCATGACGGATTTTCAGGGACGGAACATTCTGGTGACGGGCGGCAGCGGCGGCATCGGCGGCGCCACCGTACGGCATCTGGTGCGAGCCAACGCTAATGTGATCGCGGCCGGACGCTCGCAGGCGGCGCTCGATGCCATCGCCAGGGAGACGGGCTGCCATACGGTCGCTTTCGACCTCGCTTCCGAGGACGAGATCCGCGATGCGCTCGAGGGCCTCGACCTCTGGGGCGTGGTCAATTGCGGCGGCTTCGGAGGCGAGATAGCGACCCCGATGGACACCGACATCGCCATCTTCGACAAGGTCATTACCATCAATGCGCGCGGCGCGCTGCTGGTCACCAAATACGCGACGCGCCAGATGGTGGCGATCGGCAAGGGCGGCGCGATCGTCAACGTCTCCAGCCAGGCGGCGCTTGTCGCGCTCGACGGGCATATTTCCTACGGCTCGTCCAAGGCGGCGCTCGAAAACATCACCCGCTGCTCGGCGCTGGAACTCGGCAAATACAACATCCGCGTCAACAGCGTGAACCCGACCGTGGTGATGACGCCGATCTCGTCCGGCCACTGGAGCCAGCCGCATGTCGCCGAGCCCTTCCTGAAACAGATGCCGCTCGGCCGATGGGCAACCGAAGACGAAGTCGCCGGCCCGATCGTCTTCCTGCTCAGCGACGCCGCCTCGATGATCACCGGCATCCACCTGCCGATCGATGGCGGCTACACCTGCCGGTGATGCCTGAGTGACCGCTAGCCCGGGCTGCCGGTCGCCGGATTGGCGATGATCGCTGCCCGGAAGCGGGCGACGAAATCGTCGAGCGCCGGGCGTTCGGCATCCGAGATCGCCCAGTAGGAGAAGGCGTCGTCGGTCCAATGGACCAGAAGGAACCCGCCCGCCGACAGATCGTCCGCCACCGGCACCGATTTGGCCTCGTTCTGCCGGGGTGCGGCCACCAGCGTGATCAGGTGCTCGTGATGGCGGTAGACCAGCGCCGGCATCGGCCTGTCGCCGATCACCTCGACACGTCCGCCAAGCAGCGCATAGCCGTCCTTGGCCATGTCCGGCGCCGCCGGCGAGACGCCGATGCGGCCGTCGAGCCATGGCTTCACCGTATGCCGGTCGGACGAGACGATGTCGACCGGCGTCGCCGCGAGCAGGCTGCGGCGATGGCCGTTGGCGACGGCGACCGCGAAACTGTCGGGCGTGTTGTCCACCATCAGCCATTGCGTCGCGCCGCTGGCGAGAAACGCGGTCAGCGCGATCGAGGCCGCCATCTGGCGCCAGTCGAAGGAGTTGAACCAGCGTGCCGCGCGCGGCCGCATCGCAATGACTTGGCCTTGCGGCTGCACGGAAGGCTGCGGCGCCGCCTTCGCGGCTGCGGGTTGGACAAGCTCAGCCTGCTCGGCGCCTTTGACTTCGGCGATGGCCGCGATACGCGCCAGGAAATCGTCGCTGACGGTCGGGCGCGGCACGTTGGCGACAGCGCCGCGCAGCGCCACGAGGCGAGCATGTTCGGCGGCAAGGTCCGGATCGGCGGCCATGCGGCGCTCGACCGCCAGGGCAGCCGCGGCATCGAGCTCGCCATCGACAAGAGCGTGGATCATCAGCTTCATATCCTGCGGGTCTTCCGGCAATCCATCCTCACGCGGGCGATTTTCATGCGGGCTCATGGCGCCCTCCAAGTTCCGTCATCAAGAGGCCGCGGGCCCGTGCCAGCCGCGACATCACCGTGCCTTGCGGCACACCGAGCATGGCGGCGATCTCGCGGTAGCTGAGACCGTTGATGTCGCGCAGCACCAGCGTTTCGCGGAAGGCTTGCGGCAGCCTTGCGATCGCCGCTTCCACCGCCGCCGAATTCGCCTTGGCGATCAGCGCCGCCTCAGGACTGTCGGCATCGTTGTCGGGCGGCGGCGAGACGTCGTCGAGATCGGCGAGGTCGCCGACGGCCACCACGCTGCGCGGACGGTTGCGCGCCATCCACGTGTAGGAGGCGTTGCGCACGATGGTGAGCAGCCAGGCGCGGGCGTTGCCGCCGGCAAAGCCGGCAATGCCGGCATGCGCCTTGAGGCAGGCCTCCTGCACCACATCCTCGGCATCGGCTTGATTGCCGGTCAGCCAGCGGGCGAGCGACAGCGCATCGCCGAGATGCGGCAGCACCACTTCGGCAAAACGCGCGGCCAGTATCTTTTCGCTCAACACCTTTCCACCGTCAGGCGCTCCCGCCAGGGGCTTGCGGCAACCCCCGGCGGGTGACGCGGAACTGTCCGTGCTCATGCGGGTGAAGATCGCGGCTGCATGCGACGGCGCCTGCTTTGGGGGAGGAAAAGGCATTGGTGTCACCGGAGTCAAGCGTATTGAAAGAGAACGGCGCCTCGGAAGAGGACGGCGCATCGCTGGCTGCAATGAGATGCTGGACGTCGCCGTCATGACCGTGGATCTCGATGGTTGCGATCGGCACGGATCAGAGCCGGCGACGGGGCGGTATCGCCCAGAACGGATGCGCCCAGCTCCAACGCTCCAAAGGACGACAGCGGCTGATACCTTCGCTTTCTTCGGCCCTCGCGCCTTTATCTTCCTGCCGCTTCATGATGGCCTCCTGCTGTTGCGCACAAATGGCGCACGCCCTGAAGACCAGCGGACTGAGCCGTTTATTCCCGGCGGCCGGCTTTTTTCGTTCACGCCGATGTGATCGGTTTGTTCAGCCGCCTCACAGCGCCAGCAATGCAAGCCCCGCCAGCGCCGATCCTGCCAGCGTCGGCAGCATGCCGAGTTTCAGCCTGAACATGGCGACCATCGCCGCCGCCGACAGCAGCGCGGCGCGCCAGTCGAGCGAGGACAGAACTGGCGCCTCCACGCCCCAGCCGACGCTCTCGACCTTGCCGAAGACGACATGCAGCGCGAACCACAGCGCAAGGTTCATGATCACGCCGACCACCGCCGCGGTGATCGCGCCGAGCGCCGCCGACAGTGCCTTGTTCCGGCGCAATTGCTCGATGTAGGGCGCGCCGAGGAAGATCCAGAAGAAGCACGGCGCGAAGGTGGCCCAGAGCGTCAGCACCGACCCGAGCGATCCGGCAAGCAACGGGCTGATCGCCCCTGCATGGCGATAGGCGGCAGTGAAGCCGACGAATTGCAGCACCAGGATCAGCGGCCCGGGCGTCGTTTCCGCAAGCCCGAGCCCGTCGACCATTTCTCCGGGCGAAAGCCAGCCGAACGAGGTCACCGCCGCCTGCGCGACATAGGCCAGAACCGCATAGGCGCCGCCGAAGGTGACGACGGCCATCAGGCTGAAGAAGCCGCCGATCTGCGCCCACACGCTGCCCGGCCCTGCCAGCGCGGCGACCAGAGCCACCGGTCCGAGCCAGAGCGGCAGCCAGATGGCGATGGTTCGGACCGCATGCCATCGCCTCGGCACCGTGTGGCCAAGCTCGCCGCGCTCGAACATCAGGTCGACCACGGCGATTCTGTCGGCGGCGGCGCTGCCCTTGCCGTGCGCCGAGCCGGAAAACAGCCCTGGTGCAAAACGATTGCCGATCCAGCCAGTGAAACCCGCCGCAAGCACGATCAGCGGGAACGGCAGCCTGGCGACATAGATGGCGAGAAAGGCCGCCACCGCGATCGCGACCATGGCACGGTTCTTCAGCGCCCGCTTGCCGATGCGAATGACAGCCTCGACGACGACGGCAAGCACCGCCGCCTTGACGCCGAAGAACAGCGCCTCGACGACCGGAGCGTCATTGTAGAGCATGTAGAAGCTGCTCAAGCCCAGCATGACCAACGCGCCGGGCAGCACGAACAGGATGCCGGCGACGAGGCCGCCAGCCGTCCGGTGCAATAGCCAGCCTACATAGATGGCAAGCTGCTGCGCCTCTGGCCCAGGCAGAAGCATGCAGTAGTTGAGCGCATGCAGGAAGCGCTCCTCGCCGATCCAGCGGCGCTCCTCGACCAGCTCCTTGTGCATCAGCGCGATCTGTCCCGCCGGCCCGCCGAAGGACAGCAGGCCGATCTTGGCCCACAGCCGCGTCGCTTCGCGAAAGCTCGGCACGGCCGGGGTCTCGACCGGCCGCGCGGCGCCGTCTTTGGCGAGCGCCGTCATTGCGCCTTGCCTCCGACGGGCCAGTTGTGCGTCTCTTCCGCCGCGTCGCGGCACCAGCGGAAGAAGGCGTCGTAGAGCAGCATGCCGGCTTCGAGCTGCTCGAGATCGTCGCGGAACATGCGCGACAGGCCGAGCGAGGCGGCGAGGAACCCGGCCGCCTGCGGAGCAAGGTCGAGGCGCGCCGTATCGGCTGCGCGCACGATCAGCGCCAGGCGATCAAGCGCATCGACGCGCAGGCCGAATTCCTCGATCATCGTGTCGAAGCTGCAGCGATCGCCACGATGGCTCCAGAACACGCCTTCGATGTCGAAGGGAACCGCGGCGAAGCGATCGGCCACCAGAGGCACCTCGGCCGGATCGACGAACAGGAACACCGCATCGGGATCGACGAAGCGGCGGATCAGCCAGGGGCAGGCAATGCGGTCGACCTTCGGCCGGGAGCGCGTGACCCATACGGTGCGGCCGTTCTCGTCGCGGGGCGGGATCGCGCCGGCCGCGACCAACGGCGCCCTGGCGGCGGCCCAGGCCTCGAAGCCGCCTTCCAGCGACTCCGCCGGAATGCCTTCATGGCGCAGCCATGCGGCAACGCCTTGCGACAGCTTCTGCCCCCTCTGGCAGATCACGACGACTTTGCGTCCGGAAAATTCCGCCGCCCACACCGAGACAGTCCTGAAATCGCGCCGGCATGACGCCGGCAACAGGCGCGGATCGGCTTCATAATCCTCATCGATGCGCACATCGACCAGGCAAGGCGCGTCGGGCAGACCGACGAGGCGGGAAAGCTGCGGAACGGTAATTGCGGTTGTTGACGGCATGGCGTCCACCTCCAGAACAAAGAGAGTTTGGACGCGATCGTTGGGCTGACGCCTCACGGGGTCGTCGCGGGGAACCCCTTGGCGAGGATGCTGGAACGCTCCCCTGCGATTGTCAAGAATTCAAATTGCCTAAAGCGCGTCGCGCTGAACCGGATCCAGGCGACGCGCTTTAAGTCTTTGTTTTGATGCATGTCGTTGTCCCAGAACCGCTGCACACTTCTGGGCGATGCATTAGGAAGACGGGAGCTCCGCGCCACCCTTTCCCTGGAACCGCCGTTGCCTTACTGCGCGGTCCAGCCGCCATCCATCGGCAGGGTCGTGCCGGTGATCTGCTTGGCCGCGTCGGTGCACAGGAACAGCGCAAGTGCCGCCAGTTCCTCGACTGTGACGAACTCCTTGGTCGGCTGCGCCGCCAGCAGCACGTCGTGCTTGACCTGCTCTTCCGTCATGCCGCGCGCCTTCATCGTGTCGGGTATCTGCTTCTCGACCAGCGGCGTCCAGACATAGCCGGGCGCGATCGCGTTGACGGTGATGCCTTCTTGAGCCACTTCCAGCGCCACCGTCTTGGTCAGGCCGGCAATGCCGTGCTTGGCCGAGACATAGGCCGACTTGAACGGCGAGGCGACCAGCGCATGCGCCGAGGCGGTGTTGATGATGCGGCCCCATTTGCGGCTCTTCATGCCAGGCACCACCGCCTTGATGGCATAGAAGGCGGCAAGCAAATTGATGCGGATGATGGCTTCCCATTTGTCGTCGGGAAATTCCTCGATCGGCGCGACGTGCTGGATGCCGGCATTGTTGACCAGGATGTCGAGGCTGCCGAACGCTTCCTCGGCCTCGTGGATCATGGCGGCGACGGCGGCGCCGTCCATCATGTTGGCGTCCGAGTAACGGCACTTCACGCCGAAATCCTTCTCGATGCCGGCGCGCTCCTGCTCGATCGCCGCGGCATCGCCCAGACCGTTGATGGTGACGTTGGCGCCCTCGGCGGCAAAGGCGCGGGCGATTGCCAGGCCGATGCCGCTGGTCGAGCCGGTGACGAGCGCATTCTTCGAAGACAGGGAACCCATGGAGATCTCGCGACAGGAGGACTGAAGGGAAGAGTATGAAGACAGACAGCCGGGAAGGCACATGATTTGTGCGCTGCAGCATCACAATGCCACACCCATATGTCGGCGCTATTACAAGTCCGCGGCCGCGTTTGCCGGCTGCAGGAAGCACCGTCCTGGCGGTGACACGGCATTGTCATGCTGCCGTGCAACATATTTGCCAGCGCATTCGCGCGGGGTCATCTCGAACCCGTTGGGGCACCAGCCATGGAAATCGCCGATGTCGTGAAGCGCGCCTATGCCATGCCGCTCACCAACCCGTCCTTCCCGCCCGGCCCTTATCGTTTCTTCGACCGCGAATACATCATCATCACCTACCGCACCACGCGCGAAGCACTTGAGGCGGTCCTGCCCGCGCCGCTGGAGATCGACGAGCCACTGGTCAAGTATGAGTTCATCCGCATGCCGGACTCGACCGGCTTCGGCGACTACACCGAGACCGGCCAGGTCATCCCGGTGCGCTACAAGGGCCAGCACGGCGGCTACGTGCATTCCATGTATCTCGACGACGACGCGCCGATCGCCGGGGGCCGCGAGCTCTGGGGGTTCCCAAAGAAGCTCGCCAGCCCCAAGATCGTGCATGAAGGCGAAGTGGTGGTCGGCACGCTGCACTATGGCAGCGTTCTGTGCGCCACCGGCACAATGGGCTACAAGCACCGCGAAGCCGATCACGACCAGGTGCTGGCCTCGCTCGCCGCGCCCAATTTCCTGATCAAGATCATCCCGCATGTCGACGGCAGCCCGCGCATCTGCGAGCTGGTCCGCTACTACCTCACCGACATCACGTTGAAGGAAGCCTGGACGGCGCCCGCCGCGCTCGACCTGCGGCCGCATGTCATGGCCGACGTCGCCAAGCTGCCTGTGCTCGACATCGTCTCGGCCGTCCACTTCACCGCCGATCTGACGCTGGGTCTCGGCGAAGTCGTGCATGATTACCTCGCCGACCGCGGCCAGTCCGCTGCCGGCGCGAACGAGCTGGAGAAAGTCAGTGCTTGAGCGCACCCGCAACAAGACGGCCGCCGCCACGATCCAGGAAATCACCGCGCAATATGACCGTGTCGCGCTGGTCTTCCAGGGCGGCGGCGCGCTCGGCGCCTATCAGGCCGGCGTCTACCAGGCGCTTGCCGATGCCGGCTGCGAACCGACCTGGCTTTCCGGCGTCTCGATCGGCGCCATCAACGCCTCGATCATCGCCGGCAACGAGCCGAGCCGCCGCCTGCAGCGGCTGGAGCAGTTCTGGCAGACGATCTCGGGCCGCAAGATCTGGGCCTATACGCCCGAAGGCGACATCTATCGCGATATCCGCAACCAGACCTCGTCATGGATGACCATGGCCATGGGCCAGCCCGGCTTCTTCAAGCCGCGCAGTCCCAACCCCTGGTTCCAGCTCACGGGGGCGGAAGGCGCCACCAGCTTCTACGACACCGCCGAGCTCAAGGACACGCTGGAGAGCCTGATCGACTTCGACGTGCTGAACAACGGCAAGAAGCGGCTGAGCGTCGGCGCGGTCAATGTCCGGACCGGCAATTTCGTCTATTTCGACACCGACAAAGTACGCATCGAGCCGGAGCACATCATGGCGAGCGGCGCTCTGCCGCCGGCCTTCCCATCGATCCGCATCGAGGGCGAGTATTACTGGGATGGCGGCATCGTCTCCAACACGCCGCTGCAATATCTGCTCGACCAGGAAGAGGATCGCTCCTCACTGGTGTTCCAGGTCGACCTGTTCAGCGCCCGTGGCGTGCTGCCGCGCGGCATGGCCGATGTCCTGTCGCGCCACAAGGACATCATGTATTCGAGCCGCACGCGCCAGAACACCGACAATTTCGAGCGCATCCATGCCTTGAAGATGAAGCTTCTCGATGCGCTGAAGCGTGTGCCGCCGGAACAGCTCAAGGACGGCGAGAAGGAACTGATCGCCGACTACTCCAACGCCGGCGTCGTCAACATCGTCCACTTGATCTACCAGCACAAGGGCTATGAAGGCCACGCCAAGGACTACGAGTTCTCGGGCACCTCAATGCGCGATCACTGGGAGATGGGCCTGGAGGACACCGAGCGCACGCTGCGCCACAAAAAGTGGCTGATGCTGCCCACCAATGTCGAGGGCGTCGCCATCCACGACCTGCATCGCGAAGACCCGACTTGATACTTGCGTCCAGTACAGGCGGAGCAAGAAAGGCAGCGAGAATTGCGCTGCGGGGCTTAGAAACGCTCGCCTGACTGTGAAGCTATACTTAATAGCCTATCAACATTGTCTCGAATAGCCGCTCGCGTAAAGCAGGCGTACATCCAGACAGCGGCGCAAAAGCGCTGGCCTCAATGGAGTACCGCCGGTGACCACCGAAGCCGTTCGCCCTGCTATCGTTTCATCTGGTGACGCATGGCGCGGCCTGCTTTGGCTTGCGCCGCTCACGGCGCTCTGGCTACTGCTGATCTTCGCCTTGCCGGCGATCCAGGCCAGCGGCGTTCCGACCACGGCTCACCAGCTCGCTGCCCACGGGCTTATCGCGCTGGGATTGTGGCTCGGTCTCGAACAGACGAGTCTGACGCCAGATCAACGCAGCGTGACCTGGCTGGCGGTCATGATCCCGGATACGCTCTGGCTCGCCATCGCCTGGAGCGCCGCGATCAATGGTGTCTTCCACACGGACACCTCGTCCTTACCAGGGTTGCCATCGGCGATCTTCCTGCCGGTGATCATTGGCGCGCCGCCGCTGCTGTTCTCGAAGCGGATCGGGCAGGTGCTCGATGCGATGCCGGCAAGCTGGCTTGTCGCGCTTCAGCTCTACCGCATATTCGGCGGCTGGGCTCTCGCGGCCTGGCTGCATAGCGCCCTGCCAGGCGCCTTCGCAGTGCCCGCAGGCATTGGCGATGTGCTGACTGGGCTGTTGGCGTTGCCCGCGGCGTTAGCAGTGGCGACCGGCACAGTCGAGGGCCGAAGAGCGGCAACGCTCTGGAACATCCTCGGCCTTGCCGATTTCGCGGTCGCTATTACCATGGGCGTGATCACCTCGCCCGGCCCGTTGCAACTGATCGTTCCGGATGTGCAGAGCATCGGCGCCGGCGCCTATCCGGGTGTGCTGACCCCTGCTTTCGTGGTGCCAAGCTCGATCCTGCTGCACATGTTGTCGCTGCGCCAGTTGCGCCGCCGCAGCCGGGCGGAGGCTGCGCGGCCGCAGACAGAAACGGCGCCGCGAGCCGCGCCGTTTCTTTGAGGGTCTTCCCGCTCAGAAAACCTGGCGGAAGATCACGAACAGCACGAAGGCCAGCGCGATCGAGCAGGGCAGCGTCAGCACCCAGGCAAGCAAAAGGTTGCGCACGGTCGACCATTGCAGGCCGGAGCCGTTGGCCGCCATGGTGCCGGCGACGCCCGACGACAGCACGTGGGTGGTCGACACCGGCAGGCCGAGGCGATCCGCCATGCCGATGGTGATCATCGCGACCAGCTCGGCGGCGGCGCCCTGGCCATAGGTCAGGTGGCTCTTGCCGATCTTCTCGCCGACAGTGACGACGATGCGCTTCCAGCCGACCATGGTGCCGAGCCCGAGCGCCAGCGCCACGGCGATCTTCACCCACAGCGGGATGAACTTCGTCGCGTTGTCGACCGCCTTGTGATAGTCGGTGACCGCCTTGAGGTCGGCATCCTGCATCGGCAGGAGCTTCTTCTTGTCGATCAGTTTCAGCGCCTCGCCGATCAGGTAGATGTCGTTACGCGCGTTGCTGACCAGATCGGTCGGCACCTTGTCGACGGAGGCGTAGGGCTGCAGCTCGGCGGTGGTGTTGTGGATATAGGTCTGCAGCGCGACGGTCGTCTGGTCGTTCCAGGTCTTGCTGCGCACGGCATCCTGCACCGCTGCCTTGGCGGCATTGGCATCGGCGACCGTAACGCCCGGCTTGACATACTTGCCGAGCGCCTGCTCGACGGCGACCGAGGCCGACTTGTAGGCTTCGAGATAGTTGATATCGGGCGTGCGGTTGAGCGCATAGGCGGTCGGCACCACGCCGATCAGGATCAGCATGATCAGGCCCATGCCCTTCTGGCCGTCATTGGAGCCATGCGCGAAGCTGACGCCGGTGCAGGTGAAGATGAGCAGCGCGCGGATCCACCATGGCGGCGGCGTGTTGCCCTTCGGCGCTTCGTAGAGCGCCGGGTTGCGCACCAGGAGCTTCATCGCATAGAGCAGGATGGCGGCGGCGAAGAAACCGACGATCGGCGAGACCAGCAAGGTGGTGCCGACATTGGTCGCCTGCCCCCAATCGACGCCGCTGGTGGCGCTGCCGGCCGGAGCCATGAACTGGTTGGCAAGACCGACGCCGATGATCGAACCGACCATCGTGTGCGAGCTCGAAGCCGGCAGGCCGAGGAACCAGGTGCCCAGGTTCCACAGGATTGCGGCGACCAGCAGCGCGAACACCATGGCGAAGCCGGATGACGAGCCGACCTGAAGGATAAGCTCGACCGGCAGCAGCGACAGGATGCCGAAGGCCACCGCGCCGCTGGAGGTCAGCACGCCGAGGAAGTTGAAGACGCCCGACCACATGACGGCGAACTCGGCCGGCAGGGAACGCGTGTAGATGACGGTGGCGACCGCGTTGGCGGTGTCGTGGAAGCCGTTGACGAATTCGAAGCCCAGCGCAATCAAAAGCGCGATGCCGAGCAGGATCCAGGGCACCGTCTTGGCGACAGCCAGGTCCTGGCTGAGCGCGTAGCCGACATAGATGATGCCGACGAGCACCAGCACGCCGAAAGCCGGCAGGAACCATTTGGCACCGCCCGATTGTTCCAGCGGATGATCCGGTCTCGGGATCCCCGCCTCACTGGAAACGACGTCCACCATTGTCCCACTCCTTTTGCATTGCAGCAAAGAACCGCGTGGAACGCTATGTCTCCAGGATGAAGCTGGTGTGACGCTCTTAACCGTTGGTGACTACCCGGCTATCTTGAGAAGCGAGGCGACCAGCAACTCGCGCTCGTCCTGCGACAGCACGTCTGAATCAAAGAGATTCATGCTGCGCATCCCCTCGATGGCGAGAAAGCAAACCAGCAGCGAGCCGAGGTCGTCCGTCTCCTCCTTCAGCCGTTCGAACAGCTGTCGTTTGAACGCTTTTATCGGCGTCAGGAACTCGGGATCCTCGGCGATCGCCGAGAACATCCAGGAAGCCGAGGGTTTGGGTTGCTCACAGTCGTCGGCCGATAGTTTGATATAGGCCGAGAGCACGCTTTCGTGGCCGGCTTCGGCGGCGCGTGCTTCCAGCGCCTTCTGGAAGTCGCTGAGATAGCTCTCGACAAGCCCCTGCATGAGCTTGGCCTTGGTGGGGAAGTTGTAGAGCAGGCCGCCTTTCGACACGCCGGCGCGGCTGGCGACCGCCTCGAGCGACAGGCTTCCCGGGCCCGCCTCGCGCGCCACGTCGGCGGCCGCGGCAAGTATCTTCTCGCGTGAGTTTGCCCTGCGTACTCTCATCGCGCCTCCCCTACATTAGCCTAGGCGGAATTGACAAGACCGTCCAGCCGGTACAGTAAGGCGCCCGCCATTTGAAATCGGGACCTATCGTCGATATGTGTCCCGGCATCGATTGTTTTGCCGGTTGCCGGCTCGAGGGGACTGTCCGTGAAACGTTTTTTCATCATCGTCGGTTTCTTGCTGCTGCTCGTCCTGGTGTGCGTCGGCATCGTTGGCTTCAACTTCATGCGCGATGCCGGCATCAAGCAGTATTTCGCCACCATGAAGCCGCCGGCCGCCACGGTTTCGACAGTGACCGTCAAGCCTTCGGAGTGGACGCCCGGCGTCGAGGCCATCGGCACCGTCAATGCCGTGCGCGGCGTCGACCTTACCGTCGAAACGAGCGGCATCGTCAAGGACATCCTCTTCCACGCCAACCAGAAAGTTGCCGCCGACGCCGTGCTCTTGCAGTTGGACGACGCGGTCGAGAAAGCCGATCTGGTGGCGCAGAAGGCGCAGGCCGCCTCGGACCAGGCGGCGCTGACCCGCGCGATCGAGCTGCAACGGCGTGGTGTTGGCACCGACGCAACGCTTGACGCCGCGCGCGCCGCGGCGGATGCCTCCGCCGCGCAGGTGAACAAGATGCAGGCCGTGCTTGACCAGAAGCAATTGTCCGCGCCCTTCGGCGGCACGGTGGGTATTCCGAAGATCGACGTCGGCCAGTACCTGGCCCCAGGCAACTCGGTGGTGACGATCCAGGATCTGGACACGATGCGGGTCGACTTCACCATTCCCGAACAACAGCTGCCGCTGCTGAAGATCGGCCAGACCGTGAAGCTTGGCAGCAATCCGGCCGACATGTCCTTTGCCGGCTCCATTCGCGGCATCGACCCCAAGATCGACCCGGCAAGCCGGCTGGTTTCGATCCGTGGCGAGGTCGCCAATCCGGAAGGCAAGCTGACCCCGGGCCAGTTCGTGCAGATCCGCGTCGAGCTGCCGCGCGAAAACAATGTCATCTCCGTGCCGCAGACGGCGGTGACGACGAGCCTCTACGGCGATTATGCTTTCGTCGTCGAGCCGGCAAAGCCTGCCGAGGGTGCCGCTGCTGCGCCGGCAAAGCCTGAAGACCAAAAGCCCGCCGGCGATGCCGCCAAGCCGCAGGCCGATGCTGCCAAACCCGCGACCGACGCGACCAAGCCCGCTGACAACGCGATGAAGCCGGCCGACAGCGCCAAGCCGAACGCCGATGGCGCCAAGCCGGCCGATGCCGCGCAACAGCCGGCGCTCGTCATTTCGCAGGTGTTCGTGAAGCTCGGCCGCCGCAACAACGGCATGGTCGAGATCACCGAGGGCCTGAAGGATGGCGACCAGGTCGTCACTGCCGGCCAGAACCGGCTCTTCAACGGCATGTCGGTCGCCGTCGACAATACCATCGACCCCAGCAAATCGGCGAACAAGCAGGTCCAGCAATGAGCTTCTCCGACCTCTTCATTCGCCGGCCTGTCCTTTCGACAGTGCTGGCCTGCATGATCCTGCTCCTGGGATTCCAGGGCATCTTCAACCTGTCGATCCGCCAGTATCCCAAGGTTGACGAGACCGCGATCACCGTCACCACAGCCTATCCGGGCGCCAGCGCCGATCTGATCCAGGGCTTCATATCGGCGCCGATCGCACGCGCCGTCGCCTCCACCGAAAACATCGACTACGTGACCTCGTCGAGCCGTCCGTCGTCGAGCACGGTGACGGTGCAAATGAAGCTCGGCTCCAATCCGGACGTCGCGCTCGCCGAAGTGCTGTCCAAGGTTCAGGGCGTGCGCGGGACCTTGCCGGATGCCTCCAAGGACCCGGTGATCGTCAAGGGCACCGGCCAGCAGTTCGCGATGATGTATATCTCGATGCAGAATCCGAACATGACGAAGGAGCAGCTCACCGAGTATATCGAGCGCGTCATTCGTCCGCGCATCTCGACCGTGGAAGGCGTCGCCGACGTTCAGGTCTTCGGCGCCCAGGAATATTCCATGCGCGTCTGGATCGACCCGATCCGGCTCGCCGCCCGTGGCGCCACGGCCACCGATGTGCTGACCGCGATCAACAACTCGAACTTCCTGTCGGCGCCCGGCAACACCCAGAACGAGTATGTGGTCTCCTCGATCGCCGTGCATTCGACGTTGCAGACACCCGAGGCCTTCGCTCAACTGCCGATACGCTCGACGGATGGCCAGGTGGTGCGCCTGCGCGACGTGGCGCACGTGGAGCTTGGCGCGGCCAGCACCGACACCAGGGTGAGCTTCAACGGCAAGCCGGGAACCTTCCTCGCCATATTCCCGACGCCCGCGGCCAACCCGTTGACGACGGCTGCGGCGGTCACCAAGCTCGTGCCGGTGATTCAGGAGACGCTGCCGAAAGGCATGACGATCGAGGTCGTCTACGACGCCACCGGGCAGATCAGCGCCTCGATCGAGGAAGTGTTCAAGACCATCGGCGAGGCGGTCGCCATCGTCATCGTGGTCATCCTTCTGTTCCTCGGCTCGTTCCGCTCGGTCATGATGCCCATCGTGACCATCCCGCTGTCGCTGATCGGCGTCTGCTTCATCCTGTTTGCGGTCGGCTACTCGATCAACCTTCTGTCGCTGCTCGCCATGGTGCTGGCGATCGGCCTCGTCGTCGACGACGCCATCGTGGTGGTGGAAAACATCCACCGCCACATGGAAGAAGACCACATGTCGCCGATGCAGGCGGCCTTCAACGGCATGCGCGAGATCTTCTCGGCCATCGTCGCCATGACCATCACACTGGCCGCGGTGTTCGCGCCGCTTGCCTTCACCGGCGGCCTGACGGGCGCGCTGTTCCGCGAATTCGCGGTCACGCTTGCCGGCTCCGTGGTGCTGTCCGGCTTGATCGCGGTGACCATCACGCCAATGATGTCGGCGCGCCTCCTGAAGGCCGGCGCGCACAGCCGCTTCCAGCGCATCGTCGATGGCATCTTCGGCCGCGTCGAGCATGTCTACGAGCGCGCGGTCACCGCTTCGCTGAGAAACCGGCCCGTGACGCTGATCATCGTCGTGGCGCTTGTTGCGCTTACCGGCTTCATGTTCACCAAGACCTCGTCCGAGCTGGCGCCGGAAGAAGATCAGGGCTTCCTGCTCTCGATCGTGACCGCGCCGCGCTACGCGACATCGGACTACACCGAGACCTACGTCAACCAGATGCTCGGCCTGGTGAGGGATATCCCGGAGACCAGGGCCCAGTTCTCGGCCGTCGCCTTCGGCGGCGCGACCAACGGCGCCTTCGTCGGTTTCGCCTTCAAGGACTGGGCTGAGCGCAAGCGCAGCTCGAAGGAGCTTCAGGCCGACATCCAGGGCCGCCTCGCCAAGGTGGCGGGCGTCGAGGCCTTTGTCTTTGCGCCGCCGACGCTGCCCGGTTCCGGCGGCGGCTTGCCGATTTCCATGGTCGTGCGCTCCACCGGCGGCCCCTCGGAGGTCTTCGAACAGGCGGAAAAGATCAAGAGCAAGGCGCAGTCCTCGGGCCGCTTCATCGTCGTGCAGAACTCGATGGCCTACGATGCGCCGCAGGTGACCGTCACCATCGACCGCGAGCGCGCGGCGGCGTTGAACCTGCCGATTGCCGATATCGGCAATACGTTGACGCTGCTGGTCGGTGGCGCCGAGGTGGCACAGTTCGACCGTGATTCCAACAGCTACGACATCATCCCGCAGGTGCCGCAGGAGTTCCGCGACAATCCCGAGAAGCTCGGCGAGTATTTCGTTCGCAGCGTCGACGGCAAGATGGTGCCGCTGTCGGCGGTGGTGAAGATTTCGACCAATGCCTCGCCGGCTGCCATCGAGCAGTTCAACCAGCTGAACTCCTCGACGATCTCGGCCTTGCCTCTGCCTGGCGTGACCACCGGCGATGGCTTGCAGGTGCTGGAGAACCTTGCCAAGGAGACGCTGCCCGACACCTTCTTCATCGACTATTCCGGCCAGTCGCGGCAGGAGAAGGAACAGGGCAATACCATCCTGATCGCCTTCGCAGCCGCAGTGATCGTGATCTATCTGGTGCTGGCAGCCCAGTTCGAGAGCTTCCGCGACCCGCTGATCATCATGATGGCGGTGCCGCTGTCGATCTTTGGCGCGATCGTGCCGCTCAACATCGGCCTGGGAACGCTCAACATCTACACCCAGGTCGGCCTGATCACGCTGATCGGCCTGATCACCAAGCACGGCATTCTGCTGGTGGAGTTCGCCAACCAGCAGCGCGAGATGCATGGCATGCGCCGGCGCGACGCCATCATCGCTTCGGCCAAGGTGCGCCTGCGGCCGATCCTGATGACGACGGCGGCCATGGCGCTCGGCGTCGTGCCGCTGATCGTCTCCAGCGGCGCGGGTGCCGCCGCGCGCTACTCGATGGGCCTGGTCATCTTCACCGGCATCCTGGTCGGCACCATGTTCACGCTCTTCGTCGTGCCGATGTTCTACACCTTCATCGCCAGCAAGGATCTGCCGCACCTTGCCGAGAAGCCCGATCCGACGCTGATGCCGGCGCTGCCGAGCTGACCGGCATCGAGAGCTGAAAAACAAAAGAGGCCGGAATTTCCGGCCTCTTTTTTTGGCGGTGGCCTCACGGCTTCGGCTTAAAATCGCTGAAGGCGGCAACCTGCCTGCTACTTGATCCAGTTCGCTGCTTAACCCAGCCCGTTACTTGACAATGACGATACTGGTGTTGCCGGGGCCGAAGGCCTCGACCAGCTGATAGAAATCGGCCGCGGCATCCGGATGCAGCCGCACGCAGCCATGCGAGGCAGGATGGCCGAGGCGGCTGACGGCATAGGTGGCGTGAACGGCGTAGCCGCCGCTGAAGAACACCGAATGCGGCATTGGCGCGTTGTCGTATTTCTTCGAGTACCACATCTCATGCATGCGGGTCGGCTTGAACGAACCGGTCGGCGTGATGTGCGCCCTGTCGCCTGTCGAAACCTTCCAGGTGAAGGTCGGCCGGCCATCGACCGTGACTTCCATCACCTGCTGCGACAGCGAAACCTTGGCGACGATCTGGTTGGCGTGGGCGGCGTTGCCGGCCCCGAAGAGCAGCGCCGCACCGGTGAGAGCGGCGGCGGTGATGTGGATGAGCTTGGCGGAAATGGCGGTATGCATGACGATCCCTCTCTGTTTTTGCCGTTGTGTCCGGCTTCAATTTCGATGGGGCTCTTATCGGGCTCGTCCGTTTCAGACCTATTTCGCTTGATGCTCGTTTCTGTTTCGAATTCGTTTCCAAAAGTTAACTGCAGGCCCACCACGAGGTACTGCGGATTTCTTTTCCGGCAGAGGCGGCCACTGTCGCACAATGAGCCAAGACCGGAAACGAAAGTTCATTTCGGGCAAATATGAAAGGCACGCAGCCAATTTCGAAACCAATCTGCAACAAAGTGCGTCGCCGGCGGCATGATGCGGATACAGGCCGGCGGCAGATTAGACGCAACGGGAACAGACATCTGCAAACGAAAATGGACAGGAAATCGAAACTCCGCTCCTGGCTTCTCAGGATCAGCGTCGCGGCGATCGTGCTCGGCGGCGCCGGCTCAGTGGCCGGCAACCCGGTGACGGCGCTGGCGGCGATGAATTCCGGCGAGGTTTCGACGCTGCACATGGCTCTGTTCATCGCCACGGTCTGGATTGTTTCCAGCCTGCGCGTCCACCGGCTGAGGGCCCTCTGGCGGGTCGGCCTTCGGCTGATGAGGACACGCGGCCCCTCCGGCTACTTGCTGCCGAGAGGACCGAAGGCCCGCGCCGCAGCGGGGGGCTCCGTCAGCGGCGCGGGCGCTTCGGGAGTTTCCTGAAGCACCTAGAGCAATTCCAGGAAAAGTGTGGGCGGTTTTCCGCCCGGAATTGAGTAAAAACAAAGGGATAGAGCGGTTCGCCGTTTCCGTGAAACGGTGAAGCGCTCTAGGATTTCGAGATTGGGGATTTAAAGAGATGAAGACGAAATTTGCTGCCTCGGTGCTTTCGGCACTGCTTTACGCGCAAGGTTTGCTCGGCTTTGCCGCGCTTGCGACGGTACTGCTCAAGGAGCGCGCCCGGGCCGAGATAACCGCCAGTGCTGACGTTCCATCCGGCCCCTCGGTCATCGTGGTGCGCTGAGCGCAAGGCGTCGGACCCAAAAGACCACCGCTGTGGGGAATCCGATGCTCAAACGCCTCGCCGACTCGAAGTCATTCATTGCGCGGGACCGGCGGATCGAAACGGTAGCCGGCGCCCCTGATGGTGGTGATGGTCTCGGTGTCGAGCTTGCGGCGCAGCCGCACGATGCGCGAGTCGATCGACCGGTCGAACGCGTCGGCATTCTCGGCCGGAGCCGCGGCAATGATGTCGTCGCGCGTCAGCACCTTGCGCGGGCACGCCAGAAACAGCCTGAGCAGCGCCACCTGTCCGGGAGAAAGCTGATCCTCCGTGCCCGAGCGATGCATGACCATGGCCGACCGCAGGTCGACGGTGGCGTTCTCGAGCACGATCAGTTCCCCGGCGGCCCTGCCGCGTCTGGTCAGCAGGCCGCCGATGCGCGCTGCAAGCTCGCGCACGTTGAGCGGGCTTTCGATCACATCGGCAGCGCCAAGTTCGAGCGCCAGCACCTTGTCGACGAGATCGCGCGGCCGGCAGATCAGGATGAAGTCGGGGCCGCCCTCGCCACCCCCGCCCTGGCTGCTATAGCGCCTGAGCAGTTCGCGGCCCTCGGCCTGGGTGACATCGTCGCCGACGACCACGATATCGATGCCGCCAGCCGAAAGCAGCGTCTCCGCCTCCCAGGGTTGGCGCGCCTGGCGCACGTCGTGCCCGCGCCGGTCGAGATGGTCGGCGAGATCGCCCGCCACCACTTCGGCGACGGACACAAGCGCAATGACGGATCGTGCGGCCATTTTCTCCACCCCGCCACAGACAACTCGAGATGAGTGCTGGACATCATGTTTATACCCAATCTACTTTCCGCTGAAAGCGGGAGCGAGCGCGTCGTGAAGGCACGCATCATCGTCGTCGAGGACGAACCGGATCTGAGGGAAGCCGTGGCCGAGTATCTTGGCGCCAGCGGCTATGACGTCGTCACGGCCGAGAACGCCGCGGCCGCGCGCGCGCTGTTTGAGGCGCAGTCCTTCCACCTCGCGATCCTCGACATCGCCATGCCCGGCGAGGACGGGCTGTCGCTCGGCCGCTGGCTGCGCTCCAAGACCCAGATCGGCATCATCTACGCCACGGCCGCCGGCACCGCGCTCGACCGCATCGTCGGGCTGGAGCTCGGCGCCGACGATTACATCGTCAAGCCATACGAATTGCGCGAGGTGCTGGCGCGGGTGCGCAGCGTGCTGCGCCGCGTGCCGCAGCCGGCCGAGCCGCAAGCGGCGAAGGCCGAAACCGGCAATCGCCGCTTCATGAATTTCGGCGGCTTCCAGGCCGACTTCGACGGCCGCATGGTCATCGGCGCCAATGGTGCGGTCATCGAAATGGCCAAGAGCGAATTCGACGTGCTCGAGGTTTTCCTCACCCGCGTCAACCGGCTTCTGACGCGGGCGGCGATTTCGGAAGCGATCGGCTTCGTCGAGGATCCGGAATCGTCGCGCGCCGTCGACATCCGCATCATGCGGTTGCGGAAGAAGATCGAGGCCGACCCCGCCAATCCAAAATTCCTGCGCACGGTGCGTGGCGAAGGCTATATCTTCTCGCTGCCGAGCGGCGACAGCAATTGAGCCCGCCGACGCGGGCTACGAGAGACGGCCGACCATGACTGCTGATGCAGCACGCGCCGATATGCATGGCTCGCGTCCGGGTGGCGCCGCGATGGCGGCCGTCCATGTCGTGCGCCGGCTGCGCGAAGCGGGCGACTGGCAGCGCGAGATGGACGGCATACTGGAAACGGTGTGCCGCAAAATGGATTGCCAGCGCGGCATTCTCTTCCGCCTGCGCGAATTGCCGAGCGAAGGCTTCGCCCAATCCGTCGCCGCCTATTGGATCGACCCGGATTTCGGCGGCGAGCTGGCGTCGCCCACGGTGATCATGCAGTCGATCATCAACTCGGATTTGCTGCTGGAGCGGCTGCAGGAGGACGAACGGCAAGGCAAGATTTTCTCCGGCCATACGCGTGACCTCGACGGTTTCCTGCGAGCGGATTTCGAGAAGCAGAGCATCAAGTCGTTCCTCTCGGTCTCGGTTTTCGCGCATGGCCATCTCTGGGGCACGCTGGCTGTCAACGACTGCGTCGACGAGCGCGAATGGACGGACGAGGAAGAAGCGACGCTGCACATCATCGCCTTGGCCATCGGCGATGCCATCGAGCACTCGCCGTCCGAGGCGCATGCCAGCGAAGTGATCCGCCGCACCATGCTGCAGGCCTCGCTGGACGCCATCATCGTCATCGACGAGACGGGTTCGATCATCGAGTTCAATCCGGCCGCCGAGAAGATGTTCGGCTTCCAGCGCAGCGCCATTCTCGGCAAGGATCTGCTCGATACCATCGTTCCGGTATACTACCGCAAAGGCTATGCTTCGGGCGCCGAATACATGGCCGGCCGCGGCGCGCCGATGGTCGGCCAGCGCCTGGAAACCGTCACCCAGAACGCCGCCGGCGAGATTTTTCCGATCGAACTGACGGCAACGGAAATGCGCGTTGCCGACCGCCGCCTGATCTTCGGCTCGATCCGCGACCTGCGCGAAAAGCTGCAGGCCGAGGAAGAGATCAACCGCCAGCGCGAGAAGCTGCACCAGAACGAGAAGATGGCGGCGATGGGCTCGCTGCTGGCCGGGGTCTCGCACGAGCTCAACAACCCGCTGGCGGTGGTGGTGGCGCAGTCGACGCTGCTGCATGAATTCGCCAGCGACCCGCAGACCAAGGTGCGCGCCGAGAAGGTGCGTGCCGCCGCCGAGCGCTGCGGCCGTATCGTCAAGAGCTTCCTGTCGATGGTTCGCCTGCATCCGACCGAGCAGGCCGAGACGGACCTCAACCAGGTCGTACGGGCGGCGCTCGAGGTCACCGCCTATGGCGCACGTTCCAGCGGCATCGTCATCGACACCGATTTCGCCAACGGACCGCTGCTTGCCATGGCCGATGCCGACCATGTCACGCAGGTCGCGGCGAATTTCCTCATCAACAGCCAGCACGCGCTTGTCGGCATCACCGGCGAGCGGCGCATCAAGGTGCGGACTTTCCGCGGCGAGCGCGGCAATCCGGGCTTCTCCATCGAGGACAACGGCCCGGGCATTCCCGAAGCGATCCGCTCGCGCATCTTCGAGTCCTATTTCACCACCAAGCCGGTCGGCGTCGGCACCGGCATCGGCCTGTCGATCTCGAAATCGATCGTCGAGCGGCACAACGGCAATATCTGGTTCGAGGAGGTTGAGCCGCACGGCGCGCGCTTCGTCGTGCAGTTGCCGGCGATCGCGGGCAACAGCGCCAAGCCCGGCGAAGGCCCGGCGCGTTCGAGCGGGCTGCGCCATGCATTGGTGATCGACGACGAGCCGGACGTCGCCGCCTCATTGTCCGACATACTCGAACTGATGGGCCTGAAGTCGCGCGTGGTGGCAAGCTGGACGTCCGCCGCCGACGTGCTGGGCGGCCATATGCCGCCGGACATCGTCTTTTCAGACCTGCGCATGCCGGGCACCAGCGGTATGGCGATCTACCGCGAACTGCTTGCCGAAAAGCCGGCGCTGGCGAAGCGCTTCGTCCTGGTGACCGGCGACCTGATCGGCGCCAAGGCGGAGATCGAGGCGCTGCCGCCGCTGCAGCGGCCGCAGATTCTGGAGAAGCCCTTTTCGACGCTCGACGTTCGCGGCATCCTCTCAGTCGTGGCGGACGAGGCCGCCGCCGACAACGGCGCCCACATTTGAGCCGAGGTCGCGTAGCTTCGCGCCGCCGCAGGATCTGCCGAGATTCAGGTCAAGCCGAGTCGAGAGTGGTGGTTTCCGAGAACCGGAGCGGAGCGTACTTGAAGTACGTGAGCACCGGAAGCGCAGGGAACCGCCACTCGCAGGCCGGCTTCACCTGAATCCCGGCAGATCCGGAAAAAAGAGGCTCCCGACCGACCATGCAGCGGGAGCCTGACTGGAGCGCAGGAGGGCGCGCTCAGGGGAGGACTTAAAAGATGTTCGGCGTGTTGGCGAGCGGCGCGGCGTTGGCGATCATGCGCACCGCGCGCGCCCTGTGCTGGCCGGACTGCTCGGCGATGGCGCGCAGGCAGTCGATGCTCTCGGCGCCCCAGTTCTGGCCTTTGCAGGCAAAGTCGATCGAGGGTTCCGGCAGGCGGGCGGTCTTGAGCGTGGTCTGCGCACCCTCGACGACATTGGCCGGCGGATTGATCGACGCGAAAGCAGGACCCGAGGCCGGTGCGACCAGCATGCCGACGAAGGCGCAGGCGCCGATCAGCATGAACATCGCCATCGGATGGTCGCTGGCGCGCTGGCGCAGCGCAAGCTTCGGCCGGCGGTCATTGCGTACCGGGCCATGCAGGCGGCGATTAGCATCGGCAGCGCGAACTTTCGCAAACATCGGTTGTTCCCTTCGTTATCTTTCTTTTTGCTATGAAACGAACTTAATCGCACCAGGTAACAGCCGGATGATTGGCGAGGATTGCCTGTGTAACAGGATTGAAACAGGGGTTCGTCGCCACCGCCTTCTGTCCCTGCTTGCCGCCAGCGAGCGTTCCGCTTCTGGTTTGAGGGACACATGCGCCTGTCGGACGCGGCGGACTGTAAGCGACCTCACACAGCGCTCCGGTCGGCGAGATTTTTGGCCGCGTCAAAACCGACAAGCCCGAGGGCTCGCTCGGAACGGCGGCCGCGGTCGGCGCCCGCCTCGCCTACGACCGCGACGCCCTGCCGGCAACGACCCGTTGGAGCTCGGCCGCGAGCTTCCGGGCAGCGCTGCGGCCCGCAACGATCGCGCCTTCCACATAGCCCGGAAAGGACGGCGACAATTCCGAGGCTGCGAAATGGACGGGCGGCGCGCCGGCAAGAATGGTGCGCTCGGCGTACCTTGCCGTCACATCGACGATGAGATCGCTATAGGCGCCGCCGCTCCAGCGGTCATGCGTCCAGTCGCGGCGGCTGAAATCGAGCATGTCGGCCGCATCCGGGCCGAGCGCATCGACAAGCCTCGCCGTCACCTCCGCGCGCAGCCCCGCCTCGCCGAACTCGCGCCAGCGCAATGCCCTTGGCCCACCGACGAAGACGGTGAGCGCGGCATGCTCGGCATCTTTGCTGGAATCGCAAGCAAACAGCCCCGGCTGGTCGCGCCACATCACCATGCCGCTCAGGCTCCGCTTGCGCCAGAATGGCCTGGCGAAGCGCACCAGGATCTTGATCACCGCGCCACTTTCCCAGACGCCCAGCGCCTTCGCCAGCGCTGCCGGCAAGGCGGGCTCGAAATCGAGCTTGGCGGCCGTCGCCGGTGGCAGCGCGACCAGCACCGCGAGCGCTTCGACCGTACCGTTTATCGTGGAGACTCGAACGCCCTCGTGCCCGTGCTCGATGCGCGTGACCGGGTCGTTGAGCCGCAGTTGTTCGCCGAGATCGCCCGCCAGATCGTCGGCAAGCGACTGCATGGTTTCGCGCAAGGAATATTGCAGCTCCGGGACCTCGTTAGTGATGCGGCGGTCATTGTCGATCAGGTGCCAGAGCGGCACCTTGTCCAGCGCCAGGCACCACAGGCCTTCGATCATCGAACGGAAGCCGGCCTTGGCTTCGATCGAGTCGTTCTGGCGTTCGAGCCAGTCAGCGACGCTCAAGCCGGCGATCGCCGGATCGTCCGGCTCGATCGTATTCATACGCTCGCGGATCGCCATCGCGGCATGATAGGTCCTCACCGCCCGCTCGACCGGCATCGGCGGATAGGTGACGAAATTGCCCTCGACATAGGTCTCGACGAAGGTCTTGCCGCGCGCCTTGGCCAGCGCCATCACCTCAGGCATGTCCTCGCACAGGAACTGGCCGCCACTGTCGAACCGCTCGCCCAGCCCGTTTTGCACGGCTTCCACGCGGCCGCCGACACGGTCGCGCGCTTCGAGCACAAGGAAATCGATGCCGGCGCGCTTCAGTTCGAGCGCAGCGGCGAGACCGGTGAAGCCGGCGCCGACGATTGCAACGTCGGTTCTTTCGATCTTGCTGCTCAATAGCCCGCCTTGATCTGCCGGCAATTCGACCGGCCTCCACCGCGCAGATGAGTGGGGCGCCGTCACCCCTGTCAAGCACCTTCGTCGCCTCCGGATGTTTGTCGAGACTACCGGAGCTTCCTGCGTGCCCGGCTCGACGAAGACCCCTTGCCGACTGCACCGCACCGGCTACGCGCAGTAGCGCCGGCTCAGCCTATCGTGCGCTCGAGCACGCCCAACCAATTCCGATAGGCGATCTTCTCGATCAGCGCGCGGCCGAAACCACGCGCGGCGAGCGCGTCGGTGAGCTTGGGCAGGCCGGCGACGTCGCCGATGACGGCCGGGATCATGGCGCCATCGAAATCGGAGCCCAGGCCGACGCCATCCTCGCCCAGCGCCTGCAGCAGCGAATCGATGTGGCGCACCATGATGTCGAGGCTGGTGTCGGCATTCATGCGGCCGTCCTCGCGCAGGAAGCCGGTGGCGAAATTCAGGCCCACCATGCCGCCGGTCTCGCGGATCGCGCCGAGCTGCCAGTCGGTCAGGTTGCGCGAATGGCCGCAGATCGCATGCACGTTGGAATGGGTGGCGACCAGCGGCGCATCGCTAAGATCGGCAACGTCGCGAAAACCCTTTTCGTTGAGATGCGACAGGTCGATCATGATCTTGAGCTTGTTGCAGGCCTTGACCAGCGCCTTGCCGGGATCGGTGAGGCCAGGTCCGGTGTCGGGCGAGGACGGGAAGCGGAACGGCACGCCATTGCCGAAGGCATTCGGGCGGCTCCAGACGATGCCCAGCGAGCGCAGCCCGGCGGCATGCAGCACGTCGAGCATGGCAAGGTCGGGATCGATCGCCTCGACGCCCTCGATATGGAACACCGCGGCGATCGAGCCCTTTGCCATCGCCTCGCGCACATCGCCGGCGCTGCGGCAGACGGTCAGCGCGCCGGCGCGCTCCAGCCGGAACAGGATCGAAGCCATGCCGATGGTCGAGGTGATCGCCTCGGCCTGCGGCAGTTCCGGCGGCAGAGGCTCATTGTCACTTGGCGCGGGCGGCACGGCGCTGCGCTTCGACTTTTCGACCGGCGGCGGGAAGATCGCGAACATGCCGCCGGCAAAGCCGCCCTTCCTGGCGCGGGGCAGGTCGATATGGCCGCCCGGCGTCCCCTCGATGAACAGCTTTTCAACGTCGGCTTCCTTCGACTGGTAGAGCCGAAGAAGCGTGTCGTTATGGCCGTCGAAAACGGGGATCAGGTCGGTATCGGTCATCAGGGAAGCCATTCAAATCGGAGACGGGCGGGACGACAAGTTTCGTCCGAGCGAACCGTCAACTTAGGCAAGATGGCCGAGCCGTGCAAATGCGAAGGCCGGCTCTTTCCTTCTCCCCATGTGGGAGAAGGTGGCCGCGAAGCGGCCGGATGAGGGGTGTTCCAGAGAAAGCCGACGCCTCACTCCGCTGGAGCACCCCTCAACCGTCTTGGCGCTGCGCGCCAATCCACCTTCTCCCACAAGGGGAGAAGGAGAAGGCGCTTACTGCTTCAGCACGTCCGCCCATTCCGGGTGGCGGCGGAACTGGGCGTTGGCGAAGGGGCAGAGCGGGATGATCTTCTTGCCGGCCGCACGCGCGTCCTCGACCGCGCGGGTAACGAGCCGAAGCCCGGCGCCCTGGCCGCGAAAGACATCCGGCACCTCGGTGTGATCGATGATGAGCTGGTGCTCGCCGATCTTGGTGAAAGTCATCTCGGCCTCGGCGCCACCTGGTCCGCGCAGCACGTAGCGCCCCTTGGAGCCGTGGTCCTCAAGTTCGATCTCGGGCAGTTGGTCAGCCATTTCATTTGCCTCCTTCGGCAGCCGGCGCCGGCGCAAAGAGCCGCCGCGCCGCTTCGATTTCATTCGGCCGAACCTCATGCCCGCCGTCGTGCCATTCCACTGTGACATCGGCGCCGTCGGCGCGCAAATAGGCCTCGAGCCGCGACGTCAGGTTGGGCGGGCAGATTGGGTCGCGCCTGCCCGCCGTGATCAGGATACGGCGGCCTGCAAGGCTGCCTTGGACATCGGGTTCGAACGGGATCAGCGGATGCATCAGCGCCGTCGCGTCGAGCAGGTTCGGCTGCGCGAACACCACCGAAGCCAGGATGTTGGCGCCGTTGGAATAGCCGAGGCCGAACACCGCCGAGGGTTTTGCCGCCTCGACATGCGCCTTGACGAAGCCCGCCATCTTCGATGTCGCGCGCGCCAGGTCGTCCATGTCGTAGACACCTTCGCCGGTGCGGCGGAAGAAGCGGGCAGCACCTTGCTCCGACACATCGCCACGCGGCGAGATGATCGTCGCCGAAGGCGCAAGCTCGCGACCGAAACCAAGAAGCTGGTTCTCATCCGCGCCGGTGCCGTGAAAGACGAAGAGCAGCGGACTGCCCGGCGAACCGGGCAGCATTTTGTGGATGTAAGCGTCCTTGCTCATGGCTTCAGTCTTCCAGCTTCTGCAGGTGCTCTTCGAGGTAAGGCCGCAGATGCTGATGCTGCGACGGCAGCTTCAGCGCCTCGCCGAGATGCGCGGTGTCTTCGTCGCGGTCGAAGCCCGGCTCGTTGGTCGCCACCTCGAACAGCACGCCGCCCGGCGTGCGGAAATAGATCGCCCAGAAGTAATCGCGATCGATGACCGGCGTCACGCCATAGCCCGTGTCGACAAGCGCCTTGCGCACTTCGAGCTGCTTGGCGCGATCCTCGACCGCGAAGGCGACATGGTGCACCGAGCCGGCGCCGAGATTGGCAAAGCCGGCGCCCGGCAGCGATTCGATGTCGACGACATCGGCGCCATTGCCGTTCTTGATCGCCAGCCGGCGGACGTTGCCCGACTTGTCGACCTCCTCATAGCCCATGAACTTCAAAAGCTCCTCGGTGGCGCCGCCATCCTTCAGCCTGAGCGAGACAGAGTGAAAGCCGCGGATCGCCTCGTCGCCGGGAACGCCGCCCTTGACCCAGGGCGCTCTGCTGTCGGCCTTGTCCTCGACCAGAGCGAAGCTGTCGCCGTCGGGACCGGTGAAGGTGAGGCGCTTCTCGCCAAAGCTTTCCGCGCGGGCAACGTTGCCCACGCCTTCATCGGCGAAGCGCTTTTCCCAATAGGCGAGCGTGCCTTCCGGCACAGAGAACACCGTGGTGCCGACTTCGCCGACGCCATGCCGGCCCTTGGCGATATCGGGGAACGGGAAATAGGTCATCACCGAGCCCGGCGTGCCGGCCCCATCGCCGTAGTAGAGATGGTAGACGTCCGGCGCGTCGAAATTGACCGTCTTCTTGACCCGGCGCAGGCCGAGCTTTCCGGTGAAGAACTCGTTGTTGCGGCGCGCATCGCTGGCCATCGAGGTCACGTGATGCAGACCCTTGATCTGATTGAGCATGATGTTGCTCCTTTCCCTTGTGCTTATGCGGCCCTCGCCGCTGTCCACGCCAATATGAGGATAGCCCGGCCAGTGGCAAAGCGGGCAAACACAGGATGGACTGTTTCATAAAAGTGAACGGCTGTTCGAAATATGTTCACCAATCCATCACCAGCGTCGGCTTGCAACGCCGGCGATTTCCGTTCCATCTGGGCCCTTCCACAAGGAGACAATCTTGGACAATCCGACGAGCCGCCCGAATGTTCTCCTCATCACCTGTGACCAGTGGCGTGGCGATTGCCTGTCGGCGGCCGGCCATCCGGTGGTGAAGACGCCGAATGTGGATGCGCTCGCAGCCGAAGGCGTGCTCTTCCGACGCCACTATGGCGGGGCAGCACCGTGCTCGCCGGCCCGCGCCTGCCTCTATACCGGCCTCTACCAGATGAACAATCGCGTCTGCAGCAACGGCACGCCGCTCGACGCGCGTCATGGCAACATCGCGCTTTCGGCCCGCGCGGCTGGCTATGACCCGACCCTGTTCGGCTACACCGATGTCTCGCTCGATCCGCGCCAGCTTGCGGCCGAGGATCCGCGGCTGCGCAGCTATGAAGGCGTTCTGCCCGGCTTCACCGTGCGGCAGTCCCTGCCGGAGCATCAGAAGCAGTGGCTGTCATGGCTGCGGGCCCAAGGCATCGACGCCGGCGCTGGCAGTCCTGACATCCACCGCCCGGTCAGCGGGCAGGCGGAACGCGATGTGACCAACGCACCTCCGATCTACGCGAAGGACCAGACGCCGACCGCTTTCCTGGCCGGCGAATTCATCCGCTGGCTTGGCGAGCAGGAGAAGAGCGCGCCATGGTTCGCGCACATTTCCTTCATCAGCCCGCACCCGCCCTTCATCGTGCCGGAACCCTACAACACCATGTACGATCCGGCTGAAGGTCCCGCTTTCAACCGCGCGGCAAACTGGCAAGCCGAAGCCCGGAGCCACCCCTACCTCGCCTACGATCTCGCCAGTCAGAAAAGGACAAAGTTCGTCCCCGGCATCGAGGGCAAGGTGCCGGATTGGAGCGAGGAGAACTTCCGCCGCATCCGTGCGATCTATTACGGCATGATTTCCGAGGTCGACGCACAACTCGGCCGCATCTGGCAGGGGCTCCAGCAGGCAGGCGCCTGGGACGACACCGTCATCGTGCTCACCTCCGACCATGCCGAGATGATGGGCGACCATTTCATGCTCGGCAAAGGCGGCTTCTTCGACGCCAGCTACCATATTCCGCTGATCATCCGCGATCCGCGCCGAAGAGCCGCGGCCGGCTCATCGGTGGACCATTTCACCGAGGCCGTCGACATCTTCCCGACCCTGCTCGACCTGATCGGTGCAGCGCCGCAGCGCCATCTCGACGGCCGCTCGCTCGCGCCTTGGATCGACGGCAGGCAGCCGCAGACCTGGCGCGACGCCGCGCATTGGGAGTTTGATTTCCGTACAATCGCCGGAGGCGATGCCGAGCGCCATTTCGGCATCGGCTCACAACAATGCAACCTCGCCGCCATCCGCACGGGCGACTTCAAATATGTCCATTTCGGTGGCGGTCTGCCGCCGCTTCTGTTCGACCTGTCGAAAGACCCCGGCGAGCTGAACAACGTGGCTGACGATCCGGCCTATCTGCCGGTGCGGCTCAAGTTCGCCGAGAAGATGCTTGCCTGGCGCGCCGCCCACCTCGATCAGTCGCTGGCATTGGCGGAACTGACGGACGATGGCGTGGCCGGCTATGTGAGTAGGCAGTAGGCAGTAGGCAGTAGGCAGTAGGCAGTAGGCAGTAGGCAGTAGGCAGTAGGCAGTAGGCAGTAGGCAGTAGGCAGTAGGCAGTAGAATATTCCCAATCGCCGAGGCGCTTTGGCAACTCTTCTTTTACCTACTGCCTACTGCCTAATCCCTACTGCCTCATTCCTATTTCAACATCATCCGCTGCTGGTCGCGATTGGCGGCATAACTACCCTTGTCATAGGCAGTCTGGGCCTCCAGCTGTTCCTTGGTGAAGTTGGTGTAGAGGTACTTCTTGCCGTCCTTGTCGGCCATGAATTTGAGCTTGTCCATGCCGACCGCCACTTCCTTGGCGCCGATGCCGAGGAATCCGCCGACGTCGATGATGACCGCGTCAGGCTTGTTGTCGGGCGTCAGCACGACGTCGCCGATAGAACCGATCTCGGCGTCGTTGGCACCATAGACAGTGGTGCCCTTGAGGTCGTCGCCTCGAATATTGCCCATGGGCATCTCGGTCAGCGTCGACTTGTCGATCGACGCGGTCTCGGTCTGGTCGGTGGCAGCAGCGCCCTTATCGGCCGGCTTGTTTTCAGCCGTTGTCGGTGCTGGCGCCGCGGGCTTGGTCTCGGCGGTCGCCTGGGCCGGTTGCGCCGGCTTGGCTCCCTTGTCGGAAGTTGCGTCCGACGATACCACCGCGGGCGTGGTCGTGGCCGGAGCATTGCTTGCAGCCGTCGTGGAGCCGGGCGCCGGATCATAGGGTTTGCGGTTGAAGTCCGGCTGCGCCTGCAGTTCTTCCTTGGTGGTCTCCGCCACCAGCCAGCGGTCGCCGTTCTTCTCGGCCCACTTGGCCTTGGCGAAGTCGAAAGTGACGTTCTTCGTGCCAATGCCGAGGAAGCCGCCGACACCGATCACCAGCGAGTCCGCCTTGCCGTCCTTGGCAAGCACGATGTCCTTCACGTCGCCGATCTTCTGGGCATCGTCCGCAGTGCCGTTATAGACCGACTCACCCATGATGTTGGTGGCGAGGTTGCCTTCCGCTTTCTTCACCGGTTCGGCCGGCTGCACCGCGGCTGGCTTCTGCGCTCCCGTACTGTCGGTCGCGGCTGGCTGCGTCGCATCGGCTGATTGCGCCGGGGCCGGATCGTATGGCTTGCGGTCGAATGCCGGCTGGGCGTTCAGCTCATCCTTGGTAGTCTTTGCCACCAGCCAGCGGTCGCCATTTTTCTCGGCCCATTCCAGCTTGCCGTAGTCGAAGGCGACGTCCTTCTTACCGACGCCCAGGAAGCCTCCTACCCCGATAATGGCGGATTTGGCCTTGCCGCTGGAATCGAAGACGACATCGTCGACTTTACCGATATCCTGGGCATCGTCTCCGGTGCCGTTATAGACGGACACGCCGATAATGTTGGTCATCAGCGCGCCCTCGGCGCGCATGGCCGGAGCCGGGTTTTCGGCTGCGGGAGCCTGAGCCGGCGCAGGCGTTGTCGTCTGCGCAAAAGCGCCGGTTGCAACCAGCGTTGCAAGTGCGGTTGTCGCAAAAAGGGTGCGGATCATGACGGTCTCTCCTCGTGCCTGATTTCGTGCATGACGCTCCCTGGGCCTAGCCTCGGATCGGCAGGTCGGAAGCGGCATTGTCGACAGGTTCACAACGTTGTGACCGTGACGTTGTTCCAAAAAGCCATGTCGGCATCGCCGCTCTGATTCCTGACCCCCGCGGGAACCTTTGCGCCGGCACTTCCGTTCCAGCCTGCGGCTGAGGCGTCATTCAGCCATGCTGAGGATGACACGGAGTGGGTATGCGGTTTGCTGCAGTGCTGAACCAGGACGGTGGCATGCTTCGCACCATCGACATCCAGGCTTTTTCCGACCAGCTGCGTCAGATACTCGAAGCTGCCGGACATTCTGTTGAGATCGAAATCGTCGCCGGTCGCGACATCGCCACGGCGTTGGAAAGAGCCATTGCGAAGCGGAACGTCGACGTCATCCTCGCCGCCGGCGGCGACGGGACGATTTCCACGGCCGCATCCCTTCTCATGAACAAGGAAAAAGCCTTGGCCATTCTCCCGGCCGGTACGATGAATCTCTTCGCCCGCGGCCTCGGCATTCCGCAAACGTTGGAGGCTGCGTTGAAGTCCTTCGCCGACGGAGAGGTAATCGCCGTCGATATGGCGAGCGCCAACGGTCAGCCTTTCGTGCATCAGTTTTCCATCGGCATGCACGCAAAGATGGTTCAGCTGCGCGAAAAGATGGATTTTGGCTCGCGCCTTGGGAAAATGCAGGCTTCCGTGCGCGCCGCCTGGGCAACGATCAAGAACCCGCCGGCGCTCAAGGTGAGTCTGACCATCGGCAAGGTCGAAATCGTCACCCGTACCACCGGTATCGGCATCAGCAACAATCTGTTCGGCGAAGGCCATCTGCCCTATGCCGACAACCCGGCTGGCGGCGTGCTCGGCATCTATGTCAGCGTCGCGCGCCGGCGTCATGATCTGGCGAAGCTGTTGCTCGACACGCTGCGCGGCAGGTGGCGCCAAAGCGCGCATATCGAGGTGCATCAGGCTGGCAAGGCGGTGTTGAAAATCCACTCGCCCACCAGGAAGTTCAGCGCCGTCCTGGATGGCGAATTGATCAGGCTCGAACGCGAAACCACAATCGAGATTCACCCTGGCGCACTGAACGTGCTTGTCCCTGCGAGCAACACGCAGGCAAAGGCGGCGTGAGGAAAGATCAGCTCCCTTGGGTGGATTTCTGCTCTGCGGCCGGCGCCGTCGGCACGCTCTGCTGCGTCGTCGGCGACTTGATCAGCTCCCCGTAAATCTCGACTGCCCCCCACGCGATGAAAGCGAGCAACATCCCGGCGATAAGGATTCTGAGAGCATGCCATCCCCAATGTCCCTGGCGCGCTTTGTCTTCAGGTATGATCTTGGTCACCATCGGCCTCCATCCTGCGCGGCGGCGGGCGCTTCAGGCGGTAACGGGCTCTATTCGGGAAGGTTCCCAACCGGTGGCAAGTCCGTGACGGATTGGGGAGCGTGACGGACAAGTCGGCCGTCAAAGCAAATACCTGGCGGGTCAGCGGCTCTGGGAAAAGGCGAACCGCCCTAAGGCATGTCTTCCGGGTCCGGCTTGGGCGGCCTGGGTTTGGCGTTCTCGCGATAGATGGCGTAGGCGACGACAGCCAGAGCGGGCGCGACAACGGCGCCCAACCCGCCCTTGCTCTTGGCAAGCGCCGGAAGCAGGGCGAGCGCCGCGGTAATGCCTACCGCCGTCATGTCGGCCTGGCGCCGTCTTGCACGCCCCTTGGCCCGCATCCCGATCGTCAGCTTGTGAATGACAAGGATGAGGCCGGCAATCACCAGGAACCCGATGCCGAAGCCGAGACTGGTCGCCAGCGGTCCGTAGCGCCCCGCCAACCAGATATAGGCGGCGCCGATGAGGAAGCCGACGCCGCACAGGGCAAGAACTGCGGCAAGTCCGTAAAGGATCGCCGTCATCCGCGCTCTTTGCAAAGCGGCCATGGCCTCGCCCGAAGCCAAGGCCGAGATCAGCGAGACAAGCGTCCCCATCTGAGGCTAGCGGCGGGAAAGAAGGGCGAAAAGGAAGCCGACGCCTGCCGCGATTGCCAGTGACGTCACCGGCTTCTCGCGCACCTTGGCTATCAGTTGTGCTTCTATATCCTCGGCGCTGCCCCGGACGCTCTCGAACGCGGCTTCGCCCTGCGCGCGCAACTGTTCCACGCCATCCGCGGCGGCGCGACGGGCCGCGCCATAGCCGTGCTGACCTGTCTTGGCGAGTTGCTCCGTGAGCTTCTGGATGTCCGCTTTCAGTTGCTCGATATCGGCCTCCAGATCGGCGGTGGTTGCTTCGTTCGTCGCGGATTTGCCGGCAGCGGTTGCCATTCTCTAACTCCTTGCGTTTGCGTCGGTTTCAACGTCCGTTCGATGCCAAGGTTCCAGTCTTCGCGGCTCAGGGCGCTCCAAGGCAATCCCAGGAAGAATGTGAAACGGTTGGACTCGACGGCTTCGCCGTAGCCAACCGTCCGGAAATTGCAAAAATACTCAGAGCGGGTCGGCGATTCAATGAAACGCTGAACCACTCTAAATCAGCGGCCTGCGCTCCTCGCCGAGGCCCTCCCAGCGGGCGAGCTTCTTCAGTCCATCATAATCGCCAACCTCGCAGCCGCCGTCCCGCCACACGACCAGTTTGCGGTCCATCAGCTTGCGGATCGTCTTGTTGGTATGGACAAGCGAGAGGCCAAGCGTGTCGGCGATGTGCTGCTGCGTGATCGGAATCTGCACCGGCGTCTTGCCATTGAGGCCGACGCCGCGCGCCCGGCTGGCAATGAAGGCGATGAGATAGGCGGCGCGTTCGAGCGCTGTGCGGCGGCCGATGCTGAGCAGGTTCTCGTCCAGCATGCGCTCTTCGCGCGACGCGATCCAGGTGATGTCGTAGGCAAGGCCCGGATAGTTACGGTAGAGTTCGTGCAACTGTTCGCGTTCGAAAACGCACAGCAGCATTGGCGACAATGCTTCGACGGAATGCTGCATCTCGCCCATCAGGCTGCCTTGCAAGCCGATGAGATCGCCTGGCATCGAATAATTGAGAATTTGTCGCCGGCCGTCGGGCAAGAGCTTGTAGCGAAACGCCCAGCCCGAAAGCACCGTATAAAGATGAGCGCTATGGCTTCCCTCGACCAATACGGTCGCCCCTTTATCGACTGCCAGTTCGCCGCGCTTGAAGGTGCTGATAAAGGACAATTCCTGCTTGTCGAATTCGCGAAAGGCGGGCAGTGGCCGCAGCGGACACTTTTCGCAAGGGTATTGACGACTGGCAAACGAACGTACGCTTTGGCCGGACATTTCGACCCCTCTTCGAAATCCCTGCCCTGTCGGGCGCATAGAAACGCTTGAGACCGACACGGGTTCCGCCAGCGTCATGCCCATGTCTTTTTTAAATGACATGGCGACGAATTCCGCGCATGAGTGCGGTCCTGCCGAGGAGACACTGATAGGTGCCAGCATTGCTTGACGGACTCCACATCCTCGTCCTGGAAGACGAGTTCCTGATCGCGATGGATGTCGAGCAGCTTTGCCGGGACCACGGCGCCGCGGATGTGACGATCGCGCGCGATCTTGGTGAGATCGACGGGCAGGCGCTACCTTCGCGCTTCGACGCGGCGGTTGTCGATCTGATGCTCGGCGGCGTTTCGACGCTGGATTTCGCCGCGCGGCTGCGCAGCGAAGGCGTGCCGTTCGTGTTCGCCTCCGGCTATTCGGATTCGGACGAAGTCAAGGGCTCGTTCCCTGACATTCGGCTGGTGACCAAGCCTTACTCGGGCGACGATCTGATCGAAGCGGTGGCCATCGCCTGCGGGCGCGCGAACGCGGCCTGACGGGCCATCGCCGCGGCAGGCACCATGGTGGTGCGGCTTACGCGGCGTTGGAACCTGTAACCTGCGCCGAAATCGCGTCGGGCCCGAACTCGTCCTCTCCGGAAATCTTGAGGATCTCCTGCAGCCTGGTGCGCGCCCGGCTGACACGGCTCTTGATCGTGCCGACCGCACAGCCGCAGATCTCGGCCGCTTCCTCATAGGAAAAGCCGGAAGCGCCGATCAGGATGATGGCTTCGCGCTGGTCCTCCGGCAATTGTTCCAATGCGCCGCGGAAATCCTTGAGGTCGAGCTGGCCATGCTGGGCCGGATGAACTGCAAGCCTGGCCGTCATGATGCCGTCGCTGTCCTGCACTTCGCGGCCGCGTTTGCGCATCTGCGAATAGAATTCGTTGCGCAGGATGGTGAATAGCCAGGCCTTGAGGTTGGTGCCCGGCTGGAAACTCTCATGCTTGTCCCACGCCTTGACCAGCGTCTCCTGGACGAGGTCGTCGGCCCGGTCGGCATTCTGTGTCAATGACACGGCAAAGGCACGCAGGCTCGGGATCGCACCGAGCAGCTCGGTCTTGAAGCTCTGGGATACCGCCGCCATGCCTCAGTCCTTTTTCTGGGCAGGTTCGGTCTGTTCCAGCTGGCTCAGCAACTGGGCGAAGCGGTCCGGCACGTGGTCGGAGACCAACTCGTCATAATACTGCTTGAGCTTGCGGGCGATTTCGGAGTTTGCCCCAAGCGGGTTGCCATCCCCGTTCCGATGCCTGCTTGCGGCATCAGCCATCTGTTTTTTTGACATTTCTTTCATAGTCGCCCTAGTTTCCAGCACGCGAACCGCTCTTTGACTTCAAACCACAATGTAAGCGGAACCCTCGTCTGGCTGCCCATCCCGAGCCCCCCAAACGCCCGCCCGCTAATTTAGTTCCACAGCCGGCGGAACTTTTTCTGGAAGCCGGCGTTTGATTTCAGGGGCTTGCGTCAGCGTGGCCTTGAATGTGCAACGTCATCTGAGGGAGACGCAAATAATGAGTTTGTCCGCAACCATCGCTCCGCATCTTCCCTTCCTGCGCCGCTTCTCGCGGGCGGTATCGGGATCGCAGGAGAGCGGTGACGCGTTGGTCGCCGCCATGCTGGAAGCCATCATCGCCGACACCAATATCTTTCCCGAAGCCTCCAGCGACCGCATCGCGATATATAAGGTTTTCGCCAAGCTGTTCACGTCCGTGGCCATCCGCGTGCCGCAGGAACAGGCGCAGACAGCCTGGGAGCAGCGGGCCGCGGCCAATCTGAATGCGATCGCGCCCCTGCCGAGGCAGGCTTTCCTTCTGGTTGCCGTCGAGGGCTTCAGCGAGGACGAGGCGGCGGAAATTCTCGATGTCGACGAGGATGAGTTTTCAGAGTTGCTTGCCCAGGCAAGCAACGAGATTTCGCGGCAGGTCGCGACCGACGTTCTGGTCATCGAGGATGAGCCGCTGATTGCCATGGACATCGAAGAGATGGTCGAAAGCCTCGGCCACCGCGTCGTCGGCACGGCGCGCACGCATGCCGAGGCGGTGGCCATGTTCGGCAAGACACGGCCGAAAATGGTTCTGGCCGACATCCAGCTTGCCGACGGCAGTTCCGGCATCGAAGCCGTCAACGAGATTTTGTCCTCGACGCCGGTGCCGGTAATCTTCATCACCGCCTTCCCGGAACGCCTGCTGACCGGCGAGCGCCCGGAGCCAGCCTTTCTGGTCACCAAGCCGTTCAATCCCGACATGGTCAAGGCTTTGATCAGCCAGGCCCTGTTCTTCGACCGTCAGGCGAAGGCCGCCGCCTGATCAGTTCCGAAACCTGAACTTTCGAGCGTCATGCGAGGCCTTCGCGCCTCGTGTGGCGCTTGTCTGTTTCGCGACCTGAAAAGCCCTTCAAGGGGATCGTCTTTTTCATCGAATGGTGGAACAAACGGCACCGGGCCACGTTCTTTTCCCGACATAAGAAGGAGACGCATCATGCTGTACTGGGCGCTCGTATTTCTCGTAGTTGCGATCATCGCCGGCGCGCTTGGGTTCGGCGGCATCGCCGGTACATCGGCAGGCATCGCGCAGATCCTGTTCTTTATCTTCCTCGCCTTCCTGGTGATTTCGCTCATCGCGGGTCTCTTCAGGAGAGCCTGACCGCAACACTGGAAGCCGCACCCCTCAAACGGTTTCCAGCCACCGCCGGGCGGAGCCTCGAAAGGGGCACCGTCCGGCGGACCGCTTTTGGAGAGCCCGTACTTAGGGTCGATACCGTGCGGAACCAGTTGTTAATTGAGCCGTTCAAGGACCGAGTACGGGATGTTTCCAATGCCTTCCGAGGGTCCCACGAAGGACAGGATTGAAAAACAGGACGGCGAAGTGATCGCGATGCATCCCGCCGAAAGTGGGATGCAGGTGGGGCGCGCCTTGCTTCATGCGCTGCACAATGCCGGAATTTCGGTTCTCTACCAGGATCGACAGATGAAAACGGTCTGGGCCCGCAACATGAGCGCGCCCTGGGCATCCGAAACCGCCGACGGCAAGGATTTGCTATCGCCGGCGCAGACCGAACACATAAGAGCCGCCAAACTCAAGGTGATCGAATCTGGTAACGCGGACCAGTTCGAGCTCAGCATACCGGGAAGCCAGGGCGTCCGTTGGTTCCAGCTCTGGATCGATGCCGACCGCGGGGACGCCAGCGAAGTCATCGGCGTCGTCACCACCATGGTGGAGACGACGGAGCAGAAACACCGCGAGCAAACGCTGAAGACGCTGTTGCGCGAAGTCAGCCATCGATCGAAAAATCTCCTGGCCATCATCCAGAGCATCGCCACCCAGACCGGGCGCTATACGGAGACGCTTGGCGAGTTCCTGGCGCGGTTTCGCGGCCGGCTGCAATCGCTCGCTTCCTCGCAGGACCTTGTCACATCATCCAACTGGCGGGGAGCGGCACTGCAGGAGCTCGTATCCGGCCAAGTCGGCCGCTACAGCAGCGATCTGGCGCAAAGCCTGCGGTTCGCGGGCGAAAATCCTTATCTCAATCCCAACGCCGCCCTGCACATCGGCCTGGCGATGCATGAATTGGCCGTGAACTCGGTGAGCTATGGCGCACTGTCGCGGCCGGACGGCCACGTCGAGGTGCGTGCCAGGCTCGAGGCCGAAGACGGAACCCCGCCTAACCTTTTGCTGACCTGGACGGAGGCGGTCGGCGACGCGCCGCGCAATGAGAAGCGCTTCGGCAGCGTGGCGCTGGAGCGCGTCGTGCCGATGTCGCTGAATGGCTCCGCGACGCTCGATATCGGCAAAGACCGGATGGAATACCGCCTCACTGTCCCGCGCGGGAATTTCGAAACGGATTGATCGCGCTGCCGATGGCGTGAGAGCGTTTCGCCGTTTCCAGGGAAACGGCGAGCCGTTCTGGCTTTGCCGACGAAGGCCCTTCACCGGCTGTTCACCATAAAGTCCGATCCTGTGCTCCCGGCTAACGATGCGCCGGCAACCCATCCGCGCCCCGGCGCGACCTGGGAGACCAAAAATGATGGTTGCCGACATGAAGAGGCTTGAGCAGGCCGCCCGCGTCTCGATGAGCGGCTTCCAGGATGCCGAGCCGCCGCCCGCTCCGCGATCATCTCATCTTGCGCTTCGCCTTGGCGCGATCGCGCTTTTCGCCGCCATGGCCCTGACCGCGGCCTGGCAATTGTTCTGATCCCCGTACGCCGTTTTGACGGCGCGCTTTAAACTCCGGCCCCCGGAACTTTTGCTCGCCCAGAATCGTTGCTTGCGGCGAGAGGTTCGGAGCCATGGAACACATCGCCGCATTGCTCTTCGTCGTCGGCTGTTCGAGCACAATGGCCGATTGCCGCGAACTCGAGGTGCCGGTCAGTGTCTTCGAGACCGCGCAAGCCTGTGTCGCCGAAAGGCCCTTCGCCCTTGGCGACCTGCAGGGCCAGGCTCCCCGCATCATCGGTAAATGCCTGGCCGTCGATCCGGCTCTGGAGGACGACTACGACCGGATCGACTGGAACGTGCGGCCCGACGGCACGCTGGTCGCATCTTTGGAGGTTTCCGGCATGCTTGTCGCGTCGAACGGCGGGCGCCCCGAAAAAGACTATCTTAAACAACAGTGAGATCTGGCAGGCAAAGCCCGTTTTTTCATGCTAAATGGCGGCTGGCACTGCCGAAAGTGAGGACAAAAGTGAGGAGCAATTCTATGCGGAAGATGATCATTGCCATGGTTGCCGTAGTCGCCGTCAGCGGCTGCACCACGACCGAGCAGGACGTCGTTGGTGGCGGCCTGATCGGCGCCGGTGTGGGCGGTTTGGTCGGCGGCGGCAAGGGCGCGCTGATCGGCGCGGCTGTCGGCGCCGGGTCGGGCCTCCTGGTGCGCAACCTGCGCAACGGCTATTGCCAGTATCGCGATCATCGCGGCCGGATCTACACGGCTCGCTGCAACTAATACCCGAAAGAAACCGGGGACCGGCAGCCGGCCCCCGGTTTCTTTTTGAATTCAAGTCGCCGGTTCGCCCGCCACCGGGGGACTTTTGGGCCGCTCACGCGGTCAGAGGGATCCTGATTTCCACCTTCAGTCCGTCGGCGTGATAGTCGCGCGCGATCGTGCCGCGCAATTCGCGTGTGACGTTGAGGTCAATCAGCTTGGTGCCGAAGCCGGTCTTGGCCGGCGCTTCCAGTTTCTTGTGACCCGCTTCGCGCCAGTTCAGCACCAGCGTCCGCTCGCGGCTGCGCCCTTCGATGCTCCAGTCGACCTTGAGGGCCCAGCTTCCCTTGACGGAATTGGCAGAATTGCCGGCTTCGCCATACTTCAGCGCATTGGTGGCGAGTTCGTGGAAGGTCAGTCCGAGTGCCTGCGTCGTCGTCTCGTCGAGCAGCACTTGCGGCCCGGACACCACCCCATCGGGGAGGTCCTTGCCGAACACCTGCCCGAGTTCGATGCGCAGTAGGTCGCCGAGATCGGCCTTCTGCCAACGCGAGCGCGTAAGCATATCCTGCGATGCGGCCATGGCCTGGAGGCGCGCCGAGAACGATGCCGAAAACTCCTTGACGTCGGTGGCTTGCGAGGCCGTCTGCCGCGCGATCGCCAGCACGCGGGTGATCGAATTCTTGATGCGGTGCTTCATCTCCTGCAGGATCAGGTCCTTTTCCAGCAGGCTCTTTTCTGTCGCCTCGTGCAGCGCCGATTTCGCATCATAGGCACGCTCCTGATAGCGCGCCACGAGGGCGATAGCCCCGGCAAGCAACAGGCCGAACAGCCCGAGCATCACCGGAATGGCGCGCGAGGACGGTGGCTCGAAGGCGCTTGTCGGCCTGAACAGCACGGACCAAGGCCGGCCCGCGACGACGATATCGCGACGCGCCAAAAGCTTCGCGCCGATACGTTCCGCCGGCGGCGCCTCCGAACGGAAAAGCAGCTTGCCGGCCTCCGGCTTGCCGTCATAGACCTCGACATTGACCGGCAGCAGCGGTGAATGGCTGAGCGCGACCTGGAACAGGTCGGTGGCGCGAAAGGCGGCATAAAGAAAGCCGGCCGTAGAGGAGCGGCTTACATTGATGACGTCGGGAGCGGTTTCGACGTTCAGCCGCACGAAAACCAGGAAACCCGTGAAGGTTTGCGCCACGCCGGCGCCCTGGCCAAGCTGGACCAGGCCGCTCGCATGTTGCTGGTCGTCGGCCATCGCCTTTTCGATTGCCGCGCGCCGTACCGGCTCGCTGAACATGTCGAATCCGATGATCGACTGGTTGGACGTGTCGAGCGGCTCGAACAGCACGATGGGTGTCCGCCATGCCTCGGTGGTGGCGGGATAGATCGGGTGGGCCGATCCATAATCGTGCAGAATGTCGCGTTCGACCGTCGCCTCGTCGCCGGTTTTGGCGAGCCTGAGGAAGCCGATGCCGCGCAGGCCGGCAAAGTTGTCGTCGATGTTCAGCGCGGTGAAGAAGGCGTTGAATTCGCCGCGCTTGATGTCGCCGTTGCGCGCATCGAACAGCGCCTGCGTCGAGCGCAGCAGCGACAGATGCAGATCGATGCGGCTCTCGATGCGACTGAGCGCATCGTCGGCGGTGCCTTCGAATTTTATCCGCGCCGCCTCTTGCGTCGCGAAATAGGCAAACCCCGCCATCGTCAGGCTGATCAGGGCGACGGCGATGAAAGCGACGATGGGGAAGAGTTTCTTCAACAAGCCGGGTCCAGGAACGGTCGAACCTTTATGGGCAAGTCTGGATGACAAGACAATGGCGAGGCCAAACCATGAAGGCGGCTGGCATGGGAGCCGGCCACCGGCAGCCGGCTAATTCATCGCCTCAAGCCGCGATCCTCAGTGCGCCCGGCCCGGGGATGGCACCGGGCGGGCATTTGCCGAGAATGATCATGCCGAGCACCTCGTCCTGGGTGACATCGACCGTCCGCGCGGTGCCGACCACCTGGCCGTTCTTCATCACGCAGACCCGGTCGGCGAGCTCGAACACGTCATGGATGTCGTGGCTGATCAGGAAGATGCCGATGCCGTCGGCCTTGAGCTGCTTGACCAGTTCGCCGACCTGGGCCGTCTCCTGCGGGCCGAGCGCCGCCGTCGGCTCGTCCATGATCAGGATGCGGGCGTTGAACAGGATAGCGCGCGCGATCGCCACCGACTGCCGCTGCCCGCCCGACAGCTTGATGACCGGCTCCTTGAAGCGTTGAAAGCGCGGATTGAGCCGGCCCATCACCTTGCGCGCCTCGGCTTCCATGGCGACGTCGTCGAGCGTGCCCCAGCCCGTCATCAGCTCGCGGCCGAGGAAGAGATTGGCCGCCGCATCGACATTATCGGCCAGCGCCAGCGTCTGGTAGATCGTCTCGACGCCGTATTTCTTGGCGTCGCGCGGGTTGGCGATCGAAGCCTCCTCGCCATTGATGAATATCTGTCCGCTATCGCGCTTGTAGGCGCCTGACAGGATCTTGATCAGCGTCGACTTGCCGGCGCCGTTGTGGCCGAGCAGCGCCATCACTTCGCCGGGGAAAAGATCGACGGACGCGTCGTCGACGGCGCGGATGCCGCCGAAGGCGATCGAGATGTTGCGCATGTCGACGAGCGGAACGCCGGCGGGAGCGGATTTGTCAGCTATCATCGTTGTTCCTCCCCTGAAGTCCATGCTCAAGCATGATGCGGTCCGAAAACCGGTTTCCACGTTTCGGGACCATGCTCAGACGCGCTTGCGATATATGGTGTCGAGCCAGACCGCGACGACCAGCACGGCGCCCACGACGATGCTTTGCAGCGGCGAATCGACGCCGAGCAGCACCATGCCGGACTGCAGCGACTGCATCAGCAATGCGCCCAGCATGGCGCCGAGCACCGTACCGGAACCGCCGGCGAGCGAGGTGCCGCCGATGACCGCCGCGGCAATGACCAGGAGCTCGTCCAGCGTTCCCAGCACGTTTGTCGCGGAGTTCTGCCTGGCCGACGAGATCGCCGCCGCGATCGTCGCCAGCACGCCCATGATCATGAACACCTTCATGGTGATCCAGCGCGTGTTGATGCCGGCAAGATTGGCTGCTTCCGGATTGCCGCCAATGGCAAAGACATAGCGGCCGAAGCGTGTGCGCTTGGTGACGAAGGTCATGATCAGGCCGACGGCGACGGCCATCAGCACCGGAATGGCGATGCCATGCGCGATGAACAGCCCGCCTTCGGGGACGGTGATGTTGTTGGCGGCGGCGTAGCGGTTCACGATGCCGACCGGCCACGGATAGGAATTGGCGAGCCACACCGCGCCCAGGATGATTGCGCAGGTGACCGTGGCGAGCAGCGTCTCGGCCCAGATCGGACGCAGCGGGAAGCGGAACCGCTTGCGTTGCACGCGGCCGTTGAAATGCATGAAAACCACCGAAAGGCAGGCGACGATGCCGACGGCCCAGCTCCATCTGGCGCCGATCGAGCCCGCCGGGCCGCCGCCCATCAGCTGGAAGGTAGCGTCGAGCGGCGCCACCGTCTGGCCGCTGGTGACCCACCAGGCAGCACCCCGCCATACCAGCAGTCCGCCCAGCGTCACGATGAAGGCCGGCACTTCGAGATAGGCGATGATGAAGCCCTGGAAGGCGCCGATGAGCAGGCCGAGCGCCAGGCCGATCAGCAACGCCAGGATCCAGATCCAGGGATTGCCCAATTCAAGCCCGACGAAGCGCACCAGGAAATGCACCTGGGCAAAGCCCATGACCATGCCGATCACGCCTTCGGCCGATCCGACCGACAGGTCGATGTTGCGCGTGACGATGACCAGCACCATGCCGGAGGCCATGATCGCCACGGCCGAAGTCTGCACCGACAGGTTCCAGAGATTGCGCGGCGTCAGGAAGGTGCGGCTGTCGAAGTCGAGCGGATTGACGCCAAGGCGCAGGCTGGAGATGACATGCAGCCCGGTCCAGATCAGGAGCAGCGCGCCGATCATGCCGAGCATGCGTGTGTCGAGCTCGGTTGCCTTCAGGAACCGGGCGGCGGCGCTTAGTTCCGATGCACGCGCGGTGTCTGCCTGTGAGGGAGACGTCGTGTCGGTCATGATTTCCTCCCGCCGGCTTGCCCGTCTGGCGCGGATGCCGGAGCCAAGCCTAGAAGCTATCCGCCAGAGGCGGAAACACAAATCTTATTGAAAAAACGCCGCGGCTTTGAAGCAATTCCAGGAAAAGTGTTTGACGGTTTTCCGTCCGGAATTGCGGCGGTTAAAGGGCCGGGAGGTTCAATGGCAAAACACTGAACCCTCCCGGCGCCGCGGCGCAAGTGTTGAGATCGAACGTCGGCAAAGCTTAGTTGCAGACCTTGACGCTGCCGGCGGCAACGCCTGCGCAAACCTCGTCCTTCTTGATCCAGCCAGCGTCGATGACGACGTTGAGATTGTCCTTGGTGATGGCGATCGGGGTCAGGAACAGCGACTTGACGGTGTTGCCGCCGGGCGTCGTGAAGTCCTTGGCGCCGGCGATGTCGGCCATCTTCTTGCCGTCGGCGAGCTGCGAGGCGATCTCCGCGGCGTTCTTGCCGAGCTCGCGCGCGTCCTTCCACACCGACACGGTCTGCGTGCCGAGCGCGATGCGGTTGAGCGCCGCGTGGTCGCCGTCCTGGCCCGAGACCGGAACGGTGCCGGCCAGGCCTTGAGCCGTCAGCGCCGCGACGACGCCGCCGGCGGTGCCGTCATTGGCCGCCACGACCGCATCGACCTTGTTGTCGTTGGCGGTCAGGAACTGCTCCATGTTCTTCTGCGCGTTGGCGGGCAGCCAGCCGTCGGTATAGGCCTCGCCGACATTCTTGATCTTGCCGCTGTCGATGGCTTCCTTCAGCACTTCCATCGAGCCCGAGAACAGGAAGTCGGCGTTCGGATCGGCGCCCGAGCCCTTGATGAAGACGTAGTTGCCTTCAGGCTTGGCCTTGAACACCTCGCGGGCCTGCATGCGGCCGACTTCCTTGTTGTCGAAGGTCAGGTAGAACACGTCCTTGTTCTCGATCAGGCGGTCGTAGCCGACGACCGGGATTCCTTCATCGAGCGCCTTCTGCACCGCCGGCCCGATCGCCGAGGCATCCTGCGCCAGGATGATCAGCGAGTTGGCGCCCTGCGAGATCAGGCTTTCGACGTCGGTCAGCTGCTTGCCCGGATTGGACTGCGCGTCGGCGGAGATGTACTTGTCGCCCGCGGCCTCGATTGCCTTCTTCATCGCCGCTTCGTCGGTCTTCCAGCGCTCTTCCTGGAAATTCGACCACGAGACGCCGATCACCTTGCCCTTCGCCTCGGCGACCGACGCCAGCGTCAGCGACATGGCAACGCCCGCCAGAATGGCGGCTGCGAATTTCTTCATGATATCCTCCCTGCGCCCTGTGCGGCGCGACCCAGACTGGCCCGAAGGCCGGCACAGAGGCTTTTTTTCGAGCCTCAAAAAAATAGTGATCCAGCGAAACGACGCTGTCAACCGCGATTCTGATGGCCTTTGATGGGTCCCGGCATTTTTTTCGACGTTCGCAATAAATAATGACATCGGCTTTGGCTTCTGCCACTATTGCTGGGGTGTCAGCGACAGGCCATGGCATCATCACAAGGCCGCGATGACCCGGGAGGACGGTGCGAGATAATGTCGGTCGGAATCCGCCACGACGATTTGCGCCGGCGCAACCGCGCCATGGTGATTTCGGCCGTGCGCCGCGCCGGCCAGCCATCGCGGACGGAGATTGCCGCCACCACCGGGCTCAGCCACTCGACCATTTCGGCGATTTCCGCCGATCTGATCCAGGAGGGCATTCTCACCGAGAGCAAGGCCAACGAGCCGACGGCGTTGAAACGCGGCCGCCCGCAGATCGGCCTGGCGCTGAACCCCGAAGCCGCCGCGGTGCTGACCGTGGTGCTGTCGCTGAACTTCCTGTCGGTCGCCGTCATCGACTATGCCGGCCAGGTGATTGCCGAGGAACAGCAGCGCCTGGACACGCTTGTCATGCCGCGCGACGAGCTGATCGGCGCATGCATGGCAATCGTCCGGCGCCGGCTGCAGGATCCCGACCTCGACGTCGGCAGCGTCGCCCGCATCGCCATGGGCATTCAGGGCATCACCGATTCCCGGGCGCGCGCCATGCTGTGGTCGCCGATCACCCCGCTGACCGACATTCCTTTTGCCGACATCCTCGAGAAGGAATTCGGCATCCCCGCCACCATGGAGAACGACTGCAACATGATGGCGGTGGCGCTGCAATGGCGCGATCCCGAGCGCTATCGTGACGATTTCATCGCCATCCTGCTCTCGCACGGCATTGGTATGGGCCTAGTGCTCAAGGGCGCGCTGTTCACCGGCACCCATTCCTCGGGCGGCGAGTTCGGCCATATGATCCATCGTCCGGGCGGCGCGCTTTGCCGGTGCGGCCGCCGCGGCTGCGTCGAGGCCTATGCCGGCAACTATGCGATCTGGCGCAGCGCCATGAAGATGAGCGAGGACGCCGAGCCGGTCGACGTCGGCGACGCCGACATGCGGGCGCTTGCCGCGAAGGCCCGGCAGGAGGACGGTCCGGAGCGGGAGGCGTATCGCCGCGCCGGCGAAGCGCTTGGCTTCGGTCTCGGCAGCCTGTTCGCCCTGATCGATCCGGCGCCTGTCGCCATGGTCGGCGTCAGCGCGGCCGCCTTCGACCTGATCGAGCCGGCGCTGAGAGAAGCGATCGCCCAGACCGCCGGCGGCCAGCACTCGAAATCGATCTCCTTCGACACCGAGCCGAACGAATTGCCGCTCATCCGCGAAGGCTGCGCCGCCCGCGCGCTGACCTTCGTCGACCAGGAGATTTTCGCGCCCGGGGGCCAGGCGAGAGCGGGCAAGCACGTCGCATGAACGGCAGGCTCAAGCGCCGGGATATGCTGAGATTCAGGTCAGGCCGAGTCGAGAATGGTGGATTCCGACAACCGGCCTACGCCGGCCGTAGCCTTCATAGGGCGGAAACACTTATGAGCGCTTCGGCCGGCGAAGGCCGGAACGGAGCGTACTTAAGTACGTGAGTACCGGAAGCGCAGGAAGCCGCCATTCGCAGGCCGGCCTCACCTGAATATCGGCATATCCCTAATCTTCCCTGATCGCATAGCCCGCCCCGCGGATGGTGCGGATGACATCGGGCATGCGGCCGTTGTTGACGGCCTTGCGCAGGCGCCCGACATGCACGTCGACCGTGCGCTCGTCGATATAGATCGTCTCGCCCCAGACATTGTCGAGCAGTTGACTGCGCGAGAATACCCGGCCGGGATGACGCATCATGAATTCGAGCAGCCGGAACTCGGTCGGGCCGAGCCTGATCTCGCTCTTCTTGCGGTAGACGCGATGCGATTCGCGGTCGAGCACGATGTCGCCGACCTTGAGCACGCTGGACAGCACCTCCGGCTTGGCGCGACGCAGCAGCGCCTTGACGCGGGCCATGAACTCCGGCGTCGAGAACGGCTTGACCAGATAGTCGTCGGCGCCGGTCGAGAGGCCGCGCACACGGTCGCTTTCCTCGCCGCGCGCCGTCAGCATGATGATCGGCAGCCGCTCGGTCTCGGGCCGCATCCTGAGGCGCCGGCAAAGCTCGATGCCGGAAACGGCCGGCACCATCCAGTCGAGCACGAGCAGGTCGGGAACGTTTTCCTGAAGGCGGATTTCGGCCTCGTCGCCGCGGGTCACCACTTCGACCTGGTAACCCTCGGATTCGAGATTGTAGCGGAGCAGCACCCCCAGCGGCTCCTCGTCCTCCACCACCATGATGCGTGGCGCGATCATTGCAGGTTACCCTTGTCAGGCCGCCGGCGCCGACATTGCCGTCTCGTCCTGCTTCGGGCGATTCGCGGGCAACTGGATGCCGGTCAGCACATAGTAGGCGTTCTCGGCGATGTTGGTCACATGGTCGCCGATGCGTTCGAGATTCTTGGCGCAGAACAGAAGATGCGTGCAAGCGGTGATGTTGCGCGGATCTTCCATCATATAGGTCAGGAGCTCGCGGAAGACGGAGGTGTATTTGACGTCGATGCGCTCGTCGTCGTTGCGAAGCTTGGCCAGCGCCGTGGCGTCGCCCACCGTATATTCCTGGATCACGGCCTGGACCTGGATCAGCACCAGCTGCGCCATGGAATCGATCGAATGCGTGAGGTCGCGCGGCGCCGCGCTGACGCCGACCGAACCTACGCGCTTGGCGATGTTCTTGGCAAGGTCGCCGATGCGTTCGAGGTCGCCCGCCATGCGGATCGAGCCGACCACGTGGCGAAGATCGTCCGCCATCGGCTGCCGCTTGGCGATGAGCGTGATGGCGCGGTCGTCAAGCTCGCGCTGACGCGCGTCCATGATGGCGTCGTCGGAGACGACGCGCTGCGCCAGCGCATTGTCGGTCTCGAGCAGTGCCCTGGTCGAGGCGCCGACCATGGAGCCTGCGAGATCGCCCATGTCATTGATAAGCCGGCTGATCTGCCTCAAATCCTCGTCGAAGGAGGCGACGGTATGTTCGGCCATAATGATGTCCTCGATGAACTCAGCCGAAGCGGCCGGTGATGTAGTCCTGCGTGCGCTTCTCGCGCGGCGAGGTGAAGATCTTCTCGGTCCGGTCGAACTCCACCAGCTCGCCAAGATACATGAACGCCGTCTGCCGCGACACGCGCGCCGCCTGCTGCATGTTGTGGGTGACGATGACGATCGTGTAGTCGACTTGCAACTCGTCGATCAGCTCTTCGATCTTGGCCGTCGACAGCGGATCGAGCGCCGAGGCCGGTTCGTCGAGCAGGATGACTTCCGGCTTCACCGCCACGGTGCGGGCGATGCACAGGCGCTGCTGCTGACCGCCGGAAAGGCTCAGTCCGCTGGCGTTGAGCTTGTCCTTGACCTCGGTCCAGAGCGCGGCGCGCTTCAGCGCCTGCTCGACGCGGCTGTCCATCTCGGCCTTGCTGATCTTCTCATAGAGCCTGACGCCGAAGGCGATGTTTTCGTAGATCGACATCGGGAACGGCGTCGGCTTCTGGAACACCATGCCGATCTTGGTGCGCAGCAGGTTGAGGTCTTGCGAGCGGTCGAGGATGTTCTTGCCGTCGAGCAGCACCTGCCCTTCCGCGCTCTGCTTCGGATAGAGCTCGTAGATGCGGTTGAGCACGCGCAGCAGCGTCGACTTCCCGCAGCCCGACGGCCCGATAAAGGCGGTCACGCTGCGCTCGGGCAGGGACAGGTTGATGTCCTTCAGCGCCTTCGACTGGCCATAGTAGAAGTTGAGGTTCTTGACCTCGATCTTGGCCTTCTCGACTGTCGTGTCGGCTACGTTCAGGTCGGTGGACAACATCGGTTTCATCTGTCCTCTCTGCGTCCGGTTAGGCTGCGGGCGATGATGCTCAGCCCGAGAACCGTCAGGGTGATTATGAGTGCGCCCGTCCAGGCCAGTTGCTGCCATTCCTCATAGGGGCTGAGAGCGAACTGGAAGATGGTCACCGGCAGGCTGGCCATCGGGGCATTGAGATTGCTCGACCAGAATTGGTTGTTGAGCGCGGTGAAGAGAAGCGGCGCCGTCTCGCCGGAGATGCGGGCGATCGCCAAAAGGATGCCGGTGACGATGCCTGACATTGCCGCGCGATAGGCGACCGAGCGGATCACCACCCAGCGCGGCGCGCCGATGGCGGTGCCCGCCTCGCGCAGCGCGTTGGGCACAAGGTTGAGCATGTCCTCGGTGGTGCGCACCACGACGGGGATCACCAGGATGGACAGCGCGACGGCGCCGGCAATCGCCGAGAAGTGCCCCATCGGCCGCACCAACAGCTCATAGACGAACAGGCCGACGATGATCGAGGGCGCCGACAACAGGATGTCGTTGATGAAGCGCACCACCGTGGTGAGCTTCGAGAAGCGACCATACTCGGCCATGTAGGTGCCGGCCAGCACGCCGATCGGCGTGCCGACGACGATGCCGATGATGGTCATCATGATGCTGCCGTAGATGGCGTTGAGCAGGCCGCCGGCATCGCCGGGCGGCGGCGTCATTTGCGTGAACACGGCCAGCGATACTCCGGAGAGCCCTTTGTAGAGCAGGGCGCCGAGGATCAGCGCCAGCCAGGCGAGGCCGATGCCCGCCGCGACGACGCATAGCGCCATCATCACGGCATTCTTGCGCTTGCGGCTTTGGTGAAGCGATGCGGCTGTCGACATCGATCAGGCTCCCGTGCGGCTATCGATGCGCAACAGCATGTAGCGTGCGAGCGCGAGGATGATGAAGGTTATGATGAACAGGATCAGGCCGAGCGCCACCAGCGAGGACGTGTAAAGCGCGCCATCGGCCTCGGTGAATTCATTGGCGATCGTCGCCGATATTGTCGTGCCCGGCGCAAACAGCGAGGCGCTGATGCGATGCGCGTTGCCGATGACGAAGGTCACGGCCATCGTCTCGCCGAGCGCGCGGCCAAGGCCGAGCATGACGCCGCCCATGATGCCGACGCGGGTATAGGGGATGGTCACGCGCCGGGTCACTTCCCAGGTCGTGCAGCCGATACCGTATGCCGATTCCTTCAGCACCGCCGGCACGGTGTCGAACACGTCCTTGGTGATCGAGGTGATGAACGGCAGCACCATGATGGCGAGGATCAGCGACGAGGTCAGCAGGCCGATGCCGTAGGGCGGGCCGGCAAACAGGCTGTTGAGGCCGGGGATGCCTTTGAAGAGCCAGATGACGAAGGGCTGGACCGTCGTCTGCAGGAACGGCGCGAAGACGAACAGGCCCCAGATGCCGTAGATGATCGAGGGAATGCCTGCGAGCAGCTCGACCGCGATGGCGATCGGGCGCCTAAGTGGACGCGGGCAGAGCTCGGTCAGGAAGATGGCGATGCCGATACCGATCGGCACGGCGATGATGATGGCGATGGCCGAGGTGACGACGGTGCCATAGATGGGCGCCAAGGCGCCGAAATTCTCGGTGACCGGATTCCAGGATTCGGTCGTCAGGAAGGATACGCCGAATTTCGACAGCGCTTCCCACGATCCGGCGATCAGCGAGATGGCGACCCCGCCGAGAAGAACCAGCACGAGGATGGCGGATGCGCGCGTGGCCGCCCGGAAGACCGTATCGGTCAAGGCGAAACGGCGCACTGTCGCTTCCCTGGTCCGCACGGCGGACAAAGTCGCGGCTTCGGAAACGGCGGTCATCTAGCCCCTCGCATTTCGAAAGAGAGACGGGAGGGCACCGGAAGCGCCCTCCCTCGTTCCATAGGAATTACATGCCGGAGTAGAGCGGCTTGCCGTCCTTGTCGACGATGTCCTTGCCCCACATTTCCTCGACGCTCTTCACGACCGCGTCGGGCATCGGGACGTAGTCCAGTGCGCCGGCCATCTCGTCGCCCTTGGCGTAGGACCAGGCGAAGAATTTGAGCGCTTCGGTCGTGGCCGCCGCGTCGTCGGGCTTCTTGTAGACGAGGATCCAGGTGGCGGAGGTCATCGGCCAGGATTCCGCGCCCGCCTGGTTGGCCAGGATGACGCCGTAGCCCGGCTGCGAGCTCCAGTCGGCATTGGCCGCGGCAGCCGAGAACGCCGCCGCCGTCGGCTCGACCTTCTTGCCGTCCTTGTTGATCATGTCGGTATAGGTAAGCTTGTTCTGCTTGGCGTAGGCATACTCGACATAGCCGATCGCGCCGCCGGTCTGCGAGACGTTGTTGGCGACGCCTTCGTTGCCCTTGGCGCCGATGCCCACCGGCCACTCAAGCGCCTTGTCGACGCCAACCTTCGACTTCCAGTCGGCGCTGACGTCGCCCAGATAGTAGCTGAAGTTGAACGTGGTGCCGGAGCCGTCCGAACGATGGACGACCGCGATCGCCTGGTCGGGCAGCTTGGCGTCGGGGTTGAGCTTCTTGATCGCCGCGTCGTTCCAGTTGGTGATCTTGCCCATGAAGATGTCGGCCAGCGTCGGGCCGTCGAGCACCAGTTCGCCCGGCTTGACACCTTCGAGGTTGACGACCGGAACGATGCCGCCCATCACCATCGGGAACTGCGCCAGCCCGGCGGAGTCGAGCTCATCGCCCTTCAGCGGCGCGTCGGAAGCGCCGAAGGTAACGGTCTTGGCCTTGATCTGCTTGATGCCGCCGCCGGAGCCGATCGACTGGTAGTTGAGACCGATGCCGGTCTCCTTCTTGTAGGCGTCTGCCCACTTTGCGTAGATCGGATAGGGGAAGGTGGCGCCGGCGCCGGAAATGTCGGCAGCCACCGCGGCGGAGATGCTAAGGGTTGATGCCGCAGCGATTGCAATCGCAACGGCCGCCGAGCGGATGAAGTGTCTCATGTGGCCTGCTCCTGTTCGGAAGATGGTCTCGCGGCGCCCATTTCTGTCGGCGCCTGACGAGGGCAATAGCCTTCGATTATTACAGTCGCATGACAGTTTCATGTCAGCCCGGTAACGGCTGAACGGTGACGTCGGGAGTGGCCTCGGGCGGCCTCTCGGGGTCATCCGGAGTTTGCCGCGGGAATCAGCAACTTGTCTGACTTTTGAAACAAAATTTATCCCGGCGGCCGGGTCACGGCCGCCGGGAAATAAAATCCGGACGAGAGCGCGTTGCCTGAATGCCAGAGCGGATCATGGCCTGGCCATCGCCGAAAACAGGTCCGTTGGGGTAGAGTCGACGCTGTTCCATGCCGGCGGTCGCCGCTCCCGCCCGTAACCGAAAGGCGGAATCGATGGGGCTATTGTCCTGACTTGGCCTTCGCTTTGGTATGGTGCGATCGCACCATACGCATACGTCAGCCTCTCGCTGGCAGCGGCCGCCGGAGTTCGTGCCGTTAGCCGGCGTCGCGCCGTGCCTCGGCGTCGGATCCCAGCCAGCGGTCGAGCTTTTCGAGCAACGCCCGCGGACTGATCGGCTTCGGCAGGTAATCGTTCATGCCGGCCTCCAGGCAGCGTTCGCGGTCGCCCTTCAGCGCATGCGCGGTGACGCCGACGATCGGCACATGCGTGCCCATGTCCTGCTCGAGCCGGCGAATGGCGCCCGTCGCCTCCAGCCCGTTCATTTCCGGCATCGACACATCCATCAGGATCATGCGCGGATTGAGCTTGCCGAAAGCATCGAGCGCCTTGCGGCCGTTGCCGACGATCTCGAAGCGATAGCCGGTCTCGCCAAGGATCTGGGTGAACACCAGCTGGTTCACCTCATTGTCCTCGGCGACGAGGATGTCGAGCCCGCGCTCCGCATCGGCAGGGCGTGGACGCGCGCGCACCGGCGGCGGCTGCAGCATGGCGCGGTCCGATGCCGCCGTCGGCGCCGGCACGGCTTGCGATGGGCCGACGGCCGGGTGCACCGCGCCGCTGGAGTGGCGATGGCGCTGGATGGTCGCGACAAGGGTTTCCAGCAGGATCGAGGAGCGCGCCGGCTTGATCAGCTGCGCATCGATGCCGAGGTCGCGATAGGCGGTGTTGGCAAGCGACTGGTCGACCGAGGTCAGCATGATGATCGGCGTGTGCGCCAGGCCCGCCGTGCTGCGCACGATGCGCGCCATCTCGGCGCCGGTCATGCCGGGCATCTGGTAGTCGAGCACGACGCAATCGACCGGCACGCCATAGGCGGCGGCGGCAATCAGCACCTTCAACCCTTCGGCGCCGCTTTCGGCTGCGCAGGAATCGAACGTCCACGACGCCATCTGCTCGCTCAGGATCGAGCGGTTGACGGCATTGTCGTCGACGATGAGCACGCGGGCACCGGTGACGTCGACCGGCATGATGCGCTGCCCGCCCTGCTCGGCCTTGGGCAGCGTGACGGTGAACCAGAAGGTCGAACCCTTGCCTTCGGCGCTGTCGACACCGATCGCGCCACCCATCATCTCGACCAACCGCGAGGTGATGGCAAGGCCAAGCCCGGTACCTTCGTGCCGCCTGGTCGAGGAGGTGTCGACCTGGCTGAATTTCTCGAACACCAGCTTCAGCTTGTCTTCCGGGATGCCGATGCCGGTATCGGTGACCGAGATGGTGAGCCTCGTTCCCGCGGGAACCGGCTCGCCCGTAACGTCGACCAGCACATGGCCCTCGTCGGTGAACTTCACCGCGTTGCCGACCAGGTTGGTGACGATCTGCCTGACGCGGCCGACATCGCCGACGAACTGCCTGTCGAGCCCCGGCTGCACGCGGACGATGAGCTCGAGGTCCTTCTCCTTGGCGCGCGTCGACACCAGCGTCGCCACGTCCTCGATCGCTTCGGCGAGATTGAACGGCGCCGGGTCGAGCACCAGCTGGCCGGCATCGATCTTGGAGAAGTCGAGGATGTCGTTGATGATGGTGAGCAGCGCGTTGCCGGATTTGACGATGATGTCGGTGAAGGTCTTCTGCTTCGGATCGAGGTCCGACTTTGCCAGCAGCTCGGCCATTCCAAGGACCCCGTTCATCGGCGTACGGATCTCGTGGCTCATATTGGCGAGGAATTCCGACTTGGCCCGGTCCGCGAGCACGGCGCGCCGGCGCGCCTCGCTGAGTTCGGCCTCGCGCTGCTTGAGCTCGGTGATGTCGGTGGTGGAGCCTATGAGATAGAGCGAGCCGTCGGAGGCGATCATCGCGCCCTTGCGCGCGAACTGGTGTCTTACGCTGCCGTCCGGCATCGTCACCGTCTCTTCGATCTCCTGCGTCTGGCCGGTGCGCAGCACGGCAAGGTCGCCGGCGATGAACGCTTCGCCGTCCGCGCCGAAAATCTCGACATCGGTCTTGCCGACGGCCTCTTCCTTGCTGAAGCCGGTCAGATCGCTCCAACCCTTGTTGACGTAGAATTGCCGGAGGTCCGAGCGCTTGGCGTAGATCGACACCGGCACGTTGTCGATGAGGCTGCGGAACACCTCGTTCTCGCTCATGCTTTCCTTGAGCGCCTGCTCGCGCGCCTTGACGTCGGTGATGTCGGTGCTGGAGCCGACCAGATGCACCGAGCCGTCGGTCGCCACCAGCCGGCTCTTGCGCGTCATCAATTGCCGCACCGTGCCGTTGCGATGGGTGACAGCCTCCTCGACCTCACGTCCCTCGCCGGTCGTCACAACTTCGATGTCGTCACTGCTGAAGCCGTCAGCTTCTTCCGTGGCGAAGAGCGCCCGATCCGTCTTGCCGATCACCTCTTCCTTGGGAAGGCCGGTCAGCGCGCACCAGGCCTTGTTGACGAATTCTATGCTGAGATCGTCGGCCTTGATGAAGGCGGCAACGGGCAGCTCGTCCATCACGTGCCGGTAGAGGTCTATCTGGCGCATAGAGTCACGCAACGCCTTCTCGCGAACCTTGATATCGGTGATATCGACACGCACACCGATGAACGTGCCGTCGTCGGTGCGCATGTCATAAGCCTGGTACCAGCGCCCGTCGGAGTTGAGGCGTTCGTAGGAGGAGTTCGGCAAACGGTATCGCCTGAGCATGGCGTCAAGCCAACGCTCGGTGTCGACGCCATGCAGGCTGTCGATCTCGGTGTCGCCACTCGAGCGGAAATAGCCGACGGAATGGCCGAGCGCCAGCGCCTCGCGGAAGGTGCGGCCCGGCTGCCAGGCCGGCTTCAGCGCGGGCAGCGTATCCTGCAGCTTGCGGTTGGCGAAGACGAAGCGGTCGTCGCGGTCGTAGATGATGACGCCGGCCGGCAGCGACTCCAGCACGATGGCGAGGTTCCTGCGCGCATCCTCGGCTTCTGTCTCGCGCTGTTTCATGTCGGTGATGTCGACATAGGAGATCAGCCGTTTGCCGCCGGGAAGCGACGCCAGCGAGGCGATCAGCGTGCGGCCGTCCTTGCGCGGCAACTGCCTGGAGCCTGCGGCGCCGGCCCGGATTTCGGCCTCGCGTTCGGCGACGTGGCTTTGCCAGGCCTGCTCCTCGCCGCCGAACGGATCGGCGTCGCGGCTGGCTTCCATGAGGTCGCGAAAGCGGCTCCCGGCCGGCGCGCGCCGCGGGTCGATCTTCCAGAAGTCGTAGAATGCCCGGTTGACCACCTCCGCCCGCAATTCGGCATCGAGAACAATGACGCCGATCGGCATCGAATCGACCATCAGGCTGAGATTGGCGGGCGCCTCCGAAGTCCCGGCCACATCGTGGCCCTCACCGAGGGAGACCCCGTTGCCGCGCATGTCCGCCTTGTTGAAATCCCCCGCGCTGTCCGCCCCGACAGTCCCGTCCGTATCCGCCATTGCCACCCCCAAGGCCGAACCGCGCCGGTTCGCCGGCGGAAATGTGCCCGACAAGCATTAACGATCCGCTAACCATAATGATTGCAGCCACCGCCGTCCGATGCCATTGAGATAGTTCGATCGCGGCGCCGGCTGCGGTAATCCGCCCGTTGGCGAACAAGGCAACGACGCATTATAAGGTGCCTGAGGTATTGCTAATGTTCGGTCGAATCGCTGCTTTCATCCTGTGCCCGGCGCTGCTTGCAGCGGGCGGTTGCGCGCGCAGTGACGACGGCACGGTGATCGTTCCAAGCCGGATGGACGTCAGGCGTGTCTGGGACAGGACGCCGCCGGGAACGACCGCGTCGAGGCAGATCGCGTCGGACGTGTTTCCTCTGCCGCCGAGCGCGCCGGCGAGCCCCGCCGTACGGCGCTATTCCAGGCCCGCTTCGGCCAAGCCATCCTTGAGCCAGGAACTGCCCGATGCGTCTTCCGTCGAGCAGAAACCCCTCACCTGCAGGGATGTCGGCGAAAACGGCAAGCGCCATCGCGTCGTCTGCGAATAGTTTGCTTCAATCCGTCAGGCAGCACCGACCTAATGGCACTGCACAGGGATTTTGAAAGGTTGCCGTTTGTTTTGGTGCAAGATTTTCCATTCATTTCCGTGAAATCAGCGCAAACGCCGGAGATTGGTTGAAGCCGCCCCAACGTCGTCATTCTATGGCGGAGCAAGGAGCGAAGCGACGCGCGCAGACCATAGAATCCATGCCGTGACTTGGAAGCGTTGCTGCGGTGCAGAATTCTGCTCCGCAGCGCCTTCGATCAAGGCCACGGCATGGATTCTAGGGTCTACGCGGTACGCTTCGCTTCCCGCTCCGCCCTAGAATGACGATGGAGTGGGCGTTTAGGCCAATCTCCAAGGCATGCCACCTGCTAACGCAAACAGAGCCGACCGGTCAAAATCCCTGTGCAGTGCCACTAGTGCCTTGCTTCAAGACTAAGAACGACGCCGGATCAATTCGAATCAAAATATCTGGCCTGCAATCCTGAGCCGCGGCCGGAATTGCCGATGCTGACGATCTGGCGCTGCAGCGGTTCCGGGCGAGATCCGCTTGAGTCCGCGACGCGATCACGCATTGCTGATGAAACCTTTGGCCGGTGACGGACGTTGTGGGCGCTGACGTGATCCGCGCGCGCAGTGGAGACTGAAGATGTCCATTCACTTCACCGTCTCTGGCCTGACCAGGAACCTGATCCATTCGCTTGGGCTGGATCATGAGCCGGCGCCGAGACCCCTTACCGCCGAACAAAGCCTTCTGCTGGATTGTTATCTGGCCGGGCAGATCCCGGACTCCGCCTGGAGCGACTACGTCTTCGAGATGCCGGAATTGGAAAAGCACGCCCAAGTCAGGCGCGCGCGCAACTTGACCTGAGAGCAATTCCAGGAAAAGCGAGACACGGTTGGGCTCGGCGCCTTCGCCGTAGCCTTTCGTCCGGAACTGCCTCAAACGCAAAGATAGACGTCAAGCCTGCCGTTATTTCTTTGGCGAGTTGAACTGCAGCGTGAGGACGTTCCCCGCAACGCCTTGCGCCAGCGACGGCGAAAAGCTGAGCGGCAGGCAGTCGTTGAGCGCCTTGGTCGCCGCATCGACATAGGCCTTGCGCGCCTTGTCGTCGCCGCTGACATGAATAGCGGTCGTTCTCGGCGGCCCGATGAGCGTGCCGTCGCGCTTGAAGCTGAAGCTGAGCGTGACCGAGGAATTCTCGGAATTGGCCGGCGGTGTCCAGCAAGCGAGCAAGGCGGCGCCGACTTCGTCCATGCTGTTGAGCGATGCGGCCACCGATTGAAAGGGCGCAACCAACAGCGCGCCCGCAATCATCAAGGATCTTGCCGTGTTCATCGCGGGTTCCTCGCTGCCATCAGATCAACCGAGGCAAACCGGCCTAAGTCAGTGTCAAGTGGTCCGCCCCCGCGCGGCGACTGGCTCCGCACGGACATAATTCTCGCCCCTGACGAGATGCACGGAATCGACCATGTTGCTGACGACGCAGGCATGGTTGGGAACAATACGTAGAAGCTCGCCCACGAAAGGTGCCAGGTCGCCGGTATACTCGATCCTTCCATGCTCCTCGTTGAGAGAAATGACCGAGCAATCGGGACGCTCAAGTATCATGCCGTAGCCGCTCATGCCGAAAAGGTCGGAAGTCAGCACCTTTGTCCCCGCGTCTATGATGGCACGCCCATGCGCAGGCGCGCTGATGACGGTGGTCAGCACCGTCAGCGCGCAATCGTCGACGCCGCATGCGCCAGCGGTAACGACTGACCTATCGTTATAGATGTAGCTGCCCGGCCTGTATTCGGTCAGGCTTGCGTGCCGTTTCATTGCATAGAGATCGGGGGTCCCGCCGCTGGATACCGTTTGGGTCTCGATACCCGCCGCGCGAATGAGGCGCGCGGCATCGTCTAGCCATTCGCAAGCCGCGTTACCCTGTCCGGGAGCCGGATACGTCATCACGCCGGCGAAGCGCAAACCCGGAGAATCCGCGATCAACTGGGCGAGCTGGAGCGCGTCTTCCGGTGTCAACACCCCGCAACGGCGCATTCCGGTGTCGCATTCCACCAGAACGCCGACTTCGCTCCTGGCATTGGCGAATGCGCGGGCCAGCCCCTCGATGACTGAAGCGCTGTCGGCAACGACGGACAGGCGGCACCTTTCCGCGAGACGTCTCAGGCGTTCAAGCTTGCGGTCACCGACGATGTTGAAGGTAATCAGGATGTCGTCGATGCCCTCGTCCGCCATCACCTCGGCTTCGCCGATCTTCTGCGCGGTGATGCCAATCGCTCCAGCCGCCAGCTGCGCACGGGCAAGCAGTGGCAACTTATGTGTTTTAATATGTGGCCTGATCGCAACGCCCAGCCGATCACACTGGTCCTGGCAGCGCCTGATGTTTCGCTCGACGATATCGAGGTCGATCAGGACCGCCGGTGTTTCAACAACCTCGCGCCAGCGCGAAGCTCCGGCCGCCGGCAGGTTCAACGGGTTGTCACTCATTTCAGTCCATCCATTGGCTTGACGTTGCGTAGATAGTCGAGGACGAGCTCCGTCATATGTGCGAGCCGCTTCTCCTCCGCCCCCTCTGCCAGCAGATCGCGATTGAAAACCACGCTGAGCGTCCATCGATTGGACAAGAAGAAATAGCCCAGCCCAACTATGGAAATGTATAGCTCGATAATATCGACATTTGGCCGGAAGATCCCCTGTTCTTGGCCACGAGATATCAATTCACCAAGACGCTTGGAGAGCGGCGCAAACATGCTGCGGACACTCTGCGATCTCTCTAAGTGCTGAGATTTCATCAGGTTTTCGGAGTTTACCAGCACAATGAATTCCGGGTGATTGACGAAATAGTTATACGTATGAGCGATGAGTTCGCGTATGCCGGCTTCCGGCTCGAACTCGTCCAGAACCAGGGCTTCGTTCTGCGAGCGAAGCTCCTGATAGATGTCTTCCAGGACTGCTACGAACAGATCATCCTTCGAACTGAAGTGGTGATAGAGAACACCCTTGCTCATGCCCGTGCGGGTGGCGATCCGATCCGTGCGAGCACCATCGTAGCCGTTCTCGGCAAACTCCTCGCGAGCTGCCTCGATGATCATAAGTCTGGTACGCTCGGGGTCACGCTTTCTTCCCTCCGCAGGCTTTGCTTCGCTGGCGGAGCCGCGAATACGCGTTGCTACCATTGGATACGCTCCTTGGTTTCGGCTGCGAAGAGGTGAAGGTTGGTCGGGTCGAAGACGAGCCCGACACGCTCCCCTTGCACGAGATGCTGGCGGATCCGAGATTGAACCGTCCACTTCTCGGATCCAACTGAAAGAATGATGTTCGTTTCACACCCGGTTTGCTCGACGAGGTCAACCGTTCCGGTGAGCCCGGCGCCCTCCGGAGAAACAACCTCCAGGTGTTGCGGACGCACCCCAGCCACAACCTCCTTGTGAGCCGACGGCGTAACGTTGGCAAGGTCGATCGGACCGGAGCCGGCATGGAATTCTAGCTTGGCTGATCCGCCTCCGGCCGAAAGAGTTGCGCTGGCCAGGTTGATCGTCGGGGAGCCAAGAAACCCGGCGACAAAAATATTTGCTGGCTTGTCAAAAAGTTCTAGTGGCGTGCCCACCTGCTCGACTTTGCCGCGGTTCATTACAACGATCCGGTCGGCCATGGTCATCGCCTCGATCTGGTCGTGCGTGACATAGATCGACGTTGCGCCCAGCGACTTGTGCAATTGGCGCAGCTCGATGCGCATGTGGTGCCTGAGTTTCGCGTCGAGATTGCTCAGCGGTTCGTCGAAAAGGAAAGCCCGCGGCTCTCGTACCATCGCCCTGCCCATCGCTACGCGTTGGCGCTGCCCACCGGAAAGGGCGCGTGGTTGTCGGTCAAGAAGCGCGTCGAGATGCAGCGTGTTTGCAACACCGGCGACAGAACGGCCAATATCATCCTGGCTGGCGCCGCGCAGCTTCAGGGGAAAGCCGATGTTCTGCGCGGTCGTCATATGGGGATAAAGCGCATAGGTCTGAAACACCATCGCCAAGTCACGCCGCTGCGGCCCGACGTCGTTAACGACCTCACCGTCAATGGCGATGGTCCCTCCCGAGATCGATTCCAGCCCGGCGATCATTCGCAGGAGCGTGGACTTGCCGCAGCCGGACGGACCAACCAGGACGACGAATTCTTGATCCTCGATTGCGATACTGACATCGTCGATGATCGTGACCGAGCCATATTGCTTGCGGATGTTGGCGAGATTGATCGAAGCCACTTAGCTCCTCCTACTTGACCCCACCAAGCGCCATTCCCCCAATGAGATAGCGCTGGATGGTTGCAAAGACGATTGCGACGGGCACCGACGCAAGCAACGTCGCGGCCATGATGAGATGCCATTCAATTTGGTAGAGAGTGCCCGTCAGGAACGCGATCTGTACCGGCGCGGTCTGCTGGCTGACCTGGCGCAACAGCGTCAGCGACATCGCGTATTCGTTCCAGGAATTGACGAAGGTGAAGATTGCCGTGACGGCAATCCCCGGAAGGCACAACGGCAGGAAGACGCGGATGAAGGCGCTGAACCGGCCGGCGCCGTCGATCCACGCGGCCTCTTCGAGATCCTTCGAAATGGTCGCGAAATAGCTCTGCAGCATCCACACGGCAAACGCCATGAAGAAGGCGCTGTGCGCGATGATGACCGACAGCAGGCTGTTGACCAGGCCGAAATAGGCAAACATCCGGAACAGACCAATGATCAGAACGATCGGCGAGATCATCTGGGTGATGAGCAGGTAATTGGTCAGGACACCCTTGGCTGGAACCCGCATCCGGGTGAGCGCGTAGGCGGCAGGTATTGCCACCGCGAGGGACAGCACGGTGGCCCCGATGCTGATGGCAAGCGAATTTGCCAATGCCCGTCCAAACCCCTTCTCGAAAATGAGTTCGGCAAAATTCCCCAGGTAGAACTCACGCGGCAGCCAGGTCCGATGGAAGGTGAATATCTCGTCCTTCTGTTTCAGCGACGTCGACAGCATCGTGGCGTAGGGGAAGAGTACGACCACGAGGAAGGGCGAAAGCAACGCCCAGCAAACGAGACTTTTCTTTGCCTTAGACATCGTTGCGTGCCCCCTGCGCCTTTGTCAGAAACAGGTAGACAACGGCAAAGACCAGCAGCATCGCGAACATGACCAAAGAGCCGGCTGCTGCGTTGCCAAGCTTTCCGAACGCGAAGGCCTGCTTGTAGACATAGGTAATCAGAATGTCGGTCCGGTTGGCGGGACCGCCATTGGTCATGATCCAGATGATCGGGAAGGAATTGAAAACATAGATGACGTTGAGGACGAGCGCGATCTGCATGAACGGCCGAAGCAGCGGCATGGTGATAAAGTAGAAACTCTTGGTCGACGACGCGCCGTCTATGGCAGAGGCCTCGTACAGGGACTCAGGGATGGACGTCAGCCCGCCGAGGAGGATCGTCACGGTGAACGGCACCGACACCAAAATTCCGACCAGTATCTCAAGGAAGAACGCCGTCCTGGCATCAGCCAACCATGGATAATTTTCGAATGGCAGGCCGAGGGCGGCCAAGGTCATGTTGAGCGTACCGAAATCCCCGTTGACGACATAGCGCCAAACCACGGCCGTCATCGCCAGCGAGATGGCCCACGGCAGCAGCACGATTGTCCGAGCAATTGTCCGGCCGTGGAAATCCTCATTGAGGATCAAAGCAATCGGCACCGAGGCCAGCAGGGTACCGCCCACGACGGCGACGGTCCAGACAAGGGTCTGGCGTGCAGCCTGCAGAAAAACAGGGTCGGCGAACGCCTTGGCAAAATTGGCCAGACCGGCGAAATCGCGAACAACGCCAGTGCGGCTTACGTCAAAGAGCGACATGCGGATCACGTCGAATATCGGATAGCCGATCACGGTGACCGAAAGCAGCAGACAAGGCGCAATCAGGATCAGCGCGAAGGCCGGACCCGGCAGCCCCGTCTTGCTCGACCGGCCTGCGCTTAAGGCCCGTCTGGCAGCGGTCTTCTCAATTCCCCGCATACGCGCTTTACCTTTGAGGAAGAGCGGTGGCGTGGTCTACACGCCACCTGAGTAGAATGGGATCGCCCTCGGGCGACGATTTCAGGACTTATTCTTCTTCGGCCAGAATCGTGTCCATCTTTGCGGCCGCCTGCTTCAGGCCTTCCTCGGCCGAAATCTCGCCTGCGTAGATCCTGGACAGTTCGGACTTGAGGCCGTCCGCCATCTCTTCCCAGCGCGGGAACAGCGGTGCGAACTTGGCTATCGATCCCATTTCGAGGAACACCGACATCTTCGGATTCTCGGTGAAGAAGGGCTCGGTCGATTCCGCCTTCAGGACCGGCACAAATCCTTCGAGCTTGCCGAACTCAAGCCTGTTCTCCTTGTTGAAGATGAACTCCAGGAACTTCATAGCCTGTGGCTTCACCTTCGAGGATTCCAGGACGGCGATGGTGTCGGTGACGCCATAGGTCGCCTCGGTCGTGGCGACCGGAATTCGGCTAATGCCGTACTCGACATCCTTGCCCTGTTCGGCGAGCTGCGCATTGAACCAGGGACCCGACAGGACCATGCCCATCTTTCCGGCGGCGAAGAGATTCTGCAGGTCCTCGCGGCTGGAACCAGTAACGCCCGGCTGGGTGACATTCGCCTTGATCATGCGCAAATAGTTGTTGGTCGCCGTTACGGCCTCAGGCGAGGCGAATCCACTCTTGCCGTCCGGCCCCAGAATGCTGCCGCCATGGGTCCAGAGGCTGTAGAACCAATAACCTTCGGTATCGAGGTCTCTACCTTGGACGCCAATGCCATAGACTCCCTCGCCCAGCGCATCGATCTTCTTGGCCGCCTCAAATGCCTCATCCCAGGTTGCCGGCGGATTTGCGATCCCTGCCTGCTCGAGCAACTTCTTGTTGTAGAATAGCCCTCGTGCGGATGCCGCAATCGGCAGTCCCCAGGTATGGTCACCCTGCTTCTGAAGATCGAGGTAGGTCGGCACAAAAGTGTCGGCGAAGCCAGGCGACATCAGTCCTTCGATCGGGGCGAGCGCCCCGTCCTTTGCAAATCCCGCCATCCAGCGTGTCGCCATATGCGAGACATCAGGCGCGGTACCGGCAGAAATGTCGCTCACCAGCTGCTGCTGCATCTCCGGCCAGGGCAGGTGCTCGACCTTGACCTCGATTTCGGGGTTCGCCGCGTTGAACTTTGCCGCCAGATCCTGGAAAAATGGACCGGTCTTGGCGCTGTATTCTGCGACGCGGACCCGAACGGTGTCCTTTGCCCAGGCGCTGCCGGAATGCAGCAGCGCAGTTGCAGTGGCCGTGCTGACGATCAGCGCGGCCCAAAACTTCTTACCCATCAGAACCTCCCAAATAGTGCTGTAAGTTGTCGGATGACGCAGCCATCAGGTACGAAAACGGCGCTATTGTCAATATTGACTGACTGGTCGGTATGTGCTTTTTATCACGCAGGCGATCACCCAACGCAGCACGACCCCGGAGCTTGACCACCGGCTCGATACGGGAACCCTACTGGAGACAAGTACTCGCCAATGGCACGACGAACAGTTCTACAAGGCGGCCACGTCCTGGCCTTCGGCGGCGCCCCGGGAACCGGTGCCGATATCGCCATCGCCGACGGTCGCATTGTCGCTATCGGCACAGGCTTGTCGCGCCCGGAGGATATCGTCGTCGACGCGCGAGAAGCAATCGTTCTACCTGCGCTGGCCGACATCCACACCCATATCTACTGGGGTGCTACCTCTTTGGGAGTCCGGCCTAATCTGGTTGCGCATCGATCCGCGACAGGAACCTTCGTCGACGCTGGTTCGGCCGGGGCAGGAAACTTCGAAGGTCTGAAGACCTTCATCTTCGAAGCCTTGCCGTTCCACGCATTTGCCTTTCTTAACATCTCGTTTCCAGGAATCTTCGGCTTCTCGAAGCGCGTCATGATCGGCGAATGCTGCGACATGCGCCTCGTCGACGCCGAGAGCTGCATCGAAGCCGCGCAGGCTTACCCGGAGCGCATCGTCGGCATCAAGGTGCGCGCCGGCCGGAAAGCTTCCGGCGAAAATGGCGGCGCCGTTCTCGAGGTTGCGCTTGAAGTGGCCGAACGCCTTAGCCTGCCGGTGATGTGTCACGTTGACCTTGACCCTCCCACCATCGAGGAAGTCCTGCAGCGGCTGCGGCCCGGTGACATCATCACGCATTGCTGCCGGCCGGAGCCGAATGCGGCGACCGAAAATGGCCGCGTCCGCGAGGCGGTATGGCGGGCGCGCGAGAACGGCGTCCATTTCGATATCGGTCACGGCATGGGCGGCTTCTCCTTCCGCGTCTGCCGCGAGATGCTGGCTGAAGGCTTCGTGCCCGACCTGATCAGTTCGGACATCCATTCCCTTTCGGTCAACGGTCCTGCCTTCGACCTTCTGACCACGATCAACAAGATGGTCGCACTCGGCGTCGACCAGACGACGGCTCTAGCTGCCGGCAGCGCCAACCCTGCGATGGTGATCGGCCGTCCAGACCTCGGCCGTATCGCTGTCGGCGACGAAGCCAACGTCGCCGTCCTGAAATGGCGGGATGAACCCTGGACGTTCAGGGACGCGGCCGGCGAAGCCCTCGATGTCACCAGAAGATTGGTGTGCGATCGCCTTATCGTGAAGGGTCGCCAGATCGACGCCGCGGGCGGCAGCCATCACTTGCAATCCCAGTAAAGACAACCCCGACGGAACAACGACGATGGATCACAGCGTTCAGGCGCACCATTTCATAGCAGGCAAGTGGACGCCCTCACACAGCGGCAAGACGTTCGAGGCGAGGTCACCTTACGACGGCAAGCTCCTGGCAACGCTTGCCGAGGGTGACCGCAGCGACGCGCAAGATGCAATCAAGGCGGCGGAAGCCGGTTTCAATGCGTTATCCCGAATGTCGGCATGGGATCGGTCACGCCTCTGCAACCGTGTCGCCGATATCATCGAGAGGCGCCGCGACGAACTGGCGCTCACGCTCGCACACGAGCAAGGCAAACCGCTGGCAACGGAGGCCTATGGCGAGGTCGATGCCGCCGCCACCGGATTCCGGGAAGCTGCCGAACTGATCAAGTGGCTCGAAGGCCAGTTCATCCCAGTCGAGACACCTGGCAAGCGAGCCATTAGCTTTCGTCAGGCGCGTGGCGCCTACGCGATCGTCACGCCTTGGAACTTCCCGATCAACATTCCCGTCGAGTATCTCGCGCCCTGCCTCGCGGCAGGCAACGCGGTGGTGTGGGTGCCCGCCCCGACAACATCGCTTTGTGCCGTCAAGCTGATGGAATGCATCGCGGAGGCTGGTCTACCCGATGGTGCGGTCAACCTTGTCCTCGGTCCAGGAGCAGTTGTCGGCGACGAGATCGTCGCCAATCCTGGCACACACGGGATCGGCTTCACCGGCAGCCCGCAGACCGGAAACGCCATCGCAAAACGTGGTGCCGGCAAGCCGATGCTGCTGGAACTCGGCGGTAACGGGCCTGTCGTCGTGCTCGATGATGCAGATCTGGATCGGGCGGCAAAGGCCGCCGCTTTCGGCAGCTTCTTCAATGCCGGGCAGGTCTGCGCCGCCACTGGCCGAATCCTCGTCACCGAAAAGAACCACGATGCCCTTGCCGCCCGCATCGCCGACATTGCCGAGGCGATCCGCCTTGGCGATCCGCTTCGCGCCGAAACGACAATGGGACCGCTGAACAACCACCAGGTGGTCGCCAAGGTCGAGCAACATGTTGCGGACGGATTGTCCCGCGGGGCCGACATCCTCACCGGTGGAAAGAAGGGGGCTGGTCTGCTGTACCACCCCACCGTCATGGGACGCGTGGACCGCCAGGCCCTGCTCAACACATCCGAGACTTTCGGACCCGTAGCGCCTCTGGTGGTTTGCGCGGATGATGCCGACTTGCTCGATACGGCCAACGCTTCATCGCACGGACTTGCCGCCAGCGTGTTCACCCGCGATCTCAGCCGCGCCTTTTCATTCGGCGAGAAACTGCGTGCCGGTCTCGTCAATATCAACAGCCCAAGTTGCTACTGGGAACTGCACCTGCCGTTTGGCGGGGCGTCGGGCAAGGCCAGCGGGCTGGGCCGCCTCGGCGGCAAGCACACGCTGCGCGAAGTCACCGACGTCAAGACGATCACGTTCGACATCAGCTGAGGAACAGGTCGGGCGGCGGCCGCCTCCGCCCGGTTCGCAGACCACCAATCAAACTCGGCCGGCTTCGCGCCACCCGCGAACATGCCCCGGGTTCCGGGACCAAACACCATCGAATCGCAGCGAGGAACGATGCGACTTTGTAGCTATATCCATAACGGCCGAGGCGGATACGGCATCGTGGCAGACGACCGCATCATCGACATCAGCGGCGTCCTTGGCGACCGCTTTCCGACGCTCGCCAGTCTCCTCGCCGAGGAGAACTTCCTCGCCATCAGCACCCAGGCGATCGACCGCAGCGCCGAAATGCCGCTTGCCGGCATCGGGCTGCAAGCGCCAATCCCCAATCCGGGAAAGATCATCTGTGTCGGGTTGAACTATCACGACCACATGGTCGAAACGCGCCATGCGCCGACACAGCATCCTACCTTGTTTGCCCGCTTCGCCGACTCCCAGTGCGCGCATGGCGAGCCGATGCTGATGCCGGCGGCTTCCGCCCAGTTTGACTTCGAGGCAGAGCTCGCCGTCATCATCGGTAAGAGCGGCCGCAACATCCAGGCGGACGCCGCATTGGATCATGTGGCCGGCTACTCGTGCTACAACGACGGCTCCGTACGCGACTGGCAGGTCCACACGTCGCAGTTCCTCCCGGGCAAAAACTTCCCCGCAACCGGTGCATTCGGGCCATTCCTCGTCACAGCCGACGAGATCCCCTGCCCACAGGACCTGGCCATCAGTTGCCGGTTGAACGGCGACACCGTCCAGGCGGCGCGTACCAGCCAGATGATCCACTCTGTAGCGCAGTTGATCGCCTACATCTCGCGCATCACTCCACTATCGTCCGGCGACGTGATTGTGACAGGCACACCTGGCGGGGTCGGCTTCGCCCGCGTGCCGCCCCTCTTCATGAAGGAAGGCGACGTGGTCGAAGTCGACATCGAAGGTGTCGGCCTGCTGCGCAACTGGATTGCGCGTGAAGCCATCCAAAGCGCCTAGCGGCAACGCGCCTAGGCACAGCCGTGCCTGCCTTGCCAGGTCGGCACTTGGCGAGGGGCAGGTTCGTTTATCCAGACCAGACGGCGACAGGCCCATCTGGCATTCATTTTCAGGAGAGACACCATGGGCGAAGTGATTGAATTTCCGTCTGGCGGCTACCGTTTCATCAAAGGCGTATCGCAATATTCGGGTGGTGTCGCGGCCTTGCCGGGCTTTCGCCTGGAGCGGGTGCGCTTCTCGCAGCCTCTGCCCCTGGATGAGGGTTTTGCCGAGGTCGAGAAGATCATCAAGGCTGCCGGCAGGCCCCTCACGGCATTTGCAGCGTGCGAACTGCGGTCTCCGGCGCCATTTACCGAAGAGGGTTTCGTTGCCTTCAACAGCAGCTACACGGAGACGCTGAAGGCGTGGGGTCTGCTCGACACCGGCCTCAATCCCGTGGCGCGCAGCAACGTCTGTCCACAGATTGCGCCGCCGCCGGTTCCGTCGATCTATGCCTTCTCGTTCACGGTGCTTACCACCGAAGTCACGCCATCATTCGTCATCTCCGGTTCCGCCGAAGTTCCGGAAGGACATGCGGCCTATCGCGACCATATCGTCAGCCGTGGTGATCTCTCTTCCAAAGGCCTGCGCACCAAGGCGCAATTCGTGCTGGAGGAAATGGAGCGTCGCGCCAGCACGCTGGGCTTCGGATGGGAAAATGCGACGGCGGTCCAAGTCTACACGGTGCACAATCTCTACCCGTTCCTGGCCGACGAAATCGTCAAGCGCGGTGCTGCGCGCGCCGGCCTGACCTGGCACTACAACAATCCCCCCGTCGTGGATCTCGAATACGAGATGGATCTCCGGGGCGTCGCCGCGGAACACGTCGTCTGAAAGTGTTTGTCGGACGACCCTGCGTACTGACATCGGCAGCTATGACTATGTCATCGTCGGAGCGGGCTCGTCCGGTTGCGTTCTGGCAAACCGGCTGAGCGCCGATCCCGGCAAGCGCGTACTGCTTCTGGAAGCCGGCGGTTCGGACAATTATCACTGGATACACATCCCGGTCGGCTATCTCTACTGCATGGGCAATCCGCGCACGGACTGGGGCTACCGGACAGCAACGGAGCCCGACCTGAACGGCCGCTCTCTCGCCTATCCACGCGGCAAGTGATGGGCGGCTGCTCGTCCATCAACGGCATGATCTACATACGAGGCCAGGCCGCCGACTACGATCACTGGCGCCAGCTTGGAAATCCGGGCTGGGGCTGGGACGACGTGCTGCCGCTGTTCAGGAAGTCGGAAGACCACCATACCCTTTCCGGTCCGTTCCATGGCCAAGGCGGCGAACTCCGGGTCGACGTAGTCGGTTACAGCCGCAGGTGCTTGGGCGGGATTTCTGCAACCGGGAAAGCCATCGCTCAGTCGCCTGACGGCATCGTACGATCCATGACGAGGATGACAACAGGATTTCAGCCTGCCCGTCGGCGACGCAATCATACTGTCGTGATTGCGCTAAAAAGCAAAAGGCCGGCACGGAGCCGACCTTTCCCTTGCCTCGTCATGGCGCCAGTACATCCGTGGTCGCGGCGAGGACTGCGACCAGTAGACAGGTCTTAGGTAAACGAAACCTTAACGCGAGTGGCGGGCGTCGGGGCTGCTACGCCCTGGCCTGCGATTTCACATGCGCGATATAGCCGCGCACGTCGCCGGCCGGTTCCGCATAAGCCTTGCCGAGCTTCTTCTCCAGCGCCGCCATGTACTCCTTCGCCCATTTGGGCAGCGCGTAGTCGATGACGGCCAGGAATTCGAGCGTTGCCGCGAGCCGGATATCAGCGATCGACGGATTCTTGCCGCCGATGAACGGTTTGCCGTCGCGGAAGAAAGAGTGAAACACCTCGAGCGGCTCGGCGATTGCGGCCATCGCGGCCTTCTGCGCTTCCGATTTCTTCTCCGGATGGGCATCGCTGTGGCCGACCTCGCCGGCATATTGCGGGAAGCCGAGCGCCGGATAGGTGGCTCTGGCGACATAAGGATAAAGCGTGCCGACGAGGTAGAACATGGCGCTGTCTACCATGGCCCGCTTGGCCGGCGCCTTCGGATAGAACTTCTCCAGCCCATGCTTGTTGGCGAGATATTGCATGATGGCGCAGCTTTCCCACAGCACGCCGCGCGGCAGGCCCTTGTCCTCGATCATCGGCGTCAGATGCGCCGGATTGCGCGCCAGGAACTCCGGCGAGCGCGTCTGGCCCCAGGCGTCGGTCTCCGCGGGATCGAGCCCGGCCGCGCGCGCGAACACCCGCACCGTCATGTTGTTGACGCTTGGCCTCAGCATGCTGAGTTTCACGCCCGGCTTCTTAGCCGGCTTCGCTTTGGCTTTAGGCGCGGCTTTTGCCGTCGCCTGGGACGCGGCTTTTGCCACTGGCTTTGGCGCGGCCTTGGCCGCGGGTTTCTTCGCGATCTTCGTTGCAGCCCTTGCCATTTTGCTCCTCCCTCTGACCTGGTTAGTACGGATTTTTTGCCGCCCTGTTTTCCGACAAGGTTTCACGCGACTGCTCGACCAGCGCCTGGATGGCATCGGCAAGGTGGAGTTCGGCGATGTTGTAGTCGCCGCGTGCCACACGGATCTCGTGCGCCTCCATCAGCACGTCGGCATGGGTGAAGCCGGCCGGCGGCTCGAAGCGGTAGGACGCAAGCTCGATCAACAGTCCCAGCGGATCCTCGAAATAAATCGAATCCATGAAGCCGCGATCCTTGACGCCGCTGTGCTTGATGCCGCGCTCCTCAAGCCGCTCGACCGCCTGCAGGAAGGTGACCCGCGACACCGAGAACGCGATGTGGTGGACGCAGCCGATATCGGTCGGCGTGCGCCGCTTGACCGGGCTCCGGCTCTCGTCGGTGAAGACCGTGATCAGCCGACCGTCGCCCGGATCGAAATAGAGATGGCTTTCGCTCGCCTTGTCGAGATTGGGCTGCTCGAAGATGAAAGGCATGCCGAGCACGCCCTCCCAGAAGTCGATCGAGGTCTGACGCCCGGCGCCGACCAGCGTGATGTGATGAACGCCTTGCGACTGCAGTTTTTGCATCTAGCTCCTCCTCCGCTCGCTCGCCTCTTTGCCGGGCAAGTTCGAGACCGTTACCGTTGGTGCCTTTGCCAAGGATTATGACGCAATGCTAATTCAATCGGCAGCGCCACGCCAGAGAGATGCGCGAGCGTGCAAGGCGGAGCTGAGGAAGAAGACTTGGTACGCCCAAGGGGAATCGAACCCCTGTTCCCGCCGTGAGAGGGCGGTGTCCTGACCGCTAGACGATGGGCGCGCTCAAGAACCGGCTACATAGGCTGGCGGCCGCGAAAAAGCAACCGAGCAGATTCCGGAAAAGTGTCGTGCGGTTTTCCGACAGAAATCTGCGACAAACAAATAGACCCAAGCGGGGCATTCGTTGGCTTGCCAAGGAATGCCCCGCTTGGGCTTTCGACCGCTTCGCGCGCTTTGCCAAACGGCGGTGCTCAGCCCTGCCGTTTCGGCTCGATCAGGTCCCAGAGATTGCCGTAGAGATCGGCAAAGACGGCCACGGTGCCGTAGGCCTCATGGCGCGGTGCCTCGCGGAACTCGACGCCCTTGCCGAGCATCGCCTGATGGTCGCGGGAAAAATCGTCGGTTTCGAGGAACAGGAACACCCGGCCGCCGGTCTGGTTGCCGACGCGGCTTGCCTGCTCCTCGCCGGCTGCTTCCGCCAGGAGCAGCCGCGCGCCTTGGCCCTTCGCTGGCGCAACGGTGACCCAGCGCTTGCCGCCGCCGAGGTCGACATCCTCGCTCAGCGCGAAGCCGAGCCGCTCGACATACCAGCGAACCGCCTCGTCATAATTGCCCACGACCAGCGCGACGGTCGCAACGCTGCGGTTTTCGGCAAAGCCACTCATTTGTTACGGATCGCGAACTGGCCGATCACGCGGCGTTCGGCGATGTCGTAGACGAAGATCGAACGGCTGCCGTCCGCCAGCTCGGCATCGATCGACAGGCGGTTGCCGGACAAGGACTGGCTAACCACCTTGGCGCCCACGGGAAGCACGATGTCGCCCGACAGCGGCACGCCGGCCGGAACCTGGACCTCGCCGGCTGGCGCCAAGCCGGCAACCGGCGCGTTGCGGGCTTTGTAGACAAGCGCCCCGATCACCACCATAAGGGCGAGGAACAGAAGGCCGAGATTGACGATCATGAAGCGGACGAGCTTGCGGCGCACGTTTTCGGCCGCCGGGTCGAGCGGCTTTTCCTCATCTTCTTCGGCAAGGGGCCGGGCCATGGCTAAGCAATCCGCAACGGGTTTCAATGAGCGCTCATAACGAAGACACCCCGACATTGATAGGGCAGATATCGGCGGGAGATGTATCCGAGGAGGGCGAAGCCGTCGTGCTCGAAGCCGGCTCGGATGCCGCCGGCCAGCGTCTCGACCAGTGGCTCGCCGCCCGGCTCGAGCCGGAGCTCTCGCGCAGCCGCGTGCAGGCACTGATCAAACAAGGCGCGGTCTCCATCGCCGGCAAGCCGGTGCTGGAAGCCAAGCGCAAGCTGACCACCGGTGAGCGCATCGAAATTCTTGTGCCCGCGCCGGAGCCCGCCGAGCCGCAAGGCGAGGACATTGCCCTCGACATCCTCTACGAGGACGACGAGCTGATCGTCATCAACAAGCCGGCGGGGCTGGTCGTCCATCCCGGCGCCGGCAACTGGACCGGCACGCTGGTCAACGCGCTGATCCACCATTGCGGCGACAGCCTGTCCGGCATCGGCGGCGTCAGGCGGCCGGGCATCGTGCACCGGCTGGACAAGGAGACCAGCGGCGTCATGGTCGTGGCCAAGACCGACCGCGCCCACAAGGCTTTGTCGGAGGCCTTTGCCGACCACGGCCGCACCGGAGATCTCGAGCGCGCCTATCTGGCGCTGGTCTGGGGCATTCCGCGGCGGCCGACCGGCACCATCGATGCAGCCCTGGGCCGCGCCGCCGACCGCGTTCGCCGCGCGGTCGTGCCCGAGGGCCGCGACGACGCCCGCCACGCCGTCACCCATTTCAGCGTCGTCGAGCGCTTCGGCGAAGGACAGCAGGCTTTCGCCACTGCCAGCCTGATCGAATGCCGGCTGGAGACCGGCCGCACCCACCAGATCCGCGTCCACATGGCCCATATCGGCCACCCCGTCATCGGCGACCCGGATTACGGGCTGGCCTTCCGCACCAAGGCCAACCGGCTGCCGGAACCCTTGAAAGGCAAGGTTGATGCCTTTCCCCGGCAAGCCCTGCACGCCTGGCTCCTTGAATTCCGGCATCCGACCACCCATCTAACGATGAGGTTCGAAGCGCCGATGCCGGGAGACATGGAGGTACTCGTCGGCGACTTCCGAAAACTCTGAACCGACCCGCCACCAACAAGCTGCAAACCAGCATCAAAAAACCTGACCGGCGTTGTTCACTTCAGCGTGACAGACTGTTTAGCGTTGAACAAATGCCTGTCTTTTCTGGTTTTGTTCCTATATACACAGGTTGTCGCGGATGAGCCTTTGGCATCCGCGTCGAATGCCCGCCGCGTTTCGGGGGCATCCACTCCAAAGAGAGAGGGGCGCTATCATGGCCCAATCATTACCCAGTATCGTTTCCGGTGAAGGCGGTCTCGCCCGTTACCTGGAAGAAATCCGCCGCTTTCCGATGCTTCAGCCGCAGGAAGAGTACATGCTCGCCAAGCGTTATGCCGAGCATCAGGACACTTCGGCTGCCCACAAGCTCGTCACCAGCCATTTGCGGCTCGTCGCCAAGATCGCCATGGGCTATCGCGGCTACGGCCTGCCGATCGGCGAGGTGATCTCGGAAGGCAATGTCGGCCTCATGCAGGCCGTGAAGAAATTCGAACCGGAGCGTGGTTTCCGGCTCGCCACCTATGCCATGTGGTGGATCAAGGCCTCGATCCAGGAATACATCCTGCGCTCGTGGAGCCTGGTCAAGATGGGCACTACCGCCAACCAGAAGCGCCTGTTCTTCAACCTGCGCAAGGTGAAGGGCAAGATCCAGGCGCTTGACGATGGCGACTTGAAGCCCGATCAGATCGCCGAGATCGCCACCCGCCTCAACGTCTCCGAGGCCGAAGTGGTGTCGATGAACCGCCGCCTGTCGGGCGACGCTTCGCTCAACGCCCCGATCCGGGCGAGCGAAGGCGAGTCCGGCGAATGGCAGGACTGGCTGGTCGACGACCATGAAAGCCAGGAAGAGATGCTGATCGAGCAGGACGAGCTGGAAAACCGGCGCGGCATGCTGTCGGGTGCTCTGTCAGTGCTCAACGACCGCGAGCGGCGCATCTTCGAGGCGCGTCGCCTGGCCGAAGAGCCGCTGACGCTGGAAGAGCTGTCGGCCGAATTCGACATCAGCCGCGAGCGCGTGCGCCAGATCGAGGTGCGCGCCTTCGAGAAGGTGCAGGACGCGGTCAAGGCCGCCGCCAAGCGCCAGACCCAGGCGCTGCGCACCATCGAGGCGCAGCCGGCGGCTTAACGAGCTCAAGGCATAAATGAAAAGGCGGCGCTTCGGCGCCGCCTTTTTTGTTTGGCGAAAGCGGCGGAGCAGCCCTTTCTCCCCGTCAGTATACGGGGAGCCCGGTCCACCCTCCGTAGCTGCAGCGCAGCTGCAGCGAAGGACGGGCAGGGCAATGAGGGGCAGCGCCGACGCTGCGGGGTTATCGATCAGCCAACAATCGCTTCAAAGGGCCGGCGCGCTCACCCTCGGAACGCCGCGCCGCCCCTCATCCGCCCTTCGGGCACCTTCTCCCCGTTCACGGTAGGGCTATCGCATATGAGTAAAGAGCTCATAGAAGAAGTCTTTGCTCCAGTTGGCTCTGCGCATTTTGCTTGCGATAGGTTTGTCGAGGGGGTGAGCGGTCAAGATGT
>NZ_JAVIIT010000011.1:0-195695 GCF_033977265.1 Mesorhizobium australafricanum | reverse complement strand
GCGCATCGGCGCTTTCATCGATACCGTTTACAACACGCAGCGCCTGCATTCGGCGCTCCATTATCTCACGCCGGAGGAATACGAACAGAAGCATTCAGGTGGACGACAGATGGAAAAGGCGGCATAGCTTAACGTGGGACGATGTCCGCGATTTTCCCTGTCTCAGCCTGGGGGTGCACTCCAGCGATTTCAGTAATTACGGGACAGTGATTCCGCTAATTTCCGGACAGTTTTCGGGGCGGATATGACGGTCGGTTCTCGGGAGCGCCGTTCTGGCATTTTGCCCTCTCATCATCGGGTTGAGAGGGGGCCATGCCAAGACGGAAGCAAGCGAGACGAACGACAGTGAAAGACCTACGATCAATCCTGCGCCTGACGCATGAGCAGGGCCTCTCGGTGCGAGCGGTGTCGGAACGGCTGAAGATCAGCAAGACTTCCGTTTCGACCTATCTGTTGCGGGCGCGTGAGGCTGGCATCTCGGACTGGCCGCTGCCTCTGGGCTGTGACAATGACGCATCGCTTGAGCGGCTTCTGTTTCGCCGGGTTGGCCGTCCGCCGCAGGATCTGGACGAGCCCGATTGGGCGATGATCTCGCGCGAGCTGAAGCGCAAGGGCGTGACGCTGACGTTGTTGTGGCAGGAATACCGCGCGGCGCATCCCGATGGTTATGGCTACACTTGGTTTTGCGACCGGTTCGGCGCCTTCCAGCGCCAGGCGAGCGCAACGTTCCGCAATCGCCACGAGGCGGGCGCGGTGATGCAGACCGACTATGCGGGCCACACCGTGCCCGTCGTCGATCCCGATACTGGCGTCATCTGCCAGGCTCAGATCTTCGTTGCGGTGCTGGGCGCGTCGTCCTTCACCTTCGCCCATGCCAGCTTCAGCCAGAAGCTGCCGGACTGGATCGAAGGCCAGTGCCGGGCACTCACCTTCTTCGGCGGAGTAACGAAGGCGATCGTCTGCGACAATCTGAAGGCCGGCGTCGCCAAGGCGCTGTGGTTCGAGCCGACGCTCAACCAGACCTTCGCCGCCATGGCAGAATATTACGACACGACGATCCTGCCGACCCGAAGCCGCAAGCCGCGCGACAAGGGCAAGGTCGAGGGCGCGGTGCTGATCGTCGAGCGCTGGGTCCTGGCCCGGCTGCGCAACCGGCGCTTCTTCAGTCTCGGCGATCTCAACGCCGCAATCGCGGTGTTGCTGGAGGATCTGAACAACCGCCCCATGCGCCATGTCGGCAAAAGCCGCCGGGAGCTGTTCGAGGAGATCGAACGAACGGCCCTGTCGCCATTGCCGCCGGTCCCGTTCGAATATGCGGAGTGGAAATCGGCGAAGGTGCATCCCGACTATCATGTCGAGATCGACAGGACCTTCTACTCGGTGCCGCACGCGCTGATCGGGCGCCGCGTGGATGTGCGGCTCACCCACCGGGTGGTCGAGCTCTTCCATGATCACAAGCGCGTCGCCAGCCATGTCCGCCGCTCGCAGCGCTGCGGCCATGTCACCGTCAACGAGCACATGCCCAAGGCGCACCAGCGCTATGCCAACACGACGCCGGCGAACCTGATCCGGCAGGCAGCCGGGATCGGCGCCAATACCGCCATCTTGGTCGAGCGGATGATGCGCGACCGTCCCCATCCCGAGCAGGGATACCGCTCCGCGTTTGGCATCCTCTCGCTGGCCCGTCGCTACGAGCGGGATCGGCTCGAGGCGGCCTGCGCGCGGGCACTGGCCATCAATGCGATCACCTACTCCTCCGTCAACGCCATCCTCAAATCCGGCCTCGATCGCGTGCCGCCCGCGGCCGAGCCGGTCAAGCCCACGCCATCGCACACCAACATCCGCGGCGGGTCCTATTATCAGTGAAGGAAAGGATAAACCCATGCTGACACATCCAACCCTCGACCAGATGCAGGCTCTCGGTCTTGGCGGAATGGCCGCCGCCTACCAGGACCTGGCCGACCAGAGCAACGCCGACGATCTCAGCCGCGACGAGTGGCTTGGCCTGATGCTCGATCGTGAAGTCGCCATGCGTGCCGACAAGCGTCTGACCAACCGTCTCGCCGTTGCCAGGCTGCGCTTTGCCGACGCCTGCATCGAGAACATCGACTTCGCCGCGCATCGCGGGCTCGATCGGCGCAATACGCTGTCGCTGGCCCAAGGCGTATGGCTGAAGGCGCACGAGAACCTCATCATCACCGGACAGACCGCACCGGAAAGACCTGGCTGGCCTGCGCCTTCGGACGTCAGGCCGCCCGGCTCGACCATTCCGTGCTCTACCTGCGCATGCCGCGTCTGTTCGAGGATCTCGCTCTGGCGCGTCTCGACGGCCGCTTTCCCCGTCTCATCGACAAGCTGGCTCGGGTGCAACTGCTCATCCTTGACGACTGGGGCACCCACAGCCTGACCGACCAGCAGCGTCTCGATCTGCTGGAAATCTTCGAGGAACGCTACCGCCGGAAATCGACGCTGATCACCGCGCAACTGCCGATCGCCCAGTGGCACGCCATGATCGGCGAGCCGACAATCGCCGACGCCATTCTCGACCGGATCATCCACAACGCCCATCGCGTCACCCTCGAAGGCGACAGCATGAGAAAGCAAAAAACACCGCCGCTCTTGACCGGCGCCGAAAACGGCGAAATCAATCGCAAATGAGTTCAACCAGGCAACTGAGGGCCGACCCCTTCCTGCTGTCCGCGACTTAGTGAAACTGCTGTCCGCGATTTAGCGGAACGACTGTCCCGTTTTTGCGAAATACGCAATCTTCCGCCACATAATATTTCATGCCTCTCCGATGGGCGCGGGATTCCCCTGCACCGCTATCCCGGAGGGACAATATGCTCGAGTTCTATTTTTCGTAAGTGGGGTGCTCAAGCGCCTGTGTAGCGGTGCGCTCGGTGGCGAGATGGATCGCCTTGCGGAGCTTTTTTTCTCGCTTGGGTATAAGCAAGCATCCGCCAAGGTTTACCTGAGCCGGATTGCGCGCCTTAGCCAGTTTGCCGGGGCTCGTTGTGGTGCGATGCCTATCTCTCAAGATGTAATCGACAGCTATTTGTGCACGTTTACTACGGATACTCCGCGCATTGGGGCAGTGTCGGCTCTGGGACACGCACGCCGAGTGGCTCCGGAGCGCTTCATTGGTTCCGCTCCAGGTGTAGATGATGATCCGGATGCTCTGCTTCTGGCCTCCTTCTCGGACTATCTGCGCAGGGTGTGCGGACTGGAGCCGAAGACTCGCGAAGGCGTGCTTTTGGGTGGCCGCCGCTTTCTGGATTGGTTCCATCATCATCATCCCGGCAAGATCTCGGCGCGTTGACGGCTGAGCATGTCCTTGCTGCTGTTGAACATCGGCTGTCACGATCGACGACCTCCGGTACCCGCACTGCAGCAACTTCTCACATCCGGACATTTCTTCGGTTTTTGTATTGGGCTGGCTACCACGACCAGGATCTCGCCCGCGTCGTCCCCAGGACGCCCCACTGGCGTTTGGCTCATCTACCGCCGCGCCTTGCATGGGATGACGTTCGGCGTGCAATCGACATGATCGGCGCAACGACACCGGCCGACGTTCGCGATCGAACCGTCCTGCTGCTGCTCGCCACCACGGGCATTCGCAACGGCGAGCTGCGCGCCCTTCAGCTTCACGATATCGACTGGCGAACTGGCGAGGTTTTTGTCCGGCGCACCAAGGGCAAGCGTGATCGGGTGGCCCCACTCATCGAGGAAGCCGGCGCCGCGCTCGCCGACTACATCCTGCGCGCTCGGCCGAAGGTGGATAGTCCGTACCTATTCCTGTCCTTCACGCCGCCGGTGGGGCCATTCAAGTGCGCGTCGCCTGTTTCGAGGATCGTACAGAGGCGGTTGCGGCATAGCGGGATCGAGTTTGTCGGAGGTGCGCATCTCCTGCGCCACAGCTTAGCCACCCAACTTGTTGAGCAGCGACGGCCGATCAACGAAGTCGCCGATCTCCTAGGACACCGCAGCATCAACACAACGGCGCTGTACGTAAAGGTCGCGACCTCGCAACTCGCCGAGGTCGCACTTCCCTTTCCGGGAGGCGTGGCATGACCGCCTTCGCCCGGTTCCTCGGCGAGAAGGCCGAGCGTTACATCGAACTGCGCCACTCCCTCGGCTATGCCTTCAACAAGCAAGCCGGCACGTTGCGGGCTTTCGTGAGGTACGTTGAGCGCGCTCAGCTCGATGGGCTCGCCACTCGAACGTTGGCGCTGGATTTCGCCCTGTCGTTCAGCGGCGCCGCCAACAGCCGCGTCACTCGTCACGGCGTGCTCCGCCGGTTTTACGAGTATCTCGCCGTCTATGACGCGCGAACCGAAGCCTTGGAGCGCAGGGCTTTCCCCAGATCCAGAGCGATTCCGCCTCCGCGGATCCTCAGCGAGGCCGAGTTGGCGTCGCTCATTGACGCATGTCGCCGCATCTCGCCCAGGAATTCTTCTCAAGGGGCGGACAATGGCGACGCTCATCGGATTATTGGCGAGCTCGGGGCTGCGATCAGGCGAAGTGGTCAGACTTGATCGTTCCGACGTCGATCTGACCAACGGGGTTCTCCTCGTTCGGAGAACGAAGTTCCGCAAGGACCGTCTCGTTCCAGTTCACACGACGACCCAGGCTGCCCTTCGTCGCTACGCCCATGAGCGGGATGCCGCTTTTCCCATGCCCAAGGACCAGGCCTTTTTCCTCAGCTCTCGTGGCAATCGCCTCTCGGCGACGGGCCTGCAAAACGGCTTTGCCGAGGCCCGCAAGCTTGCTGGTCTCAATGGCGGCAAGCCATTAAGGCCACACGATCTCAGGCACCGGTTCGCCGTGACCCGTCTCGGCCTCTGGCATCAACAGCGCGCGGACGTTCAGGCGTTGCTCCCGTTGCTCGCCACATATCTCGGTCACGCCAGCTACAGCGATACAGCCTACTATCTCACCGGTTCGGCGGATCTTCTCGCAATTGCGGCGGAGCGCGCCTTCCTCGACGGAGGTGCAGTATGAGCGAACGCCTGCTGCTGGCGCCGCTCCTGGAGTCCTACTTTCGCCGGCGCTTGACCAAGCAGCGCAACGCAACTCCCGCGACCGTGGCCAGCTATCGCGACGCCTTGCGCATGCTGATCATCTTTGCCGCCACCCGGTTGGCGAAGAAGCCGGCGGCATTGGCGCTCGAAGACCTCGATCGAGACCTTGTTCTCGCCTTCCTCGACGAGCTCGAGGAGAAGCGCAACAACGTCATCGCCACGCGCAATGCCCGACTGGCCGCCATCCGATCCTTCTTCCATCACGTAGCAGCCGCTGACCCGGCGTCCTTCGGTGTCGCCCAACGCTGACGATTCCTATAAAACGGACTCACATTGAGGTGACGCACCACCTCACCAAGGCCGAAGTAGACGCCCTTATTGCGGTCCCCGATCAGAGGACGTCCCGTGGGCGGCGCGACCGCACGTTTCTACTGTTTCTGGCACGGACCGGCGCCCGTGTCTCGGAAGCCATCGGCGTCAACGCAAACGACCTTCAGTTAGAACGGCAGCATCCACAAGTGCTGTTGCACGGCAAGGGGCGCAGAGATCGCGTCATCCCCATTGCTCGCGACCTGGCGCGAGCGCTGACCGCCTTGTTGAGCGAACACGGAATCGCGAACCACGAGCCACGACCGATCTTTGTCGGCGTCCCGCAACGAGCGCCTAACGCGTTTCGGAGCGACCCATATCGTGCGGCGAGCGGCCGCCAAGGCCGCGGCCATTAGGCCGGTCCTGAGCGACAAGCCCATATCGCCACACATTTTCCGACACTCCCTCGCCATGAAGCTCCTTCAGTCCGGTGTGGATCTCTTGACGATTCAAGCCTGGCTCGGGCACGCGCAAGTCGCCACCACCCATCGCTATGCCGCCGCGGATGTCGAGATGATGCGCAATGGGCTCGGGAAGGGAGGCGTTGACGGCAATCGCGGCGTGCGCTTCCGACCGAACGATGTCGTTCTGCAACTGCTGAACAGCATCTAAATATTATGTGGCGGAAGATCCCGAACTGGGCAGGCTCAGGCTGGCGCCAGGACAGCTCCGCCACATAATCTCGGTGTGGCGGCGATGTAGAAATGTCGCTCGCTCTGCAAAGTAGAAATGTCGCATTGGCCGATCCAAGGGGCAGGGTGCAGCAAGTTAGAAATGCGACAGTGACGTGCCGATCTTGGCTATCCAGGCAGCCCGATTCCTTGTGAGTTATTGCTCTTCCCTTGGAGAAAGCGATCAAGCACATTCGATGTGACCGTCGAGGTATAGAAGTCGTTTCCCTCAAGTCCTAGTACCCAGTCAGTTGTCGCGGCTGTGAACACTTCACCAGCACCAGAACGAAACGAAACGATCATGCCGGTGCCAGCACTGTGCTTTGCAACAGTGGCTCGGTCTTCTTTGCGGTCATACCACCGGGCTCGCAAGACCGCGAGGTCGTCGCCAAACAACTGAGCGTAGCGATGCTCGGGAAGGCCTCCTTCAGAAACCCGGCCCCAGCCCATTGCTAAAATATCCAAGCCTGGCGGACATCCTTCGCCTTCTATAGCAATCGGCAGCCCATCAAGGAATGTGTAGTTAAGGCCGTCCGTTTCAAAACCGAAGATACCATGTTCGTCGCCGAACATATCTGCGTAATCAAGACCTGTTCCGTCGAATGACCAATGATCCGGGCGAAAAACTGTAAAGCCGCGAGCGGCGCGGGCGCCTACGTTGCCGAAGCCAATTGGAGCGGCTCCCCGTACCGCGTTAACACCGAAGGTTTCCGCACCTGGCCAATTGACTTTCGGGTCTTCCCAGCCGACAGTTAGGAGATGGCTGTTTTCAGTCCCATAGACCGGGTCGCGCTCGGGAGCTTTTGCGGTGTAGCAAATCTGTTGGCTTGTCTCATAGTCCATACGGATTTGATACGAGAAATCGCCGGCCAGACGCGCAACGTTACCGCCCTGATTGAGGAATACATGAACAGCATTGCGCATCTCTCTGGTCCAATACTCACAATGTCCAACAAATACTGCGCAAGGATAGTCATTTAGTATATCTTGATCGTGATGAAGCTCATCCTGGGTAAGGATATCCACTGAATAGCCATTTTTCTCCGCCCACCGAACGAATAGTCTTTCGTAGCTTGCCCAGCCGGCGGCTCCATAATTTCGCGACAATCCCTTTGCATATGCATATTCCAGGGCTTCATATCGAGCCGGTCGTGGCGACCTAGGACGTACGTTCGATTTTATGCGCGGCGCGCCATCGGGTAGCCAAACTTGCCCACGTCCCCACGGACGCTTGGTAGACAAAATCGGAGAAAAGCCTCTGAAGTAATCTGGGTGTACTCCCCAATAGTGACTTGCTCCGCCAAAATCGTTGTAGGCCCGCCATGTTGCGACCGAGGCGACCAGCGCTAGCGTTTTCTTCTTATTGCCGGGCGACCGCAAGAACACGAGATGGTGACCAAGTGTTGCTCCGTCGTTGCTGTCGTGTTCGGTGACCTCAATTAAGTATGCTCCAGAGGGCAGTGCGCCGTCCGTTGTCCAGTGGTAAGACGCGCGCCAGCCACAACCGTCAATGTAAGCGTTTGGCGATATGGGCTGGTACTCTCCTTTTAAGCGAGAGGCCTCATGCACTAGGGTACGCTTAGCACCATCGCGGTAAATGCGGAGAGTCACCCACTCGACATTTGTTGAGAGAAAGACGTTAACAGTCTCTCCCGAATGGAAGCTGTCCCGATCAGCATAGAGCCAAGCTGCTGGCGAACCTCCTTCAGATGGTATCTCCAACCAATTGAGATCAACCGGTTTTTGACCCGAGTGGGGCTCAGTCGTGATTTTTTGTGAAGTCTGAACAAAGGCCGGTGGTCGAGTCATCTCATCATACTCCGTATAAATTTTTATAAGCGGTTCGCATTGGAAGAGAATGGCCTAGGGAGGCAGCCGGTCAGGTGAAACTCCATGGACAAGCCATTTCTGTCAAATTCGAAAATGGGAGCCTTAATCCAAGTTTGATACATAGAAAGAGCTGATCACTATGAATGGATAATTGCATCGATCCTGGCCGCCAGCAGCGGATCAATGTCGGACAAAATGCTTGATTTCCTCGTTATTGAACGGCCGCGATCACGGCGCGCCAACTGGTCGAAATCCAAGCGAGGCAATTGAGGCAGAACTTTCCATCCTGGCTGCAGTGACGATCGCAGCATGCAGAAGGAGTTCACACCTCCCTCCAAACGAGGCGTGCTGGCGATGTCACGTCGTCTGCATATACACGAGTTGAGACCAGCGGCCGCTGATGTTGGCTGACCAGGGCCACGGCATCCATTTGCCGTGGCTCCTGGTGATCGGAAGCCCTGCACATCCCATCGCGTTTTCGCAGGGGCACATGTGCATTCTCCGCCCGGCTATCCAATCCCTTGTGCGACATGCCCGGCATCACGTTTCGCTTGGATCGGCAAATGGCATCTCAGCTCTTAGTCTCTCATGTTCCCTGTCAAGCGGAAGGCAAGAGGAGATCGGCTGTTTGGCAGGTTTTGCGAAGCAGTCGGATCGGCTGAAGCTGCACAGAGAGCTCAGAGACGACGGTTGATCAGACTCTCATCCGCGGGTTAGATACCGCCTTCCGTGTCTTCGACTCGGGGCTGTCCTCGGTCTAGAGGGCGGGCGTCGGGCGTATCGGCTCGGCCACATAACTAGCGACGGGAGTTCCCCACCGTGGCGCCACCCCCAACGCTGTGCAGCGGGTCGGGTCGACACCGCTACGACGGCGCGACCTCCCTGCCGATGGCCCATAGGAAAGCGGCCATCTCGCACGCGATCGCAGCCACGACCACCGGCGGCTTCTTGCGCTGGCGCTGAGCCGACAATAGAGCGGGTGCAGAGTCTGATTTGCGCCTCAGGCGATGTCGCGGACAGCCTTTGGCAACCCTCGTGCCGGATCCTCAGGGCCTCGCTGACCCTGGCGAGATAGCGATACGTCCAAGCCGCTTCCACCAACGCGCGGCGGGCGCGCCGATTGCCGGCGAGCGTAAGGCTCGACCGGCGGACGGTGCCGCCAATCGAGCGCTCTCCCAAGTTCGCACCTATCAGCTGCATTTGGTTGAGCCGAAGGGTCCTTGGAGCGCGCTAAACCAGGCAGTGTGCGCCCCGCGGTTCTTCTTTGGATCTTCCAGAGCGCGAAGATCCGCAGTATACGCTGTCGTCAGCGCGACCCGGTTCTTCACTCCGTCCACGGCTTCGAGGAAGCCGACCACCTCGTCGGCGCTCAGCACGTTGTCGATATCGGTGACCTTCAGCCGTGAAGCTTAGCCGTCGGATGATTATTCGCGTCGAGGAAGGCAAAGGTGTAGCGCGACAATCTGGGTGAGAGGCCGCATTGCCTCGTCGAAAATGTTCCTGAATGTTCAGCCGTTGCCTCACATAAGTTGCTCCCTACCGAGGGGTATGAGCAGGGGCAACTATGGGACGGCTGAGCATGGCGACACGGAAAGAACTGACGGCTGCGGTTTCAGAGCGCTATCGTGCTTCGACGCGAGCGGAGAAGGCGAGAATTTTGGATGAGTTCGTCGTCGTCACTGGCTTTCACCGCAAGCACGCGATGCGGCTGTTACGATGCGGTAAAGGGCCGTTTTCAGGCCGGCGAGCGCGGCCGCGGATTTATGATGAAGCGGAACGCAATGCGCTCATATTGCTATGGGAGGCATCTGACCGCGTCTGCGGCGAGCGGCTGAAGGCGTTGCTGCCGGTCCTTCTCGAGGCGATGGAACGGCACGGTCATTTTGACCTAGCGCCCGAAATCCGGAGCAAATTGCTGGCGATGAGCGCGGCCACGATCGACAGGACGCTGGGACCGATCCGAGCAGGCTTGGGACGTCCCCGACGACGGCCCGCAGCGCACGCCCTGCGACGGAGCATTCCCATTAGAACGTCGGCGGATTGGGACGATCCAGCGCCAGGCTTCGTTGAGGCGGACCTCGTAGCCCATAGCGGCCCTTCGGCTCGCGGCAGCTTCATCCAAACCCTCGTGCTCACCGACATCGCGACCGGCTGGACGGAATGTGCGCCGCTGCTGGTTCGCGAACAGACGCTGTTGAGCACGGTGCTCACAGAATTGCGCAAGCAACTGCCCTTCGCGCTTCTCGGCCTGGATACGGACAACGACACCGTTTTCATGAACGAGACGCTGAAGGCCTATTGCGCCGCCGCCAACATCGTCTTCACGCGCTGCCGCCCCTACCGCAAGAACGACCAGGCGTTCGTCGAGCAGAAGAATGGCGCCGTGGTGCGCAGGATGGTCGGATATCGTCGGTTCGAGGGGCTGGAGGCCGCCGCGCTGCTAGCGAAGCTCTACCGGTCAGCGCGGCTGTTCGTGAACTTCTTTCAGCCATCGTTCAAGTTGATCGCGAAGCAGCGCGACGGCGCGCGTGTGCGCAAGACGTACAGTCCGCCAGCTACGCCGCATCAGCGTCTGGTCGCCGACGCTCGCACCTCAGATGCAGTCCGCTCCCGACTGCAGGAAATCTACGCCGGACTCGATCCTGTCCTGCTATTGCGCGATATCCGCGCCATGCAGGAGCGGCTCGCTACGCTTGCCGATACTTCGCCGGCCGTGCGCCCTGACGGGGCAACTCAGGCGATTGACCTTTTCCTGGCGACTTTGCGGACTGCCTGGAAGGACGGTGCTATCCGGCCGACGGATCGCCCGATTGTGAAAGCCAAAAGGGGGCGGCGGCGTCCTGACCCTCTCGTCAAGGCGACTGCCGACTTGCGAAATTGGTTCGAAGCCGAACCATGGCGAACCGGCAGCGAACTTCTGTCACGACTGCAGGCCGAGTATCCCGGCGACTACCCGGACAAACTGCTTCGAACACTTCAGCGTCGGCTGAAGGTCTGGCGCAGCGAACAGGCGGACGCGTTGCTGTTTGGCCCCTTGAACAAGGAGCCGCCGATCCTGGAGATCGCAAGGCCACACTGAGGCGCCGTGGCGCTCGCGAAGGAGGCCGGGCGCTGCGAAACCCCGGCCATCTCCGCGCCCGGCCTCCTTCGCCCCAAGCCGGGAGCAAAATGGATGAGGCAACGCTTGAATCTCGGGGAGCATCGTTACGTGAGGCAATACGCGCTCTCACCTTGATTGTCGCGCCGCACAAAGGTGGCGGGGACCGCTACGTGGTGTTGTCGCCACCGCTGCTGGAGATCCTGCGTGGCTATTGGCGCCTGACCCGGCCCGCCCAGTGGCTCTTTCCTCGCCGCGACCGCTCCGGGTCCTATGGACCCGCAGGTGCTTCACGTCGCGTGTCGTGTGGCCTGCGAGGCCCGGGGCATCGAGAAGCGGGTGCCCGCTGTCAGGCAAGCTATCCTCGCCGCGCTCGCGCAACCGCCCCCCCCAATCCGTTGTCCCCACTGTCGCAGAATTGCGCAAAAAACTGCCAAGTAGTGCTACCTTCCGTATAAACGAAAAGCTTCAAATCAACTCGTAACTTATATAATGCTCAGGCTTTATAAACGAAGGTGAATTGCGCATAATCCAGTATATCATGTCAATCACTGTCATGCCATGATGGTTAAGCATTGTGTGGATAAGGCCATCGACCGCCAACCCTGGAAGATAATTGCACTCTAAAAACCAGACGTCGGGTCCGTTAACTCGGAAATCGAACCGAGCTATATTATATATATCGATATACTCGGCTATTCTCTTTGTCGCATCAACAATCTTTCTAGAAATGCCATCGGTGGAATCAACCACCTTTTTCCGATACCTGTCACCAGAGCATTTCTGGTCGCGTCCTAAGAACTGACCGCGCGACTCTATCATTACTACCGGAAAAACAATTGAGTCCGATGAACTGCATATACAGCCGCAGGTATACTCCTCCCCGGGAATAAACTCCTGCAACAACGCTGCACTGTCGTAACTAAAGATTGTGCGAAGAAGGCCCTCAACGTCTGCTGCAGACTCATCAGAATTATAAAAAACTCGTGAAAACAGCGACGAACCCAACGAATTCGGCTTCACTACGATTGGGCCCTCAATTGATTTTGCAACCTGAATCGCTTCGGTGACATTTGTGGGTCTTACTAGTATCGTCCTTGGCACTTGCACCGTTTCACTAGGCAGCAATGAAGACACGAACGCCGACATTGCATACTTATTCATGGTTAGCGATGCTACATGTGGGTCGCCGAACATGCCCCTTAAGCCTGAAAGTGCTGCAAGCGTCTGAGCCCCGCCGTCTTCGCCGAATTGTCCATGCAACAAATTTACAACATATTCTTTACGAGATGCGATCGCATCAAAAAAGGCAAGAAGTGTCTGCCCGCTTATAGAGGGTGTAGTAGAAATAAAGTTGGTGATATCATCAATCCTAGTAACGTTGCTCATTGATATCGCTCGGACCAGACCATCTAGCCGACTAACATGATATAAGTTCCGGACAAAAAACGGCCTGTCTATCTTACTTAGCTTCAAGTAAGCAGACGCAATGCTTATCATTGATTCTATGGATCCATCGTATTCGGTAGAAATCCCACCGAACATGAACGACACTTCGAGAGGCATATCGTTTCCTTTAGGTGAAATATCAAAAATTCAGCAGCGATACAAAGGCCGGTGGTTTAACGCACCCTATACAATGGCATCCCGGTCGCTGAACGGCACTCAAGGCCGGCGGCTGGCTTTGTGTCATAGCGCGCGTCCATTACGCGTTGCTCTCTCTCTGCTCCGAGATCGAGCGGCGAGCGCGGCAGTCAAGGCGCTAGGCGCAACGGTATGGAGGCGTTCCTTGCTCATTCGCGTCGTCAGACCGCACAAGATTTGCGTATAGAGAACATCCTGTAGATTTGGGTCACCTGCGGGTAGGTACCTGACGCGAGAAGCACGGAAACGAGATCGTTTGCGTGAATAATCTCTGAGAAAAGATCGTCCCGCGCGCCGTCGGCCGCCAGCCCCAGGAGGATATAGCCAGACTCTGTGAGGAAGTTTGGCCCTTCCGATAAGAACCGGCTGAGCAACCGATAGCCTGGATCAACAGCCCCTCGTTCGATTTCGTCAGTATACTGATAATCTCCCGGAGCATAAATTGAGGGATAGTTCCAAAAAATATAATCGAATTTACGATTAGATGGAATATTGGAAAAAATATCACTTTCAATCACCTCAACATTGTTGATACCGTTTCTAGCGGCATTTTCTAATGTGTTCGCGACCGCCTTGTGGTCAATATCACAAGCGAGCAAAGATTGCGCACCGATTGCCGCGAGGTAAAGGCCCGGAAGTCCGAACCCACAACCGATTTCTAGAATGCGTTTCCCAGAAACGGGAGGAAAATTCTCAGCAAGCCAGCGCCAAGCCTGGAATTCTTGTGGTGAAAAGACCCCCTGATTTACGGTCAATTTTAATCCAAAAGCTTGAGTATGTAGCGGAAACGCGCGATGTTGACTATGCTCAAGCCTTATCTTTACATGATCAAGGTCTGTCATCTTCCGTTTCTCCTTATATAATCAATAATGCGAGCGGTTTACACCGGCTTGGTAGACTTCTGCGTTTCTAGAGCATGCCGTCGTTCAGGTCATGCCTCGTGGGGACGGCGAACTCTGTCCCGGTAATCCCATAGGTGGCACTTGGCCGGGAACATTCGTGGATCAGCGCATCGAGATTGTCTGTATCGACACGCCTCAATACCCTCCGCAGCAATGGGGTCGTACTGAGCCGGATCAGCCGACCAAAAAAATTGGCCGAAGACCATGACGCCGGACCGCTTGGTCGAGCATCAGGTGGAAAGTCTATTGTCGTCTTCAATTAGGATGAGCGCTCTTATTTGTCATTGAAACTCCTTGTGCATTCTGTGTTTGAGCACAACCAGCATAACTCTAACCGCCCTTGATCCAGTCGTTGAAGCGAACGTACCATTCACACCGATTTGACGCACGTGAAGATTCTATAAATTCAATGAAGGGTATGTTACATAGCTTTTGACCGGCCGCGTCGCACCACGAATTGTCTAAGACAATTTTGGCGGTTCGGACGTTTAGGGTGCTGAAGTGTCGGTTGCGGAGTTTGGATCTTTTCACAGTAGCTGAGGCTGGATCTTGGAACAGGTTGGAGATCCGTTGATGCTGACTCATTGGGCCGTTGAAGTGCAGCGCACACGGGACTGTGGGTCATGCGTGATGGCGATCGTCGAACAGGTTTACTCCCAAAAATGGTAGGACGGAGGATTGAACCGCCCCGGGGTCTTTGAACTGACCCTATAAAGTGGACGGTTCATTGAGCTGGCGCATTTAAGGGCTGGGTCCTGTATTGCACAGGGTTCAGCCCTCTCAGTTCCAGTTTGATGCGGCGGTGGTTGTAAAGGTCGATGTAGCGCACGATGGCCGTATCGAGGCTTTGGGCGGTCTCGAATCTTTCCGGATAGAAGAGTTCGGACTTGTGCGTGGCGAAGAAGCTCTCCATCGGTGCGTTGTCGAGGCAATTGCCTTTGCGAGACATACTCTGTGCAAGGCCTCTGGCTTCCAGCCTGCGCTGGAATGCCGGCATCTGGTATTGCCATCCCTGATCGGAATGCAGAATCGGCCGTTCGTCCATCGAGCTGGGCAAGGGCTTTGGTCAACATATTGTCCACCAGCTTGAACAGCGGCCTTCGTGAGGTTTCGAACGCGAGGATCTCGCCATTGTAGAGGTCCATGATGGGAGACAGGTAGAGCTTGTCGCCGGCCACGCTGCGTATTTCAGGCGATGGTGAGCACGGATTTCACCGCATCGTGAGCACGGATTTCACGGGATCATGAGCAACGATTTCGGGTGATCGTGAGCAGCGATTTCAGACGATCGTGAGCACCTTTTCGGAGGTGCTGGACGCTTCGGCCGACAACTCAGCCTGTCTACAGGATGCCTCGTTCAAAACGAGGAAGCCTGATGCCAACCCAGAGATTGTCGATGCGCCGGATCAGAGAAGTTTTACGTCTAAGACATGTCCAGGGCCTGACCGAGCGTGCCATTGCGCTCACGCTCGGGGTCAGCAATGGCGTCGTGCATGGTTATCTGCGGCGCGCCCGTCTTGCCGGGCTGAGCTGGCCGCTGCCCGAGGGGATGGATGACGAAGGCCTTGAGCTGCTGCTCTTCCCGGCGCCGAAGGCAGCGTCGCAAAGCCCCCGGCGGCCGGTGCCCGATTGGAGCTATGTCGAGAAGGAGTTGCGCCGGCGCAATGTAACGCGGGTGCTGCTCTGGGAAGAGTATCGTGCGGCCAATCCTGACGGCCTTGGCTACACCTGGTTTTGTACGACCTTCGAGGCCTGGAAAGGGCGCGCACGCCCGACGATGCGCCAGACGCACCTGGGCGGCGAGAAGGTGTTTGTCGATTTCGCCGGCGACACCATCGACATCTTCGACCCCATCACCGGCGAAGCGCATCCTATGAAGCTGTTCGTCGCAGCGATGGGCGCGTCGAACTATACCTACGCCGAGGCGTGCCCGAGCGAGAGCCTGCCCAACTGGATCGGCGTGCACACGAACCTCTTCACCTTTCTGGGTGGCGTGCCGAAGTTCGTGGTCTGCGACAATCTCAGGGCCGCCGTCACCAACCCCGATCGCTACGACCCCGGTCTCAACCGGACCTATGCGGAGATGGCGAGCCATTACGGCACCGCAGTTCTCGCAGCCAGGCCGAGACGCCCGAAGGATAAGGCAAAAGTCGAGGTCGCCGTGCAAATCGCCCAGCGCTGGGTCCTGGCGCGGCTGCGCAATCAGCGCTTCTTTTGCCTGGCGGAGCTGAACGCCGCCATCCGCCTGCTCGTCGCCGATCTCAACGCCCGCCAGATGCGCGGTTTCGGCTCCAGCCGCGCCGAGCTCTTCGCCGAGATCGACAGGCCGAAGCTGGGAGAGCTGCCGGACCAGCCATACGTCTTTGCGCGCTGGAAGCGTTGCCGTGTCGCGCCCGATTATCATGTCGAGGTCGACGGACACTGGTATTCCACGCCCTACCGCCTGATCCGCGAGCTCGTCGATGTGCGTATCGCCGACAACACTGTCGAGATCTTCCACAAGGGGCAGCGGATCGCCAGCCACGCCCGTGCGCCCAACCGGCGCGGCCACACCACCGTTGCCGATCACATGCCGAGCGCGCATCGCCGCTACGGCAAGTGGACGCCGGGGGGACTGATCGCGGCCGGCGAGAAGATCGGTCCTGCCACCGCCGCCTTCTTCCAAGCCGTCATCGCTGACCGGCCGCATCCCGAACAGGGCTTTCGCACCTGTCTCGGCATCCTGGCGCTGACTAAGAGCTACGGCAACACGCGCGTCGATGCAGCCTGCCAACGCGGCATCCTCATCAAGGCACGCTCCGTCGCCTCGATCCGTTCGATCCTCAAGAACGGCCTTGATCGCGCGTTCCTCGACGAGGCGCCCGATCATCAACCCCTGCGCCACGGCAACATTCGCGGTCAGGGCTATTTCCACTGAACCATAGAGTTCTCAATGCTCACCCATCCCACCCATGAACGGCTGATCGCACTCGGCTTGACCGGAATGGCCAAGGCCTTCGAGGTGCAGCGACGATCACCGGATCTCGATGCCCTGTCGTTCGAGGAGCGCATCGGGCTTCTTGTCGATCGCGAAGCGGCCGAGCGCGACACCAAACGGCTCACCACCCGCCTCAAATTCGCCGCGCTGCGCCAGAGCGCCTGTGTGGAAGATGTCGATTTGCGTACCCCCGCGCGGCATCGACCGCGCCGTCTTCGCCAGGCTCGTCGCCGGCGCTGGATCGACCGCCACGAGAACGTGCTGGTCACCGGCGCAACCGGCTTGGGCAAGAGTTGGATCGCCTGCGCCCTCGGCCACAAGGCCTGCCGCGACAATCGATCGGTGCTCTATCATCGCGTCCCGCGCCTCTTTGAGGCGCTCGCGCTGGCGCGTGGCGATGGGCGCTATGGCCGCCTGCTCAAGACGCTCGGGCGCATTCAACTCCTTATCCTCGACGACTGGGGCCTGTCGGTCCTCAATGCAGCCGAGCGTCGCGACCTCCTGGAGATCCTCGATGATCGCCACGGCCGCGCGTCCAGAATCGTCACAAGCCAAATCCCGGTGGAACACTGGCACGATGTTGTCGGCGATCCCACGCTCGGCGATGCGATTTTGGATCACCTCGTTCACAACGCTCACCGCCTTCAACTCACCGGAGAAAGCATGCGAAAACATAAAGCCCGCGCCCACGCTCTTGACGCAGCCGCAAACACCTGAATCAATCAACAGGTCGGGCGAAGCGGCCGCTCATGATCGCGTGAAATCCCTGCTCACGATCAAATGAAATGAGCGCTCACCATCGCGTGAAATGCCTGCTCACAATCAGCGAAATGCGCACCACGCTGTACTCCGTCACGTCGATCACCCATTTGCGGTTGGCGCGCTCCGCGTTGAACTTGCGCTGCGAGAGATCGGGAGGGGACTGTCAGGAATTCTGTGCGAGAGGCCATGACGATGGAAGGGAGAGAATCATCACATGGCTATCGAGAAGGAACTTCTGGACCAGTTGCTTGCCGGACGCGACCCGAATGAGGTGTTCGCCCGGGAAGAGTTGGTCGACGACCTGAAGAAGGCGCTGTCGGAGCGGATACTGAACGCCGAACTCGACGAGCACCTGGAGGATGAACGTGTCGAGGAGCCATCAAGGCAGGAATTATAGCGATGCGGATCGCCCGCAGACCGGCAACGCTCAATATGGCAGCCCAGGTAGGCATGCGACCACAGTTCGATTGCGCTCTTGTATGGCGCTCGACGCTCCAAGATAGCCGTCTTGAGCCCACCGGACAGCGCGGCACGAACGAGCCAGTAGGACACCTTGATGCGGCGCCTTCTCTGGGCAGCATTGGAGTGGGCCGTGTGTAGTTGAATTGCCCTGCGATCTGCTGAATTAATCGAACTTTTACAAAACTAGCCGCACGATTTGATAAACATAACGCGCCCAAACTATCGTATGGTCGCAGGAGGAATAGATGAAAGGCGTTTTGACTGCGGCGCTGAACAACTGGCGGACGTCGATCGGCCTGGAAACAGCAAACCCTGCGGGTTCGCTAAGCGCCAGTAGACCCCGCACGATGCGCAGAAGCTGCGCCGACAGCGTCACTGTGCGGTTCTTGCCGTTCTTACCATACTCGACCAAGATCACGCCGCGCTCGCTGTCGATTTCGATTCGGCCTGACGCAGCGATTTTTTATTTTCCTGACTAAGTAACCGTCTTTTAGCCGAAGTACGAAGGTCGCAGTCCGTCCTGGCGCAGAAAGAAGCCTTGATGGCACTCGACACAGGTCCGAATGGCAGATACCCGGCGTCGATCCCGGGACGGTCGCCAAGTACACACATTAGGTGGATGGGACGATGAAGTACATCGACTTTCTCTCGCAACCTCCGTCGCTTGAATCGCCGATGTCCTGGCCCTTCATCAAAATGCATGGTTTACAGAACTACTTCGTGATCCTTGATCGGCGCGACTGGACCAAGCGTTTCGCTGTCGAAGACATAGTGCGTATATGTAGCACGAATGCCGGTGCCGGAGGCGAGCAGCTGCTGACCATCGAGCGGCCCTCATATGAGGGATTAAGCGGCGGCGCTTATGCAGCGATGAGGATTTTCAACATCGATGGCAGGGAAGTCGGTGCATGCGGGAACGCTACTCGCTGCATGGCGTATCTGCTCCTGGAGGAGACCGGCAAAGACGAGGTGCGGATAGAAACGGCATCCGGCGTTCTCCAATGCCGCAAAGCAGGACTGAAGCGGATCAGCGTCACACTTGGACCGATCAGCGTGGACTGGCACAAGATTCCCCTATCTCGGCAGGTTGACACACTCCATCTCCCCATCGAAAGCGGACCCCTCGCAGACGGCGTCGCCCTTAATATCGGCAACCCGCATGCCGTCTTCTTTGTCGATCAGCTCGATAGCGTCGACATGGCTCGATATGCCCCTGCGGTGCAGAACGATCCTCTTTTCCCGGAGGGCGTTAACGTGGGTGCGGCTGAGCGTCTGGACGAACAGACACTCCGGCTCGTCGTTTGGGAGCGACCGGGCATACTAACGATGGCATGTGGAACTGGTGCATGCGTAGCAGCGTATGCGGCGCTTAGACGGGGCCTCGTCAGTTGGACGACCATAGCAGTTCACCTTCCGGCCGGAATCTTGGAAATCGAACTTCTTGACGGCGAGTTGGCTGTCATGACCGGACCCGTCGCAATTTGCTGTCACGGTTTCATAGAAGGAAGCAAGCTGCGGTAGTCACCCAACACGCTGCGGATCATGGCCCGCATCAGCGCGGCGCCGACGAGAAGGGAAGTAAAGCCGCAATGTGAAAAAAGGCAATTTGACAAAAAGCGACTCGAATCTTGCAGTTCAAATCGGGCTTTGCGGTCCATTCGCCGGAAATCCCCACAAAGGGGTTGAACGTCATCGTGCATCGGAGCGGCGGCTTGGGCGGTGGCCCGAGCAAGGTAGCCATATATGCGGGTGTGGCAGGGGCGAGTTGTCGAAATCCTGCTTCACCACGACAGCTTCGATGCGCCGATCCACCTGCTAGCGGCGGATCCTCACCGACAGACTTAACATCCGTCAGAATTTTCGATCGCGGGCGAACTCGCCCCGCCGTTTTGTGCAGTGAAAAGTGGCGACGATGATGCTGGCCTTGAGCAATGTATCGCCGATGCCACGAACAGTGAACTCGACCCGAAGGCCATTCGGTCCGAGTTTGCCCTCGCAGGAGCCGGCAGCCCCGTGCGCGCTTTTCAAGATCCAGCCTCAGCTGCTGTGAAAAGATCCAAACTCCGCAACCGAAACTTCAGCGCCCTGAACGTCCGAAACGCGAAAATTGTTTTAGACGCTCGCGCGGCGCCCCCAATCAAAGCGCTGTAACATACCTTTCGTTGAATTCATGGAATCTTTACGAGCGCAATTCGCTGAGAATGGTAAGTTCGCTTCAAAGATCGGAATCCAGCGCGGCGATAGAATCGCTTCAACAGAACGCAAGGTAGGAGATCAACAAACATGGCAACAAGAGCACTCATACTAATAGAGGACGGTAATCGGCTGTCCAACGGTCCGCTATTCGTCCAAGCGGCCCGCCGTCTTGGGCTCCATCCAACTATCTTGTCGGCTAATCCGGCTCAGTACGATTACGTTGCTGAGGAGGACATTCAGGCAGTCCGCGTCGACACTGAAAGTCTCGATGCGCTTATCCGCGAATGTTCCCGGCTAAGTGTGACCTATGACATTGCCGGCATCACCAGCGCCGCGGAGTCCTTCTATGCAATGGCTGGCAGGCTCAGCAGACATTTCAATCTACCGGGACCGAACCCGGCATCGGTCGAACGATGCTGCGACAAATTCGCTCAGCGCCGGCTCCTCGCCACTGCCGGCGTCCCAATGCCGGCGTATCGGCTGGCATCAGATCAGACCGAAGTAGAGCGCCATGCCGCCGAGGTCGGGCTGCCAGTGATACTAAAGCCAGCCGAAGGCCGCGGCAGCAGCGGAGTCCGATTGTGCCGCAATTTCGACGAGTTAGCCGAACATACGGCCTATCTGTTGGGCGGAAAGCACGTATGGCAGTGTTCACCGAGGATACTAGTCGAAGAGTTTGCAGAGGGACTCCATTATTGCGTTGACATTATGGGAAATGAGGTCGTTGGAATTAGCCACATTGACTTCGGCCCGCTGCCGCATTTCGTTTATCATCAGGTTACCTATCCTGCCGTGCTGGATAGTGACAAGTATGATAGTATCGTCGATGTTTCGCTGAATTGCCTGCGAACTCTCGGCCTTGGCTGGGGGGCAACTTGTATCGAACTCCGGTGGACGGAGCGTGGCCCGGTCGTCATTGAAGTCAATCCGCGTCTTGGGGGCGGGACTGCTCCTCAACTGGTTCAACTGGCTTACGGTGTCGATCTAGTCACGGAGCACATTAAGCTAGTCATCGGCGACGAGTGGAACTTGTGCAGAAAGCACTCGCACACTGCGGCCGTGCGATTCCTGGTTCCTGAGCGGGATGGCTTTCTGGATTGCATTGATGGCCAGAGCCAGTCAGCTGCGGTACCGGGCGTCGCCGAGGTGAGAGTTTATGTTGAAGCGAAGACGTCACTCGTTAGGAAGGGAGATTACCGCGATTGTATCGGATATGTGATTGCCACGTCCTCCAGCCACGATCAGACCGAGATTATACTTCAACATGCAGTCGATCTAATTAGTTTTTCAATCACGCCGTTTAGTGGCAAGCGAATAGGAGGGGCTTCATCCGTCTAAACCAGAGAACTACATACAATGACAATTAAACAGTAATTAAACGGTCGCCCGTTAGGTATCGGCAAGCCATTGATCTGGCTTTCTGATTGAGGAGGATTGCGGATTTGGTCTTGCAAGATGTTCTGTATTGGGCCGCTGTTTTCTTGCAATTCGATTTTCTCTGCTGCTGCCGGGCGTGATTATGAGATGGCCCGCCCCTCTCTGGAGCGATCGGTTAAGATCGCTCTGTTTTGGAATGAGAGAGGAACGGACCGATGTCGATTTTCGTGCTTGGAATTGATCTTGGCAAGAACGTGTGCAGCCTCGTCGGGCTGGATGAGGCTGGCGCCGTCGTCCTACGTCGACGGCATCGTCGCGACGGCGTAGCGGATTTTGTCGGCTCCTTGCCGGCTTGCATTGTGGCGATGGAAGCCTGCTGCGGCGCGCATCACTCGGCCGGGTGCTCGGCGCTGCTGCTGGTCACACTATCCGGTTGATGTCGCCGTACGATTCGCCCCTACGTGAAGGCCAACAAGAATGACGACCGCGATGCCGAGGCGATCGCGGAGGCAGCCACGCGGCCGGCGATGCGCTTCGTGCCGGTAAGAGCGCGGCGCAATCGGACATTCAGGCCTTGCATCGGGCGCGCTCGCGTCTGGTGGCGGAGCGCACGGCGCTGATCAACCATCTGCGCGCGCTATTGTTGGAACGCGGGATCGTGGCTCCGAAGGGACGGAAGCAATTGGAAGCCCAGCTGGGGGTGTTCGCGGACGAGGACGATCCCCGACTATCGCCGTGTATGCGCCTGCTGGTCGAGGACCTGCGTGCCGAATGGCGCAACCTTGATGAGCGGATTGCCGCCTTTGATGCGGAGTTCATGCAGATGGCGCGCACGGACGAAGCAGCGCGTCGGCTTGCGACGATCCCCGGGATCGGTGTCATCAATGCCACTGCGCTTGTCGCGGCCGTTGGTGACGCGCGCAGCTTCCGGGCGCGGCCGTGACCTCGCCGCCTGGCTGGGCTTGGCGTCTGCGCAAGGAGCATGGCTTCGATCCGGCGATCGCGGCGGCATAGGGAACCTGATGGCCTCCGGCTATTGAGCTGAGGTCACCGCTGCGAGTGGTGAGAGGAAGATGGCCTGACAGTCGAACGGCAGCTTGGAAACCTGGACGAAGTGAACGGTCGCTCGAGACCGCTGTGATTATGAGGACCAGGCTGCGCGGATCTCCATCTTGCCGGGGCCACGACCCCGAGACCGGATACGTTGACGCAGACTGAACAGAGCAATCTTCAAAATACCCCTCGCGGACGGGGCGGGCCATACGTTCACTCGTTTTGCCGAGGCGAATTGAGGGGGCGACCGTGTCGAGGCCATGCGAGAAGCGCGAGACGGGAGATCAGGCTGTTCCGCTCCAAGTTCGACCAAATCATCAACTTGAAGCACGAGTTGGTGCGGCTGGCGCAGGCGATCGACTGGCCTAGAATCTTTGCCAATGGCCGGAAAAGTTGGCTGTTCGGCGATACCGTCGACGGAGCCAGAGCCATCGTCTACAGCTTGGTGCTGACCTGCCGCGCTTCACGCTCGAGCCGCTCGCATGGTTGCGCCACGTTCTCACCGAACTGCCTCAATATCGATACTGATATCGACGACCTGCTGCCCTTCAACTTCGCCAAAACCGCTGCAGCCTCGAGTGGAACAGAACGCGTCCGTGGGCGTGGCGGAAGCTGAGCCATGTTGCGCCAAGATGGATCGATCGACCGCGACGGCTTCTGCGCACTGGAAAATTCGGGGAAGAGGTTATCTGATCGACGCTCCTATATATATATATCGAAATTGGATTAAGGAACTTAACAATTTCCATTTCCGGAACGGAGATTTGATGGAAATATCCGGTGGGAACAACGAGTTGCACTGCAACAAGAACTCGTAGCCTGCGCTCAGGGAGAGCGCCCCGCCGCCATTGCCTCGGGCTGCTACCAGTGAAGTAAACTAACCGCGATAGAGGCAACACCAGGCAGATGCGCCGGTGCGCAATATAAGCATACGCAACCAAGACGAAAGCGGTCCTAACGAGTGGAAAGCGCGTCAACGGAATAACGGGAGGACCAGATTATGAATGATGCCGTGGGCGGCGTGACTCGCCGTACCTTTATTAAGACAGGCGCCGCGCTCGGCGGGGGCATTGTCGCTGCCGGCATGCCCTTGTCTCAAGCCATTTGGGCAGCCCAGGGCAGGGTACTCAAGGTCCGTTCCCTCACAGAACTCAGCACGCTTGACCCTGCTTGGTACTTAATCACGAGTGTCGACGTGATGAACTGCATCTATTCGAAGCTCACACACTACAAGTCGGGCACGGACTGGGGCTGGGAACTGGAGGCGGCAGAAAAGATCGAGCAGGTCGATCCCACCCACGTCCGCTTCCGTCTAAAAAAGGGCATCAAGTTTACTGGCGGCCATGGCGAGTTGACTTCGAAGGATGTGAAATTCTCGTTTGAGCGCGTCATCAAGCTCAATGCGCCATCCAAGCCCGATTGGGGTCCGCTCGATCGCGTCGAGATTGAGGATGACTACACGGGCGTGATTGTACTCAAAGCGCCGTTCGTGCCGCTCTGGAACGTCGCACTCCCCTTTGGTGTTGGCCACATCGTTTCTGAGCATGCAGTGATGGCGGCAACCAAGGATGGCGGTAACTTCGGCACCAAGCCGCCGGCTTTCTCCGGCCCATATGTGCTCGCCGACTGGCAGTTAAATCAATATATGCTGTTGACACGCAATCCGGACTGGTCTGGGCCAAAGCCGGGTTATGACGAAATACGCATCATCCCGATTAACGACGACAAGGCGGCGGAGCGCGCCTATCAGACGGGTGATATCGATTTCACTCGCATCAGTCTGGATTCGCTGGCGAACTTCAAGAGCAATCCGCGCGCCGACACCAAGGTTGAGGAAAAGCCCTCGCTCCGTTTCATCTGGATCGGCATGAATATGGATCACCCGAAGCTGAAGGACATCAATGTCCGAAAGGCTATTCAATGGGCGATCAATGTACCTCAGATCCTGGATGCCGCCTATGCGGGCCAGGCTGCCGTAGCCACAGGCGCTATTTCTCCAGGCATTGTCGGATATCGCGAGAAGGCGCTCGTCGCACCGGAAGGCGATCTCGAAAAGGCCAAGGAATTCTTGGAAAAGGCCGGTGTGAGCGATCTGACCTTGACCATCGATTGCCTGAACGAGACCACCTATTCGACCATAGCACAAACGGTGCAGGCGCAACTGTCGCAGATTGGGATCAGGCTCGAGGTCAATGTCCAGGATTCCGGCTCGTTCTGGACTCTCGGTATGGAATCGGAAGGCGATCGCTGGAAAGAAATGCAACTCACCGTCATGTACTTCGACAGTCTGCCCGATCCCCATTATGTTACGTCGTGGTTCGTACAAGATCAAGTGGGCATCTGGAACTGGGAGCGCTTCCGCAGCCAGCGTTTTGACGAGCTTAGCGCTAAGGGGAGCACCGTCAGCGATCCGAATGAGCGGGCGAAAATCTACCGCGAGTTGCAGGATCTCATGGAGGATTCCGGCGCGTACCGGTTCCTTACCCATGGTGCCACTCCGTTCGTGTATCGCACCACGCAGACCCAAGCCGCGACCCGTGCGGATGGTCGCCCCCTTTATATTGATTTCAAGCCGGTTTGGGCTTGAGCGACGTGGTCTGACTAAGAAGATGTGGCTCTACCTCCTCAGGCGAACCGCTCTCGCGATCGCAATTATTGCGGTCGCGGTGACGCTATTGTTTCTAATGATCAGGGCTGTGCCAGGCGATCCTGGCGCGGTCCTGCTCGGCCCGCGGGCGACGCCCGAGATGAAGGCGCTGCTGCATCAGCAGATGGGGCTAGACAAGCCACTCGTTGTGCAGATCGTTACGTTCTTCGGCGGGCTGCTCCACGGCGATCTCGGCTTCGACGTATTCAGCCAGAGGCCTGTTGCCCACATTGTCTTTGAGCAATTGCCATTTACGATCGAACTGATTTTGGTGTCAATCTTATGGGCGGTCGTGATAGCAGTGCCGCTCGGCTGCTACTCGGCGACAAGGCGTAACTCGGTGGTCGACCAGGTGGCCGGCGTAGTGACGGTCGCCACGATCGGAATTCCTTCCTTCGTGATGGCAGTCTTTGTGCTGCTGATTTTTGCCGTGACTCTGCGCTGGTTGCCAGCGATTGGAGCGGGTAGTGGCTTCTGGGACGGGCTTATCCATCTCATTCTTCCGGCCTTCGCCATCGGGATTGGCTGGGTTGGCTACATTTCCCGGCTGGTACGGGCATCCATGCTTGAAATCTTGGCCGAAAATCACGTGCGCATGGCTCGTTCCTTCGGGATCTCAGAATGGCGTATCGTTGCGCGCTATGCGCTTCCGCTCGCGATCCTGCCGACCGTGACCATACTCGGGGTGGGCATCGCTTGGCTTCTTTCGTCTGCGGTCTTTATCGAGGTGGTCTTTGCGAGACCTGGCGTTGGCGCTTTGATTGTGAACGCCGTCAATACGCGCAACTACCCGATTGTGATGGGTGTTGTGCTCGTCACCACCTTCCTTATTGTTTCTGCTACGATGCTCTCGGATCTTGTCAACGCATTCCTCGACCCTCGAACGCGGGAAAAGCTTTGACATGGTCAGCACTGAAGCCATCCGATCCGAACCCAACGATGCAATGGGTACAGGCGCCTTTCGCAGCTTTTTGGGGCAATTTCGCAAAAACCGCCTGGGCGTGCTCGGAGCAGTGCTTGTCATTGTCATAGTCGCAACTGCGATCTTCGCTCCGCTGATTATCACGCACGATCCGACCCAAATCATGATGGGGCCGCGTCTGGCCGCACCTTCAATCGATTTTTTGCTGGGGACAGACCAACTGGGCCGTGACACGTTTTCTCGCATTATTATGGGCGGTCGCATCCCGCTCCTTGTTGCTTTCGCGGCGCTCGGTAGTTCGCTGGCAGTCGGCCTCGTACTTGGTTTGATTGCAGGGTTCGGTCCTCGCTGGCTCGACAATGTACTCTTGTTGCTCTTCGATACGATCCGCTCGTTTCCAGGTATCATTTTCGCGCTGGCCATGATCGCGCTTCTGGGACCAAGCTTGACGAGTGTCATTTTAGTTATCGCGATAACGTCTATGCCGATTTACGCGCGTGTCGTGCGCACCCAGACAGAAGCGCTGCGTAGCAGTGAGTACATCGCCGCGGAGCGCAGCATGGGTGCCGGCACGACACGCATCCTCGCCGTGCACGTGCTGCCAAATGTTGTCAGCCCGCTTCTAATTCTGGTGAGCATGGACGTTCCGGCCGTCATCGCCGTAGAGGCGGGTCTCAGCTTTCTCGGCATGGGCGTGCGACCACCAACGCCTGATTGGGGAGCTATCCTAAACGATGGCTATAGCTACATCGGTCAGACGCCCTGGCTCGTCATAGCCGGCGGCATTCCCATCGTTCTCGCAACACTCGGCTTCACGTTCCTCGGGGAGGCGCTGCGCGACATATTCGATCCCAAACTACGGAAAGACCTATGAGACACGACCGTCTGACACAGCATACGTCCGCCCGGCCGCTTCTTGAGATCCGTGATCTGAATCTCGATTTTGGCACACCACGTGGGCACGTCCACGCCCTGCGTGACGTTTCGCTCGTAGTTCCGGCGGCACAGGTGGTCGGCATAGTTGGCGAGAGTGGATCTGGGAAATCCACGCTTGCATATACGGTGATGGGCCTGCTTCCCGAAAATGCCGATGTCACAGCCGGCAGCATCGTGTTCGAAGGTCGAGAACTGCTCAAAATGCCCGCTTCCGAGCATCGGAGCCTGCTCGGCGACCGTCTTTCGATGATTTTCCAAGACCCGATGACCGCACTCAATCCGGTGCGGACCATCGAGAGCCAGATGATCGATATTCAGCACCACGAACAAGGAAGCCGAAGCGAAAAGCGCGCTCGTGCCCTCGAAATGCTTCACCGGGTCGGAATTCCTGATCCGGAGAGCCGTATCGGCGTCTATCCTCATCACTTCTCGGGCGGCATGCGTCAGCGCGTTTGCATTGCCATGGCGCTTCTTGTGAAACCCACGCTCCTCGTCGCCGATGAGCCAACCACCGCGCTCGATGCAACCCTTGAGGTGCAGATCATCCATCTCCTCAAGGATCTGCAAAAGGAGATCGGCTGCTCGATTCTGTTCGTCTCCCACCACCTCGGAGCGGTGGCCGAGTTGTGCGACCGGGTCGCCGTCATGTATGCGGGCGAAGTGGTGGAGCAGGGCGCCGTTCGGGACATCTTCCATAATCCCGCTCATCCCTACACGCGCGCGCTGCTTGAGTGCGATCCCGGGCGTATCAAAAAGAGCACGCGCACTTTGCCGACTATTCCCGGTGAGGTGCCTAGTCTCCTGGGCAGCAAGGTGGGATGCATCTTCCGCGCGCGGTGCCCACAGGCATTTGATCGGTGTGCGCACGACAATCCGGTTGAGTATCGCATCGGCCTGGACCAAGTCGCGCGATGCCATCTCCTCGACGAAGAACGGTTGGTGTCGGCATGAGCGCGCTGCTTCGGGTTGAGAACCTGCGCGTCCGCTTCCGCACCATGGGTCCACTGAAGGCGCTGGCAACCGGGACGAAAGCGCCTTTTTTCGACGCGGTATGCGGTGTGACCTTTGAAATCGACAAGGGCGAGACACTCGCCCTTGTCGGTGAAAGCGGCTCAGGCAAATCCACCATCGCGCGCACGATAATCGGCTTGCAGCGAGCTGTGAGCGGCAGCATCAATTTCGACGGACAGGAGATTGAGGATATCACGGGGGCTGATCGCAAGCCGTACCTGCGCCGGATGGCGATGACGTTCCAGGATCCGGTCGGCTCGCTTTCGCCAAGACTGACAGTGCGATCGCTGTTGATGGAGCCTTTTCGTATCCATCAGCTAAAGGATCGCGATGCCGGTGCCGAGGCGGCGCGCCTGCTGCGCTTGGTCGGCTTGCCAGATGATTTCGCTCGCCGCTATCCCCATCAGCTTTCCGGCGGTCAGGCCAGGCGCGTAGGCATCGCGCGAGCCCTTGCGCTGAATCCGGACTTGATTATTGCCGATGAGCCGACCGCAGGCCTCGACGTCTCGGTGCAGGGCGAGGTGCTCAATCTCCTCGCGCGGCTTCAGGACAAACTCGGCATGGCGATCCTAATTATCACGCACAATCTCAATGTCGTACGCCACATGACCGATCGAATGGCGATCATGTATCTCGGCCGCTTTATAGAGGTCGGCTCGACCGAGCGTATCTTTGAACACCCCTGTCATCCCTACACCGAGGCGCTGCTTGCGGCCAATCCTGAGCCTGACCCGGATGCTGTGCTCAATAGGATCGAGCTCAAGGGTGAGGTGCCGAGCCTGATGCGGCGGCCATCCGGCTGTGAGTTCCACACCCGTTGTCGCTATGCACAGGATATCTGCAGCCGCGTCTTCCCCGAACCTTCGATAAACTCGGATGACACGAAGCACAGCTTCAGATGCCATCTCCCGCTTGGGCGGCGCGAGGCCGACCCGCCATTAGAACAGCGACTGCATCTCCAGTTGCACCAACTCCCACGATAACGAGTCGTGATCGCGCCGGTGCGTCTCACGGCTATCCATAAAGTGGTACTAGAACCCTGTAGCTTCCATTCCCTTCGTACGGTGACGCGTGTGTCGGACAAGCATAGTGAGTCGCCCGTGAGGTATCGGCAAGCCATTGATCTGGCTTTCTGATTGAGGAGGATTGCGGATTTGGTCTTGCAAGATGTTCTGTATTGGGCCGCTGTTTTCTTGCAATTCGATTTTCTCTGCTGCTGCCGGGCGTGATTATGAGATGGCCCGCCCCTCTCTGGAGCGATCGGTTAAGATCGCTCTGTTTTGGAATGAGAGAGGAACGGACCGATGTCGATTTTCGTGCTTGGAATTGATCTTGGCAAGAACGTGTGCAGCCTCGTCGGGCTGGATGAGGCTGGCGCCGTCGTCCTACGTCGACGGCATCGTCGCGACGGCGTAGCGGATTTTGTCGGCTCCTTGCCGGCTTGCATTGTGGCGATGGAAGCCTGCTGCGGCGCGCATCACTCGGCCGGGTGCTCGGCGCTGCTGCTGGTCACACTATCCGGTTGATGTCGCCGTACGATTCGCCCCTACGTGAAGGCCAACAAGAATGACGACCGCGATGCCGAGGCGATCGCGGAGGCAGCCACGCGGCCGGCGATGCGCTTCGTGCCGGTAAGAGCGCGGCGCAATCGGACATTCAGGCCTTGCATCGGGCGCGCTCGCGTCTGGTGGCGGAGCGCACGGCGCTGATCAACCATCTGCGCGCGCTATTGTTGGAACGCGGGATCGTGGCTCCGAAGGGACGGAAGCAATTGGAAGCCCAGCTGGGGGTGTTCGCGGACGAGGACGATCCCCGACTATCGCCGTGTATGCGCCTGCTGGTCGAGGACCTGCGTGCCGAATGGCGCAACCTTGATGAGCGGATTGCCGCCTTTGATGCGGAGTTCATGCAGATGGCGCGCACGGACGAAGCAGCGCGTCGGCTTGCGACGATCCCCGGGATCGGTGTCATCAATGCCACTGCGCTTGTCGCGGCCGTTGGTGACGCGCGCAGCTTCCGGGCGCGGCCGTGACCTCGCCGCCTGGCTGGGCTTGGCGCCTCGACAGGCGACCACCGGAGGCAAGCCGCGACTGCTCGGCATATCCAAGCGCGGCAACCTGCGGCGCGGCAATCAACGTGAGAGCGCGTACCAAAACGACGACGACATCCTGCAGGGTGGTATCGACCAGCCTATTAGATCAGTAGCGCATTGCAGTATCGTCTCAGTCTGCGCCCGATCGGGAGAACTCACCACGACTCTGCCCATAAGGTCTCGAAAATCGCCCTTCCTGACGATCGGCGTATTGGGCGTAACGTACATTTGGACTTCGGCGACACCTGGCAAGGCAGCCGCCTCATTTACGCCGCTGATCCATTCCAGGATGCCATCATCATTAGGGACCAGATTTCGCGAGGCTGCGGTATGCAAATGCGTTCTGCGAACCGAGGCGTTTTCGCGAAATTAGCGGCAGCAGTAGCTGTCGACTAGCCACGCGAGAATTCGGCAAGCGTCAGACCTGCACTTTCTCCCGGAGCGCGCGTGCTGCAGCGACCATGTTCACGAGGGCAGGGCGGGCCTCCTCCCAGTTGCGTGTTTTGAGACCACAGTCGGGGTTTACCCATAGTTGAGCGTCAGACAAGCGCTCGCGGGCAAGCATGAGGAGGGCCGAAATCTCGGCGACTTCCGGAACGCGCGGTGAGTGGATGTCATAGACTCCGGGACCGATTTGGTTCGGATATTTAGAGTTCGTAAAGGCGTCAAGCAGTTCCATTGCCGAGCGCGATGTCTCAATCGAAATTACATCCGCGTCCAGCTCAGCGATCGCGTCGATGATCTCGTTGAACTCCGAATAGCACATGTGGGTATGGATCTGAGTCGAGTCCTTTACACCTGTTGAAGCGATCCGGAAGCATTCGACCGACCAGTCGAGATAGAACTTCCAGTCGCACTTGCGCAGTGGCAAGCCTTCGCGAAACGCGGCCTCGTCGATCTGGATCATCCTTGCGCCGGATCTTTCGAGGTCCGTCACTTCATCGCGAATAGCGAGCGCGATCTGGCGGCAGACCTCGGAGCGGGGTACGTCGTCGCGAACAAAAGACCAATTGAGAATGGTCACTGGGCCTGTAAGCATTCCCTTCACAGGGTTTTGCGTAAGCGACTGGGCGAATTGCCACCAGCGCACCGTCATCGGATTGGGGCGCGATACGTCGCCGAAGATGATGGGGGGGCGCACGTAGCGCGACCCATAGCTCTGCACCCAGGCATGTTCGGTGAAGGCGAAGCCGGAAAGTTGCTCGCCGAAATGCTGTACCATGTCGTTTCGTTCGAACTCGCCATGCACCAGCACGTCCAGCCCGATCTCCTCCTGCCAGCGAATAGCAGCCTCGATCTCCTTCTTCAGAAAGGTTTCGTAATCGACATAGCTGAGCTGGCCCTTCGCGTGAGCGGACCGCGCCTTGCGCACCTGAGGCGTCTGCGGAAAGGATCCAATGGTCGTCGTCGGGAACGGCGGCAGGCCGAGCGTGCGGGCCTGGACCCTGGAACGCTCGGCAAATGCGCTCTTTCGTTGCTTCATAGCGCCGTTGATGTCGGCGATCCGCCCTTCAACGAGCGGGTCATGGACCTTCGTGGATGTTGCGCGAGTCGAAGCAGCCTCGTCAGAAGCTTTCAACTCGCCAGCCACGGCATCTCTACCTTGGGACAAGGCCCGAGCCAGGATGACCAGTTCGTCGGTCTTCTGGGCCGCGAAGGCGAGCCACGACCTGATGTTCGCATCCAGTACCGTCTCCATACGCAAGTCCATCGGCACATGCAGCATCGAGCACGAAGGCGCGATCTCGACTCGGTCCAAGGGCCAGCCCGCGACGATCGGCTTGATGCGGTCGAGAATGGCAGTGAGGTTCGCGCGCCAGACGTTGCGGCCATTGATCAAGCCAAGCGATAACACCAGATCCTTAGGCGCGAGCCGACCAGCCGTCTCCAACTGTTCGGGAGCACGCGAGAGATCAAGATGCAGGCCGGCCACAGGCAGCGATATCGCCGTCTCGAGATTGTCCCCCAGCGGTCCGAAATAGGTAGCCAGCATGATCTTCAGCTCGGGCGCGGCCTTCGACAGCTGCCCATAGGCAAATTCAAGTGCGGCTCGTTCGTTCGGGTTTAGATCGAGCACAAGGGCTGGCTCATCGATCTGCACCCAATCGGCTCCCGAAAATTTCAACCTCCGCAGGAGTTGTTCGTAGACGGGCAGAAGCCGCGGCAGGAGCGCGAGGGGATTGAAACCTTCGGCAGGTGACTTAGCCAGCTTGAAAAAAGTGACCGGTCCGAGGATGACCGGGCGTGTATGAATGCCCAGGGCTTTAGCCTCGAGGAAGTAATCAACCGGTTTCGTCGACGAGAGTGTGAACGCCTGATCGTCGTCAAGTTCCGGCACAATGTAATGATAGTTGGTGTCGAACCATTTGGTCATTTCCATCGCGGTTAGAGCAGGGCAAGCCGCATGCTCCCGACCAGAGTCGCAGTTCCCCGTCTGACCTTGGTTGCCGCGGGCCATGGCGAAATAGATGTCGAGTGGGACCTCGCCGCCATTCCATGCGTAGCGGGACGGCACGGCGCCGACCATGGCGGCGGTGTCGAGTACATGGTCGTAGAGCGAAAAGTCGTTCGACGGGATTTTCGACACACCGCGATCGCGCTGCTCCTCCCAGCTCGCGGCACGGAGCGCCTTTGCCGTCGCGAGAAGCTCGGCAGCGCAAGATTTTCCGGACCAATAGCTTTCAAGCGCGAATTTCAATTCCCGCCCGCGACCGATACGCGGCACACCAAGCGTTGCTACAGGAATTTGCTGAGAGAGAGACATGCGATACCCCGATGGTTGGGGCGTGGGGGACAACGAAGGCGCCAGTAGGCCGGTACGAACGCCGGGCTGCAGCGGCCACCGAGACACCCCGCCCGTGGACAATAGCTCGCCGTGGCAGGTCTCCTGGCTCGGGGGTCATAGCCGCTACCCGTCTTCCCAAGGCTGTTCGCCTCAGTGACATGAGTGGGGTCGGCTCGCCTCTAACAGTTGCGGGGGCAGCGCCGGCATCGCACCGGCTTCCCTCTTAGCTCCGCTGCGGCAGCGCCGTACGGAGAACCATGGCTTAGACACAATCACAGCAGCCCGCTCTTTTGTCAACCTTGCATAAAGAAATCTTTATGTCATTATGTGAACACTTTGTACTATCGCAGTGATTTCCAAGTCGCGTGGAGGGACGAACAAGGGGCGTTTGGATCGTGAATATATTTAATTCGGCACGCGGTAAGGCAGATTGGCTACATGAAGCCAGACCTTGGCTGCTGCTGGGCCCGGGCCAAATCGGACAAATGGGCGCGCTGTGCAGAACTGTGACAGACGGCGGTTCGGCCCGGCTGCGCAAGAGTTGTTAACCGCGCCTTTGGTCGAACGGATTGGGGCGCGAAGGCAGGGTGTCTGGCTCGACCCCGTCGAGGGCTTCTTCGCCGAGCTGTCGAGCGACGCCTCAAGCGAGGCGGCTTTCATCCTGTCGTCGACCTGCAGGCGGCCATCCGTCGCTTCCTCGCCGAGCACAATCAACAACCCAAATCCCTGAATCGCCGACCCCGACAAAATCATCGCCGCCGTCAAACGTGGGCACCAAGTGCTAGATTCAATCCACTCTCATGATTGCTGACAACGGCCTTTGGCGTAGAAATTGGCCCGCCGAACCCGATCGGCGGTCGAGGTAGTGTACGGCGGATGTGAGGTGCAAGAGGCGGGACTTGAACGTTGGTCAACAATCTCTCATCCGCGGGTCGGGCCACCGTGCAGCCGAAGAACGTCATGTTCCCGACCGACGCCAAGCTCATCTACCGGGCGCGCGAGCGGCTGGTGCGGCTGGCCAAGCGGAAGGGACTCTATTTGCGCCAGAGCTATGTGCGGGTCGGCAAGCTGGCGCTGATCAGCCATCAGCGCTATGCCCACGCCAAGCAGTTCAAGCGGGCCAACAAGGCGCTGCGCAGGCTCAAGACCTATCTCGGCCGGACCATTCGCGACATCGCTCGCCAGACCGCCGGCGATGCGGGGCTGGACGCGCTCTTCAAATGGGACTGTCAGGAATTCTGTGCGCGAGGCCGGTTTCGTCACTGGCTGACGAACCTTTCGCCGAACACGACGGCGAATTGAGTCTTGGCCTCGAACCACTCGCGCGGCGGTCGTTTCCATTCCTCGGCCGCGTGGTTGAGCACCAGATATAGCAGTTTCATGGCCGCGTCGTCATTGGGGAAGTGGCCGCGCGTTCGAACGGCGCGACGCAGCTTGGAGTTCAATGCCTCGATAGCATTGGTAGTATAGATGATGCGGCGCACGCTCTCGGGATAAGCGAAGAATGGCACGACGTGCTCCCAGTTGCGCCGCCAACTCTGGGATGGATTCGTCGTGACCACAGCATTCTTACGGGCGCCGGGCTGGTCATTTCCATCACGATATCTTCCAAAATGTCGGGGACATTGTCGCTATCGGCCGGATCGGTCTTTCACCCGGTAACAAACCCCAAAGCGATTCCCCAAGAACGCATCCAGTTCGATGTCTTCCTGCCGCACGAAGCCCTTGGCGGGAATTTTACCCGCGGCAAGCAGGTCGAGCACCGCGCAGATGCTCGAGGCGGTGGTAGCTTGGATCGCGCTAGTGATACGCCCGCCAATTTGGGTGCTGTAGATCTTGTTTGCGTACGTCTCCTGGGTGAGGCATCCATTCTTGCTCCCGGAGACGGTTACCAAAACGACGACGACATCCTGCAGGGTGGTCGGCAGCGCGTATTCCAGGACGTCTTTCAAGACGTCGCGACGGTGCCGCAGTCCTAGGTCATCCAAGAGCGCCTTCATGATTACCGCGTGTCCAGGATAGCGTATGGTTCGGTAGTTGAGTGTATTGACCTTGCCCTCCAGCGTCTCGCAGAGTGTTCCAAGGCCTCCAGAAGTGTTGAAGGCCTCGTAGGCGACTCCATCAAGGGAGAACTCTTCGCGTTGTTCCATAGCCTGAACTTCGACCAGTTTGCCATTGATAACGGCTTCGCAGGGCTGGCAATACTCGTTGATGACTCCGTCGGTGCTCCAGGTAAGATTGTAGTTCAGGGCGTTGCTTGGAAACTGCGGAAGTGCACCAACGCGGAGGCGTACGCTATCAACGCTATCGAACCCACGCACAAGGTCATTTGCGACGATTGAAACGAAACCGGGTGCAACCCCGCATTGTGCGATGAATGCAGTTTTGGCCATGTTTGCGATCCGTTTCACTTGCCGCGTGGACGCAACATCTTCCGTGAGGTCGAGATAATGCGCGCCGGCGCTAGCCGCGGCCGCAGCAATCGCCACGGTGACCTGAAAAGGTGCCGCGCTTAAGACCGCGAACTTGCCCGACAACCTAGCGGTGAGAGCCTGCTGGTTGGAAACATCGAGGCTAGCTGTCGAAAGTGTCGGACTAAGCTCGATCTCCGCCAGTTTTTCGGCGCTACGGTCGAGAACCGTAACATGATAGTCACCCGTACTCGCCAACAATCGCGCGATCGTAGGACCAATTTTGCCCGATCCGATTACAACGACGCGTTTCATTCGCTGACCACCGGCATTGGCTTGATCGACCAGCCTATTAGATCAGTAGCGCATTGCAGTATCGTCTCAGTCTGCGCCCGATCGGGAGAACTCACCACGACTCTGCCCATAAGGTCTCGAAAATCGCCCTTCCTGACGATCGGCGTATTGGGCGTAACGTACATTTGGACTTCGGCGACACCTGGCAAGGCAGCCGCCTCATTTACGCCGCTGATCCATTCCAGGATGCCATCATCATTAGGGACCAGATTTCGCGAGGCTGCGGTATGCAAATGCGTTCTGCGCAAATCCCATTTATCGCCGATTATGAGTTTGACGTGCTCAGCAATGAGATCGACACCGAACGCCAACTGGATTAGCTGAGGATCTGGTGCCCCAGCAAGACGGGGATTTACTTCGATGACGACGGGACCACGATCGGTCCACCTCAGTTCAATGTTTGTTGGCCCCCAGCCAAGGTCGAGAGCTCGCAGACAGCTTCGCGAAACCTCGGTGATATGTTTCCCACCATAATCAGTCAGCGCAGCCGGAACAGTCGTGTCCCGGTATACGAAATGTGGTGGGGGACTAAACTCGGCCGCCGCAACCCCAACTATCTCATGCCCCATAAGGTTGACGCAATAGTACGGCCCTTGCGCGAACTCTTCGACTAGAACCTTCGGCAGAGAGAGTGCCTCGCGGTTTCCGTCAAGAAGATCCGTCTTGTGGTTGGCCACCTCTTCCATGGTCCTGCAAAGGCGAACGCCGATGCTGCCAATCCCGATGGCTGGCTTAAGTACTACCGGCAGCCCAAGTTCTGCAACTAACTGTTCTATTTCCTCCGGGTTATTTGCGACGCGGAACGCGGGTACTGGAACGCCCGCCTGCTCCAGTAAACGCCGTTGAACACTTTTGTCATAGCACGCTAAAACGGATGTGGGATTGGGTCCCGGCAGATCGAAATATCCACAAAGCTTCCCGACCGTCGCATAGACCGACTCGTCGTCTCCCGAAAAGCCGGTAATTCCCGCAATGCCGTGGGCCACACGAACCGCATTGCATTTGCTGATCAGCGCATCAATGTTGTTTGTGTCAACTCGGATTACCTCACTTCTCTCCGCTTCAAGATAGCGATATTTAGTCGGATCATTCGATAGAGTGACTGGATAAAGACCAAGACGACGGGCCGCTTCCACGTACCGGGGCCCGTTGCCTCTCGCATGGCCTTCAATCAGGATGAGCGCTCGCGCTAGCATTTGCGTTTTGAACCTCCGTCGTTCTGTTTTGGGGCGCTACCAACTGAACCAGCGTCCCTCGCTTCCGATCCAGCCAACGTCCGATCCAGCCAACGTCTCTTTCCGTCACTCTAGCATTGGATCATCAGCAGCAAGGTGACGTTTCCGCAAAATATCTTTGCAGCATTGTTACAATTGACAAGCGCACGCGGACGTCACCCGTTCCCAGTCCTCCCTCCCCAGGATGCCCTCAAAGAGCCTTCATATGCTACTCAACCGTCGCGCCATTCGTCGAGTTACACGAGTTCGCTGGCGCGTGTTTATGTAACGCGATGCGGCCGTAGCATCCTATGAGGCGTCGTGAAAGACTTGTTATATTTAGAAACCAAATCTTCTTATTTATGTAACTTGACGCCGCGCCTCGGGTGGAGCACGGTAACCGCCAATTAAAGACGATTTCAATATCGATCGAAATCCAGGACCCGGTAGGCATGCTTGCAAGTCGTTAGTGAGAAGGTAGCCTGAGGCATCGGCGCGAAAGTGACTATGATGGAGCTTAACGCCATAAGGGAAAGGCTGACGCTCAGCCAAAATAAGACTTTTCCGGTGTACATCCGGGAATTTGGATTGGACATCACTGTAAATGAAGGCGTGTTACCTCCGCAGGAGTTCGAGAACTGGCGGTGGCTTACAGTGAATTTTCTTCCCGTTGGAGGCAAACTTGTGCTCGAATTTGGCTGCGGATTCGCTCTTCCGAGGCTGTACCTCGCGAAAAGCGCCGCATTGTCAGTCCTAGCTTGCGACATTGATCCGAAAGCCGTAGAAAACTCTCTCGAGAATGCGGTAAGAAATCGAATTCACAATATCGAAGTTATTCAAAGCGACATTAATAGAGAGACGCCATCGATCCTGGTTACGGGTTACTAAGCCGCTTCCTGTCGGAAGGACCGCTCTTCCTCAAAGAAGCTGGCAGCATTCTCCTTGGCTCGCAGGGAGCGGTCGTGACGATCTCCTCTGGCGAACGATCTTGACCGCGCCCTTCTGAGAGCCGGCACCAACCGCCAGAGGAACTATATATACGATGTTTGCACTTCGGAAGAAAACCCCCGCGTGAAGCGCGGTGTGAAATGCTCCACATTAGTTCACTGATACGCGATCGCGCGCGCTGACAATATAGATGTCGTTGGCAATGCTGGTCAATTTAGATCACGCTTGAACAGGGCTCCACTATGCCTCGCACTATGTCATTTCTTTTCGGCGGAATTTCTGTGGAATACGACGGGTCCGTCTCGTCGTTGACGCACATTATATCATCTTATCTGGCCCTAAATGATCTTGAACGCCCTTTCATAGCTAAAAACTTGTACCACCTGAGCCGCGACGACGGCTTGGTGCGCACGATACCATTGCATGACGCATTTACAATTGCGGATCTCCAGTCATTTATATTTGACCACAAAGAACACATCGGGCACCCTCTGATCTCCGCGCTTGACAGCAATGTTTGTCGCGGCGAATACATTGTGAACTTGTTGCACGGGCAGTTTGGGGAGGACGGAGGTGCGCAGACGCTCGCGACACTTTTAGGTCTAAGAGGAACGTTCGGAGATCCGAACGTTGCATCTTTGACCATGGACAAGTACGCCATGTCTGCGTTTGTCTCCTCACACTTTACTGGCGAAGGCTTGAAAGTACCTATAACGAAGTTTCTACCAGAACGAAATGGTGACAACTGGCGTCCGTTTGCGAGGGCGATCAAAGGTCCTATCGTTGTAAAGCCTAATTCGCTTGGCTCCTCCCTGTTTGCTAAGCTGTTCGACAATGCGACTGACTCAGAGGCGGAAATTGACGCTCTTCTTCGCACGATATTTAGGTACGATAGCGCGGCATTGATACAGGAATTTGTTCCCGGAGATGAATACACTTGCGGCTGTATACTCAGCGCCTCCGAGGTAATCCCGCTTCCGGTCGTGAAAATTGATGCCGACATGCAATTTTTTGGGCGGGACCAGAAGTATTCTGGGAAGATCGCACGAAAGTGCATAGTTCGTTCCGAGGACGCTCTCTCGAAGCGGCTGCAGGCCATCGCCAAGTCGCTTGCATCGTCGCTGCCTTTTTATAACATGGTGCGTTTCGATTTTCGCGTCTGCGATAACTGCGATGTTTGGTTTTTGGAGTGCAATTATATTCCTGGATTGGACAAAGACGGTTCATTCGACAGAATGCTAGGTCATTTTGGCATGTCGGTCGTCGATTTGATATCCTGGATCGCGGTCAACGCAACGCCGTTCGCGAAGAAGGACCATTATATTGAATACGAGAGCCTCTGATATTGAGAATGATTTCTGAAACTCAGGGGCGGCTCCATGCCACTTGGCGCAGCCGTAGAAACCAGCTTTAGATGGATAAGCAAGGTGACAAATTTCTTCAGCTATGGTGAGACTTGGGCTCCATTTTATGATAAATTTAGCAGGGTCCGAGGGAAGTGCGCTGAGGCGCCGGCGACCGCAGCGTTTCTTGAGAGATATTCCGGCGGAGGAACTGCTCTTGAGCTTGGTATCGGAGACGGACGTGTGGCGGTGCCGTTGAATGAATTCGGTATCAGGGTCGAAGGGATAGATAATTCCACCAGTATGTTGGAAATGCTGGCGAAGCGCACCAGTGCTATCAAGGCTTGGAGAGGAGACATTGGCAATTTCAAATCAAATAAGCGCTATGCCTTGATTTATTGTGTTTTTAACACTCTCACTTTGCTATTCACCAGGGAGAGGCAATTAGGCTGCCTACGATCGGCCGCGGATGCGATGGACGAGAACGGGATGCTTGTATTGGAATTGGGTGTGCCTGTTTTTGATGGTTTTGTTGACGGCGAGAAGACAACTACGGTGTTCGTGGACGATGAGAATACCATTTTGAATGCGAGTGTGCACGATTCGGTGAATCAGACGTTAGTTTCATCTCTCCTCTGGTTTTCTGAAACATCCGTCAGACGTTTGCCCTATCAGGTTCGCTACCTCTATCATCAGGAACTCGATACCATGGCCGAAAGCGTCGGCTTGCAGCTGGCGGAGCGTTGGGGCGATTGGGCCAAAGGGGCGTTTACGGGAAGTTCCAAGCGCCATATTTCTGTTTATCGCCGTGTCGGTGCGTAGGCGCCCCAGTCTTGCCATCGCGCCGATGGTTGGGCGAGCACGAAGCTGGCGAGCGTCGTTGATGGAAACCCGCGGTCAAGATTTCCATGGCGCGACAACATGGAACGGACAATGGAGCGTAGTTGCAACGTTGCAACAGGTGTCGCTGTTTGCACAAAAGTTCGACCGGTCACCGGACTTGGTTGGCCACGAAGATATTCGGACCTAACCTATCTATGTGTCTATCTGCTCAATGAGAACGGCAGATCGCCGAAACGCCCACGTGGATCGATCCCGGCGGGACCTTGTGCGGAAAATACGGCGCTAGCCCGCTTCTCTCACCGCGCCCAGGCTCGAGGCGCATCTTGACTGGCGCGGGTCGGTGCTGCTCATCCCCGTTTTGAGGACGAGCGCAGCCAGCGCCGCGGAGAGCCGCGGTGCTGGGCTCTGCAATTTTCCTCTGTCGTTTGCGGGAAGGGTTCAGGTTCGGCGGCGTCAGCGGGCCGCGGCGCATATTCGAGCGTGGGCCAGGGCAAATTCGTCCGCGTATGGACAGGCTGAAGCCATTGCGACCTTGATCCGACGCACCGAGACACGGACCTGCGCACCGATCTTCAGTAGCTTCAGCCTGATCGTGCCGCAGGTGGCGTTGGCGAGCCTGGTGTGGGCGAGGCCAAGGCGGCGCAAGGCGCAGATCAGGACGTAGGCAAACGAGGCGAACCAGAGCCGCAGCTGATTGGCGCGCATGGTGTGAGCGCTGGTGCGGTCGGCGTAGAGGTCGAGCTGGCACTCCTTGATCCGGTTCTCCATGTCGCCGCGGGCACAGTAGAGATCCTCGTAAAGCCCCCGTGCCGCCCAACGCTTTGGCTTGAGCGAGGTGGAAAGGAAGCGCAACATGAAGCATTTTGTTGGCCTCGATATCTCGGTGAAGGAAACCGCCGTTTGCGTTGTCGACGAAACCGGCAGGATTTGTCGTGAGGTGAAGGTGGTCAGCCACCCTGACGATATCATTGCGGTGCTGAAGGACTCGACTTGGAACGTCAAACGGATCGGGCTCGAAGCCGGGCCCTTGTCGCAGTGGCTATTCGAGGGGCTCGCCAGGGCCGGGCTGCCGGTCATCTGCATCGAAACACGTCGTGTGAAAGCATTCCTGAAGGCGCAGCCGAACAAGACAGATCGCAATGATGCGCGCGGCATAGCCCAGATGATGCGGGTCAACCTATTCCGCCCGGTGCATATCAAGACGCTGACGAGCCAGAAACGTCGGGCGCTGCTGACGGCCCGCAAGATCTTGCAGGAAAAGGCGATCGCGATCGAGAACGACATGCGCGGTCTTCTGCGCAACTTCGGGCTCAAGGTCGGCGCCGTGGGAACGGCGAAGTTCGAAGACCGCATCCGTGAGCTTGTCGAATGCATGCCCGATCTCGAACAGATCATGGAGCCACTGCTAGCCACCAGGCGGAAGCTGCGCGAGGAATTTGCGCACCTGCACAGACAAGTACTGGCGATCACCAGGGACGACGCTACCTGCCGGCGCTTGATGACGGTCCCAGGTGTCGGCTCCATAGTGGCGCTCGCGCACACCGCGACGATCGACATTCCACAACGGTTCAGAAACTCCAAGGCCGTGGGGCCGATCCTGGGGCTGACGCCGAAGCTCGACGAGTCCGGAGAAAGCAAGCGCGTCGGGTGCATATCCCCAAGAAGGCGATCGTCGCGCTCGCACGTCGCCTGGCGGTCATCATGCATCGCATGTGGCTGGACGGCACCGCGTTCCGCTGGCCGCGGGAAACCACGACGTCAGCCATCTGATCCAGACGGCCGGGAAGGAGAGAAACCGAGAGTTCCGCCAGCCGGCGGAAAGACGTCCTTCGCAGGACGATGGATGGGGCGAGTTCGCATAACTGCTTGTGCCGACCGCAATGCGCAGTCAGGACGCGCAGTAGATTGGGCCACCCCATTCCACTGATCCCATGGAGGGAGGGCGAAACGCCGATCCCGGAGAGAAGCAAGGCCTGCGAAAGACGTCAAATGCCGGAGACACGGAAAACTCAATTGCGCTTGACCCCAACACGCCGAATAGAGAAGCAGTTGTAGTAGCCGTGGAAGAACCGGCCTTCTTGGTGACCGTGCAGCGGGTCATCGGTGGCGTCGAGATCGAGCACGATCTCGCCCGGCGACGTGTCGTGGGCTTCCAGGAACAGGTCGACGAACAGAGCTTCGATCGCCTGCGTCTCGTGGCCGATCTTGTGGTAGCGCGTCGGCTCCCCGACCCGGCTAAGCTCCAGCCGGTTGAGCGTCGACTTGCCGGCAAGCACCGCGCAATCCTCCCGCTTCGGCGTCAGGCTTTCCGACACAAGGGCCAGAACGGGATCGTGGCGGAGCGTGTCGTGGTCGTCGACGTCCTCATATCCCAGCGCGATCGCCGCGATGCGCTGTCCCACCAGCGTCTGTACGCTGTGCACCGTGTAGTCCGGATCGCGTCGGTCGATGAAGCAGGCAGCCACCCGGCGGAACAGCCCGACGATTTTGTCAACGTGGCGCACAAGCAAGGCACCGGCATCTGAGGTGATCGCTCCGCCGTCGAAACCGGCGACCACTTTGTGGCCGTCGAAGCCTTCAAATTCGAGCTGGTCGGAGATACAGTGTGTGCATCGGACCCCGTTCCTGAATCTGGTAACTCTTTGTCACAAAAGCGGTTTCTCAGATTCTTGGGGCCGATGCACCCCTTACCTTGAGATATTCAGGCTAGCCCCGCCATCTGACCAGCACTTCGCGAGGCTGCGCGCATATCTTGCCATATCCCGCGAGGATAGGACGGCTGGGCTGTTTGCAGCCCTTATTCCATCGGGCAGAGGGGACTCAACTGTGCCGGCGCATGTGCGGCGAGAAATTTGTCGCAAAACTCAAAGAGCGGCGGCTCAAACTGGGTGCCCGTGAGGTGATCGGCCTCGGTCATGAGGTGAAGCTGATTGCGCCGCATTACGTGAAGCCATTTGTGAAGCGGCAAAAGAAAAACGCGGCAGAGGCCGAGGCTATCGTGATCGCGGCCCAGCGGCCGGAAATGCGCTTCGTCGAGCCAAAGTCTGCTGAACAAGAAAGCAGAGCCATTTTGTTTTGCGCCCGAGAGCGGCTCGTCCACCAACGTACCAAACTCGTCAACGCGCTCAGGGCGAGCCTCTATGAATATGGCCATGTTGTTCCGCAGGGATCAAGGCGCTGGCGGCTGAAGCTGACAAGGCGTGACCGCTTGCAGACCATTCCCGGGGTCGGCCCATTGACCGCTTTGGCAGTTGAAGCTTTTGCCCCCTCGATGGAGTGCTTTAGCTGTGGTCGCGACTTTGCGGCTTGGCCTCGTTTCACGCCAGTTCTCCTCAGGTGGTAAAGAGCGACTTGGTCGCACGTCCAAGGCGGGGCAGGCTGCTGATCATCGGCGCGATGTCACGTCTTAAATTAACTGGATGGGCCATAAATCAATCCCGCAGGGTTCGTGGCTGGCGCGCATCGCAGCGCGAAAGCCGCGTATGCTTGTAGCCATCGCTTTAGCCAAGATGGCGCGGACTATGGACTATGCAGGCTACGCTGACGAAGAATGAGGATTATCGAGTTCCGGCGCAGGTGGCAGCAGCATGAACAACATGCTGCAAAATCTGCCTGAGGCCGAATATAAAGGGGGGTGTAGGAAGGCGATGACCCGAACGGGCACAATGATCCAACAGATCTGGGTCAGAAAAACCAGTTCAGGACTCTGAGCGTTACAGCTCGCCAATGAGATTTGGATCTGATCCGCAGATCACCATGCCGGCCAGCGGCCTATGACAATGCCGCATCCAAAGGCCTTACAGAAGACCGCACTCGATCACTCGCAAACTCGGATCAAAAACTTCTTGAACCACGGGCGGCAACCACAGAATCGCCCAGGTGCAGCAGGGTGAGATCGATTTCGCCGACGCTATTTCACCCAAACAGGTTGGCCGGCTTTCGTAACTAGTTGAAGTCCAAACGGCGCGCAACATGAACGGCACGAACTTTTTGCATCTGAACAACCGCAGCAACAGCGTGCTTAGCGATGTGCGCATCCGGCAGGCGGTCGCGGCGGCTATTAATCGCTAACAGATTAATCAAGTCGATTATGCGGGGCGGAATCAGCCTGCGCTTTTGCTAGCTCCTCGAAGTACTATACCCAATTCCTATCCGCAGATCCCAGCATTAACCGAGCCAGGGAGCTTCTCGTCGGCACTCGTTGTGCCAATGGATGCGAGGGCAGGCTCATCGTTAGTAGCGACAGTGAAGAGGGGGTGACACCGCGATTGTGGTCCAACAAAACTTGAAGGCGATAGGCATCTGCTCCGATACCATTCTCTGGACCGCTGGAAGGTGGAGTTTCCCGGCTTCCAGGCCGATATCGAGCGGGCCGATTCAGCCACGACACTCAAATGGAGTGAGGACGGAAATTTCGACGTTTATGTCACGGGTTCTTACGAGTTCAGCGATAGTCCTGGTCTATACAAAAGCAGTGACTGGGTGCTCGGTCCCGGCCACACTGGCTATGCAAATCCCGAAATGAAAGATCTGATCCGTCAGCTGGGAATCGCAACAGGGCCCTCGCGCCACGTTGCGGCTGCTACAGTCAGCGCACTGTTCGAGAAGGATCTACCATATATCCCGACTGGAGAATATGCTGAGATTTCGGCCGGTCGTATCCCCTACGAGCGTTTCCACACTGGTTCAACATATCTATACTACGTCAAATGGCAGTCGAGTAAAACGCGCCGCTGGGCCGAAGCGCGGCTCATCCAATGCCTGCCCAGCGGCCGTGGCTCGAACGATGGATGCGCAATGGTCTTCATTTATTTCGTCAACAGTACCTTAAATTCCTGCTTTTTTTCCTCCGTTACTTGGCGGAGCACTCGAACGAACTGATCGGCTTGGGCTGACCTAAGTCCCCTTGCTGGTCTCCAAAGGTATATATGGTAGGGCACCCGAACGCTTAGCTTTCGCAATACGATTCCGCGCTTGGCATAGTGGGCGGCGGTGAACGGGTTCACGACCGAAACGCCTACTCCGGCGGCGACCATGGAGCAAAGTCCCGTGGCGGTGGTCGTCTCGACGGTATAGTGACGCGTCACACCGGCAGTATCGAAAACCTCGTCTAGCTTGCGCCTGTAGGGGTCCTCCTCGGAATAATATACGAAAGCGACTCCCTCGAAGTCTTTCGGCTCGATAATGGGCACTGCTGCCAGACGATGTCCCGCAGGAAGAACGCAGAGGAGTTCGCCGACGTCAATTTTCTCGGTGGTGGCGTCGTCGTAATCATAGCTCCCCTCCGTCAGACCGATGTCGAACAGTTGCGTCGTCATGTCATGTCGCAGCGCCACCTCTCCCAAGGAATGCACCAACAGGTGGACCTGCGGCCGGGTTTTCAAGAACCGTTGCGCTACATCTGGCAGAAACGCTTCCGCATAGGCCGGTAGGCACGCAATTCGTAGATGCGCGGCGTTTCGGCCCTTAATGGCCGTGGCTACGCGACTGATTTCTTCCATTCCGACGAACGATCGTGCAACGACTGTATGCAGGAGCTGAGCCTGGCTGGTAGGGGTTAGTCGTTTGCCGAACCGATTGAACAGGTCAAATCCGATCTGCTTCTCCAGGTCACGCAGCTCGCGGCTAACGGTCGGCTGCGACGTCCTCAATGAAGCAGCCGCTGCCGTGACGCTCTTGTACACCATGATGGCGTTGAAAATCTCTATTTGGCGCTGGTTGAGACGCACGGTGCCGCTCTCCCATATATCAAATCTAAATTAGACCACTACGACAATCTATTTTTCTGACCAAGCGTTTTCTGAAATTCTCGTGTTCAAGAGATTGGGAAAGTCTCATCCTCAAGCGACAGGATCGCGGATGGCTGCGCATGCGACGACAATGAATGCTGCTTCACGGAAGAGTGCCGGCTCAGGTCCGCTCGTTTACCGCGGTCAAGCTCTTCATTTCGAGCAGGTTTGCCTCGAGTCGATCGCGAGGGCGGTCCCCACCCCTTTTTATTGCTACTCCGCTGATGCGATAAAAACAGCCTACGGCACTCTCGCTGAAGCCCTCAAGTCGGTCGGCGTCTCAGTGTGCTTTGCGGTGAAAGCGAACGGTAATGTCTCCGTTCTTAGACTGTTAGCCGAGTTAGGAGCCGGCATGGATATCGTGTCGGGCGGCGAATTGGCACGCGCCCTGGCGGCAGAAGTCCCAGCTTCAAAGATTATTTTCTCCGGCGTTGGGAAAACGCGCACTGAGATAGCCCGCGCACTGGACGCTGGCATCCATCAGTTCAATGTTGAATCCGAAGCTGAACTTGCCGCCGTAATTGAAGTGGCGGCATCCCTGGGAGTGCGTGCGCCCGTAGCGCTGCGCGTAAATCCCGATGTTGATGCTGGCGCGCATACCAAAATCAGCACGGGGAAGAAGGACGACAAATTCGGCATTCCGTTCGAGAGCGTGCCAACACTTTATGCCAAAGCATGCGCTGCACCGGAGCTCGATCCGGTGGGGCTTGCCGTGCACATCGGTTCACAAATTCTTGACTTCTCCCCCTACCGCGCGGCGTATTCTCGTATCGCTGACCTCGTAAGATTGCTGCGTGCGCAACGCCTGCCCATTCGTCGCCTTGACCTGGGCGGCGGCTTCGGCATTCCGTACGCTGGCGGACCGACCCTGGATATTGGCGAATACGCCAACATTGTGCGTGAAACCGTTGGCGATCTTGATTGCGCTTTGACGGTCGAGCCGGGACGCTGGTTGGTCGGGCGAGCCGGGCTTCTCGTGACTGAGGTTCTCTACTTAAAAGGAACTGCGGAAAAGCCCACAGCGATAGTCGATGCTGGCATGAACGACCTTATGCGCCCAGCACTCTATGGAGCCGTTCATCCTGTTTTCCCTCTCAAGCAGCACGGACGAGGCGCTCACACTTATCAACTTGCCGGCCCTGTGTGTGAGAGTTCCGACATCTTCGGCACTTACGCAGGTCTGCCCCAACTGCAGTCCGGCGATCGTGTCGCGTTCGGCTGCGCCGGTGCCTATGGCGCCTCAATGGCATCAACATACAACGCGCGCGATCTGGTGGCCGAGGTTCTCGTCTGGGGGGACAAGTTTCGCGTCATCCGCCGTACCCAAACCGTTCAGGACCTGCTGAAGCTGGAAGAAGCAGGGGAGTGGCAGGGCTCTCTTGATCACGCTGCGACTGAGCTTCGAAGCGCATCTTAAGATGGAAGCAGACATGAAGCACACGGATCTTCTCTCGCTAACTTCTCCGCTCGGGCCGTTGCAATGGCCGTTCATCAAGATGCACGGATTGGAGAACTATTTCGTTATTCTTGATCGTCGCGACGGCAACAAGCCTCTAAGTGTCGATGACATTGTGCGCATATGCAGCACCAACATCGGCGTTGGAGGCGAGCAACTGCTGACCATTGAACAGCCTTCGCACGAAGGCTCGCGCGCCGGCGCCTACGCCGCCATAAGGATTTTCAACATCGACGGAAAGGAAGTTGGCGCGTGCGGCAATGCCACGCGCTGCATGGCGCATCTGTTGCTCGAGGAAACCGGCAAGGACGAGCTCGCGATGGAGTTGGCGGGCGGCATCGTCCACTGCCGCAGGGCAGGGCCAATGGAGGTCAGCGTCACGCTTGGACCAATCAGCATGGATTGGCGCAAGATCCCGTTGTCGCGAGAAGTTGATACGGCTCACCTGCCCATTGCAAGCGGTCCGCTCAGCGACGGCGTGGGCCTCTACATCGGCAACCCACACGCGGTCTTCTTTGTCGACCAAGTGGATTGCATCGACATGGCCCACTTTGCGCCTGCCGTGCATAACGACAGCCTATTCCCAGAGGGTGCTAACGTCGGCGCAGCTGAGATCCTGGATGAGCAATCGCTTCGCCTTGAGGTGTGGGAGCGGCAAGGCATTGTAACCAGGGCATGTGGAACGGGGGCCTGCGTTGCCGCTTATGCAGCGCTCAAGCGAGGTCTGGTCACCTCCAAGAAGATCGCCGTTCATCTCCCCGCCGGGAAGCTCGATGTTGAACTTCTCGAGGACGACAAGGTCCGCATGACCGGGCCTGTGGCATTTTGCTGTCACGGCTTCTTTGACGCCGGGGCGAAACACTAAGTTGGTAGGCCAGCAGGGCAAGGGTCAAGCCAGGAGCAAGTGATGGAGATCAGTCCTTCAAACAACAGCTGCGCGTATGGGCAACCTGGGATTTTCCGAGGGTACCTGCGTTTCGACAATCCTTGTCTTGCCGACTACAGCTGGCCACTTTGCGAGATCCGCGGCAGGAGGCCCGGCCCACGACTGTGTGTATCCGCCGGCGTTCACGTTAACGAAGTATCCAGCATCGAAGCCGCTGTGCGCCTGCAACGACTAATCGATCCGGAAACGATCGTAGGATCGGTGTCAATCATTCCGCTTATCAACCAGCCGGCGTTTTACAAGTATACTCAACTAGTCTGTCCTATTGACGGGCGAAACATTAACTTCACCTTTCCGGGTAACAGGCACGGAACGTTTTCAGAGGCTCTATGTGACTCCGTAATGAACGAATGGTGCGAAGGCGCCGATTGCTACGTCGACATGCACGGCGGCGATCTCCGCGAGAAGGTGTCCAAGTTCTCGATGTTCCAGCATACCCCTAACGCGGAGCTCGACGCTCTGGGACGGCGAATGGCAATGTGTTTCGACGCCGAAATAGTAATGGGTCTGCCTGCCGCAGACATGGAACACCCCGGCCGTCCTCCCACAGGCTTTGCTCGCTATAACCGCCTCGCGTTGATGTCGGAAGCAGGCGCAAACGGGTTGCTCGATGAGGGGTCCATCTCCTTCCATGTCGAAGGAGTGCTCAACATCGCCCGCACCCTTGGCATCATCGAAGGCTCCGTTACTCCATTCCTCAACGCCCGCATCCCCTGTGATAAATATTTGTGGCTCGAAAGCCCCGCCGATGGGGAATTCCACGCTGAGGCCGAACCAGGCGATCGGGTGGCAAAGGGACAGCGTCTCGGCACAGTAAGCGATCTGTTTGGTCAGACGCTGGCAGAGGTCAGGGCACCGAGGGCAGGATTCTTTCTGTGGCGCATGACGCATCCCACAATTCCGAAAGGGTCGCCCATAGGAGCAATCGCGGTCGAGGAAAAACAGGCAGGCTAGCGTGACGATGCTTCAAGCCGTTTGAGACCGCCCTTGCTGCGTCTGGCCTAAGCGCCGAAGACAACAAATCTAGCGCAATGGTCAAATCGTCTCTCAGCTGGGCTGACCAGGCTGACCAAACAAGCGTCCTGTTTGTGCCGACATCAGCTCTTCCGGCCGACGTAACTTGAGATTTTGTCGAGAAAGGATTTCGAAAATGAAATTTTCGGGCTTCCGCGTGGTTGCAGAAGCGCTCAAGGGCAACACCGGCTGGCGTCCGCTTTGGCGCAATCCGGAACCCGAAAACGAATATGATTATCTGATCGTGGGCGGGGGCGGGCACGGTCTGGCTACCGCCTACTATCTGGCTAAGACCTTCCGTCAGTCCCGTATTGCGGTTTTGGAGAAGAGTTGGCTTGGGTCCGGGAATATCGGCCGGAACACAACCATCATCCGCTCGAACTATCTGCTTCCCGGCAACCAGCCATTCTACGAATTCTCAATGAAGCTTTGGGAAGGCCTAGAGCAGGAGCTGAATTTCAATGCGATGGTGTCTCAGCGCGGGGTCATCAACCTTATTCACTCGGATTCGCAACGCGATGCATTTCGGCGCCGTGGAAATTCAGTCATGCTTAGCGGGGCCGGCGCTCGCCTCTTGAGCCGCGAGGATTTGCGTTCGATCGCGCCATTTCTGAATTTCGATGATGAACGGTTTCCAATACGTGGCGGTCTGTTGCAGCCCCGCGGCGGGACAGCGCGGCATGACGGCGTTGCATGGGGGTACGCGCGCGGTGCCGACTTGCATGGCGTTGACCTGATCCAGAATTGCGAAGTGACGGGCTTCCGAATTGTCGACGGTAGGATCCGCGGGGTCGAGACCACCCGTGGCTATATCGGCGCTGGTAAGGTCGGAGTAGCGGTTGCTGGATCTTCCGGGCGCGTCATGGCGATGGCCGGGATGCGGCTTCCAATTGAGAGTCATGTCCTTCAGGCCTTTGTCTCGGAAGGCCTGAAGCCCACGCTTCCAGGGGTAATAACGTTTGGTGCCGGGCATTTCTACATAAGCCAGTCGGATAAAGGCGGACTCGTCTTTGGCGGCGATATCGACGGGTACAATTCCTACGCCCAGAGAGGCAACCTTCCAGTGATCGAAGGTGCGGCCGAATGTGCCATGGCGCTAATGCCGTCGCTCGGGCGTGCGCGACTTCTGCGCATGTGGGGCGGCCTTATGGACATGTCGATGGATGGCTCGCCTATCATCGACCGCACCGACGTAGAAGGTCTCTATTTCAACGGAGGCTGGTGCATCGGAGGCTTTAAGGCAACGCCCGCGAGCGGTTACGCCTTCGCGCATCTTCTGGCGACCAACACCCCTCATGAGACCGCGCGTTCGTACCGGCTGGACAGGTTTGCGAGGGGATATGTGATCGATGAAACCGGCACTGGCGCGCAACCAAACCTTCATTGAGATCGACCGATGCTGATCCCCCATCCAATTTTAGGTCCGCGCGATGCGCAAGAATTCACCTACCTCGGCGACGCGCGTCTGATTGATCGTCCAGACCCGGCACGACCAGATGCAGAGGCCGCAATTTGCGACTACGTGTATCTGCGCGACAACCCGGCGGGCGTGCACCGCGAATTGTGGTTTCATGAGCAGGGTGATCGGTCATGGCTCCTGATCACGCGCAACACTGTAACCCACGAGATCCTTCACGCTGAACTAGCACGTGATTTCGCGCTGGCGCGGAAAGGGAATAGCGAATGACGCGGCTGTCCGGCGGGTTGATCGACCGTTCGCAAACCCTGACATTCACCTTTGATGGCAAAAGGTACCAGGGCCACCCGGGCGACACGTTGGCGTCCGCGCTTCTGGCCAGTGGCGTGCGCCTCATGGGCCGCAGCTTCAAGTATCATCGTCCGCGCGGGCCCCTCTCGGCGAGCTCGGAGGAGCCGAACGCCCTGGTAGAGTTGCGCACCGGCGCGCGGCAGGAGCCAAACACACGCGCGACCGTGGTGGAACTGTTCGAAGGGCTTGAGGCGCGAAGCCAGAACCGGTGGCCCTCACTGCGCGTCGATGCGATGGCGGTCAACGACCTGCTGTCGCCCTTCTTCACCGCCGGCTTCTACTATAAGACGTTCATGTGGCCCAAAGCCTTCTGGGAAAAGCTCTATGAGCCAGCGATCCGCAAGGCGGCAGGTCTCGGCAAGCTGTCGATGCTGCCCGATCCCGACTCCTATGACAAAGGCTTTCTCCATTGCGACCTTTTGGTCATCGGCGGTGGCGCAGCCGGCCTCGTTGCTGCCCTCACCGCAGCGCGTTCAGGCGCTCGGGTCATACTTGCGGATGAGGATTTCCGTTTGGGCGGCCGGTTGCTGGCAGAGACGGATATTCTGGACGGAGCGCCCGCCATTGATTGGGTGTGCGCAGCGGAAGCCGAACTAGGGAGTCTGCCGAACCTTCGCGTGATGCGTCGCACCACCGTATTCGGTGTATTTGATCATGGCATCTACGGGGCGGTGGAACGTGTGTCAGATCACCTTCCTGAGCCTGGGGATCAGGTTCGCCAAACCTTGTGGCGCATCACCGCTAAACGGGCGATTTTGGCGGCCGGCGCTACAGAACGTCCGATTGCCTTCGCTGACAATGATCGTCCCGGCATAATGCTGGCTGGCGCAATGCGGGCCTATGCCAATCGATGGGCGGCATGCCCCGCAGAAACGGTCGCGGTGTTTACCAACAACGATGACGGCCACCGAACGGCGCGTGATCTCATCGCGAAGGGCGTCAAGGTTGCGGCAGTGGTTGATGCGCGGACCGAAGCGCCGGCCGGAGGCGACTATCGTGTGATCAGAGGGGGAATGGTAACCGGCACTCGTGGTCGGCTGGGACTGACCGCGATCGAGGTGGACGTGAACGGCCAACGTGAATGGATCGAATGTGGTGCGCTAGGCGTTTCCGGCGGCTGGAATCCCAATGTTCATCTCTTTTCGCATCATCGCGGTCGACCTGTTTGGGATGAACCGCTGCAAGCGTTCCTTCCTGGCAATGATGGACCCGTCGGCTTGATCCCTGCCGGTGCAGCGGCGGGCAATTTTTCCACGGCAAAGACCCTGCGGTCGGGAGTTGATGCTGCCCTGCTCGCTCTGGAGAACCTTGGAATTTCAGGCGCCGCGCCTCTTCTCCCATGCTCGGAGGAATCAGAATACAGGATCTCACCGATCGTCCATGTGCCATCCAGAAAACGTGCTTGGGTGGATTTTCAGAACGACGTGACCGTTAAGGACATCAAGATCGCCCATGCGGAGAACATGTGGCCGGTAGAGCATCTTAAGCGCTACACCACGCTGGGAATGGCGACCGACCAGGGCAAAACCGCCAATGTCACTGGCCTGGCGGTTATGGCTGAACTTAGCGGGAGAACGATCCCTGAGACAGGAACAACCATCTTTCGTCCTCCCTACACGCCCATAACCCTTTCGGTGCTGGGTGGCGGCAATATCGGTTCGCGCTTCCGGCCGCACCGCCTGACGCCCACACATGACTGGGCGCAGGCGCAAGGCGCGACATTCGTCGAGACCGGTCAATGGATGCGAGCAGAATATTTTCGCCTTCCCGGGGAAACGCACTGGCGCCAAAGCGTGGATCGGGAAGCTCAGGCCGTGCGAAGCGCTGTTGGCTTGTGCGACGTTTCCACGCTCGGCAAGATTGACGTTCAAGGCGCGGATGCCGGCGAATTTCTCAACCGGCTCTATAGCAATGCAATGGACACGCTGAAGGTAGGCCGTGTCCGCTACGGGCTGATGCTGCGCGAAGACGGCTTTGCCTATGATGATGGTACCTGCGCGAGGCTTGCCGAAGACCATTATGTGGTGACCACCACGACCGCCAACGCCGGGGTCGTTTATCGCAATATGGAATTTGCCCGGCAATGCTTATGGCCGGAGCTCGACGTCCAAGTCATCTCCACGACTGATGCATGGGCGCAAATCGCAGTCGCTGGTCCCAAATCGCGCGCATTGCTCGCCCGCGTCGTTGATGGCTTCGATCTCTCGAACGAAGCTTTCCCCTTCATGGCTTGCGAAAAGCTGACCGTTTGCGCCGGCCTTCGCGCCAGGCTCTTCCGCATCTCCTTCTCAGGCGAACTGGCCTACGAAGTTGCGGTTCCCGCCCGCTACGGTCAAGCTTTGATGGAACGCCTGATGCAGGAGGGTGCCGATCTGGGAGTAACACCCTATGGCGTCGAGGCGTTAACAGTCCTGCGGATTGAGAAGGGCCATGTCGGTGGTGCCGAATTGAATGGGCAGACCACAGCAGCGATGCTTGGGCTCGGCAAAATGGTCTCGCAGAAAAAGGACGCCATCGGCGCAGTCATGTCCCGCCGGGAAGGATTAGTTGCTGACAGCCGACGCCTCGTGGGTCTCCGGCCTGTCACACCCAACGGGAGCGTAGTAAGCGGCGCCCACCTTTTCGACGAACGGTGCCTGCAAAATCTGGACACCGATCAAGGCTGGATTACTTCAGCCTGCTATTCCCCTCATGCAGGCTCAATGATCGGGCTTGGGTTTTTGGAAAATGGCGAAGCGCGGATAGGGGACATAATCGTCGCCGCTAACCCGCTTGAAGGCCAAAGCGAACGCCTGCGCGTTGTGGCGCCACATTTCGTCGATCCTGAAGGAGTACGTCTCCGTGGCTGACCTGAAGACCGTCACAGCGCTCGGCGCCGCAACTCCGCACCTGGTGTCGTTCGGGCCATTGGAGGTCCGCGAGAACCATGATCAGGCGATCGCGTCATTGGCATTGCGTCGAGGCGCAAGTAGGCCCGTCCCTTACGGTCTGGATCTTCCAGGTCCGGGCAGCTATCTCTCAGCCGACGGAGTGTTTGCGCTGTGGACCGGTCCGGGTCAGTGGATGCTAGGGGCCAAGGGGCGCGCCGCAGAAGACTTCGAAGCCGATCTGAAGCAAATGGCGCCTGACTGTTCAGTGACCGAGCAGACCGACGGCTGGATCACGTTTGAGATCGCCTCTCGGGCCGGGCCAAATCCAATCCACGCGCTGCTGTCGAAGCTCGTCAACATTGACCTGGCTGATTTCGCAGTGGGCAGCGCGATGCGGACTGGCCTTGAGCACCTGAGCTGCTTCGTGATCCGGCGCAGCGAAACCAATATCGCTGTCCTCGGGGCACGCTCTTCCGCCAGATCCCTTTGGCACGCTCTGGAAACGGCGGCGAAACGAGTAAAGCCGCGGTAGCTTCCGAGCATGCCAAAAGCGCGTTTCTGCTTTTCGTTGCCGCCCGCAGGTACCAAGCTCTAACTGCTCTGAGCCCTTGGGAGAGCGGCGCTATGAACCTTGCACGATCGGGCCGGTGCCTGCGGCGGGACGGGAATAGCCGCGGTCCGCATATATCCAGATTGGATTAAAGCGCGCCTAGATTCTATTTTCCTACCTAAGGGATCTGTGGAATTCCTTAATGCATGAATGTGCCAGCCGCAGAACTCGAATGGTCCAATCTCATTTGCCCGGGATTTGCAGCTCAAGGGGTCTGGCGACCACTTGGTCCCGCGTTTTCGGGGAGGCGAGTGTCTTCGGCGACCGTTGCCGGTGAAGCTGGAAGAAGCAGGGGAGTGGCAGGGCTCTCTTGATCACGCTGCGACTGAGCTTCGAAGCGCATCTTAAGATGGAAGCAGACATGAAGCACACGGATCTTCTCTCGCTAACTTCTCCGCTCGGGCCGTTGCAATGGCCGTTCATCAAGATGCACGGATTGGAGAACTATTTCGTTATTCTTGATCGTCGCGACGGCAACAAGCCTCTAAGTGTCGATGACATTGTGCGCATATGCAGCACCAACATCGGCGTTGGAGGCGAGCAACTGCTGACCATTGAACAGCCTTCGCACGAAGGCTCGCGCGCCGGCGCCTACGCCGCCATAAGGATTTTCAACATCGACGGAAAGGAAGTTGGCGCGTGCGGCAATGCCACGCGCTGCATGGCGCATCTGTTGCTCGAGGAAACCGGCAAGGACGAGCTCGCGATGGAGTTGGCGGGCGGCATCGTCCACTGCCGCAGGGCAGGGCCAATGGAGGTCAGCGTCACGCTTGGACCAATCAGCATGGATTGGCGCAAGATCCCGTTGTCGCGAGAAGTTGATACGGCTCACCTGCCCATTGCAAGCGGTCCGCTCAGCGACGGCGTGGGCCTCTACATCGGCAACCCACACGCGGTCTTCTTTGTCGACCAAGTGGATTGCATCGACATGGCCCACTTTGCGCCTGCCGTGCATAACGACAGCCTCTTCTCAGAAGGGGCAAACGTTGGAGTAGCTGAGATTGTCGACCACGCGACACTTCGACTTAAGGTTTGGGAGCGGCCAGGCGTGTTGACCAGGGCATGTGGAACGGGGGCCTGCGTTGCCGCTTATGCGGCGCTCAAGCGAGGTCTGGTCACCTCCAAGAAGGTCGCCGTGCATCTCCCAGCCGGGAAGCTCGATATTGAACTTCTTGACGACGACAAGGTCCGCATGGCCGGACCAGTGGCATTTTGCTGTTACGGTTTCCTGGAAGCGGGCAGGTAGCGACCCCCGAGATGCACCGCAGGTCAGGGCTCAGGTCCTGCGGCGCCGACACCAGTGAGAGCCAGTGTCTCAAGAAAAAGGGGAATTGTATCATGAGACCAATGAGCGCCTATATTGCATTCGGTGCACCGCTGCTTATGGCAGCGTGGCCCTTCGCAGCACTATCGCAGAACATTCCGGACAACCTCAAAGGCAGCGGTGAAATCGTCATAGAATCGAGCGGCGGAACCCTTGAGGCCGCTGAGAAGAAGGCCTTTTTCGACCCGTTCACCCGCGATACCGGCATTAAGGTGGTCCTGGTTGCAGAGGATCACGCAAAGCTGTTGGCATCGGTCAAGCTAGGACAACCCGCGAACGATATCGCTGACCTCGCCGGCGGTCAGCTGGCAAGCTGGATCGCCAACAATGGCCTTGAGAAGATAGACTACAGCTATTTCGCCAAGGAGACCTTGGCCAGCATTCCAGAGCAGCTGAGGAACGACTTCGGCATCGGCAACTTCACGTATTCGGCTGTGATCGGCTACAACACCAAGAAGTTCCCTGAAAACGGCAAGCACCCCAAAAATTGGGTCGACTTCTACAACGTGAAGGATTTTGCGGGAAAGCGCGCAATCTCCAAATGCGAAAAGATGGTCGAGGGGGGGTTGCTCGAAGGGGCTCTTTTGGGTGACGGTGTCCAACCGGAAAAGCTGTATCCGCTCGATACAGATCGGGCATTCGCCAAGATCAAAGCTCTTATGCCGGATGTAGGCCGCTGGCTCGTGGCGGGGGCAGACGGGCCGCAGAGCCTCATCGACGGTGAGGCTGACATGGCGTCGACCTACAATGGGCGAATGGCGGCCGCCAAGGCAGAAGGTGCACCCGTGGCATTTTCCTGGGAGCAGTCGTTGGTTCAGTATGACTACTGGGCGGTCATGAAGGGCTCGCCCAACAAGGAAAACGCCTTCAAGTTTTTGGCGTATATCTCCAGGCCGAAACCCCAAGCGGTATTCGCCGAGGCGATCCAATACGGCCCAGTTAACGAGAAAGCCTTCGCGCTTCTTCCAAAGGAATTGGCCGGAAATCTGCCAGGTGCGCCTGACTTGGTGAAGAAGCAGATTTTTCAGAACTACCAATGGTGGGGCGCAACCGGTCCCGATGGCCGCACGAACTACGAAGTCGCAATGGAACATTGCGTCGCGCTATTGTCACAGTAAGTGGCTCGCCGCTGCAGGCTTGGCCTGCAGTGGCGATCACGCAACCGCGCAGCTCCCTCGCAGGAGTGAGCTGCTTTCCTCGACATCAAAGGAAACAACATGGAAGTCACCTCACTCAGCAATAGCTGCGAACATGGCCAACCAGGCATTTTCCGTGGTCACCTACGATTTGAAAGCGCACGGCTCGCAGGCTACCGGTGGGAGATTTGCGAAATCCGAGGAAAAAAGCCGGGTCCGCGCCTTTGCATTGGCGCGGGTATTCACCCCAACGAGGTGTCCGCGATTGAAGCGGCTGTGCGACTTCAACGACTATTCGATCCCGAAAGCATGGCAGGAAGCGTTTCGATCATTCCATTTATAAACCAGCCGGGACTCTTTGAATATCCCGACTATGTTTGCCCTCTCGACGGCAAAAACATCGAACATACGTTCCCGGGCAAAAAGGACGGCACATTCTCAGAAGCTCTCTGCGATGCCATCATGAAGGAATGGTGCGAAGGCGCCGATTGTTTCATAGATATGCATGGTGGCAACTTGCGAGAGAACGTCTCCAAGTTCGTGATCATCCAACAGGCGCCCGACACCCAACTCAATGACCAGGCGCGGCGACTAGCGATGTGCTTCGATGCCGAGTTTGTTCTCGCTTTGCCGACGCGCTTTCTAGACAGGTCAGGAACATATTCTCCCTCCGCATTTGCTCGCGAAGGTCGACTGGCTGTGCTTCCTGAGGCAGGTGCGAACGGATTGGCAACCGAAGATACAGTTTCCTTTTTTGTCAACGGGGTTTTGAATGTAGCTCGCACTCTCGGCATTATCAGCACTCCGCTAGCAGACATTAGAAACGCTCAGGTGGTGTGTGACGACTACCTCTGGGTTTATTGTCCGGTCGGCGGCGACTTCCACTCCGAGGTAGAGCCCGGCGACAGCGTAATAGAGGGTCAACGTCTCGGGACGATCACCAATCTGTTTGGCGAGACGCTGGCTGAGGTCAGCGCTCCTGCCTCGGGCTGTGTCCTGTGGCGTGTCACGCATCCTTCAATCAAGGAGGGCTCTTTCATGGGAGCAATCGGCACCCAGGAACAAAGAGCCTCGTGATCCGTCGGCCACCACATCTGCACGCCCAACTCCGCCCGCGATTTGGTGGCCATATCCGATCGACCCAGAGGCGCCCAATAGCGCGCCTGCCGCAGACCCTCTCGGAGGAATGGCGGCCCCACGCTCATGGGTGAGCCCATGCGATTGAGCCGGCGCGACTCTGGGCCATTATCGTCGGGGACTGCTCACTCGATGTTAGAATGGGGTGCGCTATGAGGGCGCGGATTGGCTGACGATAGGCATGGAGCGAACTCAATCAGGGCATGATGAGGGCCAGAGCGAGAGGCGGCGGCCTTTCAGCCCATAATGGCTCGACCAAGGGCCGCAAGCAGATCGATGTGAGCCTAGCCGGCGCAACCAGGAGCCGGTATCTTCGTGGAGAGTGGTATTGACAACGGCAATGATGACAGGTTTAGCCGCACCCACGGGAAAGAGGCGGGTTAGCATGAGGACTTTTCTGGCAAAGCGCTGGATAAATGCCAGTATCATCGCCGGTCCGCTTGTCGTGCTCTTGGTCGGCTTTCTGGTCATCCCCCTCTCTTTTATCTTGTGGGGTAGCGTCGAAGGCACGAACATGACCTTTGCGCATTATGCGCGAATATTCTCTAACGAAACCAATCTCAAAGTCCTGTTGTATACCCTGAAGATCGGCCTAATCGTGACGGCAGTGTCGCTGGCGGCTGGCTACCCGGTTGCCTATTTACTTACGAAGATAGGCCCACGCGCATTATCTGTCCTTACGGTCTTCATTCTCATTCCACTGTTCACCGCCTTTCTTATTAGAACCTATGCCTGGATTATAATATTAGGTAGAGAAGGAATAATTAATAACATGCTTGTGCGGCTTGGATTGGTTAGCCAGCCTCTGCCGCTCCTCAACACCACATTTGCTGTGATTGTGGGCATGGTCCATGTTTTAATTCCTATGGCCATCTTCACGATGTATTCGGCCATGGCGCGAATCGACCACGATTTTGCTCGGGCGGCGCAGATCCTCGGTGCGAAGCCGATCCAGGCATTCCTTCGCGTCTATTTCCCCATGTCGCTCCCAGGTGTTTTTTCCGCAGGCGTTCTAAATTTCATCGTTGCGATCGGCTTCTATATCACGCCGGCCCTTCTCGGCGGGCCGAGTGACACCATGATTTCGCAACTCATCGTTACTCAAATGACGACGCTCCTGAATTTCGAACTTAGCTACGCGTCATCGATCGTTCTCCTGCTTGTAACAATCGCCACGCTTTTCTTTGCAAGCCTCTTCATCCCGCTTGAGATGATCTGGTCTTCGTCGGTTGCCCAGGTGCCGGGCCGAAGCTCCGGCTCGCAATCCTGGGCCTTGATCAGCGCCAAGCGCTTGTCGCAACCGGTGCTCATCGCCGTTGAAGGCCTGATTCACATGGCTACCAAACCGCTCTTGACCGGCAAATCGCGCTGGCTTTGGGCTTATACGATTGTCATGTTAGTGTTTCTGACGGCACCCTTAGTCGTTGTCGTGGTGCTTTCATTCAGTTCGTCTCCCTTCGTCGTCTTTCCTCCTCCAGGATTTTCATTGCAGTGGTGGCAGAAGCTGGGCAATGCCACGGACTGGCATATGTCGTTCATCTTCTCGGCTCAACTCGGCCTCAGCTCTGCGCTAGTCGCGACGATAATCGGTACTATGGGTGCCTTCTGGCTCGTCCGCACGCAGCTGCCGATTAAGCGTTCATTGTTCTTGTTTTCGCTGTCCCCACTTATGGTGCCCGTGGTGATCATCGCGACCTCACTCTACGTATTCGAAGCTCGCATCCACGTGCTTGGGAGCTTTATTGGGCTGGTAATTGGCCATGTTCTTCTGTCGGTACCCTACGTGATTGTGGTGATGGCAGCTGCCCTGCGTGGTTTCGACGAGTCGCTGGAGAAGGCTGCTGCAGTCCATGGGGCGAGGCCCATGCAGGTCCTTCGTTTCGTGACTTTGCCGATCCTGAAGCCGGCGCTGCTTACCGCTGGTCTTCTGGCTTTTTTGACATCGTTTGACGAACTGCTTGTGAGCATCTTCCTGCTTGGACGGCAGACGCCGACGCTGCCCATGAAGTTCTGGGGTGACATCAAGTTCCAGGTCAATCCGCTTCTTAGTACCGCGTCGACCTTCATCGTCGCCCTCGTCGTCCTGTCGATCCTGCTCGCTCAGTGGATCAGAGTACGGCATGAGAAGCGTTTGTCGAACACCGCCCGCACGTGAGAGGCAGACAATGTCAACCAGTCTTGAGATGAGAGATATCCAGAAATGGTACGGGGCGCTTCACGTTGTTCGAGACTTCACACTCTATGTCGAGCCAGGTGAATTTCTGACGTTCCTGGGCCCTTCCGGTTCTGGCAAAACCACGGCGCTGAAAATGATCGCCGGATTCGAATCACCGAGCTCAGGCGACATGTTGCTTGGTCCCCGCTCGATTGTTGACGTGCCCCCTTATGAACGGGGGATCGGCATGGTTTTCCAAAACTATGCCCTGTTTCCCCACATGACAGTGGCTGAGAACGTCGCCTTTCCGCTCACGGTGCGCAAGGTCGCGCGGGACGAGGCGAGCGTAAATGTGAAGCGCGCTCTGGAGCTGGTAAAGATGGCTGAGTACCGGGACCGCTATCCTAATCAGCTTTCGGGGGGACAACAGCAACGCATTGCGCTTGCACGTGCAATCGTCTTCAATCCAAGCGTTCTTCTCATGGATGAGCCGCTGGGTGCGCTCGACCGTAACCTGCGCGAGCATATGAAGATCGAGATTATGCGAATTCAGAAGGAACTGAACATCACGGTGGTCTTTGTCACACACGATCAGGACGAGGCCCTCACAATGTCCGACCGGATTGCGGTCATCAATGAAGGTAAACTCGTCCAGGTCGCCGATAGCAAAAATCTCTATTACAAGCCGCAGGATCGCTTCGTGGCCTCGTTCGTCGGCGAATCCAATCTTCTGCGCTGCCGCGTCGACACGGCTGAGAACGGGGTGGGAAAGGTAACGATCGCGGACGGCGTCTCTGGTCTGGCACGGTTGTCAGGGCAATCAAACGGGGCCGCAGGATGGCTCTTCGTACGGCCCGAGCATGTAGATATCAGCCTAAGCGGAGAGCAGACCTCGGCGCAAAATGCTCTAGATGGCGTCGTAGATAATACACTATTTCTTGGGGAGACCACTCGTTATTCGATACGCTGCCAAAGTGAAATGATAACAGTCAAGCGTCAGAATCGGGGGCAACCCCAATTTTCTCGCGGAAGTTCAGTTACTGTTTCTTGGAATGTCGACAGTTGCACTGTTTTGAGTTGAGTGGTGCTTCGAGAGGCAGGGTGAACACAGGGCCCGTTCCTAGCCAATTCCTTCCAGCGGCCCACTGGCATCGACAATAAACTCGTCGGAGCGCCGACCACCGCCTGCGGCGCGAGTTGCACGCAACAAAGGCAAGCCTCGAAGCGCTGGCCATAACTGACACCCTGGCGCCCGTTTGACCGCTGGCGATTGGCTTTTCTGCCCGCGGATGGTCAGGCATTCGAGGCCGAAATCTGTGAAGGCGGGGATCCGCTGTTCGCCGGGCCCATAGACCCACAGCAGTTCGGCACACGCAGCGGACATTCCTGCGGCGAGCAGGAGCGTGTAGATCGGGGATCGCACTAATGGTCGAGCCGCCAACCCATGAGTACTGCGCACTGAATAGTGACTATTATACGTTTGTAAGTCGGCGTGACCCATCTGACAATAACAACGAAGTCAAAAGGTTAACGCGAGTCCAGCGCTCTGGCGCCGGCCTCGCATACAGGAGGTGCGCGCTGTGAATTCCGTCGAAAAGTACATCCCCTCGCAGCGCGAACAGGCATTCATCGACAAGGTCGCGAACGGAAAATACGATCGTCAGATCATCACCGGCATAGCCAAGTTTGCCAGCGGTGACGTGTCCCAGGACATGCACGGTTTTTATTCGCGGGAAGAACTTGACAGGATACTGGAGCTGAAAGGAACCCAGAGGGATCTGGAGGCTCGGATGCCGGTCAAGATCACGCGACATTATTTCGAGCAGGCGCAATACAGCCGCCCCATGCAGACGCTGGTCAAAGCTAGCCCGAAGGAAACCTACGACCTCGACGGAGCCGAAGATCCGGGCAAGCAGATGACCTACAGCCCGCGCGAGGGGCTGATCCATAAGTACGAACTTGGTCTGCTTTATGTGGCAACGACCTGCTCTGCTCACTGTCGCTTCTGCTATCGCGAGGAGCTTATCGGCCGCAAAGAGATCACCCGTGAGGACGGCACGGTGGCTCCAAAGGGATTGGCGCAGCTGGGTGAGATCGTTGAATATATTCGTGAGCACAGCAGCCAGGTAGCTGCAAATGGCGGCCGTCATCCGGAAACCGGCCGCGAGAAGCTTCGCGAGATTCTGATGTCGGGTGGCGATCCGATGGTTCTCGGAAACAAGAACATCGCTGCGTGGCTGGCCGGGCTCGCCGAAGCAGGGATTGAGAACATCCGCATCGGCACGAAAGAGTTGGCGTTCCATCCTCAACGGTTCGACCTGACCTTCTTTGCAATGCTCGACGCTTTTCACGAGGCCTATCCGGAAGTGAGCCTTCGGATGATGGTGCACTTCAATCACCCGGATGAATTTCTACGCAAGACTCCGGACGGCGGCTACATTGACAATCGCGGTGGCGGCCTCGAGTGGATCGCCGATACACGCGTGGCGGTCAAGGAGTTCGCCCGGCGTGAATGGATAACCATTCACAATCAGTCGCCGATCATCCGGGACATTAACGACGATGCCGAGGCCCTGCGGATAATGCAGCGAGAGATGCTGCGCAACGGGATCAACAATCACTATTTCTTCTGCGGCCGCGACATCATTGGGCACAAGGCCTTCAACGTGCCGATCGAGCGCGCCTGGCAAATCCTGAACGAGTCGCAGAAGGGCTTGTCTGGCGTCGAAGCGCATGCGCGGCTCTCGATCACCCACTACAAAGGCAAGACCGAAGTGGCAGCGGTCACCAATGACCCAATACCGGGGTTGCCCGGCGCCGAAAACGGCGTCGTCATTTTCAAGCTACTGCGTTCGGCCGCAGATGCGAGAGATCGCTGCAAGGTGACCATCGTTGGTCGAAATCCGGATGCAATCTGGTTCAGCGGCTATGACGATCGCGTCCTCTTCGACGAGGCCGGGCTCTACTCGATGTATGGGATTAAGCCTGTATTCCTTCAAGCCGCGGAATAGGAGCTCGGCTGCGCGCCGACATTGAAAATCAGGTGGGAGCTTAGCTGTGACCTTCGTAGTCACCGAGAACTGCATCAAATGCAAATACACGGACTGCGTCGACGCTTGCCCGGTTGATTGCTTTTATGAAGGGCCGAACTTCCTTGTGATCCACCCCGACGAATGCATCGACTGCGACGCTTGTACGCCGGTCTGCCCGGCAAAGGCCATATACCGAGACACGGACCTACCGGTCAACATGGGGCACTTTCTTGAGCTAAATGAAGAGCTTTCGCGACAGTGGCCCAGTATCACTGACTCCAAAAATCCGCTGGCCGACGCTGCAGCATGGGACGGAATGGCGGGCAAATTGACCCATCTGGAGCGCTAGTCGCTGTCTGGAGATCCGCATGGACACGAAACTTGACGTCGCAACCTCCAAAAGCGCACCGATTTTCGAGCGTGCGAAGTCATTCTTACCAGGGGGATGCAGTCGAAACACCATCCTGCGCAAGCCGCATCCGATCTACGCTGAGCGAGGGCAGGGCTGCTACGTCTACGACGTGGAGGGCGTTCGCCGCACTGATTTTGCCAATAATGTGGCCTCCCTGATTCACGGGCATGCGCACCCGGCAATCGTAGCTGCTGTCACTCAGCAGTTGGAGAAAGGCACGGCCTTCTCTATCGGAACGGAAGCCGAGATCGATTTTGCCGAGCAGCTTTGCGGCCGAAATCCCAGCTTCGAGCGCGTTCGGTTCGTCAATTCAGGGACCGAGGCGGTGATGGCGAGCCTCAAGGCTGCCCGCGCATATACAAAGCGGCCGAAAGTCGCCAAGGTGGAGGGCGCCTATCACGGGCTTTACGACTATGCCGAGGCGAGTCAAACGGCTAAGCCGGAAAATTGGGGCCGGGCAGAGCGTCCGGCGAGCGTTCCAGTGTCTCGTGGAACACCGCAGCAGGCTCTCGATGATGTCGTGGTGATCCCATTCAATGACGTGGAACGAGCGCTAGCAATACTGGACACCCATCGGGACCAATTGGCCTGTGTGCTCATTGATCTACTTCCACATCGGGTTGGTGTCGTTCCGGCGTCCGCCGAATTCGTTCAAGCTCTGAGGCGCTGGGCCTCCCAAAATGGGGCGCTTTTAGTCTTCGACGAAGTGATCACCTATCGGTCCAATTTCGGTGGGGCGCAGGAGTGGTATGACGTACGGCCGGATATCACCGCGTTAGGCAAGATGATCGGGGGTGGGTTTCCGGTCGGCGGCATAACCGGGCGCGCCGAGGTCATGGAGGTCATGAATCCGCTAAACGGATCGGCAGCTTTTCCGCTTTCGGGAACCTTTTCGGCGAACCCGATCACAATGACTGCCGGCCACACGGCGATGAAACTATTTGACCGTGAGGCCGTAGAGAGGCTCAATGCCTTAGGCGACCGCGCTCGCCGTTCGATCGCCGAGGCGATCAGCGTTGCCGGGGTGCCTGCGTGTGTTACCGGCCGAGGCTCGATGTTTCGAATACATCTGTCTGCCGAGGCGCCCAAGAACTACCGAGAGGCCTACCTCTCGCCCGAGAAGGCGGCGCTCCTTTCGGCTTTCGTCGGCCATCTCTTCGACGGTGGCCTTCTCATGGTCGAAACGGGCACCGGTTTCCTGTCCACGCCCATGTCGGAACAGGACATCGATGACATGGCAGCCGTGGTCCTTGCGGCGCTGCGGAAGATCAAGCCCCCCCTTTCTTCACCAACATGAAACAGCCGCTGAAGGGAATGGAGGAGACGATTGGTCTCTTCGCCTTGTTTGGGCGTAGCACCGGGGATGCACTGCAGCAACTGGCTCGTCCGGCGCACTCCCCCACTCTTCTCGCCATCAATCTAGCGATATCGAAGTGGGATCCGGAGATCTCTGTTCACCACGGCGTCACACCACTGCAGGCGAGAACGGAGCTCGCAACGCTGCGCTTCCTGACAGGACGAACCGAACTTGGCCGCGTGCCGCGGTCGACGGCCTGATCATGGCAGAAGCCGTGACAAAGGGCTCTTTCTTGCCGGCAGTCGGCCTGGCCCATGGCGCTGGAGGTGAAAGAGGTACGGGGCCGGGCAAGTCCCTGAGACTTGACATCCTTCTTCTGCCTGGATTTTCGCCCCTTAGCCTCGCTTCATTTGTGGAGCCGTTCTACCGCGCCAACTGGAGCTCCGGCGAAATGATGTTTCGTTGGCGCATTCTGGGAACGGACCAGGGACCGACGGAAAGTTCGAGCGGCATCGAAATGATGCCGGAACGCGACATCAAATCTTTTCTTGACTGCGATGCTTCATCACCTTTTGTCATTATAGGTGGCGAGCGAATAGAGCAACAAAAGACATCTGACATTTTAACACTATTGCGCACGAGTAGCCGACAGAAGCGGCCGATTATTGCGATCGGAACCGCTTCGTGGCTGCTGGCAGATGTCGGTATATTGCGGGCCGGAATGCGATGCACCATCCACTGGTCAAAAATAGCTGCTTTCGCGGAAAAAAACCGGGACCTTGTGGTAGAAGACTGCCTGTTTGTGCGCGACGGCGTAATTACAACATGTGCTGGCGAACTTGCGGCACTCGATCTTGCCGCTGATTTGATCTCCCATAGGCACGGCCAAGATCTGGCGCGGCGCATCTGCTCTCAGCTGAGTTCGGACAGGTTGCGTGCGGGAACACATTGTCAGTCGTTACCGCCTGAGCTTCGGTACACCGCTGCGGCGGAAAAGCTCATCCGGGTGATAAAGGTCATGGAACGGCACCTGGAAAATCCGCTGCCCCTTGGCAAGGTTGCGCAAACCGTCTCGCTGTCACGTCGCCAAATCGAACGTCTCTTCGCAAAACATCTCAGATGCACGCCGATGCAGTATTATTCCGGTGCGAGGCTCAGGCATGCGCGGCAGCTTCTTCAGACGACAGATATGCCGGTCATCGAAGTAGCCATCGCTTGTGGTTATGTTTCGTCGTCACATTTCACCAAGTCCTTTAAAGCTCATTTTGGCATTCTGCCCAGCCGTGCTCGGCTCTGGGCCGGCACGGTTATGCCTCTATGTGATGTACAAAGATCAACAGCGGAAGTTCGCAAAGTGATACCGTAGATGTTTGCGGGTACTCAAATGATGCGGCACCTGCGAGCGCCGGCTGTATGCTGTATCCGTGAGGCATGTAGGAGCCACGGCCGTCATGGATCCAGTCCCCCGAGCGCCTTGGCGATTCTCACAGCGGCTCATATTTTTGTCCGATCGCTTAGGAAGGACCTGCATTCCATCGACCGCGGCCAAAGCTCACAACTCTTCGATTTGCCGCATGTCGCCGGGTAGCCGCGGGTGGTTGATTGCAGTGCGGCAGAACAAGTTACCCGGACGGCGCGCGTCTGATCGACCGGGCCGCGCTACGGCAAGGAAACAGCAAGGGGAGGGTGCCGAGCGGCGGAGGTCAGCCACCGGGTAAAGGCGTTCACCTGAGGGTTAACGTCACCAGCGGGGCTGACCACGAAGTAGCTGTTGTGAGTCTTCAGGGCAGCCTCACTTAGCGGGATCAAAACCTCGCCTTCAAGCTCTGTTTCGATCAAGTATCTAGGGAGAAGCGCGGCACCGATTGACGAAACGGCCGCCGATATGATCATGGAAAACTGATCGAAGTGTCGTCCGCTCAGCAGCCGCTTGTCGCTGATTCCGTTCAACGCGAACCAATCGATCCAAGCGCTCTCGCGAGTAATAAGATGCAAAAGCGGAGCTTCCAGAAGGCGAGCGGGCTCCGTCAACATGTAGGCATCGCGAAATTTGGGGGAGGCGACAGGCACCATTTCCTCGTCGAACAATTTCGTCATGCGTGCATCTGGCCAATCCGCTTTTCCGAAATGGATCGCGACGTCAAAGCGCTCTCTTGTGAGATCGAAGGGCACGGTTCGAGTCTCCAGCCTGATTTCAATGTTGGGATGATTGCTCAGGAAGGTTGGTAACCTCGGGATCAGCCAACGGCTGGCAAAGGTCGGCAATATCCCGACACGCAAAGTGAGATTTCGCTCGCCGGCGGCGATTGCCCGCACCACAGACTGTTTGAGATTTTCAAGGTCAATCGCTAGATCAGCAGCAAAACGCCGCCCTGCCTCCGTCAAAGCGACGCGGCGTCCCACCCGTCGGAATAATGTCGCGCCGATCATCTCCTCAAGCTCCTTCACCTGGCGGCTGACGGCGCTCTGCGTGAGATGGAGTTCTTCGGCTGCCTGCGTGAAGCTGTCGTGCCGCGCAGCCGATTCAAAGCTACGCAACAAGGCGTAGGACGGCAGACTACGATGCCCTACCGATTGCACCGGCATACCTTTCATGAGTGGAACTCACCGTTTCGACCATAGGAGGTCGTGGGATGCAGTTCAACGGTGCGCGCCGGCCACCTTCCTGCGCCGCTGCACTAAACTAGCGTTTGAACCTGGTTGATAAGATGATTGACGACTGAGTCTTCTCTACGCCTTCCACTTCGCCGATGACGTCAATTGTTCGATCCAATTCGCTGATCGAAGTGGCGGCCACCTCAGCGATCAGATCGAAGCCCCCGCTTACCGAGTGCACAGACATGACTTCTGGAAGCGCGCGAAGCATCTGAACGACCCGGCCCAAGGCCTTGGTCTTCAGCACGATCATTACATGAGCTCTCACCAAGCCGTGTTCATAGCTGTCGGACAGCCGAACACCGTAACCGGCGATGACCCCTTCCTGCTCCAAGCGTTCAATCCTGGCCTGAACGGTGGTGCGCGAGAGGTTCAGCTTGCGAGCAATCACAGCGGTGGGGGCGCGGGCATTTTCCGACAGCAGCGCCAGAAGTTGTCTATCTTTGTCCGAGATGTGCACTTCGTCGAAAAGGCCCTGTGATCTGCCAAAAATGGCTGCTCATTTTATGAAATTCACCGCTACGAATCAACCGCTCAACCTGAGAAACCTGCGCTACCAAAGGCCGTGCTCTCGCAGGAGGAAATGATGAAGGAGGTCGTCGTAGTGGGTTCAGGAAAGATCGGTTCCACCATCGCCCGATTGCTCGCTGTGACTCAAGACTATCGCGTAACGGTAGTCGACCGCAGCGACGAACAATTAGCGGAAATCGAAACCGGTCCCGTCGTCTCGACCGCCAAACTCGATATCGATGATCAAGCAGCACTTACGGCCCTCCTGGTCGGCAAGTTTGCAGTGCTAAGCGCAGCTCCTTACCAACTCACCGTCGCCATCGCTACCGCGGCTGCGAAAGCTGACGTCCACTATCTCGATCTCACGGAAGACGTGGAGTCTACCCGGCAGGTTAAACGCATCGCTACGGCCGCCAAAACCGCCTTCATCCCGCAGTGCGGGTTGGCACCCGGCTTTATCTCTATTGTCGCAAGCGACCTTGCGCGGAAATTCGAGGGTCTCGAGAGCGTTAGACTGCGCGTGGGCGCACTTCCCCAGTTTCCAAGCAACGCCTTGAACTACAACCTGACCTGGAGCACCGATGGAGTAATCAACGAGTACATTCAGCCCTGCGAGGCGATTGTGAATGGCGCGCTTGTCGAGGTGCCTGCCCTGGAGGAACGCGAAGAGTTCTCGCTCGACGGAGTTACCTATGAGGCGTTCAACACCTCGGGGGGGCTCGGCACACTTTGCGAGACGTTGAAGGGCAAGGTCAACACCCTCAATTACCGGACCATCCGCTATCCCGGTCACGCGGCCATCATGAAGGCTCTCCTGCAGGACCTCGGATTGCGGCACCGCCGCGCTGTGCTCAAGGACATACTAGAGCACGCATTGCCGACTACGCTGCAGGATGTTGTGATCGTCTTTGTAACTGTTTCCGGGCGGAATGGCGGTCGGTTGATCCAGGAAACTTACGCGAACAAAATTTATAGCTCTGACGTTGGTGGACGCACCATGAGCGCCATTCAGATCACGACAGCCTCAAGCATTTGCGTGGTTCTCGACCTGCTCGCCGAAGGTAAGATCCCGACCCAAGGATTTGTACGCCAGGAAGACATCGGGCTCCAATCGTTCCTGGGGAATCGGTTCGGCGTCTACTATGGCCAGGAGATAGCTGCGAAAAACCATGGTGTCGCGGCCGCCGCCTAAGCAACGGTTCCGCGTTCCCGTCTCACACACCTGCGACCGATGCTAGAGAGCGCCTTTTGCGCTCCCCAGCATGAACCTCAATGCAGTGGTCTCCCCCTTCAAGAGAGCGTCAACATTGCGGGCATGCCATGCAAATGAAGAAAGGTCGTACGCCGACTCATTCCAATTCGGAATGAACTTCTGAATAGATGTCGATATCGCAATCTGCCTGACAATGCTTTGATCTGCACTGTTAACACGGCGTCCGTGAGGCCGCTGCCTCTGAGCTCTTCGTTCTTCGGGAGATTTGGATGGGCTTTGTTCCGCAAATGAGACCGCCTCCAGCATTCTCTGGTAGCTCTCGCGCCGACGCGATTCGATCGCTCTTTTCGGCTGCCATGTCGAACATGTACCGGGCTGAGGTGCCTCAGTACGGGGACCTCCTTGATCTCGTTGCCGAGGTCAATGGGTCCGTACTGGCCAATGATCTGGAACTGGCGCGGGCAATGTGGCGGAACGGAGAGATAGATCGGTTGGGACTTGAGCGGCACGGCGCCATTCGTCTTGGCACGGCTGACGAACTCTTCAACATTCGGCGGGTTTTCGCGGTGTTCGGGATGCAGCCGGTTGGGTATTACGACCTTTCAGTCGCCGGGGTTCCGGTCCATGCCACCGCCTTCCGCCCTGTAGAAGATAGTGCTCTGCAGGCAAATCCGTTCCGTATCTTCACGTCCCTTCTTCGGCTCGATCTCATAGAGGACAAGGCGCTCCGCAATGAGGCACTGCGCGTTCTATCAGGACGACAGATCTTTACCCGTCGCGCCCTCGAGCTCATCAGCGTCTTTGAGGCGGAGGGCAGCCTAGACGAAGATGAGGCGCAAGAGTTCGTGCGAGAAGTGCTGGAGACATTTCGCTGGCACAGCGGCGCGACCGTCACGATGGCGACCTATTCTCGACTGCACGACGTGCACAGGCTGATAGCCGACGTGGTGTGCTTCCGCGGACCCCATATTAATCACCTGACGCCGCGCACACTCGATATCGACGCCGTTCAGGCCGGGATGCCGAGGTGGGGCATCAGCCCAAAGGTAGTTATTGAGGGGCCACCCCGTCGCAGATGCCCGATCTTGCTTCGCCAGACCAGCTTCAAGGCGCTCGAGGAGCCTATCGCATTCAGGGCGGAAATCGATGCCTCCATCGAGGGTTCTCACACGGCACGCTTCGGTGAGATCGAACAGCGCGGCGCAGCACTCACCCCCAAAGGGCGGGAGCTCTACGATCGCCTCTTAGCTTCCGTCCGCCGAGAAACGCAGGTCGGCGCCAGGGGTTCTCTTGCGGATGAATACTCGACGGAACTAGCCGAGAGATTCAAGGACTTTCCCGATAGTTGGGCTGAGTTGCGCGATCAGGGGCTCGCCTATTTCCGTTATTCCCCGACGCCGAAAGGACTGAGCGCCGCGACCCGAGAAAAGATCGTGTCGCCCTTCGATCAGCTGGTCCGCCAAGGGCACTTGCGATTCGAGCCGATCATCTATGAGGATTTCCTGCCGGTTAGCGCGGCCGGCATCTTCCAGTCCAATCTTGGAACCGACGAGCAGCAAAACTACGCCGGGCGCTCGAACCGGCAGGCTTTCGAGAAAGCCTTGGGTGCGAAGATCACTAATGAAGACGATCTCTATGCAAACGCACAGCAGGATTCGATCGAGTATTCGTTGGCTCAGTTGAATGAGGCCGCAGGCAGAAAAATGCGCGATGACAGCTTGGTGGGTTGATACGGCCTCGCTCTCATGCGCAGTGAACGCGCGGAGCTGCGACTGCGGTGTACTTAGCCGCGGCCTGTGTCGGGCAACCTGGCTCTCTGCTCCGCTCACTGCTCGGTCCGCTGTGCTCAAAAGTCGGAACAAGTCCCGCGCCGCTGAACGGACGGCGCTTCAAACTCACACAGGAGGAATGCCATGACATCCCAGCACCGCAAGTTCAGCGCGCCGTCGCTAGCAGAAGAGGTGGCGGGAATTCTCGACCGCTGTGGCGTTAGTATCAGTGCGTTCAACTCTGGGGAACACGTGGTCAGATCTCCAATTTCGGGCGAGGTGCTTGCGCGGCTAAGCACGGTTGACTCTTCAGCAGTCAATGCGGCTGTTGAAAAGGCGCACGCGGCCTTCCTCGAGTGGCGATTGGTACCTGCTCCCAAGCGGGGTGAACTAATCCGGCTGCTTGGCGAAGAGCTTCGGGTAGCCAAAGACGATCTCGGCCATCTCGTTTCAATCGAAGTAGGAAAGATTCCTTCCGAAGGCCTTGGTGAAGTTCAGGAGATGATCGACATCTGCGACTTCGCTGTTGGGCTGTCACGTCAGCTTTACGGTTTAACGATCGCTACCGAGCGCAATGAGCACCGGATGATGGAATGTTGGCACCCCCTCGGTGTCACCGGGATCATTTCCGCTTTCAACTTTCCCGTCGCTGTCTGGTCGTGGAATGCAGCGCTGGCCATCGTTTGCGGGAACTCCGTCATCTGGAAGCCATCGGAGAAAACCCCGCTCACCGCACTAGCTGCTGACGCTCTCCTGGATCGTGCCATCAAGCGTTATCGTGAACAGGGGGGCATCGTCCCGGATGGGTTGTCGAGCGTCGTCATCGGGGCCTGCGACGTCGGCGAGGTGTTGGTTGATCATCCGAAGATCCCGCTGATCTCGGCCACTGGCTCAACGGCCATGGGGCGCGCCATCGGACCTCGGGTCGCATCCCGCTTCGGCCGGGCAATCCTGGAGCTGGGAGGGAACAATGCTGCTATCGTCACTCCAACTGCAGATCTCGACCTGACACTCCGCGGGGTCGCATTCGCCGCGATGGGAACAGCAGGGCAGCGCTGCACTACGCTCCGGCGCCTGTTCGTGCACGATAGCGTTTACGACAGCTTCGTTCCTAGACTGAAGAAGGCCTATGGATCCGTTTCGGTCGGCAACCCTCTCGAAGCAGGCAATCTCATCGGCCCATTGATCGACAAGTCGGCATTCACCGCGCAGCAGGCCGCGCTGTCGGAGGCTAAGGCAGCTGGCGGCAGGGTGTTCGGTGGTGAGCGGATCAATGCCGGGTTCGGCGACGATGCGTTTTATGTCCGCCCAGCGCTGGTCGAAGTCGATGCGCAGACGGTGACCGTTGAAAGGGAAACCTTCGCACCAATCCTATATGTGCTGCGCTATAGCGATCTCGAGGAGGCGCTCAGGTTGCACAATGATGTGCCGCAAGGGCTCTCGTCATCAATCTTCACCAACGACCTACGGGAGGCGGAAACCTTCCTGTCCGCCCGGGGCTCTGATTGCGGCATCGCCAATGTAAACATTGGTCCCTCCGGTGCTGAGATAGGTGGGGCGTTCGGCGGCGAAAAAGAGACCGGCGGCGGGCGGGAATCAGGCTCGGATGCGTGGAAGGTCTACATGCGACGCGCTACCAACACGATCAACTATGGACGCACCCTGCCGCTCGCCCAAGGCGTCATATTCGAGGTAGCATGAAGACGAAATGAAAACTCACGTTGGCTATTAGGATTTTCAATCTCAGCTGAACGAGACCGGTACCGCTCCAACATATGTCGCAGAAATCCGGTCCCAGTTCGGCCGTGATTTTTAAGCGGCACACCCTGCCGGCGTCCCTCCCCGCCGGCAGGGTGCTACCACGTCATTCGGGCTTCGATCGTCATATCGGGCTCGCCTCGACCGGGAGCGTGCGCGGCCCTGAAGACAATAAGATACTGCGACCGGGCGTGTAGATCAGCTGGGTGAGTATAATCACGCGCAGCGCCCGCGCTCCGAAGTGTCGGCTACCCCCCTTCTGCGTTGAACGAGTATATGCGCACTGCGCGCCACTAACTTCGTCATGATAGCGTCGTTGACGGACCTGTTGCGATTGCCCATTAGGAAGACAGTGCGCGGGAGCCTCTGGCACACGAGCAAGTCCTTAGCGGGCAGCCTGAGCGCAGCATGCTAACGCTTGGTTCAGATTATTGGGCGAGTTTGCCTGACATTCTTCGCGAGGTAACGATTTACTGTGGCAGAGGGATGCTGCTGCCGCAACCTGAGATGGTAGTCTGGTGGCCCAAGGGGCTGACCTGACCGGCCGCACTTCTCGCGAGCGGTTTTTCGGGCATCAGCCCGAAATAGGATAGTTCCTTAAACGCCCTCGCAAGGTAAGCGGTGCACCAAGGCACCTTGCAATAGGCCGATGAACATGGAGCTTTCGCGCCATGACATTGGAACATGCAAAGGGCGATGTTGTCGCCGATATCAGCCGCACCGCAGCGGCTGAAGATGGTGCAACGATGCCCGGCCGCGTACGGCAACGGAGGCTGTGGAGTTGCGCGGAGAAGCGCGCGTTGGTCGACCTTGCGAGCGCGGCGGGGTCGTCGGTGACCGAGGTTGCGCAAGCGTTCGGCGTAGCTCCTTCGCAGCTCTATGCTTGGCGCAAGCAGATGGCCGGCGGCGAGCTCGATGCCGATCAGGCGGTGGCGACCTTCGCGCGGATCGAGGTGAACGATCTGCCGGAGGTCGAACGCGCCGTCGCCGATTGCCCGGGCCCGGCCGGCAGGATCGTCGTGGCCTTTGCGAACGGCGCGCGATTGCGGATCGATGGGACCGCCGATCCGACAGCGCTGCGCATCGTCCTGGCGGAGTTGAGCAGGTGATCACGGTGGTGCCGACCGACCAGATTTATCTGTGCTGCGGCGCGACCGACATGCGCCGCGGGATCAACAGCCTGGCGCGGATGGTGCAGCAGGTGCTCGCGCTCAATCCGCACACTGGCGCGATCTTCTGCTTCCGTGGGCGCAAGGGTCATATCATCAAGATTTTGGCGCATGACGACCAGGGGTTCTGCCTGTTCACAAAGCGGCTTACCGACCGCTGTTTTGCCTGGCCGACCACGAAGGATCAGGTCGCCGTTTCGCTCACCAAGGCGGAGCTTTCGCTGCTTCTGGAAGGGATCGACTGGCGCCGGCCGAGCAAGACTTATCGGCCGCGTCTGGCTGGCTGATTTTGCTCGTTTGTTATTGATTTTGTGTCGATTTTGCTTCCTTGAAGGAGCTCTTTCGGGTATGTAGTTTGGGTGTCGGAACAAGCTCCCTCAACCGCTGATTTCCTCGCCCGGATCGCGCTTCTGGAAGCGGCCGTTTCTGCCCGTGACATCACCATCGCCGAACGCGACGAGCAGCTGCGCAGAGAGCGCGCCGAGACCGCACTTCGCATTCAGCGCCTGCAGCTGCGGATCGATCGCTTCAACCGCAAGGCCTTCGGCCGCTCCTCCGAGAAGCTCGGTCAGATGCTGCTCGAACTCGAAGATCTCGAGACCGATTTCGCCGCCGCCGTGCCCGATACCCAGCTGTCCATCGTCGCCGACACCGACAAGGTCCGGGTGCTGCCGGTGCGCAAGCTCAACCCCAACCTGCCGCGCAAGCGGATCGTTCGCGAGCCGTCCGGCGCATGCTGCCCGGGCTGCGGCGGCGCTCTGCGCACCATGGGCGAAGATCACGAGGAGATGCTCGACCTGGTCGCCCAGGCCTGGCAGGTGATCGAGACCGTTCGACCCAAATACAGCTGCCGGACCTGCGATAAAATCATTCAGGCGCCGGCACCGATTAAGGCTATTGCACGCGGCAAACTCAGCTATGCCGCGCTCGCCCATATCATGATGGCGAAGTGAGGTTATCATCTGCCCTACTACCGCCAAATCCAGATGATGGCCGCCAAGGGCGTCGATATCGAGCGATCCACGCTGGCGCGCAGCGCCGGCTATGCCGCCGCCTTGCTCGATCCGATCTACAATCGCCTTCGTGAAATCGGCCGTACCCGCACCAAGCTCCACACCGACGACACGCGGCTTCCGATCTTGGCGCCCGGCACCGGCACGACGCACAAGGGCGCGCTCTGGGTTTACGTCGCCGACGACCGCAATTCAGGTTCGCAGGAGCCGCCGATCGCCTGGTATCGCGCCACCATGGGCCGCGCCGGCGAGAGCGTGATGAGCGAGCTCGCCGGATTTGCCGGCACGCTGCAGGCCGACGGGTTCACCGGCTACAATCAGCTCTACAGGGGCGGCGCCATTCGAGAAGCCGCCTGCCTGGCCCATCTGCGTCGCAAGATATTCGACGTTCACGACAGCCAGCCGACCGAGCTCAGCACGACGGCCATGGCCGGTATCCAGGCGATCTACCGGATCGAGGAAGAGATACGGGGGCTTCCGCCGGCCGAACGATTGGCCGCACGACGAGGGCGAACCCGACCACTGGTGCGGGCTCTGCGACGACAGCTCATGCGCCAGGCCAACGGTTTGTCGCGCCATGCCGATATCGCCAAGGCTTTCGCCTATGGCACCAAGCGATGGCGCGCGTTCAACCGGTTCCTCTACGATGGCCAGCTCGAGCCCGACAACCTGATCGCGGAGCGGGCGATTCGTGGATTTACGGTCGGCCGGCGCAATTGGCTTTTCTCGGGCAGCTTCGCCGCGGCAGAGCGGTCCGCGGTCGTGCTCAGCATCATCGAGACCTGCAAGCTCTGCGGCGTCGATGCCGAAGCCTACATGGCCGATGTCATCGAGCGGATCCAGAGCGACTGGCCAGCCTCGCGCTGGGACGAGCTGATGCCCTGGAACTGGGTGCGCCGCCAAGAGATGCCGCTCCCCTTGGCGGCATGAGCGCGCTCGATGACATGGCGCTGTCGGACGAGGCGCTCGAGGCCTGGATGGCCGCCAAGACCAACCCCCGCCCGCTGGTGCGCACCATGTCGGCGCTGGATGGCTTCGTAACGGCGGCGGTCACCGGGCCGCGGTTCGCGGATCCGCAAGACTGGATGTGCCCGCTCATGGGATTGCCGCGCGACGTCCTGGCCAAAGGCTCTGCAACCGATCACGCCGTGTTCGCCAGCCTCGCCAGGATCCACAACCGGATCAGCGAGACGCTGTTCGACAGACCGCAGGATTATGCGCCCCGCTTCACCACCAAGCCCAGCGGCGGCATCGACCCGCGGCCGTGGTGCCAAGGGTTCTACGCGGCCATGACTCTCAACATCAAACGCTGGAAACGGCTCCTCGACCTCAAGAACCCCAACCATGGCCTGCTGCTGCCCATCCTGATCTACTGCGTCGACAAAAAGGGGCGGCCCGTCCTCGGCAAACCCAGGCCGGGACCGGAGACCGCGCACTTCATCGAGCACGAGGCATACAAAGACATCACCCTTGTCATCCCCGCCCTTCGCGAACTCCACTACGTCACCCGCTATGATAACCCGCAATGATCGCCGCCGGCGCGCCGACTAACGGCTGACCGCCATACACGCATCAGGCGACTTCGGGAAAGGTGCCTTGGTGCACCGCTTACCTCGCAAGTCGCGACGGTGCCGGATCAAACGAAGAAAAATTCCTCCACGCGCTGCTTGGCCTTGCGCAGCACCGGCAAGATATCGCGCTCCATCGCCTCAACCGAGAAACGCGCCGACTGCGTCGAGACGTTGATGGCCGCGACGGTGCGGCCGGCGCGGTCGACGATCGGCACCGCGATCGAGCGCAGGCCGAGCTCGAGCTCCTCGTCGACGATGGCAAAGCCATCCGCCTTCGCCTTGTCGATGGCCTTGCCGAGCGCGGCGCGGCCGGTGATCGTCTTCGGCGTCCGCCGCGCGATGGTCACTTGCGTCAGGAAGGTCTTCAATTCATCCGCCGCCAGGCCGGAAAGCAGCACCCGCCCCATCGACGTGCAATAGGCCGGCAGCCTCGTGCCGACATCGAGCGCCACGCTGAGGATGCGCCGCCCGGGAATGCGCGCGACATAGACGACGTCCTCGCCCGACAGCACCGCCGCATTGCAGGCTTCGTCGAATTTCCCCGCAACCTCGCGCATGATGGGCGCCGCGAAGGTCCAGAGCGATGCTCCACCGAGCCAGGTTCGCGCGACGGTCAAAAGACGCGGCGAGAGCGAAAACAGCCGGCCGGATTGCGTCGCGTAGCCAGTGGCAACCAATGTCAGCAGAAAGCGGCGGGCGCCCGCGCGGGTGAGATCCGCCTCCTCGGCCATCTCGGTCAGCGTCATGCCACCCGGATGGCGCGCGAGGATTTCCATCACCGCCAGGCCACGTTCCAGCGAGCCGACATGATCGCGTGAAGTAGCTTCCTCTACCACGGACGTCTCCAGGCCGGCGTTGACTCTACGCAAAGATTGGAGCTAGAAGTATCTCATATAAAACATATGTTCGCAATACGAACTTCTTCAATCGACGGAGCCTTGAGATGGTCAAGTTCCTGCCCCTCAAAGAAGCGGTCACGGAAAATCTGCATGATGGCGATACGGTCGCTTTCGAGGGCTTCACCCATCTGATCCCGACCGCCGCGGCGCATGAGGCGATCCGCCAGGGCTTTCGCGATCTGACGCTCATCCGCATGACGCCCGACCTGATCTACGACCAGATGATCGGCATGGGCATGGCGAGGAAGATCGTTTTCTCCTATGTCGGCAATCCAGGCGTCGGCCTGCTCAGGCGTGCCCGAGACGCCATCGAGAACGGCTTTCCCCGCACCATCGAGGTCGAGGAACACAGCCACGCCGGCATGGCCAATGCCTATGAAGCGGGCGCCGCCGGCCTGCCCTGCGCGGTATTCCGCGGCTATCGCGGCGCCGGTCTGGCTGAAGTCAATCCGAACATCAAATCCGTCACCTGCCCGTTCACCGGCGAGGTTCTGGCTGCTGTCCCGGCGATAAGGCCGGACGTCACGTTCATCCATGCGCAGAGGGCGGACCGGAAAGGCAACGTGCTGGTCGAAGGCATCATCGGCATCCAGAAGGAGGCCGTGCTGGCGGCAAAGCGCGCCGTAGTGACGGTCGAGGAAGTGGTCGACAATTTCGACGACCTCCACCCCAACCTCACCGTGCTGCCGAACTGGACGATCGCGGCGATTTCGGTCGTGCCGGGCGGCTCGCACCCCTCCTACGCGCATGGCTATTACGAGCGCGACAACGCCACCTATCTCGAATGGGACGAGATCGCCGCCGACCGCGACCGCTTTCAGGCGTGGATGCGGAAGAACGTCATCGAGAGCAGCGCGGACGACTTTGCTGGCCGCGTCGAGCATCTGAGGAAAGCCGCATGAGCGACGCTGACAATCTGGGGTTCACCCCCAACGAGATGATGACGATTGCCGCCAGCCGCGCCTTGAAAAGCGACGATGTCTGCTTCGTCGGCATCGGCGCGCCGTCGGCCGCCTGCAACGTCGCGCGGCTGACGCATGCGCCAGACATCACGCTGATCTATGAGAGCGGCACCATCGGCACGGCCCCGAACGTGTTGCCGCTGTCGATCGGCGACGGCGAATTGTGCGAGACGGCGGTCACCACCGTCGCGGTGCCGGAGATGTTCCGCTACTGGCTGCAGGGCGGCCGCATCTCGATCGGCTTCCTGGGTGCCGCCCAACTCGACAAGTTCGGCAATATCAACACCACCGTCATCGGCGACTATGCGCATCCCAAGACCCGCCTCCCCGGCGGTGGCGGCGCGCCGGAGATCGCCACCTCGTCGAGACAGGTCTACATCACCATGGCGCAGTCGAAGCGCGGCATGGTCGAGAAGATCGACTTCTTCACCTCCTTCGGCCATGGCGACGGCGGCGATCACCGCAAGCGGCTCGGCATCGACACGGCCGGCCCGACGCTTCTCATCACCGACCTCGCCATCTGGAAGCCGGACCCGGTCACCAAGGAATTCACCGTGGTGTCGCTGCATCCCGGCGTCTCGCGCGAGCAAGTGCAGGAGACTTGTGGCTGGGTCGTAAAATTCGCTGAGGCCCTTGACGAGACGTCGGCGCCGACGGAACTCGAGCTGAACACATTGCGCGACCTGCAGGCCCGCACCAAGGCGGCGCATGCTGGAACCGCCAAAGGGAAAGCTGCATAAATGGCTGAAGCCTTCATCTGCGATTACATCCGCACACCGATCGGCCGCTTTGGCGGTTCGTTATCCTCCGTGCGCGCCGACGATCTTGGCGCCATCCCGTTGCGAGCGCTCGTGGAGCGCAGCAAGAGCGTCGACTGGGCCGCCGTGGACGACGTCGTCTATGGCTGCGCCAACCAGGCGGGCGAGGACAACCGCAACGTGGCGCGCATGGCGCTTCTGCTTGCCGGCCTCCCGCAGGACATTCCGGGTTCGACGGTAAACCGCCTGTGCGGCTCGGGCATGGACGCCGTCACCATCGCCGCGCGCGCCATCAAGGCCGGCGAGGCCGAGCTGATGATTGCCGGAGGCGTCGAATCGATGAGCCGCGCGCCCTTCGTCATGCCGAAGGCCGACACCGCCTTCTCACGCAATGCCGAGATTTACGACACCACCATCGGCTGGCGTTTCATCAACCCGCTGATGAAGAAGCAGTATGGCGTCGATTCCATGCCGGAGACCGGCGAGAACGTCGCCGAGGATTTTTCCGTCTCCCGCGCCGACCAGGATGCCTTCGCCGTGCGCAGCCAGGACAAGGCGGTTAAGGCGCAAGCCAATGGCCGGCTGGCGAAAGAGATCACGCCGGTGACGATCCCTCAGAGAAAGGGCGAAGCCACCGTCGTCACGAAGGACGAGCACCCCCGCGCCGGCACGACCATCGAAGCGCTGGCCAAGCTGCCGACGCCATTCCGCCAGGGTGGCACGGTAACCGCCGGCAACGCCTCCGGCGTCAACGACGGCGCGGCCGCGCTCATTATCGCTTCGGAAGCAGGGGCGAAGAAGCATGGCCTGACGCCGATCGCCCGCATCCTCGGTGGTGCAACCGCCGGCGTCGCGCCGCGCATCATGGGCATCGGCCCGGCGCCGGCCACGAAGAAGCTTTGCGCCCGTCTTGGCCTGACGCCGGATCAATTCGACGTGGTCGAACTCAATGAAGCCTTCGCCTCGCAAGGCATCGCGGTGCTGCGCCAGCTCGGCATCGCCGAGGACGCCGCGCACGTCAATCCAAACGGCGGCGCGATTGCGCTTGGCCACCCGCTCGGCATGTCGGGCGCGCGCATCACCGGCACGGCAGCGCTTGAGCTGCGCGAACGCGGCGGCAAGCTGGCTTTGGCCACCATGTGCATCGGCGTCGGCCAAGGGATTGCGATCGCGCTGGAGCGAGTGTAGGCGCTACGGCCGATCGATAGGAAACAGAAGCAGCTTCGAGCACCTCATGCTCGCGGTCGCTCAGATCGTCCTATTAGGTCAGCGTCGTAGGCGCCGAAAAGTTAGTCTAGTTCTAACCGAAGCCGAAGAACAGCGCGAGCGAGGGCAAGACCTTCGCGTGCGCTGGCATCGATGAGTTCCTCTAGCCGGAAGCCAGAACGCAGATCAACCGCTTCGGCCAGCTTGGATCGAAACGGTCCTCGCGCAACAAAGTGACGCAACCCATACCCGCGCAATTGGCACAAGGCGAAGGCTCTGTTGGAATGCCGTCGCGCATCTTTGGTCCATTTATCGGGTGGATGATTGCTATTCCAACAATCAATTTTACCGTCCTAATAAAATCGTATTAGAGGATCCTGAATTGCAGCGCGTTGGGTATCCTCGTCGTGAAGTCGACTGAGGCTGCCGGAAAGAAGTCGGCGACGGCATGTGCGGGATTGTTGGTATCGTTGGGCAACAGCCCGTGTCGGAGCGGTTGGTCGACGCGTTGAAGCGTCTGGAATATCGCGGCTATGATTCCGCCGGCGTTGCGACGATCACCGGGGGTGCCTTGCAGCGTAGGCGCGCTGAGGGCAAGCTCGTCAATCTCGAGACGAGACTGAAGGCAGAGCCGCTGAACGGCACCATCGGCATCGCCCACACGCGCTGGGCAACCCACGGAGCGCCAACGGAAGGCAATGCGCACCCGCACTTTGCCGGCGGTGTGGCCGTCGTTCATAACGGCATCATCGAGAATTCTGCCGAGCTGAAGGAGGAATTGACAGCGGCGGGAGCCGAGTTCCAGACCGACACCGACACGGAGGTCGTCGCGCATCTTGTGGCAAGACACCGCCAGGAGGGCATGGGGCGGGGCGAAGCGATGCATGCCATGCTGAAACGCATCAAGGGCGCCTACGCGCTCGCCATCCTTTTTGAGGATGATCCGTCGAGCATCATCGCAGCGCGCAACGGACCACCGCTGGCAATCGGCCACGGCGACGGCGAGATGTTTCTGGCATCCGACGCGATCGCGCTTGCCCCCTTCACGAATGAAGTCACCTATCTCATCGACGGCGATTGGGCCGTAATCGGCAAGGGGGGTGCCGATATCTTCGATTTCGACGGCTACCCCGTAGAGCGTCCGCGTCAGACCTCCATGGCCGCAGCTTATCTGGCCAACAAGGGCAAACATCGCCACTTCATGGAGAAGGAAATCTACGAGCAGCCCGAGGCCATCGGCCATGTGATCGCCCATTATGTCAGCTTGATAGAGAATCGCGCCGATCCGGTTCCTGGCTTCGATTTTGCCAGCATTCCGAGCCTGGCGATCTCTGCCTGCGGCACCGCCTACCTCGCCGGACTGATCGGAAAATACTGGTTCGAGCGCTATGCTCGCCTGCCAGTCGAAATCGACGTTGCGTCCGAATTTCGCTACCGCGATATCCCGTTGTCGCCCCAGTCTGCTGCTCTTTTCATTTCGCAATCTGGCGAAACCGCCGATACGCTGGCCTCGCTTAGATACTGCAAGAAGCTTGGACTGAAAATCGGCGCCGTCGTCAATAGCGCCGAATCGAGCATCGCTCGGGAGGCCGACGCGGTCTTCCCAATCCTTGCCGGCCCGGAGATCGGCGTCGCCTCCACCAAAGCCTTCACCTGTCAGCTTGCGGTTCTTGCCGCACTTGCCATCAGCGCCGCCCGGACCCGCGGAACGGTAACCGAAAATGAGGTGCAGGCGCTGGTCCGAAACCTTGCTGGAATGCCGCGCATTATGGGCCAGGTTCTGAACAGCATCCAACCTAAGATAGAGCTTCTTGCGCGCGAATTATCCAAGTATCATGACGTCCTGTATCTTGGCCGTGGCACCAGTTTCCCTCTGGCGATGGAAGGTGCGCTGAAGCTCAAGGAGATCTCCTACATCCACGCCGAGGGCTATGCTGCGGGTGAATTGAAGCACGGTCCGATCGCATTGATAGACAAGAACATGCCGGTGATCGTCATCGCGCCGTTTGATCGCTTTTTCAACAAGACCGTCTCCAACATGGAGGAAGTCGCCGCCCGTGGAGGGCGGGTTATCCTCATCACCGATGAAAAAGGAGCAACCGCATCCAAGCTCGACACCATGCACACGATCGTGCTGCCAGCTGTCGACGAGATTATCGCGCCGATGATCTTCTCGCTGCCCATACAGCTTCTTGCCTATCACACAGCGGTCTTCATGGGCACAGATGTCGACCAGCCGCGCAACCTCGCAAAATCAGTCACCGTCGAATGATTGTGACGCGCTCATAGCTGGGGCCGTCCATCGGAAATGCATTCCAAGTGACAAAGCGCGTCGCACCGGCACTTGGATGTCGACGAGATGCAGATCAGGGTTCGCGGCCGATGGATATATCTTATTGCTCTATCGATTGGGGCGCGAGGGCGGGGTGGTGTGCCAGCAGAACTGCGAGGCTAGTCTCTTGCTGGAGTACGCGAATGTGGGCGTCCGCGCGCCGACTGATATCAAGATCACCTGAAACCGGTAAGTGGCGCCAACCCGTTTCCGAGTTCCGGTAACTAGACTGGGACGCCAAGGGGAAAACCGCCCTCAACGGGATGCACATGCGACATTTCGATTTGCCCGCGCTTTCCTAAACAGCTTTCACCAGGAGGAAGGAAGCTAGTCCTTGGCACGCCCCTACAGCAGCCCGGCTTGCTCGGCCTCGCGGCGCAGGTTCTGGCGCGGGCGCGGGCCGATCTGCTGGATCGCCAGGCCGGCGGCCAGCGAGCCGAGATCGCCGCACTCCTTGAGGCTGCGTCCGGTCGTGTAGCCATAAAGGAAGCCGGCGGCATAGAGGTCGCCGGCGCCGGTCGTGTCGACCAATTCCTCGATCGCCGTCGCCTGGATGGTAACGGTCTCGTCGCCGCGCACGATGACCGAGCCTTTCTCAGAACGGGTGACGGCGGCTATTCTGCAGTCCTTGCGGATGGCGGCCAACGCCTCCTCGAAGGAAGAGGTCTGGTAGAGAGACTTGATCTCGTGGCTGTTGGCAAAGACGATCTCGACGGTGCCCGAGCGCATCAGATCGAGGAACTCATGGCGGTAGCGGTCGACGCAGAAGGAATCCGACAGCGTCATCGACACCTCGCGCCCGGCCGCATGCGCCAGCCTCGCCGTCTGCCGGATCGCTTCCTTGGCGCGCGGCGGATCCCACAGATAACCTTCGAAATAGGTGACCTTGGCTCCGGCGGCCTTGTCGGCCTCGACGTCTTCCGGCCCGAGCTCGACGCAGGCGCCGAGATAGGTGTTCATCGAGCGCTCGCCGTCCGGCGTGACGAAGATCATCGAGCGCGCCGTCGGCGGTTCGCCCTGGAGCGGCCTGGTGTCGAAGGCCACGCCCTGGGCGTGGATGTCGTGCGTGTAGATTTCGCCCAGCGAATCGTTCGACACCTTGCCGAAGAAGGCGGTGCGGCCGCCGAAGCTTGCCACGCCCGCCGCCGTGTTGCCGGCGCTGCCGCCCGAAGCCTCGATCGCCGGCCCCATGCGGCTGTAGAGCAGTTCGGCGCGCCTGGTGTCGATGAGGTTCATCGCGCCTTTGATGATGCCGTTGGTTTCGAGAAAGGCCTCGTCGCACTGGGCGATGATGTCGACAATGGCATTGCCGATGCAAAGCACGTCATATTCCGGCATCGATATCTCCAACGACTGCGGGCCCACGCCGGCCGGGCGCGATCAGTTGGGATGGCTTTCCGCATGCCAATCTATTCGGCACGAGTCTCGCGGCGCTGCCAGCCTTGCATCGCGCCATAAGTGCCAGCCTCTCCCAGGTAGACTCAGGCTCTTCGCACCCGAAGTGCTCATAGGTCGCGGCTTTATGACCGGAAATAGATGCAACCGGCTTGACCTCGCTGACCTCAAACAGCCTTTGAGATCCCTACCATTTTTGGCGATTTGGTGTTGCAAAGCATCTGTGAATTTTCTGGAAGGATTTGTTACAATGCTCAACCGAAGCGCAACGCTGTGCCGGAAATGATCCGAGGTGGTAGCGGCCTGATGGTGCCGCGCGACGAGGCGGTACAAAGCGGCTATTTGACCGGGCTGCACTCCGCCGTCTGGCTGGTCTCAGTTGATTAATCGTGTCGGTGAAGCAGATAACAGGTGCCCACCTTGCCCCCGTTCCACAGGGCGCGCGGAGGCGCGAGAGGGATTGCTGGCTTGACGGTGCAGCGCCGGCAAAATCACGCGACTGCGCGACCATTTCCGGTCAATCTCGCCAATGCGGCAGCGCGATAGGAAAATCTGCTGCCGCTCAGGCGCAACAGTCCTTGTTACGCGGAGGTTTGTAGGGCGTCTGTGGGATGTTGTAGATGTGCATTCATCGATGCCTTTGTGGCCTCGACAGTCAGATGCGAGCGTAAGCCTCCACTCGTCTAATCCCTGGCCTCCACAGCATTTCCGACCTTGGGTTTACGCCAGCGACGTCGATCGAATGGGAACATAATGTAATCCCGCACAGTCAGCGGCTCGGGCTGGTTTCGCATGCCAACCTCCGGCCACTCATTCTTTTTTGGCCAGTATGCCGTTAGAAAAATCGTATCCCAGAGCGTTGTGAAAAATCCATAGTTTCGGTGCCGGTGATGCGGATCCATCGAGTGGTGGATGCGGTGGAATTTGTTGTCGCCAATGATGTATCGAAGCGGCCCAAGATTGATGCGGGTACTAGAGTGCGAAAGATGGGCCTGGAACGTAATCAGCGTCATGGCAACGATGGGCACCACGCCAGATTCAAAATGGATCAGAGCGAGTGGCAGTGCTACCAGCGCTGCGTAAACGAGTGGTTCGGAGATGTGATGATTGCAATTCCATGCCGTCAATTCGCGGATCGAGTGGTGCGTAGCGTGAAGGCGCCAGAGGAATGGAAAAGCATGCTGAGCGCGGTGCATCCAATAGTAAAAGAAATCGCCAGCAATCGCGACTAAAACCCCGGAAAGGACCGCCAATCCACTGCTGACGATTGCGTTGTCAGAGTGGAGCAACGTTGCGAAATTGATCGTTACCAGCGGCTTTACTCCTAGCCAGGCCAGACCAACAGCGAAGAAGTGCCAGATAAAGGCACCCAATCCGAGCCGAATAAGCCAATTCCGCACGCCTCGAGCGTATGAGGCAAGACTGTATCGATAGGCCGGAAAGGTGAACTCCAGCGCGGCGCAGATGGTGGCGAAGACCACCACCAGCTCGAGCGAGTTCACGAAGATCTGCGATATATGATTAAAATCGAGAATTTGCATTTGTTTGGTCCGGTGAATCGTTCAAGCTGCGCCAGCTTCAGGTCGGAACATCGAGGGAGTCTTTTTCGTCATCAGGGCGAATCCAATCGTTAGTAGATCTCCGGCGCGGCCCGATAAATTCGAGGTCGGCACCCGAATTTGTATCCGCGCAGAAAGTGCCAATTGCACATAGCGGTCATGCAATTTGCTTTCGTGCGCATTCAGCGGTGATTATTCCGTCGGTACGCGGGGCATCGCGGGAGCGGACTATGCGGAGTTCTCCTGGATTGGTAAAATCGATTGTTTGGATGAGACGTATCCGTTTGCTAAATGGTCGGAAAAGCCCTTGGGCGAGTTGGCTTACCCGAGGCGACAGAGTATGCGTCAGTGTTGCGGCGGCAACTTGCCACGGCAAAAGAGCGTTGCAAAAATCAAGCGTCACGAGCACCGCACGGCTGGGTATTTGGTTGACAGAGGCAGGTCAGATGCGGGCTGCGTCGTGACGCTCACAAATCAGCAGCTCGGCGCGCAGGGGTCGACGAGGGTCATCGCGACTTGCTAATGCATTGCTTTTCGGGGAAGTCCGCGTCGTGCGCGATGATTTCGACAATGGCATCGCCGATTTAAAGCAAGTTCACCATCAATGGCTTTCTTGGTTCGCCAAAGGACCCCGGCTTTCTTCCATGCCGACTGGCCGTAGTCTGGTCATAGCCTAGAAGGGTGTTGCGCGTCCTTTGGCGCCGGGTTTCAAGGTGCGGCGAGCCCTGCCTCGCGCCGCAAGTCGTCGGCTCTGTCAGTCCTCTCCCAGGTGAACTCGGGCTCTTCGCGACCGAAATGCCCATAGGTCGCAGTCTTGCGGTAAATCGGGCGTAAGAGATCAAGCATCTTGATAATGCCCTTCGGTTTGAGATCGAACAACTCAGGAATGAGCTGCTCGATCCTTCTTTCCTCAATCCTTGCTGTCCCAAAAGTGTTGACCATGACAGAAACCGGACTGGCCACGCCGATAGCGTAAGCAAGCTGCACCTCGCAGACGTCCGCGAGTCCGCTAGCCACTATATTTTTAGCGACATATCGGGCGGCATAGGCAGCCGAGCGGTCAACCTTGGATGGGTCCTTGCCTGAAAAGGCGCCACCGCCATGACGCCCCATTCCACCATAGGAATCGACGATGATCTTGCGTCCGGTGAGGCCGCAGTCGCCGCGGGGCCCGCCGACTACGAACCGCCCTGTTGGATTGACCAGAATTCTGATGTCTTTCGTTTCCAGGTCGGTCGGCAGGACTGGCTTTATTATTTCCTCAATGACCCCCTCGCGAATCGTCTCTTGCGAGACCTGCTCATTGTGTTGCGTCGACACGACGATGGTATCCAGGGCGACGGGACGCAAGCCCTCATAACGCACGGAGACTTGGGATTTCACGTCAGGGCGCAACCAGCTAAGATGACCTGCCTTGCGAACATCCGCCTGTCTTTTCGTCAAGCCGTGGGCGAGCTGGATCGGCAACGGCATCAGAGTATCGGTCTCGCGGCATGCATAGCCGAACATGAGGCCTTGATCTCCCGCTCCTTGTTCGAGATCTTGTCCCCGACCTTCGTCAACCCCTTGGCTAATGTCGGGTGACTGCTCGGTGAGGGCATGAATGACGGAGCAACGCCGGCCGTCAAAGCCAACTGCCTCATCGTCGTATCCAATATCAACAATCGTATCGCGGGCAACTTGGCCGTAGTCGACCGTCGCATCGCTGGTAATCTCGCCAGCCAGAACGACGGTTCCTGTCTTCACCAAGGCTTCACATGTCTTCACCAGGGCTTCACAAGCGACGCGCGCCTTCGGATCGAAGCGCAAGACTGCGTCGAGGATTGCGTCCGAGATGTTGTCGGCGAGCTTATCCGGGTGTCCCGCGCCAACCGATTCGGAAGAGAAAACGAACTGCCTAGCCATGAAATGCCTCGCTTCGGGTGTTGGAGTTTGCATGGTGCATTTTTGCTTAGCCCGACTTACCTGCGGGTGATGCCCGGGACCTCGAACGCAGCGCATAAGTTGGCAACGTCTTTTCGCACACAAGCATGAACATCCGGATCGTTGGGCTGGCGACAGACCAGGTCAATAAAGGCGGCGATTTGCACCATTTCCCCCTCGCGCATGCCCATCGACGTCACTGCTGGCGACCCCAAGCGAATTCCGCTTGTAACCGCCGGATCGCGCGGATCCCCCGGCACCATATTGAAGTTCGTAATGATGCCTGCCTTTGATAATCGCTCGGCATAGGCCTTGCCCGACAGTGGTCGATCGCGCAGGTCAAGAATGAGCATGTGATTGTCGGTCCCCCCGGTAACCAGGTCATAACCTCGCTCAAGCAACGCCTGGGCCAAAGCCTTGGCATTCTTGACGGTCTGTTGCCCGTAGATTTGAAATGCCGGGGTCGCCGCTTCCTGCAAGGCGACTGCTAGCGCAGCGATAACATTCATATGTGGCCCGCCCTGCAGGTGAGGGAAGACCGCACGATCAATCCGCCTGGCGAGGTTGTATTTGTTTTGCGGATGATAGAGCGCCTGATAACGATCCTCATTCCTCGACAAAATGAAGCCGCCGCGGGGGCCGCGGATCGACTTATGAGAGGTGCTGCTGACGACGTCGCAATGGCGCACGGGATTCGGATGCGCTCCTGCCACAATCAGGCCGCTGATGTGCGCAATGTCGGCCACGAGATAGGCGCTCGCCTCCCGAGCAATTTCTGCCATTGCCGCGTAATCAAAGACACGCGGATAAGCAGTTCCGCCGATCCAAATGAGCCGCGGCCGTTCCCGCTTAGCTGTCTCGCGCAAGAGGTCATAGTCAATTTGCTGGGTCTTTTCGTGTAGCCCATAGGGGACCCGTCGGTAGTCGGTTCCGGAAAAGTTGATAGCCCAACCATGGGTCAGATGACCCCCTTCCGGAATGGGCAAGCCCATGACTTTGTCGCACGGCTTCAAAAGCGCGCGATAGACAGCCTGATTGGCCGGCGAGCCGGAATAGGGCTGGACGTTGGCGTGCTCGCTTCCAAATAGCTTCTTCAAGCGCTCGATGGCGAGGTTCTCAAGCTCATCGACGATCTCGTTTCCTGCATAGTAGCGCGCACCGGGGTACCCCTCGGCATACTTGTTTGTGAAAATCGACCCGGTCGCTTCGAGCACTGCCGAGGAGGCAAAGTTTTCGGAAGCGATGAGTTTGAGCGTCGTGCGCTCCTGTCGCTCTTGTCTCAGGAGCAGTTCGTGAACGCAGCTATCAACCGAGGCCAAGGAAGAGCGTCCGTAAGTGTCGGGCTGCGCGATAGCGCGTTCGCCAGAGTTGTCCATCGTGGGCTCGCGCTCCAATTGGATCGATCTATTTCACGATCAAGCAGGCCGTCCCCTTCGGCTGCTCGTTTCGTATCGCTTCGAGTCGTTGTAAGTCTCGTTCATGATGGCCATCGCAGTGGGGCAGGAGATCGACTAGCAATTGGACCAGACCACCGTGCTTGTCTCCTGGTTTGAGATGATAGGAGCGCCACGGGCGCTGTTCGTCGCAGCAAAGAAAGTCGGCTCTGGCGAGTAGCCGGACGTGTCGCACAACGCGATCGCGACGCAGATCCAAAATGTCTGCCAGCTCGCAGACTGTTAGATCCGCATGCGCGCACAGGCCCAGGATTCGAAGGCGATCAAAATGCGCTGCCGCCCGTAGGCGACTGACCAGTGTCATCATTGTTCAGCATCATACCACGTGAAAAGAAGGGACGCTCTTTGAACTGAATTTGTCATTTGGCGTTCTCCGCAGATGTTGCAGCTTTCGAACCAATTACCTCGTTGCCTGGATCACCAACCAGACGCTCTGAGCGGTCGCGTAGATACGTACTTATTTCCAAGCATGTAATTGTTTCGAACCGACAGTGATTGAGTTCAAGCAACCATGACGGGGACTCTTCTCGCTATTGCTTTCGTCCTAGATTTCGTTCTAGATTTCGTGCGGTACGGCGGTCGCAGAATAGGAAGGACCGCGGTTTTGAGTCCTCTGGCTGACCTGATACGTTGAGATAAGCCTACCATTCTCAGCGATTTCGGGTTGCTAAGAGTCTATGAATTTCTTTGAAGAAATGGTTGCAATGTCTGCTCGCCGAGATTCCCGGTCAAGATGGGCCGAGCCGCATAGTTTCAAACCAATGGGGCAACATGGTAGGGATGGAAGAATGCCAAAACATCCTTGCGTCGAAGCGCACCGATCGTGGTACGCATCCTGCGGCTTTTGGACTTTGAAGACGTGCTCGACAAGATCAAGGCCAGCAGTCGCAACAGCGCCGAGATGAACTCACGGGGCGTGAAAGCGCTTGATGGTGGTGCCTTGGTTACGCTCCAGGCAGCGTGACCGTCGACGCCACTTCGAAGACGTCAAGCAGAATTGCCAGCCCGACGCCGCAGGCGGTCAGGATGAGGCCGGACATGAAAATGCGGTTGGCGCGTTCGTAGACCTGGCGTCGCAGCGAACTGATGTCGAGCAACAGCGACAGCGCCCGCATCTGCGAGGCTATGCCGGCCAGGATTGGGACCACTGCGAACAGGTCGTAAAATTGCCACGGAACCGGGTTTGCCGCCCAATGTGTGACGAACCCCAGCGAAAACGCCAGCAATATGCCGACGACGGTGATCGTGCCGTTGCGGAAGACGGTCTCGATCGGTTCTTCCTTCGGGTTATGCTCGTCCAATTTCCTCTCTCTGCAGGTCTGCCCAGTCGTTGCCCAGATGCGAACTGATCCCTAAGATCCTTCGAAGACTGGAGTTTGCCGACTTCGGGCTGGTCGCGTCATTGGGATTGATCAATGAGTCCACCTCTTGATACAGGAAATGAGCAAAACTAAGTCGGCATCGGCGCGCGATGCTGAGGAAGGGTGCCAGTTCCGATCGGGCCGCTGTTGGCGCGCGGTGCGGAGGGGAACGACATGAAGTTCCGTCTGACCGTATCCTGGTCAGCGGCATTGAGGCCGACGAGAAAGCCGCAGGCGGCATCATAAAGGATACGGCTCGATTGATAGTCTTTGAGCGTGGCCATCTTTGATCAGGAGGGCCCGCACACTCGGTGCCAGCAAAGCAGCTCAAATATGCGTCCGCCACCTTGCTCATATTCTGCGAGCCTCAAGGATCGCCGCCACTTTTGCATCGTTGAGGACAGCGATTGCGCTCGGCTCGAAGACGCGGCGTCTTACGGGCGCTGCTGCCGTGAAGAACACTTGTACAGGACATCCTCATCCTGACGACTGAGGTTTGATGATGAACCATCACACTCGGGGACTACACCTAGCTCCCGCCGCTTATTGTCGGCCGAACCGAAAATCATTTACCAATCGACGAACCAGAGCCACAAAAGCGGTCAGGATCCTGATGCGTTCGTCATGAGGCACCGGCCGGCGAACATGATCCTTCGAGCCGAAGACGGTCGACTATCGCGAGCCCGATCCTCACATGGAGTTCTTCGAAATCTTTTCGAAGACTAGGAGCTTGGCCTGGAGCACGGCTTTCTCAATGGAATCCCCGATTGCCAGATACGCCGCTATCGCGCTGGCCAGGATACAGCCAGTGCCGCGCACCGATCTGGCAAGCCTGGGCATGTCGAAGCGGATGGGTTCCCGGCCGCGGCTCAACAGGATATCTGTGGACCTCGGCCCTTCCGCGTGGCCGCCCTTGACGAGCAGCGCCTGCGGCCCTTCCGCAAGCAATCGCCTTTCCTGCCGCAGCGCATCATCGTCGACCGCGGCCAATTCCGAGCCGGTCAGCACCGCCAGTTCAATGAGGTTGGGCGTGACCAAGCGGCAAAGCGGCATGAGATCACGCTTCATGACGTCGATCGCACTCGATTCCAGCAGCGGCCTGCCCGACGAGGAAGCCAGCACCGGATCGAGGATTGCCGGTATCCGCGCATTTTCGCGCAGCACGGCGGCGACGGCAGCGATGATCTGCGCATTGGCGAGCATGCCGATTTTGATGGCCGCCACCGCGTTGGCCTGCAACGCCGCCCGCATTTGATCGGCCACCAGGCCGGGTTGCATGTGACGGATATCCCCGACGGCGTGGTGCGTCTGCACCGTTACCGCGGTGACAGCAACGCAAGTGCGCAGGCCGATTGAAGAGATCGTCTCGATATCGCGCGCAATTCCGGCACCCCCACTGGAGTCCGATCCGCCAACGACAAGCACATTCAGGTTTTGACTCAGCGCCATTGCTCCGTCTTTTCGATCCATTCCCCGGTGCGCGCTTCGGGATCCGGGTTCAGCGTTATGTCCGTCACCACTGCCGCGCTGTCGGCTCCGGCCTCGAAAACACCATCAAGCCGCTCTGGGTTGAGACCGCCGATGGCGACCAGCGGGATGGGTGCGACGGCGTCCTTCCAGGCGCGAACCCTTTCGAGCCCCTGCGGCGCCCATTTCATCTTCTTCAGGATGGTTGGATAGACCGGACCCAGCGCAACATAGTCGGGACTGGCGGCCATGGCCATCTCCAGTTCGTCATGATCATGGGTGCTCAGCCCGAGCCTGATGCCGGCCGCCTGTATCTCGGGGAGGTTTGCGGTCCGCAGATCCTCCTGGCCGAGATGGACGAAGTCGCAGCGCTCCTCGATCGCGAGGCGCCAATGATCGTTGACGATAAGCTGGCAATCGTGTCGGGCGCTCAGGGCTTTCGCCTTGCGGATTTCCGCGCGCAGCCCGTCCTCGTCCATATTCTTGATGCGCAGTTGCACCAGCCTGACGCCGAGCGGCACCAGCCGCTCGATCCAGGCGGCGCTGTCGACGATCAGGTAGAAGGGATCGAGCTTCATGAAAAAACCGCCCTGCCGATTGTAGGCGTCGATGGCACGGCGACGTCGCGCGGCTCGAGCAGTCCCGAACCATAGGCCTCGCGGCCGGCATCGACCGCCTTGCTGAAAGCGCGCGCCATGCCCACCGGATCGGCCGCCTTGGCGACCGCCGTGTTGAGGAGCACGGCGTCAAAGCCGAGCTCCATCACCGTCGCGGCGTGCGACGGCCGTCCGAGCCCCGCATCGACGATCAACGGAACGTCGGGGAAATGCCCGCGCATCGAGCGCAGCGCCATGATGTTGACCGGCCCGAGGGCCGAACCGATCGGCGCGCACCACGGCATCAGGACCTTGCAGCCTGCCTCCACCAGTCGCTCGGCGACGACGAGGTCGTCCGTGGTATAGGGGAATACGCTGAAGCCGCCCTCGCACAGGATGCGTGCGGCCTCGACCAGGCCGAAGACGTCGGGCTGCAGCGTGTCGTGGTTGCCGATCACTTCGAGCTTGATCCAGGACGTGTCGAAGACCTCGCGCGCCATCTTCGCTGTCGTCACGGCTTCCTTGACCGAATGGCAGCCGGCGGTGTTGGGCAATACCTTCACACCGAGCGAGCGGATCAGCGACCAGAATTGTTCGCCGGCCTTGCCGCCGGCCATTTCCCGGCGCAGCGAGACGGTCACCACCGAGGTCCCCGACGCCTTGACCGCATCGGCAAGGATCGCCGGCGAAGGATATTGGGCTGTGCCCAGCAGCAGGCGCGACGCCAGCTTTGTCCCCAAAAGATCGAACATCGGCTAGCCTCCCTGCATGGGTGACAGGATTTCGACCCGGTCGCCATCGCTCAACCGGAATTCCGCCCGTCCGGCCGCGGGCACGACATCGCCGTTCAGCGCGGTGGCGAGCCAGCCGCCCTCATAGTCCAGCTCCTTCAAAAGGGCGTCGAGCGTCGCCGCCTTGGCTTCAAGCGCTTTGCCGTTGACGATCAGCTTCATTTTTAGACTCCAGGCCGGCAGATGAATTATCGGCAGATGAATTGAAGAGAAGGCCAGCAGCCTGTTCGGCCATGGCCGGTGAAAGCAGGAAGCCGTGCCGGTAAAGGCCGTTGATCGTGATCGTGCCGTCCTTCCAACACTTCGCCCGCGGCAGATTGTTGGGATAGGCCGGGCGCACTCCCACGCCTGTCTCGACGATTTCGGCCTCACCGAACGCCGGATGAAGTGCGTAGGCCGCATTGAGGAGCTCCATCAGCGAACGGGCGGTGATCGGTCCGTCGTGGTCGTTCTCTATCATCGTCGCGCCAACCATGAAGTGATGATCGGCCCGCGGCACGACATAGATCGGATGACGCGGATGAAGCAGACGCACCGGGCGGGCAAGCGAGACCTCACGCGTGTGGAGGATCAGCATTTCGCCGCGCACACCGCGCAAGTCGTCGTCGGCTCGCGCGATGCCCGTGCAGTCGATCACCTGATCGAAGCAGGAAAGGGCCACCTCGCCCACCTCGAAAAGGAAGACGACTCCCATCGCGCGCAGTTTGTCGGCCAGCGCTTCGAGAACCCGACGGGGATCGAGATGAGCCTCGCCGGCAAAGAACAGGCCCTGGCGGAAGCGACCGGCAAGATCGGGTTCGAGGGCGGCAATCGCCTCTTCGTCGACGGATTCACAATTGCGCGTACGAGCCGCAAAACGGGCGAGCTCGGAGGCGTCGCGCGCATGGGCGACGACGAGAGTGCCGGCCCTCGTCACGAGCCCGGGCAGCGTCCTTTCCCACCAGTCGGCCGAAACTTTGCCGAGCGTGACAACCGCCTCCTCGGCGCTTTCGCGTTCGCACCAGGGGGCCAGCATGCCGCCGGCGAGCCAGGAGGCATTGCCGCCTATCTGGCTTTGAATTTCAGCAACGGTGACGGACGCACCCCGAGCGGCTAGTTCATGGGCGACGGTGAGGCCTGCCACACCGGCGCCTTTGATAAGGACACGGCCCATGGCTCAGTGCGCCCCCTGATCTTTCTGCGCCAAAGCCTGTTTTTCTGCCCCGAGCGTTTCGACGGGCATATAGAGATCGCCGCCCGCGCGATATTTCTCTGCCATCGCCGCCATCCCCTCCTTCTGGGCTTCGGCGCGGATGTCGTGGGAGATGCGCATGGAGCAGAATTTCGGTCCGCACATCGAGCAGAAATGCGCCACCTTGTGCGCTTCCTTGGGCAAGGTTTCGTCATGCATCGAGCGCGCGGTTTCGGGATCCAGCGACAGGTTGAACTGATCTTCCCAGCGGAACTCGAACCGCGCCCGCGAAAGCGCGTCGTCGCGGATCTTCGCCGTGGGATGCCCCTTGGCAAGGTCGGCGGCATGCGCGGCTATCTTGTAGGTGATCACGCCGGTCTTGACGTCGTTGCGATCCGGCAGGCCGAGATGTTCCTTCGGCGTCACATAGCAGAGCATGGCCGTGCCGAACCAGCCGATCATGGCGGCGCCGATTCCCGAGGTGATGTGGTCATAGCCCGGCGCTATGTCCGTGGTCAGCGGCCCCAGCGTGTAGAATGGCGCTTCGCCACAGACGGCGAGCTGCTTGTCCATATTCTGCTTGATCTTGTGCATGGGAATATGGCCAGGGCCCTCGATCATCACCTGGCAGTCCTTTGCCCAGGCGATCTTCGTCAATTCGCCAAGCGTTTCCAACTCGGCGAACTGGGCTCGGTCATTGGCGTCTGCGATCGAGCCGGGACGAAGCCCGTCGCCGAGCGAGAAGGAGACGTCATAGGCTCTGGCGATGTCGCAGATCTCCTCGAAATGCTCATAGAGGAAGCTTTCGCGATGATGGTGCAGGCACCATTTCGCCATGATCGAGCCGCCGCGAGAAACGATGCCCGTGACCCGGTCGACGGTCAGCGGGATGTAATGCAGCCGCACGCCGGCATGGATGGTGAAATAGTCGACGCCCTGCTCGGCCTGCTCGATCAGCGTGTCGCGATAGACTTCCCAACTCAGATCCTCGGCGACACCGCCCACCTTCTCCAGCGCCTGGTAGAGCGGCACCGTGCCGATCGGCACCGGCGAATTGCGCACGATCCATTCGCGGATGTTGTGGATGTTGCGGCCCGTCGAGAGGTCCATGACAGTGTCGGCACCCCAGCGGATCGCCCAGACCATCTTTTCGACCTCTTCGGCCATCGAGGAAGTGACGGCGGAGTTGCCGATATTGGCGTTGATCTTCACCAGGAAGTTGCGGCCGATGATCATCGGCTCGCTTTCGGGATGGTTGATGTTGGCAGGAATGATCGCGCGGCCGCGCGCCACCTCGTCGCGCACGAACTCCGGTGTGACGAAATCCGGGATCGATGCGCCGAACGCCTCGCCATCCTGTTGCAGCTTGCTCCGCAGCATCTCGCGGCCAAGGTTCTCGCGGATGGCGACGAATTCCATCTCGGGCGTGATGATGCCAGCGCGCGCATAGGCAAGCTGGGTGATGGCCTTGCCGGCTTTGGCTCTCAGCGGACGGTTGCGGATCGGAAATTCCTGCGTCAGGCGCTCGCCTGTCGCAAATCCGTTGTCCTCCGGCCTGACATGGCGGCCGTCATAGGGCACGACATCGCCGCGCGCCACGATCCAGTCTTGGCGAAGCCGGGCAACGCCCTTTTCGATGTCCGTTTCGATCGCGGGGTCGGTATAGGGGCCTGACGGATCGTAGACCGTCACCGGCGGCTCGCCGGCAGTCGGGTGAACGGCGATCTCGCGCATCGGCACCCTGATCTGCGGATGGAGGACGCCGGACTTGTGGATCTTCCGCGAGGCCGGCAGCGGCCCGGTCGATACGGTGGGGGTCAAGGCATTCATTTGAGGCTCCTTTGCTCGTTGCATTGGAGACCCAGTTCTGTGCCGGAAGGATGAAAGGACGCTTCGACCTGCTGCATGAGACAGGTCCTCGGGCATGATCTCCCGCAAGCGCTTGCACCGTCCCTACGCCAGTATGAACTGGATCAGGTTCAACGGGTCACTGCGCCGCAAAAGCCAGCAGTATCTCAGCCCCTTGCCGGGACTCCCCTGGTGAATGCTTTCAAACTGACCGGGCCGGCGCCGCTTTGTCAAGCGCCTTCAGGCCGCAGCGCTGATCGTCTGCTGATCAAACTGCGGGAAAAGTTCGCGCACATGGCTGCGACAAATCGCACGCCCGAGACCAGCCACGGGGACGCTTGCCTACGCAGCAGAGATGGCATGGCGTGAGGACAACCGCCGTTGTAAGCAATGGCGAGCAGTATCTCGCCGTCGCATGAAGATAGCGACCGCTGACTTGATGATGGGTGCCGATCTCAGCGCGTCGCAGGCGGGGAGAAGAAGCTTTCGGCCACGCCTCGCTTAATCACCCAATCAGCCGAGTGTGGACTGGATATTGGCAGCGAAACGTGGACAAAATTTAATCGCTTTTCGCATCGATAATCGTCGAAACGGCAACCAAATGACGGCCAACGCATTTCAAATGCGTCTAAATGCACGTTGCATATTTGCCGAAAATTGACAAATATGTGCGTTGCTTGTATGGCGCCGCCACGACAGACGGCCCAAGCTAGGGACAGGACCGGGAGAACGATGATGCCAGAGAGAGGCTTGCCGAAGAGCGCTGAACGGTGCGCCCTTCCGCGCGACATTTCCAGATTTAAAAAGCTGTACGAAAATGGTCGCGCCGTTATCAAATCGGATCCTGACAAAACCCTCGGGTATGTGTCTACCGTCGAATTGGTAAACGAGACGGTGAAAACCGCCGCGTAACCCCGTTTTTTTATTTCCTTTTAGAGGGCGAAGGTTTACCAACCTTCGCCCTCTTGCTTTGGGGCTTGGAGTTCTCGCCTGTATGATTCCGTTCGATGAAAATAAGTTGGATGAATGGCTCGCCGACTACGAATCTTTCAACTACGCTTTCCGCGAGTTCTGTTACGCCAATTTCAAAGTGCATGGACTCGAAGCCCATTTCATTCCGAACGTCACAAAGCAGATTCACGCTCAGTGGGTGGCCGACAACCAGCAATGGCTTTCAGAGGAAACCTCTGAAAAAACGACGCGGCTGTCTCACGTAAAAATTTGTGCCCTGCTCCTTTTTAATCTGAATTCAGAGCCCTTCTTGGGCAATTTCTTCGACCACGAATATAATGAGGACGTGCCGTACGATTTCAAAGGAAGCGACGAGCAGAAAGCCACCGCTAGGCAGGACCTAATCGACGGGAGGGAATCTATCCTTGCGCTCGATTTTTGCCTCCTAATTATTAATTGGTTCGAAAGAAATCGTACGGACCGAGCCATCCCATACCGCCAACCGATGACGGCCGATATGCGCCACGATTTGCTCAATTACCTATTGGGCGGTGCCGTCGACCGAAAGGGGCTCTATCTGATATTGAAGGCTATGTATTTGCGACCGAACAGGGGCGGCGCAGCCAATTAAAGGGCGTTCATTCTTCGGCGACGGTCCCAATTCTTGGAACTTCTTATGGCACTCGCCACCTTAGCGACCAAAGTGCGGTCGCCGGCATCCCATCCCTTCGCCTCGATGACGCGCAGGGCGATTTCCCGGTTGGTTCCTTGCGGTCCGACTTGCGCCATGAGGCGCGGCAGCTCCCGCCGCTTGAAGATATAGAGTGCTTGCCCTTGGGCTTGATGTCGCGCGGATCGCCGCGATATCCGAACAGGAACAGCACTGCGTCAACGTGTGCGATCTGGGCGCCGATCGCTTCGGCCTTGGCTTTACCAGATGTGAGAGCTGCACCCGCCAGTTCAGCACGATTTGCTACCAGTGCGGATATGACGTGCGGCTCACCCATACCGCACCATACGTACGCCATTCGTTGACCCGATTCTTTTTAGGTGTGAGCTAAATAATGCCGGAAGACTGTCAAATCACCGAGCTGAAAGTTCGATTCTTGCGATGATCACGCCGTCAATCGGCACCAAAGGTTTGCGCGTAGATCGCTTCGATCCGCCTTGCCTCATCATTAGTCAGCGCGGCGAATTCCTTTTGGCGGGCGCGGTTCGATAGCTGGCCGCCATTCTGGTGGAGGAAACGGAAGAGCAGATCGATCAGCCGCTCGGGCATGTCGATAAAGGCATCCACCTGTTGCCGGAACTGATCGTAGCGCTTCAGAAACGCGGTTTCGTTGGGAAGATCCCGTTCGATGGTTCGCTGAACGCAGGCATAGAGGAATTCGGCGTGCGGGGTTGCATCAAAGAAGCGGTAGAAATCCCCGGTGTCATTCAGTACCCGGACGTTGAATTGCGGCGTCGCTTCCCAGTGGACCAATGGCAGAAGGCGCCGGGAATAGCTCTCGAGCACGCGCCGGTACTCGTCTAGCTGGTCCAGGATCGCGGCCGAGACGGGAAACACAATTCCCGGCGGATTGAATCCGTGCGTGGCAAGGATGTGATGGATTAGATAGCGGTGAATACGGCCGTTTCCGTCCTCGAATGGATGGATGTAGACAAAGCCGAAGGCAAGGATAGCGGCGGCGATGACTGCATCAAGGTTTTGCGCGGGGCCTTGATCGAAGGCCTCCATCCCATCAATCAGCCGCGGCAGGTCCTCAGGCCGAGCGCTGATGTGATCGGGCAGGGGCATGCGATCCTCCCTGTCATGCTCACCGACGAAGCCTCCCTCCTTTCGAAAGCCAAGTCTAACGAATCGGGCATCGCCGAGGACAATTCTTTGCAGTCGAAGCAGCTCATCGCGATCAATCGGTTGCCGACCAGCTTCGGCGATAGCGCGGCCCCAGCGTTGGATGCGATCTTCCGGCGGGCGCTCGCCCTCGATCGCGTAGCTTGATCGGGAGTCTTTGAGCAAAAGAAAGGCGGCGGTCCGAGCAAGGAGGTCGCGCGGCACGTCCGCTACGATTGCCTCCGCGCGTCGCGGCAGCTCAAGGTCGATGAATTTTTCGAGCGTCTTGGTGCGGAATACCAGAGGGCAGAACTCAGGCGTACCGGGGAGATTGTCCTTTACGCGGTAGCGCGAGACGGTTTTCTCGGGTCCGGACCACTGCATCTCGGGATCGAGGACCGGAACATAGCGTCCGGCATCAGCATCTGGGAGATCGAGACGGGCGCCTGTCAGCCATTCATATAAAAACCAGATCCGGCGGGCATAACTGCCGCTCGGGCTTTCACGGACCAGCGCCTCGATCGGCGCGGGACCGGTCACCTGGAAGAGCCGCTTGAGGACGGCAAGGTCGAGCCCTTCGTACTTAAGCGCGAAGGTCAGGTGGCCTTCGAGGGTTGCATGTGGAGCATGGCGGGGCGTCATGATCCGCCAGCCATTCCGTTCGCTGATGCGATGATGCTGGCCGGTGGCGGACAACGTTCGCGGCAAGGGCACGGCGAGATCGTAGGCTCCGATCAAGGCGCTGTAGCCGGCCGGCGTCGCCGTCTCGGGAAGCCGAATTTCCTGAAAAACGATAACAGGGCCTGAAAATTGGTTCTGCTGCGCCGCTGCCACGAAAATTGGGGTCCCCTTCTTGTCCAAAGCGACTAGCAGTCTAGAAGTCTATAACCTATTCCCTGAAAATTGATGCTGCAAGCCACACTTTGCCGAAAACGGATTCTGCTGAGTGTCTCGCTCAAAGATTTCCGCCTACTCGGGCGACGACTGGCCGTCTCAGCACAGGTGGCAGCGGCCGAACGTCATTGTCGGAGCGAAACGACCGCCGCGATGAGTAACGTCAATCCCGTTTCGGCGCCGCATTTGCGGGATCGTGAAATCGTCATCGACAAACGGTCACCTCGCGACCCATTGCCTGGACCGGCGGGAGAAACCGCCATCGCCTCAAGGAACTGGGCTACGAGGGCGGTGCTTGTCTGGGTAGTCGCTCACGGCAACTCGGTCTCAGTAATGCTGGACGCGTCGGGATTCCCCACGGCCGAACGCCGCCATGCGGCGGATCGGTGATGAAGCCGCTGCTCGGCCGCGTCCAACGACGTTGTATCTGAGCCGACGGCGAACCCAGGACTTCCTTGCAGGACCGAAACAGGCTCATGCGTGCCGCAGCTATGAGCGCCCGAGCATGAATGTCGCCTGCACATTCGCCCATGTCCGGATCTCGAACGTCATCCGGTCTGTGATCGAGGCTTCCAATCTCGCCTCGCTTCCATGCGATGCTCTCTTAGAGTGTTGCGGGATTGATCCCCGCTCAATTGCCTGGATGCAACTCTTCATCCGTTAAAACGAGCGTTGGAAACGCAGAATGCCGCCGACGCTGTCGTTTTTGTCGGCGTTAGTCCAGTTCACGTTGGAAGGGTTCACCATGCCGACGCCGAAGTCGCCGCAGTGGTCATAGTCGACCTCGGCTGTTACCGTGAAATCTGGAATGAGCGTATAGGCGACGTTCATGGCGACACCATAGTTCTTGAGCTGATCACCCGAGACCTGAAGGTTGAACACAGTTGTCTCGTTGAACTGGTAGGTGGCGCCAGCCCAGAAAGCCCAGTTGCCGCCCCAAGTTTTGTAGAAGCCGCGGCCGTGAGCGTCGATTGCGTTAGTGGAATCATCGTTGAGCTTGCCATTGGAGCCGTAGCCTAACATTCCGAATAGCGACAGCTCGTTGGTGACATTGACCTCGACGCGGACTTTGCCGGCCACCGATCCGTAGTTGCTTTCATAAGCAGCAACACCGGTGATCGCGCCCCACTGTTGTGTGTATTTCAGGCCGCCGACCACGTGCGGAACGTAGCTATCGATGGTGCCGGCCACGCCTTCGCCTTCTTCAAGCGAGACCACCGCCGAAAAGCCATCACCGGCGTCAAAGTAGTACTGGATGACGTTGGTTTCGAAATCACCGTAGGGAACGAGCATCGGATTGAGCACGTTGCCGGGATAGCCAATAAACATGTCGAAGGCCGACCAGTCCTTGCCAATTCGAAGGTTGCCAAGCTGAATCCAGGCGAAAGTCAGGCTGAGGTCTCTATTGGAGGCATAGTTTGGAGGACTACCCGGATCCGTATAATCGTTGCGGTTACCAAAGTTCATGCGGGTTTCGGTGTAGGTCTTCAACGTGCCCAACTCGGTTTCCCGGTTCGTCCAGGTCTTCACCGTGAAGCGGGCATTCTTCTTCCAGGTTGCATTGGTGCTGCCGCCCTCGTGGTCGGTTGCCTTTGCCCCATCCAACGAGCCGACGTCACCCAAGGCGATGTCATAGCGGACATAGCCGCCGATGCGCAGGCAGGTTTCGGTGCCTGGGATATAGAAGAAGCCTGCGCCATAGACGTCGCAGATCTTGACGTATTCGCCCGAGTCTGGCTCGGCGTCGACGGCGCGGGCATCGGAAACGGCAATCAGGGTCGCAGCTGAACCGAGAAGAAGACTCGTGAAGTTCATTTGATCTCCGTTCAAACATATAAAAGAGGAAGGACGTCGAAGAGCGGACCCTTCGCTTATCCCCGCGATCTAAAAGTGAGGCGCAATGCGCTGCGCCTTTCGCAGCGCGACGAACCCGTCATGACAACGGTTCAACAACAAAGGCGATGAAGATAAATCATGTGGTCAACAGATAGGGGCATTTATAAATATGTGAATTGCTGCAATACAGCACTGTGAATTCCCCCTTTTGAGCCAACCGCCAAAGTGATGTCCGCCAGTTGTGGGCAGATCCTCACAACGACTTCCACAGTTGCATGCGCAAGTGACGTGCCAACCTGGCGACGCCGCTGTGGCTTGACACTCAAGTTTGCCGGCGGACCTTGGTTCGCGCTCCCTTCTCATTTTGCCTTGAGATCAAGCCGCGCCCGAAACGCCAGGTTTTGGACATGGTTCGTGTGTTCGATACGCGACAGGTTTCGTTCAAAGGCGACATCTTTTGTTTGTTGTGAGCCTCGATATTGAGACATCATGCGGCGGCACCGCTCGGTACGTCAGGCGGGTGCCGCACGACGCTGACATAATGGTCATGAGCGAGACTGGGCATGTGATCCTTGCAGCATGGCCCAGGCCGTAAGCGTCATTTCCGTTTTCTCGATTCAACTGAACGCTTGGCGATTTTGGCCAAGGACGGGATAGTGGACTTCGAAAACGGTCTTGTTCGCATACGGCGGCAGCATCGTTTCGCGATTCGCGCGGTTGGTGTCGCATTCGATGCTTTTCTCGACCGAGCTCCCCCTAACGAGGCGTAAGTGCGAGGGCAACCAGCACGACCGCGAACGCCCGAAACCGGGCGCCGCCAACGTGTCGACCACCTTTGACTTCGCAGAGCATGGCGTGCTGCTTAGGTGATATAATCCTTCGTCCGGCTACGGTGATTGGGGTTTAAAGGGCGTGTGCGTTGCACACGAGCCTCACGGCTGCCGTACCCGCTCGCGAGACTCAGCCATGTTGTGGTAGTGGCCGAGTCCGATCATGCAGCTTGTCTCAGGCCTGCGATTGTCCAACGGCAACTTGGCGCTGGCGCTGCTTTCTCAGTTGAACTTGATGCTCGCCTGCCCGAACACGCCATAGCGTTCAATCTCCCAATGCAGGATCTGCGGGCTACCACCGCCCGGCGTCTCCTCGAAATGAGCGGCGCCAGCAGCTGCCGCGCGCCAGTAGCGGCCGCCGACGCCGATGTTGAACAAATCCGTGACTTTGTAGTTCAACATCGCCTCGATTTGGACGCCATTCCCGTTCCCATCTTCGGGTTGCGGATTGATCTCTGGGCGCAGATGGTGCTGATCCTTGCCGTCAAGCTGCGTGAACAGCACCGCGACGTCACCCGAAAGGCTGAGTCGTTCGGTGAGTTGCGTCTGTCCGGCAAGGCCGAGGCGCAGCGAATGCCAATCGTTATCCTGGCTGATGACGCCCATATTGTTCGTAATGGCTGGCACGCAAATCCCCGGATTGGCCGCCTGCTGCGCGCAATGGATGGCGTGGTAGCTTTCGTTCCAGAAATTGTATCCGACATAAGCACCCAAGCGGTAGCGCGGCGTGTCCCAGAAATTATATCCGAGGTCGGCGGTGAAATACGTGATGCGACCGCTGTGCTGATCGGACAACGTGCTCGAATAGGATTTCATGGACAAAGAGGGGTTAACGAAATCCTCGTCGGTAAGAGAACCCTTGGGGATCCCGCCCGCACTGAGGAAGCCCTTGACGAAGATGCCAGTCGGATTGTGGGTCGCGTTGAGGAAGACTTCGCCCGATAGGGCACCGAGATCGTTGTATGTGAGCCGCGAGACCATCCCCGCGACGTCGGCGTTGTAAAGTTCCTTCGATGCTTCACCGCTGCTGTACCAGTAGCGTAGCCCGCCCTCGAACGAAAAGACCGGGGAGACCGCGCTGGCGACTGCCGCCGGCTCGGCCACCACCGGGGTGTCGGCAGCGGCGGCGCCCGCCGACAGATCGCAAAGCGCGACATAGGTTATAAGCACTCGCCGCATCGGCAGATTCTCCCTTGTGTTGATTTTCGGGTTCCGTCGCGGACATCCAGAAATTGGCTAGGTTGGACCGACTGCGGAGCGGGCTCCAGGCAAGAGGATCATCGTGGCAAATTGCCTGTACAGCCCTTGGCCCGGCTATTGCTTGCAGTGCGGGCGCTTGCTTCTTCTGCATTGGGAGGTCCTACGGTACGGCCTGATCCCGGCAGACAGCATGGTGCGAACATTGAAACACTCTGCGCGAGATGCGTTTAGCGACACTCGAAGCAACATGCGTGCCAAAGAAAAAGCTCTTTAGACGCATGCCAATCGATTGCCGCATGTCCGGCATTTGTCGCGCTTCGCACAATGTCAAAGCATCCTGCCGCAAATTGTCGGTGAGAGGGTTGCGGCATGAAAACTCTTCAATTTCTGAGGAGCTCGTGACCTTCAAAGTCCGCCTGTTCGACCGATCCGCGAATGCCACGCAGGCAGACTTCCCGAGGTCGGGCCACGGCGCGGAAACCCCTCGCGTAAGCCGGGCGTCCCCACTGTGAAAACGCCCGCTGGGCGCGACCAGCGGCTCCGGCTCGTTTGTCTGGATCGAACCGATGGGGTGTCGGCCGGGTCAAGTTCTGGTTCCGATTGATTCGCGCGCAACGGAATCGCCGGTTGGCTTGGTCTTGATCCGCATCAGTCCACGTCGGTCACCATGCTTGAGCATGGCTGTTGCCACTCGCGTCGCCAACCGTGACTTCCGGCTCGCGAACGTGCAATGAGGCATCCCGCCCCTTCGGCGTCCCGACAGCTAATATATGAAGAACTATCGACTGGTTTGCTTCAAATTCCTGCAAGGAATTCGACAAAATAGCGACGCCGCTTTACCCGCAAGGCGCGGAGAATTGGTAACTGATTGAAATTTAAGCCACCGCTGCATCTGGCATGACGTTTGCTCTCTGCCTGTTAACATGTGAAGACGTTATACAAAATATGAAGACATTATAAAAAATATAATGCGTGCTCGATTCGATTTATTCGAAAGGCACGAAAATGAACATTCGCCTTTAGGAATGGAGCAAGACAAATGACAAGCATCATAGCGACAGCAGCTTTGCTTATGGCATCGACGTTGGCGTTCGCATTGGAAATAAAACAAACCAACAATGTGCTAAGTATTGATGCTCGCAGGGATGCCAAGACGTATCCGTGCAGCCGGCAGAAGGCACTCCCCTCTGTTAAATGGGAAAGCGGATGCGTCTTCGTCAATTACTTGCCGCAAGTTCTCCAGCCTGCCTGAAGTGACGTGCATCTGACAACTATGCCAGACGCAATGCGCGCCAAACACCCTTTTGCGCGGTGCCTAGCATGGTGCCGGCCCGAACCTTGGTCCCGCGCTTACGCGACAAATCACAAGCATCCCATTGGGAAATCACAAGCGTCACTTTGGGAAATCACAGGGGCCATGACGTTCGGAAATTCTCCTAAGTCAGTCCACCTCTTGAAACGTGAAAGGAGCAAACCAGTTCGGCATGCACGCGCGATGCCGCAAATTCGCGCGAACCCCATTCTGGCCCTGAAAGGCCCGGATCCGGGGAGGCTCTCGCAATCTGTTTGTCCTAAAGGAGAACGATATGAAGTTCCGTCCATTGCACGACCGCGTACTCGTCCGTCGCATCGAGGCCGAGGAAAAAACGGCCGGCGGCATCATCATCCCCGACACTGCCAAGGAAAAGCCGCAGGAGGGCGAAGTCATCGCCGTCGGCGCGGGGGCTCGCGACGAGAGCGGCAAGCTCGTGCCCCTCGACGTGAATGTCGACGACCGAATCCTGTTCGGCAAGTGGTCCGGCACCGAAATCAAGCTCGACGGCGAGGACCTGCTCATCATGAAGGAAAGCGACATCCTGGGTGTGATCGAGGTTTCGGCCTCGGCCAGGCAAGCCGCGTGACCGAAACCGCGTGACACAAACACTCAACAAGAACTGCCTATTCACAGGAGTGAACGAATGGCTGCCAAGGAAGTGAAATTTCATTCCGACGCCCGCGAGCGCATGCTGCGCGGCGTCGACATTCTCGCCAATGCGGTGAAGGTGACGCTCGGTCCGAAGGGCCGCAACGTCGTCATCGACAAGTCGTTCGGCGCTCCGCGCATCACCAAGGACGGCGTCACCGTCGCCAAGGAGATCGAGCTCGAGGACAAATTCGAAAACATGGGCGCGCAGATGGTGCGCGAGGTCGCGTCCAAGACCAGCGACATCGCCGGCGACGGTACCACGACCGCCACGGTGCTGGCGCAGTCGATCGTGACCGAGGGCGCCAAGGCAGTCGCGGCCGGCATGAACCCGATGGATTTGAAGCGCGGCATCGACAAGGCGGTGGAAACGATCGTCGCCAATCTGAAGGCCAATGCGCGCAAGGTGACAAAGAACGACGAGATCGCCCAGGTCGGCACCATCTCGGCCAATGGCGATGCCGAGATCGGCCGCTTCCTGGCCGAGGCCATGGAAAAGGTCGGCAACGAGGGCGTCATCACGGTCGAGGAAGCCAAGACTGCCGAGACCGAGCTCGAAATCGTCGAAGGCATGCAGTTCGACCGCGGGTATCTCAGCCCCTATTTCATCACCAACCAGGACAGGATGCGCGTCGAGCTCGAAGAGCCATACGTGCTGATCCACGAGAAGAAGCTCGGCAATCTGCAAGCCTTGCTCCCGGTGCTGGAGGCCGTGGTTCAGTCCGGCAAGCCGCTGCTGATCATCGCCGAGGACGTCGAAGGCGAGGCGCTCGCGACGCTGGTGGTCAACAAGCTGCGCGGCGGACTGAAGGTGGCCGCCGTCAAGGCCCCCGGCTTCGGCGACCGACGTAAGGCGATGCTGGAGGATATCGCCGTCCTGACCGGCGGCACGTCGATCAGCGAGGATCTCGGCGTCAAGCTCGAGAATGTCACGCTGGAAATGCTCGGCCGCGCTCGCAAGGTGGAAATAGAAAAGGAAAACACCACCATTGTCGACGGTGCCGGCCATAAGGACGAAATCAACGGCCGCGTTGCTCAAATTAGGGCCCAGATCGAGGAGACCACTTCCGACTATGACCGCGAGAAGCTGCAGGAGCGTCTGGCCAAGCTCGCCGGCGGTGTCGCGGTGATCCGCGTCGGAGGCTCGACCGAAGTCGAGGTCAAGGAGCGTAAGGACCGCGTCGACGACGCGCTGCACGCCACTCGCGCGGCGGTCGAGGAAGGTGTCTTGCCGGGTGGCGGCGTTGCACTACTCAGGGCAGCAAGGGCGCTCGACCATGTCGTTCTCGACAACCCCGACCAGAGGACCGGTGTCGAGATCGTGCGGCGCGCCATCGAGGCTCCCGCTCGCCAGATCGCCGAAAACAGCGGGGCGGAAGGCTCCATTATCGTGGGCAGGGTTCGCGAGAAGCCTGAGTTCGGCTACGGCTGGAACGCCCAGACCAACGAATTTGGCGATCTCTTCGGCCAAGGCGTGATCGACCCCGCCAAGGTCGTGCGCACGGCGCTGCAGGACGCCGCTTCCGTAGCCGGCCTGCTCGTCACCACCGAGGCGATGGTGGCCGAGAAGCCGAAGAAGGAAATTCCCGCCCCGGCGATGCCGGGCGGCGGCGGCATGGATTTCTGACGAGGCCCCCTTTCTTTCTTGTCGTGGGAGAGGGCGGAGCTACCTTACCAACGGTCCATTCGCCCTCTTCCAGGCGTCGATTCCGCCCTCGATGTGGCAGGCTGATGTGAGGCCCTCATCCTGGGCGGCCTGCACCGCCATGGCCGAACGCTCGCCGAAGGCGCAGTAAAGCACAAGCCGCTTGCCGGTCGAACGGACGAGCTCGTGCAACACGCCGCCGGGAGCGATGTTTTCTTGCAGCCTCGCGTAAGGCACATGCAGCGTACCCGGAATAATGCCCTGGCGTTCGCGCTCGGAGCGCTCGCGCAGGTCGATCAGCGCGACATCCGGCTTGCCGGCCAATGCCAACGCCTCGTTGGCATTGGCCGCCCAGCCGCGCCGCGCGATCTCGTCCTGGTGTAGCCCGACCTTCATATTGGCGGGCACGGCGACATCCATCATTTTCGGATTGGCGAGCTTCAGATTGTTCATGATCTCGACATACTCCTCGACCGACCTCACCTGCAGGCGCGGATTGAAGGCCTTCTCCTCGCCGATGGTGGAGACCGTGTCACCCTTGTAGTCGTGCGCCGGGTAGACCAGCGTGGAGTCCGGCAGCTTGAGCAGGTGGCCGAAGATCGACTCGTACTGGCGGCGCGGGTCGCCGTTCGGGAAGTCGGTGCGGCCGGTGCCGCGGATGAGCAGCGTGTCGCCGCTGAACACCCGGTCGGGCAGGACGAAGCTGTAAGAATCGTCGGTGTGGCCGGGCGTGTAGACGACGTCGAGCACCAGTCCCTCGATGGTCAGCCTGTCGCCGTCGGCAAGCCGCATCGACACCACGTTGGCCTTGGTCTGCTCGCCCATCACCGTGATGCATTGCGTCTTGTCGCGCAGCGCGCCAAGGCCGGTGATGTGGTCGGCATGGAGATGCGTGTCCACCGCCTTGACCAGCCTCAGGTCGAGCTCACGCACGAGCCGGAGATAGCGGTCGACCTTGTCCAGAACCGGATCGATGATCAGTGCCTCGCCGCCTTGGCGACTGGCAAGCAAATAGGAATAGGTGCTCGAAACGGAATCGAACAGCTGACGGAAGATCATGATTTGCTCCATATCATCTGGTCGCGATCTTTTTTTGCAGCATGTCATGCGGCTCTACCGCTACCCCGAGGCGCCACACCCTCAGCGCTCGCCGACTAGGATGGCCTCGAGGTTCGTCACAGCCGCCTCACGGCGGGTCAAGACACTACGTCGTGGACGGGGACGGGGACGGCGCATCAGCTCACGCGTGCGCCAGGGACAAGTCACGCCCGGGAAACAAGCGCAGGAATCGCTAAAGCCTCATTGGCCTCGTCATGGATCGAGAAACTGTAACGGCCACATGCGTCGAGATCGACCGAGTAGCTCAGGCGCTCGCGTATGTGGTTGTCTTGGTCGAAGGTGACGATCCGCGGCTTCAGCGCTGTGATATGCGCTTCGTTCAGGTAGATGGAGTTGCAGACGATGATCGGGTCGCCAGGCTGGCAGGTGCGGGCGGCAGCACCATTGAGGATGCAGCATCGTGATCCGCGCTCGCCGAGGATGACATAGGTCGAAATCCGCGCGCCGGAATTCTTGTTCCATATCTCCACGAATTCCATGGGCAGGATCCCGGCTGCCTCGCAGTGGTCAGGGTCGAGCGTTATCGACCCATGGTAGTTGAGATTTGCTTCGGTGACGTGGATGCCGTGAAGCTTGCCGGCGACTATTTTTCGCATTGGTCTGTTGTCCTTTTTTGCGTCTAGCATGAACAATCTTCATGTCTTGTTGGGGCCGCCGCGCGGCTAAATTCCAACCACAAGAGCCCCGCCGCTGAGACCGGCACCCGCCGCCGCCAGAAGGAGTTTCTCGCCCGGCCGGAGTGGCTGCGTCCGATTGGCGAGCGACAACGAGAGCGGGATCGTTGCGGCCGAAGAGTTACCGTATTCGGCGATCCTCTTGACGATTGCCTGGTCCGCAATGCCGAGGTTTCGGCCGACGGCATCGAAAATGCGGGCGTTGGCTTGATGCGGGACGAACCGGTCGATGTCTTGCGGCCGCATTCGAGCTATGGCGAGCGCTTCCCTTGAACATGTCGTCATCATCTCCACGGCCTTGGCGAACACTTCGCGGCCGTCGACGATCGTCATCCGGGTCTGTGCGAGATCGAGGTCGTTGCGAAAAGGCGTGTTGCTTCCTCCGGCGGGGATCTGGATCAATCCGTAGCGCGAACCGTCCGAATCCACCGAAGCGCCGAGAATGCCGCGTTCGGCATCCTCGCTGGGACCGATCACGACCGCGCCGGCGGCATCAGCAAACAGCACGGCGCTGGCGCGCTCGGCGGGGTTGATGCGGCGGCTCAAAATGTTGGCGGCTATGACAAGGGCGGGTCTGCCGTGCAGGCGGGTGAACCCGTCGGCGAACATCAGCGCATAGATGAAACCTGCGCAGGCGCCGGTCAGGTCGATGGCGCCAGCGCGGCCGAGGCAGAGCCGATGCGCGACCAGTGGCGCGCTCGGTGGCAGAAGGTGATCCGGAGTGGACGTGGCGAGCAAGAGAAGACCGATGTCGCTCCGATCGATATCCGCATTTGCCAGCGCCATGTCGCCGGCCCGCGCGGCAAGTCCCGAAAGCGTATCTTCATCAGTCGCCCAGAAGCGCGAGCGAATTCCGGTGCGCCGTTCGATCCAGCCTGGCTCGAGGCCGAGACTGTTCTCGATCTCGGCGTTCTCGACCTTGCGCCCAGGCACTTGGTGGCCAAGCCCGAGGATGCGCGACGACCTGCTCATGGTTTGGATCCGAAGCGTTCACCGGCCCCCTCGATGGCGTCATAAAGCCGATCGAGCTCGGCGCCGGTGACGCAATAGGGTGGTAGAAGATAAAGAACATTGCCGAGCGGGCGCACCAGCAATCCCTGATCGAGGAAGAATGCCCGCAGCTTTGGGCCGATCTCGGCCAGATAACCGAGGGATGCGGTACCCAAATCGAGCGCCGCGATCGTGCCGGTAATCCGGCAGTCCCTGAAGACCGGATTGTCGCGAAAGCGCCGAAGGCCAGCGGCCTGCAACGCGCCCAGGGCCGCGATCCGTTCGATAACAGGCTCGTCGTGCCAAATCTCGACGTTGGCCAGTGCGGCCGCGCAGGCAATCGGATTGGCCGTATAGGAGCTCGAATGAAAGAAGGTCTTCTTCCGGTCGACCGAATAATGGGCCTGGAAGATGGCGTCGGTCGCCAGCGTTACGGCGAGCGGAATGGTGCCGCCTGTCAGGCCCTTCGAGGTGCAAAGGATGTCGGGCGAGATATTCGCCTGCTCGCAGGCGAACATGGTTCCGGTGCGTCCCCAGCCGGTCATCACTTCGTCGGCGATAAGCAGCGTGCCCGAAGCCTCGGCGATCCTCTTAAATTCAGCCAAAACCCAGGCCGGATACATCAGCATGCCGCCGGCGCCGAGCACCAGCGGCTCGACAATCAGCGCAGCTGCGCGCCGGTCGCGAGAGACGACCTCGAACCGATCGAGCGTTTCCTGCTCGCGTCCTGCGGCCGGGAAGGGGATGGTGTCGACTTCGAACAGCAAGGGTTCGTAGGCGGCGTTGAACACACCGCGGGCGCCGACGCTCATCGCGCCGATCGTGTCGCCATGGTAGCTGTGCTCCATGACGACGATGCGCGAGCGCGGCGCGCCGATATTGCGGAAATAGCCGAGCGCCATCTTCAGCGCGACCTCGACCGAGGTCGAGCCGCTGTCGGAATAAAACACCCAGTCGAGTCCCGGCGGCGCGAGATTCACCAAGGCTCTGGAGAGGCGCTCGGCCGGCTCGTGCGTGAAGCCGGCGAAGATGATCTGGTCGAGGCTTGCCGCAGTCGTCTCGATCGCCTTGACGATGCGCGGATGGCGGTGGCCGTGGGTGACGACCCACCACGACGAAATGGCGTCGAGGATGCGGGTACCATCGGCCTTGTGAAGATAAGCGCCTTCAGTCCGGACAATTTGAGGGATCGCCGGCTCGAGCGCGTGCTGGGTGAAAGGGTGCCAGACGCGGGATTGCGACATCATTGACCCCGTGCAATCGGCGAGAGATCGAAGCCCGAAACCATCGCTTCCCTCAAGGTTTTAGAATTCAGCGGGTCAAGGTACGGCAGCCTGCCAAGTTGCGGCACGCCGCCGAATTCGACGATGGTCCTTTGCGTATCGGCTACCTCTTCGCCGATGAAGGCGATGCCGATGAGCGGGATGGCACGGGCCCTGAGCGCCTCGATCGACAACAATGTGTGATTGATGGTGCCGAGCGCGGTGCGTGCGCAAAGAATGACCGGCAGTTGCCATTCCCGGAATATGTCGATGAACCTTGTCTGCCGATTGAGCGGTACCATCACTCCGCCAGCGCCTTCGATGATGAGCGGACCTGGCAAGTCCGGCAGCGAGAGCTTTGCCGCCTCGATTGCGACGCCATCGACCTCGGCCGAACGATGCGGCGACAGTGGTCTCTTCAGACGATAAACTTCCGGCAGGACGCGCCCGGCCGGCAGACCGGAAAGCCGGGCAACAGCCTCGCTGTCGGTCTCCTCGTCGAGGCCCGATTGCACCGGTTTCCAGTAGAAGCCGTCGAGCAGGCCGGCGAGGCCTGCCGAAAACACCGTCTTGCCGATGCCGGTATCCGTTCCGGTGATGACTATGCCTCTGCTGATGTCGCTTCGGGTCATGTCACCTTTGGTCATTCTGGGCCAACGCCTCGACAAGCGCATCGATCATGGCGGATATGGCGGCTTTATCGACGTTGAGAGTCAGCGATATGCGCAGGCGCGAAGTCCCTTCCGGCACAGTCGGCGGACGAATACCACGTATGTCGAAGCCGCGCGCCTGCAGTGTCGCCGCCGCCGTCATGGTGCGCCGATTGTCGCCGATGACAACTGGCTGGATCTGCGAACCGCTGGGCGCTGTGCCGAGGCGCTCGGCCAGCTGGTGGCCCGCAAATGCAATAATTTCATGCAACCGGAGACGACGCTCTGGTTCGTCGGACAATATCGCGAGCGCCTCGCGCGCGGCAACCGCCATCAGCGGCGACGGCGCGGTGGCGTAAATGAACGGACGGCTGCGGTTGACGAGATAGTCGCACATTGTCCTTGGGCCCGTGACGAGCGCTCCTGCGGCGCCGAGCGCCTTGCCGCATGTGTGGAGCGCGAGGATGTTGTCGCGCCCCTCGAAATCGACGGCAAGGCCGCGGCCGTCCGGTCCCCACACCCCGGTGGCGTGCGCCTCGTCGACAATGATGAACGCCTCGTGCCGTTCGGCGAGCGCCACAAGGCTCTCCAAAGGCGCGCAGTCCCCACCCATGCTGTAGAGGCTTTCGACCGCGATCCAGACGCGTCCCATGCCGCCTTCAGCGCGCCAGCGCGCGATCTGATCCTCGACGGCGTCGACGTCGTTGTGCGCAGCCAGAACGAACTCCGCGCGCCCGGCGCGCGCACCCTCGTGCATGCTGGCATGGGCGAGCTCGTCGAGGACGAGTAGGTCGCCCTTCTGCGGCAGCGCCGTCAGCAGGGCGAAGTTGGCGATGTAGCCGCCGCCGAAGAAAAGCGCGCGCTCGGCCCCGAAAAACGCCGCAGCGTGGGCTTCCAGTTCCTCGTGCTCCGGCGCGTTGCCGCGCAGCAGCCGCGATCCTGTTGCGCCGACCGGCGTGCCGCGTGCAATCGCGGCAGCAACCGCATCGCCAAGCCTCTTGCAGGCGGCAAGGCCGAGATAGTCGTTCGACGAGAAGTCGAGGCCGGCGCGCGGCGCAAGCCGCCGCAGCCGGTCCTTGCGCGCCAGTCCCTGCAAGGTCGCCTCGTAGCGGGCAAGCAGTGCCTCGTTCACTACGACTCCAGTTCCATCCGCTCGATGCCGAGACGCCGGAACAGCAGCGTATCCTTGTCCTCGCCGGGATTGTCCGCCGTCAGCAGCGTATCGCCGACGAAGATCGAATTGGCGCCGGCAAAAAAGCACAGCGCCTGCATCTCGTCGGTCATGGCGGTGCGGCCGGCCGAAAGGCGGACATGCGATTTCGGCATCATGATGCGGGCGAGCGCGATCATGCGCACGAACTCGATCGGGTCGATAGGGCTGGCGTCGGCAAGTGGGGTGCCAGCGATCGGTATGAGCATGTTGATCGGAACGCTTTCTGGATGCTCCGGCAGATTGGCGAGCGTCACCAGCATGTGGATCCGGTCCACCGGCTCTTCGCCCATTCCGACAATCCCGCCGCAGCAGACCTTGATGCCGGATTGGCGAACGTTCTCGAGCGTATCGAGCCGATCGGCAAAGCTGCGCGTGCTAATGACCTCGCCGTAGTAGCGCTCCGACGTGTCGATGTTGTGGTTGTAATAATCGAGCCCCGCTTGCTTCAGCCGACCGGCCTGCTCGAGATCGAGCATGCCGAGCGTCATACAGGTCTCCATGCCGAGCGCCTTGACGCCTTCGACCATGGCGACCACCGCATCCATGTCGCGCGGCTTGGGATTGCGCCAGGCAGCACCCATGCAATAGCGGGTGGCGCCGGCATCGCGCGCTTTGGTCGCCTCAGTGATGACTTGCTTGACCTCCATCAGTTTCGAGGCCTTCAGGCCCGTTTGGTGATGCGCCGACTGGCTGCAATAGCCGCAATCCTCCGGGCAGCCGCCTGTCTTGATGCTGAGCAACCGGCTGAGCTGGACCTTGTTGGGATCGAAATTCTGGCGGTGAACGGTCTGCGCTAGGAAGAGCAGATTGTTGAAAGGTGCGTCGTGAAGTGCCCGAGCCTTCTCTAGGGTCCACATCCCGCCATCAGCGCATTGCGTCCGTGGTATCGTGTTAGTCGGATTGGTGTCGTGCATATCCGTCATGTTTCCTAGCACTTCGCATTGTCCTCGCGCTTCGAATGACCGTCGATCCCCGACCGTTTCGTTGGCCGATCACGGCGCGTAATAGTCCAGTCCGATGTCGAGAATTGGCGCGCTGTGGGTCAACCAGCCGACGGAGATAAGATCGATGCCAGTGGCCGCGATGGCTGGCGCCGTCGTGGCAGTGATCCGGCCCGACGCCTCCGTGATCGCCCGGCTGGCGACCATGGCCACCGCCTGGCGAAGCTCATCGAGCGACATGTTGTCGAGCAAGACAGCGTCTGGGACAAGCGAGAGGGCTTCTTCCAACTGGACAAGCGTGTCGACCTCGACTTCGATCTTGACGAGGTGGCCGACGCTCTGTCGCGCGCGTTTGATGGCGGAACGGATGCCGCCGGCAGCCGCGATGTGATTGTCCTTGATCAGGACGGCGTCGTCGAGGCCGAAGCGGTGATTGGCGCCGCCGCCAGCGCGCACGGCATACTTTTCGACAGCCCGCAATCCGGGCGTCGTCTTGCGGGTGCAGGTGATCTTGGCGCGGTGCTCGCAAACCGCTGCGACAATCGATGCGGTTGCCGTGGCAATGCCACTCAAATGGCACAGGAAATTCAGCGCCGTCCTTTCAGCGGTGAGAATAGCCCGGGTCGGGCCAGTCACTGATGCAATTATCTCCCCTTGCGCAACTTTGCTGCCGTCTGCTCGGTTCACATCTATCTTGATATTTTGGTCGATCAACCTGAACGCGAGGCTCACCAGATCGAGCCCGGCGACAACCCCGGGCTGGCGTGCGGCCAGCACGGTCGTGGCGTGATGATACTTCGCTACGGTCGCCTCGCTGGTGACGTCACCGGCTCTGCCCAGGTCTTCGAGAAGGGCGGACCGAACCAGCGGCTCGAGCATGATTGCGGGAAGTGGTAACAGGCTCATCAGGTGGCGCTTTCCAGCGTTGGCGAGTGCGCTAGTTCCCGAGCCGCGGCGAGGGCGGCTTCGAGGGTGATCTCGGAACGACGCGCAACAGCCGCATGATGGGGAAAGTCCTCGCGGTAATGAGCGCCGCGGCTCTCTCGGCGCCGCAAGGCGGAAATAGCAAGCATCAGACCGACAGCCGCCGGATCCGATGCCGCGTCCTCGCGTTCAGCGAGCGGCAACAACGCCCGTGCGGCTGCTTTCAAAGCTTCGCCATTGCGCACGATACCGAGTGCGCGCGACACGAAAGGACGTGCGGGTACCGGATCGGGCGATGGGTAATCGTCCGCAAACACTGGCTTTGTTCTGCGAGCAGGCGTTCCGCCCACGCTTTCAGCGACCCAGCGCGCGCATACGACGGCCTCGGTCAAGGAATTGCTAGCGAGCCTGTTGGCGCCGTGCAGTCCGGTCGAGGCGGCCTCGCCACAGGCCCACAACCCCTTGACCGACGTCCTGCCCGAGGCGTCCACGGCAACGCCACCCATGTGATAGTGCTGGGCAGGACGAATGGGAATGAGATCGTGCACGGGATCAATCCCCAGTCCACGACAGGCACATGCGATTGTCGGGAAGTGTCGAACAAATTCCGGGCCAGGCCGTTTCCGCGCGTCGAGGAAGACTTGATGGCCACCTGCCAGATGACTCCAGACTGCGCGCGCCACGACGTCGCGAGGCGCGAGTTCGGCGCCCGGAACGCCATCGAGGAAGCGCCGGCCTGTCTCGTCGATCAGGGTGGCGCCTTCGCCGCGGACAGCCTCGCTGACCAGCGCCATGGGGCGTTCGGGACCCTCAAGCGCGGTCGGGTGGAACTGGATGAACTCGAGGTCGGCAAGGACAGCTCCCGCGCGAGCCGCAAGTACCAGGCCCTGTCCGCAACTGCCCGAAGGATTGGTGGTGTCGAGAAATAGCCCGCCGATCCCACCGGTGGCAAGGACGACCCGCCGTGAGCCGAAGAAGACAGGTCCTAGCGCACAGCTCGCCCAGACGCCTCGGATCGCATTCCCCCTGACCGCTAGTCGGCGCGCTTCCACGCCCTCCACGACAACGATCGAGGGGGTGGAGCGCACGGCATCAATCAGTGCGCGCATGATCTCACGCCCGCTGCCGTCGCCATGAGCATGGACGATGCGACGCCGGCTGTGTGCGGCCTCTAATCCGAGGCACAGGGGTCCTTTCAGCGTACGGTCGAAGCGGACCCCAAAGCGCGCAAGCCCCTCGATCGCGCCAGGCGCGGCCTGAAGGATGCGGTTCGCCATATCCGTATCGCAAAGCCCGTCGCCGGCGGCGAGCGTATCAGCCAGGTGCAGTGTCGGATGATCGTCATGGCCGAAACTCGCAGCCAGCCCCCCCTGAGCCGAGGTACTCGAAGTGTCGGCTCCCAGAAGCGTCCTGGACAAAATAAGCACCGGCTCCGGCGCCAATTGAAGCGCGGTCATCAATCCGGCGATGCCGCCCCCGATGATGATGGGCCGCCCGAAGAAGCTGCGGACATCGGGGTTCAAATTGCCAGCATCCGTTCGACTGCGAGTCGGGCGCGCCCCGCGATCCCGGGCTCAATGGTGACGACATGGCGGTTCTGCTCGAGCGCCATGCGGATGTTGCCAAGCGTGATCCGCTTCATGTGCGGGCACAAATTGCAGGGCCGGATGAACTCGACATCCGGGTGCGCTAACGCGACGTTGTCACTCATCGAGCATTCCGTCATCAGCACGACACGTGGCGGCTTTTGCCGTTCGACATAGTCGGACATGGCTGCGGTCGAGCCGGAAAAATCGGCCTCGGCCACCACGTCGGGCGGGCATTCGGGATGGGCCAGCACCGTCACGCCGGGATGGTTTTCGCGCAATTCGCGAATATCGGCCGGCGTGAAGCGCTCATGCACCTCGCAATGGCCTTTCCAGGCGATGATCTCGACGTCGGTCTGCGCGGCGATGTTCTGGGCCAGATATTCGTCCGGCAGCATGATCACCCGAGGGACGCCAAGCGACTCGACGACCGCCTTGGCGTTGCCCGATGTACAGCAGATATCCGATTCGGCTTTCACTTCGGCCGACGTGTTGACATAGGTGACAATCGGCACGCCGGGATAACGCTGGCGCATCAAGCGCACGTCTTGTGCCGTGATCGAATCAGCCAGCGAGCAACCGGCGCCGAGATCCGGAATGAGCACGATCTTGTCCGGATTAAGGAGCTTGGCCGTTTCGGCCATGAAATGCACCCCGGCCAGCACGATGACTTTCGCCTCGACCGTCATAGCCTTGCGGGCCAGTGCCAAGCTGTCGCCGACGATGTCGGCAATGCAGTGGAAGATCTCGGGTGTTTGATAGTTGTGAGCCAGGATGACGGCATTGCGCTCGCGTTTGAGCGTCAGAATGGCCTCGATGTCATCGCTGAAAGCCGCCCATTCCCCCGGTGGAATAACGCGCCAGACGCGCCGATACAGAGACGCGGCCGAAGGTAACGCCCCGCTCATCGGCGCCTCCAATTATAATCCGTTTGACTATAAGGGATATATATCTATGTCGACTATAAGAGTGTCAACCCCGAGCGACCGGCAATTTTGTGCCGACTATCGCCGTTTCGTCGAGGACCGCGTGCCGGAAGCGATAGAGCCTTGCCGGTCGCCCGCCCGTGTCGACAGAAGTCTCGCCAGTCTCCTCGACCAGCTCCTGCTGCTCTATGAGGCGACGAAAGTTCGGCTTGTTGATTAGCCTGCCGGCGAGCGCTTCGACGGTTCGTTGCAGCTGGAGCAGTGTGAAAGACTGCGGCATCAGCTCAAAGACGACCGGCCGGTATTTGATCTTCGAGCGCAGTCTCGCAATGCCCGTCGCCACGATGCGCCGATGATCGGCGACCATGGGCTTGCTGGGCACCAGCGAGGCCCTCGTGGTGTCGCGTCCGCTCCCGGCCTCTTGGACCAGGCCTGCTTCGTAGACTAACTCATAGCGTTGAAGCGTGAGTTCCTCGTTCCAATGGCGGTCGTCAAAGCCGAAGGCCATCGCCGCCCGTTGCCGACGTTCGCGTCGCATGGCCGCGTCGCCCACGCTGTTTGCCCATTCAATCAGGCGCGGTCGCAGGACGTCCAGCAGCACCGGCGGCGTGCCGGAGCGGTGGTCCTCCCATGGAAAATATTCATACCAGCTTCGCCAGCCGCACTTGGGCGAGCCCGATGCCTTTTCCATGCGAGTCAGTGCGAGATAGCTGATGGAGATGGCGCGCTGCCGACGCTCGGCGCCGACGCGGTCCCGGTCAGCGAAAGTGTAGAGCTGCTCAATATAGCCCAGCGGATGGCCGGTCTGCTGCTCAACCCAACCCCTCAACCCGGATTGCAGCGATCTGTGCTCAAGCGCAAATGGTCCGGAAGGGAGAGTGTCCGCCTGCCCGATGGTGAGGACACAGGGTTCACCGTCGTTTACGGCGACGACAAAGGCGATCAGGTCCACTTTGACTTCATCGCCCGTGACGGCGGCTCGGTCTTTGCTGGCTCCCGTTTCTTGATCGTCCATGTTCGCGAAAGTGGTTGGTTGGTTACGGCGCCTGAATCGATTTAATTTAAGCGCAGCTGTCTGCACGTCAACATCGCGCAGCCGCACGGCTTTTTTAGCTCTTCGCACTTGCACAAAGACGTGCCAAACGCGACACCTGCGGGGGGTGACGCCGGGGAAGGAGGCACTTGAGCACTGCTGGTGGTTCGAAGGCGATTACACCGCCCGATATCCAGGCGCGTAAGGGTGCGTCCCCGTCGTCTGGCTGACGGCCTATACGACGCCGATTGCAAAACTGGTCGATCGACATTGCGACATCGTTCTTGTCGGCGACAGCGTCGGCATGGTCCTGCGCGGCGCTCCGCAAACGACCCTTGTGTGCATCCGCCACAGGCGGCGCCTGAGCGGACCGGTACTGTGGCAATCGGTTCTTGGCCGTTCGGCATAGCTGATTGCGGATGCCAAACGCGGCACTTGAAGTTCCATGTCGCTGCCCTTCAGTTCGGCATTAGGTAGCTGCCGCCACCAACTTTACCGCAAACCGTTGTCGCTAAACGCGAAACATCGGGATTCCTCCCAGCGATCAATTCCCGGCCACGCTTCTGTCACAAGCGCGCGGCCATGGCTCGGATCTCCATACGACAGCTCTGAAAATCACTCACCCGAAAGGCGATGTCGCCTGATGAAATCGGCGAAAAGCGGAACGGTGAAGTCGAGATAGCCGTGATCGGTGCTGTAGATCATCCCCTTAAAGATGATGCTCGCGCGGGCCGGACCAATGGACTTCTGCGTTCGGCCCATCGCCTTCGCGATGTCAGAGACGGGATAGGGGCCGTTGCCGAGGGCCGCCATCGACGTGACGAATTGGACCTCGGCCTTGGTCAGACGATCCAGACGGACGCGGAAGAAGCCGTCGTCCAGGGATTTGATCGTTTCCGTGTAAGATGCTTGGACATCGTTCTCGTTGATCTGCGGGCCCTGCGCGTTGTTCCAGGAGAAGGAGGCGAGTTCCTGGAGAAAGAACGGATAGCCCTTTGTCATGTCGAAGACGGTCGTCAGCGCCTCTTGGGAGATGGTCGCCTTTTGATCATTGATCGGCTTCTCGATCGCCTTCGAGGCAGCCTCCTTATCGAGTGCGCCGACGGCAGGATAGCTGAAGAGCCGTTCTGCGTAGGATTTCGCGTCGCCGGCAAGACGCGCCACCTGGGGCAATCCTGCGCCAACGAAGACGATGGGCAACCCATCCTGGGACATGCGATGAAGAGCGACGATCAGGCCGGATAAATCTTTTTGCGAAAGATATTGCACTTCGTCGATCAGAAGAACCCAGCCCTTGTTAGCAGCTTGGGCGGCACGACCGATCTGGCCGAATAGATCGGGAAGGTCGTGCTGTATATCACCGCTTTCGGCGAGGCCCGGCTCGGGCGTCGGGTCGACGCCGACATTCACGCCGGCGACCTCTATGTTGAATACGGAGGCGAAGTTGCGCAAACCGCCGAGGGCGCGCGAGGCGAAATGCTTTGCCGCTTCGATGCCGGAAAGCGAACGAGATACCTTGCGCATTTCAGGATAGAGAAGGTTCGCGAGATTGGTTTCTTCGGGAGCCTCGACCTTCGAAACAAGAAGGCCTTCAGCCTCGGCGATCCGGCCGATCTCGCTCAGGAGAACCGTCTTGCCGGTGCCGCGAAGGCCCAAAAGCATGAGCGAACGGGCTGACCGCCCATTGATTGCGCGTCCGCACGAGATCTTGGCGGCTTCAAGGATCGCGTCGCGACCGGCAAGTTCGGGGGGACGGCTTCCTGCGCCGGGTGCAAACGGATTAGCGAACGGATCCATCGGGGTCTCCAGAACAAAGTCTACCGATAGATAGGAAAGTCTAGTGGAAAACGCTAGTCTCTTTTAGAGTTTGATAGATAACGCCGGGCTGCCGGAAATCCAAGTACGCTCTGGGCTCACTAGCGATCAGCCAGCCGGAAGTCCCCCTGAGCGGCAGACGACGCTCCAAATGCAGTTCGTTCTCAAGGGACGCTTCGCTCAGGCCCTTGCGGACTGCGCGCGTCAGCACTTGACGGGACGCGCGACGGCGGATCCGGGGATCAGGCACAGGTTAACCGTGAGTTGGTGGTGGTTGCTGCCGAATAGCGCTTCAGTTCCTCAATGACATTAAGGATAGCGGCCGGCTGGCACCCGTTTGCTTTCCGCCGGAACCGCGCGGAGGGGGTCCGCGTGCTCCAGGTTTTGGATGGCTCGCTTGCGGCGGCATCCCATCAAGAGATCGCCATTGCCCTGTTCGGGCGAGGGCGTGTCCAAGAAGACTGGGCTCATCCGGATGGCCATCTTCGCGATCGGGTGCGTCGCGCCCATCCAACGTAGCCGCCACCCAATGGGTGGCGGCTATAGACAGTTCCTGATGTAATTAAGGTGACAGCTTTGCAAGGCGTATTCGAAAGCGCGCAGCGATCTAACTGCATTTGCTGGCGAAGGAAATTGTGCGTTGCACAAAATTTGACGTGTGGCTAGCGTTCTTCCGCTGCGGGAATCGGGTTTGGGTAATACGTGACGAAGCACTGAGAACCGATGCTTCGTCGATAGTGCATTCATACCTGAGGACCCTGATGACCGTTACGAATACCGACAAAGCCGGCACTGCAAGCCTCGAGGAAATCGCGCGAAATGGCAGTATGCTACGTCGCATGGCCGTACGCATTCCGACATATCTGTCGGATCTTCGCGAGAATCCAGCGTGGCTGCCGATGTTCGTGCTCGCCCGCACTATGCCGGCACGGAGAATGCACTGGCGTGGTGCAAAGCCTGTTCGAGCGTCGCAGAAAGGCCGGGAAACAATGTTTGTCGGCGTCAATCGCCAGGACGTTGTCGATGCGCTGAAGTCGGATGGACTTTTTTCCGGACTCGTTTTGCCGAAATTTATCCATGAGGAAATCGCATCTTTCGTCCGGTGCACACCTTGCTTTGGCAATTTCGATCGCCGTCTCGAATTCATGCCGGCGGATCATGCGGAGGCTGAGGCTCGATTCGGCCGTCCGTTGCTCAGCGGCCACTATTTCGAACGCATTCTCGGCTGCAAGGCGGCACTCGCCGTTCAAAACGATCCGCTGCTCATGGATATCGCTGCACACTATCTCGGTGGCCAGGCGAAACTGATCACCACGCGTGTTTGGTGGAGCTTCCCCACCGGCCAGGCCTCAGACGCCGACAAGAACCTGGCATCGCTCGGCAAATACCACTTCGACCTCGACGACTGGCGAATGTTGAAGTTCTTCTTCTACCTGCTGCCGGTCGACGAGGGCACCGGTCCGCATGTCTATGTCCGCGGCAGCCACAGGCGCCGCGCGCTCAAGCACCAGCTGACGCTTCTCGTCGGCCACCCCGCGGAAGAGATCCTGGACGTCTATGGCGAGCAAAGCCCCGTGACCCTTATCGGAGAGGCGGGGCTTGGCTTCGTAGAGGATCCGTTCGGCTTCCACATGGGCACCGTGCCGGCGCACACGCCGCGGCTGATGATGGAAGTCGGGTTCGGCGTTTCGCCACCCTCGCGGCGACGCTTCCACGGCGAGCCGGTTATTCGCTGATTTCCAAGAAGTCCCGAAACACCTTTTCCCAGACCGAAGACCAGTGCTCGTAGGCCGATAAGCAATGGCACCATCCCGGAACAATCGGCGTCCACGGACGGCGTTTTCCGCCACATGGTGCCATTGCAACTATTTTCATCTGTCTACGCAGTCCACCCTCGCGGACGGCGCGCCTAGGAGGAACGGCGTCACGGAGCTCAATCATCTGCTAGAAGCTCCGGTTTTCCTCCGCTTTCTGGGGAGCTGACAAAAACATTTATCCACAGATCTTGCTCGAGTTTGTACTTTGCACCTGCCTCAAGCTGCAATAATTCGGTCTGCCCTCCCTCGTCGGCGATCCCGACTCAGATCGGGCTGCCAGAGACTGAGAACGGAAGCGCGCAACCAGGCGATCACGTAGCGCCCAATAAGTCTGCCTCCGCAAGAATTCCCACAGGTAGGGATAGCGACCTCACGATGCGGTCCCGATAGCCCTTGTTGTACCTCAGACCCGACTCGATGTTTTGGATTTCCTCGGCGGATAGTCCGCTCGTCACCGCCAGGTCCTCGATCGAATATCCAAGGTGTTCACGAAAAGCGCGAATGATGTGGGTTCCCTCTGACATAGCCATCAAAACCGGCTCGGGAATGCGCGAATCCTTCATAGACACCTCCAAGAAGACCAAGGGCGCCCTGATAAATCGGTAGACTTGTCCCCGACCTGGCGCTCCAGCAATTCGAAAAAACGGACGTCGAATAGGCCCGATCGGCCTCGTCCATGAAATGGGCCGCCTGAAATTGGCGGGCAGATCGGGATATGGCGGTTCACTCGATTCTGATCAAGTCCAAGAACCTGCCTGCCCTCAGTTGCCCTGGTCGGCTGTACCCGCATCACGCAATATGGCCAGCGGCTCATCATGGCTGACGGCCCTCTTGAACAGGAACTCGAAACTCGCCCCTGTCGCCGTGTCCAGTGCTATCGCGGCACCGTCCACCGAGCCTGGCCGACGCTTTTATTCCATTGCGGATCACCGGCAAAAAAGCGCTGTTAACCAGATTTTCTAAGCCGCCAATACAAACTCGCCGGCTCAACGGGTGAGGTGATGGATGTTTGATTCGAACATAAGCGCCTTTCCGCTGCACCGGCGGCGGAAGTTGGTCGAAGGTATCGCCCGGATCCTGGAATCCAAGAACGGGGAAGACGCGAATGCCTTCTGGCGCAACACCGCCAAGCAAATTCTCGTTCAACTGTCCGAATCAGGGATTTCACCCAGGCTGGCCGAAAAGGAAGTTGGAACGCTTCTTCATGCAGTCTTAAGCAATATAGCCATCCGGAGTGCTTCGACGCTTGCATGATAGCATCGGCTCGCGACAAAGGACTACCGACGGCGCGCTCGGCAAGGCGATACTGGCTGGAGCTCACATTGGCCGGGCCAGAGCGGCCCGACCCACCAGCCACAATCGGCCGACACGGCCGACATCGCATCGCTGTTACAACAGCACAGCGGGCACCCGGACGCTGCTGGGTTGACTATGGGTGTCGGAACCGCAAAAAGGGGGCGCTCTTCGTGAGTGGCGTGCGCCGGCAGTCTCGCCCCAAGCCCCCGCCCAGGCTGCCGGCGCGCTTCTAGGAATGTCGAGGTAGGCCGCGCCCAACGCCTTGTCCGACTTATGCGTCGATCAGATCCTCGAGCAGGCAGCGGGTGTAGGCATCGCATGCGCCTCCGCCTGGCGAGAGGCCTTGCACTTCCTCCAGCGAGGAAAGCCGATTGCCATCGGTGCGCCAGTTTTGGTGTTTGGCCAACTGCCATCTTGCGATCTCGTGTCGACTCGCCGAGTGAGCTGTGGAAGCTCCTCCTGATTGCAAAAGGGTAGGGCGGCTAAGAGGCGATCGTGATCGATCCTTACGCCTCCGATTCGGCGCGGTAGGCTCCATTCGCGTGAGGGGAAGACGCGGTGCATTCGCGTTTTGCGAAATCGCCGCAGCCGTTTTCGAGCATGACACTCATGCCGGCGATGTCGGCACCGATGCAGGATATCAAAATCGACAAGCTGCATTCTAGCCAAATGCTTGCCCGCTTGATGCACGGCGATGAGCTTTCGGCGGCCTGAAGCGGCGATCTGGTTTCCTTTGCGCTGCGTTTTCCCAAACCTCATCAGGCGCCGGCGGTGATCCGTCGTGGATGAAGGCGAGGGTTTGCGGGTTGAGGTCAGCGGGTTTGTTCCGGGACGTCTGCGCCCCATCGTTTATGTCGCGAGTTGCGGGATGCGACTGAGGACGATGCGCAAAATGCGCTGATCCGGGCAGGATGTCGTCAGGTGCAGGCGAATTTGGGTTTTCAACTCTACCACGCGCCTCTCACTGTGACCTCGATCACGCGCGATCAGTGATCGCTAGATGGGTCGCCGGATGCAGCGAACGGCGTCAGCATTCGGCGCTCGGATCACACCTGCGGCCCTCTGCCGCCACGCTGACAGCAACACACGGCTGCGCAATTCTACCGGCCCCGGCGATCGCCTGTTGCCCAATCCGCTACCAGGCGCGCAATTCTCAACCGAGGACTCTGGCGTCAGCCCGGTGCCCAGTTGGTCACAGCATTTTGTCCGCGTCCGATAGACGACAATCTGTGTTCAGGTCCAGACATCCTAAGGGTTAGGATCAAGCCGGCCAGGGGCGACTCCTCCGATTTGTGGTCGCTGCTCACAACCTTTTTGGTGGCATGCCAATTGCATATTCATAGCCATGATACGTGTTCCGACATGGCTCGTCGCGCAGTCTTTAGCCCAGGAGTTCACATGACATTCGTCCGAACGCAATGCAGGCTGCGCATCCCGTGGGACGCCCCAGCTCCGTTGGATCTCGCTGCGATCGGCAGACAGGATCGCTGTCCCGCAGATCGCTTTCAGGCTGTCAGCTAGGGCTGCCATAAGGGTTCTCGTAAAACAAACATTCAGGAGAACTTATGACTCGACCACATGAATAACTGCTTCGCCGGCTCTCCCAATGGCACATAACACCAGATACTCTTCAAATCCGTGATGATCCAAAAGGAAAACGAAAAATGCCTACCTCAGAAAAAGACGCTGTGGCGCGCTCGAGGCTCCTGAAATTGCGGTCTCATTGGCCACGAACGATACTTGCTGCCACGGCATTGGCCATTGTAATGACCGCTCCAGCTCCAGCCGTCACCCAAGACGCTGACAAGCACTACTCCGACCAAAGCTTATTGGTTGGTGAAGACTGGATAAGTTGTATACTTGGGGCATTGTGCATTGGCGATCCAGAGGTCCTCGAAGACCTGCCGGCCACCTAGCCCGCTTGATGCACGGCGATGAGCTTTCGGCGGCCTGAAGCGGCGCTCTGGTCACCATTGCGGTACGTTTTGACAAGCCTCGTCGGGCGCCGGGGTTGATCCGTCGGTGATGGCAGGCGGGGTTTTGCGGGTTGCGGTCAGCGGGTTCGTTTCGGGGCGTCCGCGCGCCATCGTTTATGTCGCGAGTTGCGGGATGCGACTGAGGACGATGCGCAGGATGCGCTGGTCCGGGCAGGATGTCGGCAGGTGCAGGCGAATTGGGTCTTCATCTCGACCACGCGCGCGGCGATCTTGATGAGGCGCAATCGCAACGTGTCGAATTGGGCGACGGCAAAGCTCGTTTCGGCATCGCGGTGCGCAGGCCCCACATAAGCCAGTAGGCGCCGGCATGCAGGAATAGCCGGAACTGGTTAGCCGTCGCTCTTGCGCAGGATGTGCGGTCGGCAGCGAGACGCGTCTTCCAGGACTTGATGTGGTTCTCGGCCGCGCCGGCAGTAGACATCCTCGTAGAGCGCCTTGGGCTTGCCACCGGCAAGGTTGGTGACGATGAAGCGGGTATCGGCACCTTGGGCGCCGACCTCGACCCGCGCGATGATGTGCTCGACGCGGCTCCAACTGGCGGCCCCATCAGGAACTCCGTGAAGCGGCGGACCTTGCCCGTCTTCGCCGACGCTTCAAAGCGCGCCATCGTGCGGGTCTCCAGCTCCGCGACATGCTTGCGCAAGGTCGCGGCGGGCGCCAACGCCGAGGATGAAGTCAACATCGTTGGCGCGGCACCAGTCGATGACCTGTGGACTGCAATAGTGGCTGTCGGCGCGGATCAGGATCCGGGTGTTCGGCCAGTTGCTCCGGATCGCCCGCACCAGGCGGCGCAGGTGGGGGCGGATTTCTGCCCCACTCGGCCGCCTCGCCGCGACGAAGCGGCCATCGCCATCGAACACCACGATCGGCTGGAAGCCGTACTCGTCGTGATGGGCATTGAACAGACGAAGCTGCTGGTCGCCGTGCACGGCATCAAAGGTGTCGTCAATGTCGAGCACGATCCGCTTCGGAACCTGCCGGACGGAGGCGCAGTAAAGATCGACCATCGCCCGGCCCATCGCGACCAGTCCCCGCACGCCGGGCAGGTTCTCCAGCCGACACATCGTCGATTGCGACGCCAGATCCCGACCGGAAGGGGGTGCATCCTGGGCCATCTTGAAGATCGGATCGGAGCGCTGCCGGTTGGCATCATTGCCATCCTCATAACCGGCGGCAATCACCTTCATGCGCAAGCCGATCATATCGGCCAGGCTGTGGACGACCTGGTCCGGGCAGCGCGGATCATCGATGCAGCGCGCCAGACGCTCCGCCACCCGCAGCTGTTTCTCCACCTCGGCCAGAGCCAGAACGCCACTGTTGGACGACAGCATGCCGCCGTCGAAACGGGCAACGACGGACTTGCCTCCGACAGATGACAAACCGCTCAGCGGCGGCGTAGGATCGTGCATGGCGGGTGTGGTCTCCGGAAATGATTAGGATTGGCGCAAGCAACCAAATCCTACGGCGTTTCAACGGCTTGCACCACATCCGCCAACCCTCATGAATCAGGCTAGCTGACCGGCATATGTCCGGCCTCCCGCAAGGCGCCTAGGAAGAGAGCGGCATGGTCGTCGACATTAATCTTGGCCTGCATCGACAGGGGCATGCCGGTCCAATTCTCCAGTGGCGCGGTCAAACCCGAGAAAATTCCACCGACAATGCAATGGCGGATAACAACGCCTTGTATGTCCAAAGCCAGCACGCCGATCCGGTCACTTGGATATCGGATGGCCGCGATCCGCTGGACCGCCGTGTCACCGCCCACCCGCACGTCGAAAAGCAGGATACCGCGGCTCCTGGCGGCTACCGCCGCGGCTTTTTCAGTGAAGCCTATGGAGAGCGCGCCGACACTTTCGACCGCCATCTGGAATACCAGCGAATCCAGTTCATCCGCAGCCATGGGAGCAATTGCGCGCAACAGAGAGGTGATTGCAATGACGCGCACGGCTTGTTCACAGATGTCGGCCCACGCCCGATCGTTTGGTTTGGGTTGCCGGTCGGCAACTGACTGACGGCGTGCTCCGATTCGAGCCAATCCTGAAGTTGAAGGCGCGGGCTGTTAATGACGTTGGGCTTCCGCTCGAGGCCCATTAACCAACTCGGTTCCTTCAGTCCTCGAAGCTCGGCCACTTGGCGCTTGATCGAAGCGTCGAGAAGCTTGTTTCTGAGGTCGGCCTCTTTCAGAGCCTATTTTGTTATGCCTGGATCTTGGACATGCAGTGAAGTGGGCCGTCTATCAGGTTGGTGTTTCTTGCAGGCTCAGCCCGCTTGAGCACAGCGGCACGTCAGCGCATCAAACTCGTCCTCAGTTCACAAACGAGGCTCCCTGGGGTACTGGGAGAGCAGAGAAATCTCCGGTCGCAGCCTACCCGGTCAAAACAGGAAACCCCAACGATGAAGACTCTCGTCGTCTGCTCCGGCGGATTGGACTCCGTTTCCCTTGCTCACAAGGTTGCAGCGGAGCAGGAACTCGCCGGCCTCCTATCCTTCGACTACGGCCAAAGGCACAGCAAGGAATTGGACTTCGCCGGCCTTTGCGCGGAGCGTCTGAACGTCCCGCACCGCATCATCGACATCCGCGAAATCGGCCGCGGCCTTTTCGGCTCCGCGCTGACCGACAATGTGGAGGTACCCGATGGGCACTACGCCGAAGACATGATGAAGGTCACGGTGGTGCCCAACCGGAACGCCATCATGTTGGCTATCGCCTTCGGCTTCGCTGCCGCGGGCAAGTCCGAAGCGGTGGCGACGGCCGTGCATGGTGGCGATCACTTCATCTATCCGGACTGCCGGCCAGCCTTCATCGACGCCTTCCAGATGATGCAAGACCGTGCGCTCGAAGGCTACGCGAATATTCGCCTCTATACGCCTTATGTGAATCTCACAAAGGCGGACATAGTTGAAGATGGAGCCCGACACGGCACGCCATTTGCGCAGACCTGGTCCTGCTACAAGGGCGGCAAGCGTCACTGTGGACGGTGCGGGACGTGCGTCGAGCGGCGCGAGGCGTTTTATCTATGTGGCCACCCAGACCCCACCGACTACGAGGACGCCGACTTCTGGCTCGTCGCGTTGCGCAGGAGGAGCGTGTAATGTTCCGCATCACCAAGGAATTCCACTTTTCGGCCTCTCATCAACTCACGTCCTTGCCGCCTGACCACCAGTGCGCGCGCCTGCACGGGCATAACTACATCGTCGAAGTGGAGCTATCGGGCAAGGAACTGAACGAGCACGGCTTTGTCCGCGACTATCACGATTTGGCACCGCTCAAACGTTATATCGACGATAAATTCGACCACCGACATCTCAATGACGTGCTGGGACATGAAAAGGTTACCGCGGAATGTCTGGCCAGACACTTTTATGAATGGTGCAAGGCACGCTTGCCCGAAACCACGGCCGTGCGGGTTAGCGAAACGCCGAAAACATGGGCCGAATGCCGGCCATGACCGATACGCATCCCGCGATCCGCGTGAGTGAGATTTTCGGGCCGACGATCCAGGGCGAGGGCGTGCTCATCGGTCTGCCGACGGTCTTCGTCAGAACCGGCGGGTGTGATTATCGCTGTTCCTGGTGCGACAGTCTGCATGCGGTGGACAGGCAATTCCGGCATGATTGGGAGATAATGTCCTCCGACGCGGTGTGGCAAAACGTGGTCGCGCTTTCCGGCGGCCGCCCGTTGATGGTTTCGCTATCAGGCGGCAATCCGGCTATCCAGCCTTTCGGTGCTCTCATCAAGCGAGGCCATGATGAGGGCTACCGATTTGCGCTGGAAACCCAAGGTTCCGTGGTCAGGGAATGGTTCGCCGAACTTGACGTGCTGGTCCTCAGCCCAAAGCCGCCGTCAAGCGAAATGAGGACCGATTGGGCCACTATCGAGGCATGCTTCCAGGCGGCGCAGGACAAGCCGCAAGTCGTGCTGAAGCTCGTTGTTTTCGACGAAAATGACTATGCGTTTGCCAAAGAGGCCGCCGCGAGATTTCCGCGACTTCCAGTCTATCTGCAACCCGGCAATCACACGCCGCCACACCCCGGAAATGAAGACGCGCCTGTCGCCGTTGATGGAATAATGAAACGCATGGAGTGGCTGGTTGATAGCGTAACCCGCGACAGGTGGTTCGAAGCCCGCGTGTTACCACAGCTGCACGTTATGCTCTGGGGTAACAAACGAGGCGTCTAGCCAGCATTCGCCGGGGCGACAGCCTTCGGCATCCCATAGGGTCTTCCTCAATTTGTGTGGTTCATTCGCCGTTAGAGATGGTGCCGCTATGGGCGGGCATGCGAACGAAAACGAAATGGTCGCCCGGCCCAGGGGTCAAAATTCTGGGTGTCGCGCTCACTGATGATGACAGTTGGGTTGTTCCGCTGCTGGACCAGCGTTCGGCATCTGCCCCGATTGCGGACGGCGGACCCGAAATCGGCATGGCTGGTTCAACCGCAGCCTTCAGGATCTCCCGGTGCAGGGCAAAACCGTGACGGTGAAGCTTCGGCTGAGTCGCTGGCGGTGTACGCATCAGAAATGTCGACGATAAACGTTCGCCGACCGGCTGCCGACGGTCGCTTACCCTTACGCGCGCCGGACAGACGGCACGCGCATCGACAATCGAGGCAAGCGGTCTTCGATATGGTCCATGCGTTGCGGAAACAGGGGCTATCGTTTTCTGCGCGCCGACGCGGATTCGGTTGCTGGCTTTGGTCGGAGAGCGATTGGGCGTAGTTTTTTTCGCCAGTCACGGAGAAGTCATCGCTTCCGCTCTGTCGTAGCCATTGAGCTTGTAGACAAGGGTCGAGATCAACCAGCTGAGGACAAATATTCCGGCAACAATGTAGCCGAAGATGGTCAGGTCGCCATTGACGTTGCCAACGACATTCCACACCCCCCTTGTAAGCTCAGCCTGTCGGCAATCAGTCCAAGCGTCTCGATACCGCCGATGAAGATGGCGATCACCACGGATGCGGCCGTAATCGTCATGTTGTACCAGAGTTTGCGTATCGGATTGACAAATGCCCAACCGTAAGCGCGGGTCATCAGCACGCTGTCGATCGTGTCCAAGAGCAACATGCCGGCGGTGAACAGAGCCGGAAAGACCAATATCGTCCAGAACGACGTACCGGCTGCTGCCTGCGCCGCCGAAATGCCAAGCAGGCCGATTTCGGTTGCGGTGTCGAAGCCGAGCCCGAACAGAAAGCCGACCGGGTACATATGCCAGGAGCGTGTGACGACACGAAACATTGGCCGGAAAATGCGGGCGAAGAAGCCGCGTCCGGCCAGCAGCGCCTCCAGATCCTCCTCGACCATGGGCTCACCGCGTTGAGCCTTCGAAAAGGCCTGCCAGATGCCTTTTAGGATGAAGAGGTTCGCGATGCCAATGGCGAGCAGGAACAGGGCCGAGATGCAGGTTCCAATCATGCCGCTTAGATCGTGAAACCTTTCCAGCCGGCCCTGAAGTGCTGCGGCCGTGCCGGCGATCGCCAAGGATGCCAGCACGACGATCGTGGAATGACCAAGCGAAAAGAACAGACCGGCCGAGAAGGGAGCCGTCTTCTCCTGCATGAGCTTGCGCACCACATTGTCGATCGTAGCGATGTGGTCGGCGTCGAAAGCATGCCTCAGCCCAAACGTATAAGCGAGCGAGGCCGTGCCGAGCAGGGCAGGGTGATGGGAAAAGGCAAACCACGCTCATGCCCACGCGGCAATGTTGGCCGCGATCAGAAAAACGCAAGTGAGCACCGCCTTGGAGCGCAGATGGTCGGGCCGGTCGTCGAACAGGCTGGCGATCATGATTTAGTCCCACTCGCGTAGCGCGCAGCCTCGGCCAAAGATGACCACTCACCTGCGTCATCTTTTTTTGGCTTTTTGCCTAGCTTTTGTGTGCAGCGGACCTTTGCGGCGCAATCAAAGAGGGATGGCCAAGGGATCGCCGATGGCTGCGTAGCCAGCCGTACCACTGGTCGACGCCTTCGCCGTTGCGCACCGACAGAGCTATCGCCTCGATTGCTGGGTTGACTGCACGTGCATTGGCCAGTGCGACATCCATATCAAAATCGACATAGGGCAAAAGATCGGTCTTGCTGACGATCATGAGGTTGGCGGCCTGGAACATGTTCGGATATTTGAGTGGCTTGTCCTGTCCCTCGGTTACCGACAGAACGATGACCTTTGCATGCTCGCCCAGATCGAACAGCGCGGGGCAGACGAGATTGCCGACATTTTCGATGAGCACCATCGCACCGCTGGATGGTCTCAGCTCCTCGAGAGCCTGCGCGACCATGTCAGCCTCGAGGTGGCATCCCGTTCCAGTGTTGACCTGAACCGCCGCTGCCCCCGCGGCGCGAATGCGTTCGCCGTCATTGGCGGTGGCCTGATCGCCCTCGATGACGAAGATCGGGATTTCGTCCTTGAGGTCCTGAATTGTCCGTTCCAGCAACGTCGTCTTGCCGGCGCCGGGCGAGCTGACGATGTTCAATGCCAGGATTTCTCGCCCCTCGAACCAGCCTCGGTTGCGCATGGCGAGCTTGTCGTTCTTGGCAAGCAAGCGGGCCTCAAGCTCGACAACCGTCGTTCCGCGGCCATGCCCATGATGATCATGATGGTCATCATGATCATGATCATGATCATGAATGTGGCCGTCTCCCTCTTGGTGATGGGAATGGTCGTGGCTGTGCGTGTGATCATCTCCGTGCCCGTGCCCGTGCCCGTGCCCGTGGCCATGGTCGTGGTCATGATCATGATCATGATCATGATGTCTGTGCTCATGGTCGTGCATATGCCCATCGCCATGGCCATGGGAATGCAAATGGCCATGATCATGCTGATGATCATCGTGATGGTGTTCAGGGTGCTCGCGATCTCCCAACGGCCGGACAAGGCCCGTCTGTAAATTCAGCATCCTGGCGTCGGAGTTTGATCCGCATCCGCAGGTCGCGCACATCAGGCAGCCTCCTCCAGTTCCATTTCCCTGATCTTCAGTTCCTCGCCGGCCAGGCGCTCGAGCAATCGCGAGCCGCAGCCACATGCCTGGTAGAGCGTCGAGGTTTCGAATTCGGCGCCGCAACCGCGACAGCGGCAGCGGCCCGTGATCTCTCTGATCTCGAGCAAGGCGCCTTCAAGCGCCGTCCCCTTCGACACGACATCGAAGCAGAAGGACAGTGCATCCGGCACGACCCCGGAAAGACGCCCGACATCGAGCGTAACGCGTCTGACACGGCGGCCCTTCGCCGCCTCCTCGACAATCGAAACGATGTTTCGGGTGATGCCGAGTTCGTGCATGGTTCCTCAACAAATCCGCGGCAATTGTTCGCCAACCAGCATGTCGACGATGCGCTTACCGCCGAAAGTCGTCTTCATCGTCACGCGACCGGCTTCCCCGGCATAAGCATGCCCGATGAGCATGGCGCACGCGCCGTGCGGGTGCTCGCGCATCGCTGCCAGCGCCGCGTCGATCTCGGCTGGCGGAACCGCGATGACGATCTTACCTTCATTGGCGAGATAAAGTGGGTCGAGACCAAGGATCTCGCAAAAGCCGCGGACCTCTTCACGTAGCGGCGTCGCGGCTTCCTCGATTTCAATCGCCACGCCCGATGCCTCGGCCATCTCGTTGAGCACAGTGGCGATGCCGCCGCGTGTCGCATCTCGGATGGTGCGCGTTCCGGGAGCCGCTTCCAAAATCGTATCGATCAGCCCGTGCAGCGGCGCGCAATCGCTCTCGATCTCCGTTTCCAGGGCAAGATCGCCGCGCGCCGCCAGGATCGCTGCGCCGTGGTCGCCGAGAAGCCCGTTGACCAATATGCCGTCGCCCGGCCTGATGGCGCTGATTGCAAGATCAATGCCTGCCGGAATCACACCCACGCCCGTCGTGGTGATGAACAGTTTATCGCAGGCGCCGCGCTGCACGACTTTCGTGTCCCCGGTAACGATCGCGACGCCCGCCCGCCGCGCTGCGGCGGCCATCGACTGGGCGATGCGACGCAGCTCGTCGATCTTCATGCCTTCCTCGATCACGACCGCGCAGGACAGGTAAAGCGGCTTGGCGCCGCCGACGGCAAGGTCGTTGACAGTGCCGAAGACCGCCAGCTTGCCGATGTCGCCGCCGGGAAAGAACAGCGGATCAACGACGAACGAGTCAGTCGTGAAGGCAAGCCTGTCGCCCTGGGCAGCCAGCGCGGCAAGGTCGAAACGCGCCTGGTCTTCAAGCGCTTGCGGTTCGGCAAAGGCAAAGGCGCTGACAAAGACGTCGTCAATCAAGACCTTCATCGCCTTGCCGCCACCGCCATGGGCAAGCGTCACGGAAGGCACGTGGATACGGCCGAGCTTGCGGGGAGGGGGAGACATGACATTCATGGCGCAGCCGGCACCGTTTCGGGCCGTTCCTGCCGCTTCACGCCGCCATATTGGTAATAGGCCGCGCAGGCGCCCTCCGGCGAAACCATCAGCGCACCAAGGGGCGTTTCGGGCGTGCAGAACGTGCCGAATACCTTGCACTGCCAGGGTTTGAGCACACCTTTCAGAACCTCGCCGCACTGGCATGATTTCGGGTCGGCGATCTTGATGTTGGGAATGGCGAACTTGCGCTCGGCGTCAAAGCGCGCATATTCATCGCGCACCCTGACCCCGGAATGGTCGATGGAGCCCAGCCCGCGCCATTCGAAGAACTCCCGCAGCTCATAAACCTTTGCCACGGCCGCCAGCGCAGGATCGTTTCCTGCTTCGGGCACGATGCGCGTGTACTGGTTCTCGATCTCGGCGCGGCCCTCCTTGATCTGCTTTAAGATCATCCAGATCGATTGCAGCACATCGAGCGGTTCGAAGCCGGCGACAACCATAGGACGCCTGTAAAAATTGGCGATGAACTCGTAAGGGGCTGTGCCAATCACCATCGAAACATGGCCGGGCCCGAGAAACCCATCGAGATGGAGATCGGGGCTGTCCAGGATCGCTTTGATCGTCGGCACGATGGTAATGTGATTGCAGAAAACCGAGAAGTTCTCGATGCCATCGGCTTCCGCCTGCAGCACGGTAAGGGCAGTGGAGGGCATGGTGGTCTCGAAGCCGAGGCCGAAGAACACCACCTCGCGGTCGGGGTTCTTGCGCGCCAGCGCCAGCGCGTCCATCGGCGAGTACACCATGCGCACGTCGGCGCCGTCGGCCTTGGCCTGCATCAGGCTCTTGCGCGAACCAGGCACGCGCATGGCATCCCCGAACGTCGTGAAGATGACACCTGGCTGTTCGGCGATGGCAACGCAGTCATCGACCCGTCCCATCGGCAGCACGCAGACCGGGCAGCCCGGCCCGTGGACGAGTTCAATTCCCGGCGGCAGCATGCCCTCCAATCCGTATCGAAAGATCGAGTGCGTATGCCCGCCGCAGACTTCCATGATGTTGAGCGGTCTCTGCTTCGTCACCTCAATCTGGTCGCACAACTTCTCGATCTCACGCACAAGCGTTGCGGCCTTGTCGCGATCGCGGAATTCGTCGGAAAATTTCATTGGACTTTTTCCTTCCTGGCCGCAGAGCCACGATCGTCGGCGAGCAGCGTGTGCACGAGGTCCCACATGATGTGGTACGCCGCGACGTGGCACTCCTGGATGCGGTGGATCGAGGTCGACGGCACGATCAGACAATAGTCGACGGCGCCGGAAGACTTCATCTTGCCGCCGTCGCCGCCCGCGAGTCCGATCGTGGCAGCGCCCATCTCCTTGGCCTTCACGAAGGCGGCAATGAGGTTTTGGGAATTGCCGCTGGTCGAGATGCCGATCAGGGCATCGCCCTTGCGCGCATGCGCGACGAGCTGGCGCACGAAGACATGGTCGAAGCCGAGATCGTTACCGACGGCCGAGATCATGGCAAGGTCGGCGACAAGATTGGTCGCGGCCAGCGCCGGCCGGCCCGCCGTGACCGGATGAACGAACTCCACCGCGACATGGCTTGCATCACAACTTGAGCCGCCATTGCCCATCGAAAAGAGCTGGCCACCACTGGAGTAGACGTCGGCCAGCGTGCGCGCGGCGGCCACAAGACTCTCTGCCTGACCGCCGAAGAATGCCTCATTCGTTTCGCGCGAATCGCGTGCCTTTTCGGCCACCGAATGCAGCAGGGCCGTCTGCAGCTTGGCGAGATCCTGTGTCTTGCCATGAAGAAACGGATAGAGCCCGCTTAATGTGCCTTCATTCGACATAGCTGATCTCCCTAGTGAAGGGCGGATTGACGCATTGCCTCAATTTCTGCCTGCGCCTCGCCAAGTTCTGTGAGGATCTTCAACGTCTCAGCCGCCTCGTTCTCATCGATACGGCTCATCGCAAAGCCGACATGGACAAGCACCCAGTCGCCGACGCAGCTCTCCACGGGGTGCTCGGCGTCGACGATGCAGGCGATGTTGATCTGGCGCCGGACGCCGCTCACGTCGACGGTTGCAAGCTTACGCCCGGCATCGTCGATCCTTATGATCCGTCCCGGAATACCGAGGCACATGGGCTTCCTCCTTCTGGCCGGATTTTCCCGGCGACCATAGAATGCGCGGCAGCGATTGCCGCCTGGCCGAGCGCGACGCCACCATCGCCGGCGGGCACCTCGGCGTGGGTGAGGACTTTGAAATCCATCTCCTCAAGCCGGCGCAGGGTCTCCTCGAGCAGGATGCGGTTTTGGAAGCACCCGCCCGAAAGGACGACGGTGTCAAAGCGCGGACCCTGCTCTTCGTCGCGGCGCGAAAGTTTCAGCGTTATCGCCGCGAGCGTTTTGGCCAATCCCTTGTGAAAGCGTGCCGCCATCACGCCCGCGGGTGTCTGCAAAATCAGATCCCCAAGCAGCGCGTTCCACATCGCGAGCGGCTCGATATAGGGCAGGCCGCTGTCTTTCAGATTGGGGATAGTGAGAGGATAGGCGAGTTCGTCGCCCTCTACGGCCATGGCTTTTGGACAAACGATCGCCTCCAGCCGCATCGCGGCCTCGCCTTCATAGGCCTGGCGCTCAAAACAGACGCCGAGCGCGGCCGCGACGGCGTCGAAGAGCCGGCCGCATGAAGATGCCGGCGCGGAATTGACGCCACCCTTGATCATGGCATCGAGCGTGGCGCGCGGCTTGCCGGCAAGCAATTGGAAGACTTCAAGCTCGCTGAAATTCATCGCAAGATGGGCCCAGCTCATCTCGGCCATGAGGTGCGCGTAAAGATTGCGCCAGGGTTCGCGCGAGGCTTGCGCGCCGCCGGGCATCGCCACGGGTTTGAACGTGCCGAGCCTGTCGAAACCGCGATAATCGGCAAGCATGAACTCACCGCCCCAGATTTCGCCCGCAGCTCCCAAACCGAGGCCGTCGAGCGCGATGCCGAGGACAGCGGGTGCATCCAACGGCCGGTCGTTTTCGGCCAGACAAGCGGCTATGTGCGCATGGTGATGCTGCACCTCGACAAGCGGAAGGCCTTGTGAATGCGCGCTCTCACGGGCCAGCTTGCTCGGGACATATTCGGGGTGCCTGTCGCAGGCCAGCGCGTCTGGCCGATGATCGAACAGATCGCGAAAAATCGCGAGGTTCTTGCAGTAGTCGTCGAAGGTCGCCGCGTCCTCCAGATCGCCCTGGTGCTGCGAGAGCACCGCGCGGCCGTCCTTGATCATGCAGAATGTTGCCTTCATCTGCGGGCCGAAGGCAAGGATCTGCGGTGCGGACTCGAAACCGCGCGGCAGGCGAATCGAGGCCGGCGCATAACCGCGCGCGCGACGAAGCATCCGCACCTTACCAGCGGCCAGACGCACCACGCTATCGTCAACGCGATTGGCGATCTCGCGGTCGTGGATCAGCGCGAAAGACGCGATTGCGCCCAGTTTTGACGCCGCTTCGGCATCATCGGTCACCTGCGGTTCTTCGGAAAGATTGCCGCTGGTCATCACCACCGGACGCGTCATGCGGCGGAACAACAGCACGTGCAGAGGCGTCGACGGCAGCATGAAGCCGTAGGTCGCCATGCCCGGCGCGATACTTTCGGGTAGACGCAGCGGCGCCGAAGCAGCAAGCAGCACGATCGGGGCGGCGGCGGAGCGCAGCGCCTGTTCTTCCCCAGGCGAGACCCCGCAGTATTTGCGGATCACGTCCATGTCGCGCGCCATCAGAGCGAAGGGCTTGCGCTCGCGCCGCTTCAATTGCCTTAGCCGGTCCACGGCATCGGCGCCCGTAGCGTCGCAGGCCAGCTGGTACCCACCGAGCGCCTTGATGGCGACGATCTCGCCTTTCTGCATAAGGCTCATCGCGGCATCGACGTCGTCGAGCATGGAGTGCTGCTCGTAACTCACCGCGCGTCCGTCGAAGCGGATCAGCCTCGCCTTCGGTCCGCAGGCGTGACATGCGATCGGTTCGGCGTGAAAGCGCCGGTCAGCCGGGTCGGCATATTCAGCGGCGCAATCGGCGCAAAATGGAAACGGCGCCATCGTGGTTGAGGGACGGTCGTAGGGCACGCCTTTGACAATCGTCAGGCGAGGGCCGCAATGGGTGCAGTTGGTAAAGGGATATCGGTAGCGCCGCGCGAAGGGGTCGAGCACCTCGGCCGCGCAAGCGGCGCAAATGCCCGCGTCCGGCGAGATTTCCGTGCAAGCTTCGCCGGTCGTGCTTGCGATGATCCTGAAGCCTTCGTCCAGCCAGCCGACGAAAGGCGCCACCTCGATCGCATCGATGGCCGCCAGCGGTGGCGGCTCGCACCGCAACCGCTCGACAAGACGAGCAATATCGTCGCGCGGCCCGCGCACCCGGATCAAAACCCCTTCACCGTCGTTCAGCACTTCACCGTCGAGTAGAGCCTCTTGCGCGAAACGCCACACCGCCGGACGAAAGCCGACCCCCTGCACGCGTCCGCGTACGCGGATCTGCACGCTTTCGTGCCGGTCCGCGGCCTGCCGGGCGCGGAGGGCCGTCATGGCGCCGCCTCCCAAAGCAACACGCGGTTGTTCCCGGTGTCGGCTACTGCGACCAGGTTCTCATGCACCGCGATCGCGAATGGCCAGCAGAGACTATCGCGGGTGGCCGCCTTCCAGCGATTGTCGCCCTTGAGGCCGAATCCGTTCTGCCCTGCCAGCATGGTTGCCGGAGCGTCCATATCGAGGCTAGCGAGCGGGAAACCCACAATGCGCGAATTTGCGGTATCGGCGCAAATCAATGTGCCTTCGCGAACGGCGATGCCATAGGGCATCTGCAAAGCCCGCTCGCTCGGGTCGTACGCGGCGCGATTATGATCGATAGCCTCAAAGTTCTTCTGGCCGAGAATGAAGCTCGCCGGCGCGCCGTCTGCATTGGGCATGCCGTTCCAGGCCATGATGCGGCTGTTTCCAGCATCGGTCACAAAAATCCTGCCGCCGCTTACCGCGACCGTATGCGGCCAGCGCATGCCGGAAGCACTTGCGCCGGATCCGGCGTTGTCGTCGCGTGCGAACATGTCCGGCTGACCGAACACCAAATCCGCCGGCTGGCCGCTTGCCTCGGGCAAGGCGTTCCAGACCAGAACGCGCCGGTTGCCGGTATCGGCCACGAAAAGGCGTCCGTCCGCAATCGTCACGCCATAGCACCAGTTGAGCGTATCGGGGCCCGCCAGGGCGCCGCCGCGATTGGCGAGTCCGCAGCCGAAGTCTTTCTGCCCGAGCACCAGGTCCGCCGGCTGGTTGGAGTGCTCGGGCAGCGACGTCCAGATCAGGATGCGATGGTTCCACGCGTCCGCCACGGCCAGGACGTGACCGTCACTGGCAATGCCGGTCGGCATGTTCAAAGTCGCGGGTCCGGGTTTGTCTCCAGCGTTGCGGCCTTCCGCGAAGAAGTCCGGCTGGCCGATGACAAAGTCTGCCGGCGTGTTGTCGGCTTGCGGGAGCTGGCGCCAACCGAGCAGCCGATGATGACCGGTGTCGGCCACAAGGAAAGCGCCGCCCGGCGCAAAGCAGACGCCGCGCGGCCCGAACAATGTCGAGGGACCCGGCGCGACCGGCACCGGCAGGCCGTTCGCAGCGACATGGTGGCCGAGCACGATGCTTGCGCCGGCGGGATCGAGCAGCGGCGCGGCCGGTAAGGGGACCGGGCAAGCCGGCCGGAAAGCGGATGCGAGCGAGACGCGCGTCATCTGGCGAGCCTCACCTCGACGCGGTTGCCGATCACCTTGACCATATGCGGCTGGAGCTGCACCTCGGGAGCAGTGAGGCATTCGCCGGTGGCAAGATCATAGCGGAAGCCATGCCACGGGCAGGTCACGATGCCGTCCTCGACCGCTCCGCCGTCAATTTCCAGGCCGAGATGAGCGCAGGCATTCTGGAAGCAGGAGACGACCGCCCCCTGCCGAGACAAAATCACGTTTTCGCCGCCGACCACCTGACGGAGCATGCCGCCTTGCGGGATCTCGTCGAGCCGACAGGCGAGATGCCAGCCATCCACCGCACCGAGCGCGAAGGGACTGACAAAACGCACGCTGTCGTGGGCGCCGGCGCCTGATCCCTTGACCTGGAGGATGTCGGTGATTTCTGGGCAGGCCTCCTCCACCGCCTTTTTGACGCCGGCATGGAAGGTCAAGGCCGAGGCGGGACACCCGTCACAGGCCCCGGTGAAGCGCACCTCAATGGATGGCGGGCGCACCGATACGAGCTCGACGTCGCCTCCGTGGGAAGCAAGCGTCGGGCGCACACCGTCGAGCGCTGCCTCGACACGTTCGCTCAAGCTCGGCTTGAGGATGTTGTGGTGTCGCAGCACGGCATAAACGATCTCGTCGGCGGCCGCCGTCTTCATCGCCTGGAGCGCTGCCGGATCAGCTTTCAGAGCACGGATCAGTCGCCGGAATGCCTCGCCCTGAAGGTCTTCTATGGCGCGCCGGTAGGCTTCCGCGGCAGCGCGCTGCGTCTCGTCCCAGGAAGCAAACAGCGCCTCCAGCCGCTCGATGTCCCCGGTGTATCCGGCGAGCGTATCGCGTTGGGTCGGAACGAGATCGACGGCGTTCATCTGCCCATATTTCCTACCGGTACCGAAGGTCCTTGAAGAGATACGGCTGCACCGCGCCGCCTACGAGGCCGGCCACCGCCGCGGCGGCTATGACCGGGACCCCGAGCTTGGCCAGGATCACGAGCAGAGCGGCCGTCGTCAGGGCACCTATCGCGGCTTGTCTGTAGACCTTGGCAGGCTCCGCAAAGAGCTTGCCCTTGAGGAACAGGATGATCGAGCTTTTCGCCATTTCCCACATGCTTGCACCTCAGCCGATCAGCGCCAAAAGGATCAGGCCCACGACAATGCCAGCAACGCCGCCGACCGGGCCGTAGAAGCTTCCCATCATCGCGGCCAGCTGGTTGCCGATCGCCTTGCCGCCGGTTGCCATGCCGCCGATGGCGCCGCCTATGCCCGATGTCACAATGCCAATCAGCAGCGCCAGCGCTGCTACGCCTGCAGTCAGTTCCACTAATGTCACCTCGCGCTCCTTGTTGTGGCTCAATTGAGATGGGGTTGGACGGACCCGGACAATCCGTCGGATTTCGCGGCCGGCGCCGAAAGCAGCTCCCGGTCGATCTGTTCGCAGGCCTCCGCCACGATGCGCGCCTTGTCGGCCTCGCCGGAGCCCATGAATATCTCGCGGCATTCGCGGTAATATTCGCGCGCGGCCGTCAGGTTTGCGCGATTGCCGTTGCCCGGATCAGCGGGATCGTCGGGAAGGTTCCACAGACAGTTCGCCTTGTTGGCGATGGTGTTGGCGTATTCCAGCGGCATGGCCGCGCGGGTGCGCACCTTGAGAGCCTCGTCATAGGCTTCGAGCGCGCGCAGATTGTTTTCCACGACATGGCTGGACGAGGCATATTGCAGTGCGTTGCCGAGGTTGTTCTTAAGCATTGCGTATTCGGTGGGATGGTCGATCAGGTTGACGATCTTCAGCCCTTCCTCGAACGCCTGCACGGCGAGCGCCTCGCGCATTTTCGCGCGACTGTCGGTGAAGGGCATGGACAGGAAGGCGGTCGCCAGATTGTTTTGCAGAATGGCGAATTCCTTCGGGAACCTTACACGGTCGAAGGTGCGCAACGCCCGCTGGTAGGCCGAGATGGCATCGGTGATGCGCGCCCTGTTCAGGCCGGCGAGATTGTGGATGGTCAGGCCAAGATTCAACTCCGCTTCAGCGAGCTCTTCCGGTCGGTCAAGGTCGGCAAAGTGGCGGGTCGCTTTTTCCAGCTCGGTTCGGGCTCTCTCGAGAGCGTCGGCACCGCCTTTCGGCAGAGCCAGAAGCGCGGTCGCCCGGCGAGCGGCAATTCGGGTGCTCAGCAGATATTCGTCGCTCGGACAAATAGCGCCGGCTCGTTCGTAGAGATCAATCGCGGCTTCGATCTGGTCGGGCGATTCTGGACGCTGCTGGAGCCCCATGGCGATCTCCATGAGCATCTCGGCGCGATCCTGGGGCGAGGCGGAAGGGTCGTCGGCAGCCGCCAATGCGGCGCGCACTTCCTCGTCCACACGAGATTGCCTCACCTTTATCCTCCCATGCTGCTTGGTTGCAGCGTCTGTTGCGGCCGATGCTACTAGCTTTTTGAGTGTTGTCTACTTAAATTACGATGTGCAAACTTAGTTTGCAAATGCGCCCCGCCCAATGAAGCCGGCCTGAGAGCTGTCCCACACCACTTGAAGCTCGCGCTCTTCATCATCCGCGATCCCGTTCGCCCGCAAGAAGTCGGGAGCGTGCGCCACCCGGTCGCCCGCCAGGTTCTTACGCTTGAGCAGATACCCTCCAGCCTGCGCCAGCACCACCGGCAGGATGAGCAGGTCGGCCTCACGTCGCATCAGCACAATGCCGCTGATCCCAGAGAAATGCCGCTCGAAGGCCTCACCCGACAGATGCAAGCCGCCGCGGCTCACGCGCACAGTTAAAGTCGCGTCGTTCATCGCTGTTCGGCCGCGAGGCGGTCCGCCACGATTTCCCCAATGCGCTGGGCCACCACTAAGGCCGCCTTGGCTACAGGCACACTGAGACCGAGCCCCAAATCCAGCTGCCCGGCCTCGATCAGGAATACGGTGACGTCGTCCGGGAAGGCTGCGCCGAAGATGTGCCGGCCGGCATGGAGGGCTGCATCCCAGCGGAAATCGTGCAGATTGAGTCCTGGATAATAGGGTCGCGCCAGTTCGTGTCCCGGCGCCTCGTAGATCGCGCCCGCTTCGACGCCGCTGCGGGCTGCATCAATCAGGATCAAGGACCTGCAGCCGCGGGCGGCGAACATGACCGCCATGCCATCTGTCCCAGCATCCAGCAGCTTGACGTCCGGTCCTTCCAGCCCTGCTGCCCGCAGCACACGGATCACCTCTGGCCCGGCACCGTCGTCTTGCCTGTTGAGATTGCCGCAGCCGACGACCGCGATCATGCTGCCCTGCCCGTCATATCCGCCAAAGCCGGCACGACCACTCCGGCTCGACCGGCAGGTCGAGTTCGGGAAGCTCACAGAACCTGCGATGCACCAGATAATACATGCAGCTCTCACACGCCTGCTCTATTCCCTGGTGCTCGACCGTCTGCAAGGTGAAGCCCGCAATCGCGAGCTTTGCCGAAAGATCGTTTCCGGCCGTCCGCAGCCGGCCAATGACGACGAGCACATCGTCATGGCTGTCGGCTCGTGGAAATGCTTCCGTCTCCGGCGATCTCGTCAGTAGCGTCTCAATGATTTCACGCAGCTGGCGGTCGTCAATGGTCGTCATAGCAGCCTCCAAGGCGCGCCTGCGCAAGGGCGCGTCAGATGCGCCAGAGCCGGCACCACCAGTCCGCGTCGACCGGAACTGCCAACTCCGGCAAGTCGCACCATTCTCGGTGGACGAGATAGTACATGCACTCCATGCAGCGTTGCCTGTCAGGCCCATAAGGATGATCGACAAAGCCGCTGATGACCATCTTGGCCTCGACATCGTTCGCGTCGAGCTTGCGCAACTCGTCAAGAATCGCTGCGAACTCCTTTTCGGTCTCTGGAAAGGGTTCGGTCTGCGTCTCGAGGCCCGACTTCATGAGCTGCGCCATCTTGCGCAGCAGGGCATGCTGTTGCTCATTGTTCATCGGCGCCGTCCCGACATTTGGAGAGCGGGCCGATCGCCAGCTGGTGCAGACGATCGGGCAGCGTCGTAGAACCGGCAGATATCTATGCCGTGCGGAAACGGGCAAGTTCCTCGCCGGTATTGGCGTCGTGAGCGTGCACGGTGCACACAAGGCAAGAATCATACGAGCGACAGACATGTCCGACCTCCACAGGGTCGTTCATATCCGCAATTGGCGTTCCAATCAGCGCCTGTTCGATCGGGCCGAGTTCGCCGCCATCGGAGCGCGGCCCCACGTTCCATGTCGTGGGCGCAATGATCTGATAATTCTTGATCTTGCCGCCCTGCACCTCGATCCAATGGCAAAGCGCCCCGCGAATGGCTTCTGTCGCACCCCACCCTTTGCCGTCCTTTTCGGTCGGTTTGACGTACCAGGGATCATTCAACCGGAACTCCCTGAGTGCGTGTTCGGCTTGCCGATATAGCTTGACCCCTTCATGCATGCGCGCGAAGTGGCGCAACATCACGCTCGCGCCCCCAAGTTTCTTATACATGTCCAGCACCAGCGGATCATAGTGCTGCCAGCTTTCGCCATGCGTGCCGCCGGCGATCAACTGACGAGCCAACGGACCTGCCTCGAGCCGTCCGTTCTGGTCGTGGCGGACGGCAACCGACCACGAATACTTGTTGTCATAATCGACCGGGTTCTTGCCGACTGGCTTGGTCACGCGCTCGAACGGATGCATGCCGCCCGGCTCGTCATACCAGGCATGCCTGAGATCTTCGCGCGTATAGACCTGGTCCATCAGCTTGTGCGTGTCGCTCGCGCCGTCATAGACGCCGCTCTTCATAAGGACCGCGGAGTTGCGGCCCTCGATCGTGGGACGGTTGTACCTGTCCTCATGGGGCAGATAGCCCCAAGAGACGTACTTACCGTGTCCTTGGCCGTATTTGTCGACGCCGACATCGAGGCTCATGCGCCAGAACATGCCAAGATCCGAATTGGCATGTTCTGGCCGCTCATCCAGCCAGGCCATGAAGTCGTCGTAGGACTGGATCTGCTCATAGCGCTCGAAGGAGCAGCCGAGCCAGACCGGCTCCATCCAGTTGCGGCGGAAATGCTCCAGGATCGACCAGGCCCGGGTCACATCGGTCAGCGTCGGCGCGCACATGACGCCGCCTGGCACCATATAGCTCGAATGCGGCCACTGCCCGCCGAGCAGGGCGTAGATTTCGACCGGGCGACCGGAGATGGTCACACCGAGCTCGTAGTTGGTCCCCGTGAACGGCGACCACCGCTTGACGGCTTCCTCATAGTATTTCGAGTGGGAGTAGTTCTTGTGCGTGTAGTCGATCATGAAAAGCCCGTAGTGATGCTTGGGCAGGCTCTGCAGGCTTTCCACGATCTGTCCCAGGTTGCGAGCAAGGATTGCATTGCGCGGCACCTCGGCCTTCCAGGCAGTGTCGAGCGCCCAGGCCGCGCAGGTGAGGTGGGAGGCACCGCAGATGCCGCAGGCGCGCGGGGTAACAACGAGCCCCGCCTGCGGATCCTTGTCGCGCAGGATCACCTCAAAGCCGCGGAAGAGCTCGGCTTGCGTCCAGGCGTTGACCACGACGCCATTTTGGATGTCGACGCGCACGTCGAGATCGCCCTCGACGCGGCCGACGGGCGATATATCAAGTGTTTGAACTGCAGCGGACATGATGTCTTTGACCTTTGTCGATCGGGTTCGGGAAGGCGCGCGTTAGACGACGAAGATGTCTTCTTCGGCCCAGCGCGGCGAAGCGGCTTTGGCGGCGGCGGTCAACTTGATGTAGCCGGTCTTGTCGACGCCGGGGGGCATGTCCTTGGGCACGCCCATAACCGTCTGCGTCTTGAAGACGGTGCCCGGTGCCAAATCGAAGAACGGGAATTCCGGCTCGGTGCAGCCCATGCAAGGCATGCCGGCGCGGGTCTTGGAGGATTGCCGGTTCCACAGCACGCGATTGCACGGCGAATGGGTCATCGGGCCACGGCAGCCCAGGTTATAAAAGAGGCAGCCCTTGCGCTGGCCGAACTCGGTGGCCGACACCTTGTAGGCGAAGTGCATGTTGCGGGTGCAGCCGGTCTGGGTGAAGGAGGTGAAGAAGGTTTTCGGCCGCTGGAACTCGTCCAGGCTTAGATCGCCCGCGCGCCCGGTCGCGACCGCAACGACAATTTGCGTGATCCAGTCCGGATGAGCGGGGCAGCCCGGGATATTGATCACCGGCAGACCGGCCTTCGACTTGTAATCCTTGCCAAGGAAACCGCCTTGGCTGCGCTTCAGGAATTGAAGGCCCTGGCTTTCGGAGGGGTTCGGCGCCGTTGCCGGTATGCCGCCCCAGGTCGCGCAGTCGCCCACAGCGACGATGAAATTGGCCACTTTGCAAAGGTCGCTTACCCAGTCGCGCATCGCGCGCCCGGCGAAACGGTTCCATTCACCAGTGCCGTTGGGAGCGTTCACGACCGTACCTTCGAAGACGAAGATGTCGAGGGGCATCTGACCGGAGGTCAGCGCGTTGAGAAGCCTTTTGAGATTATCTCCAAGCTCCAGTCCCAGCGACGGATGCCAGAGCACGTTGATGCCGAAATCGGTGACGAGATCACAGGCACTTGGCTCCTCTGCATTGAGGAACGACATCGTATTGCCCGAGCAGGCTCCGCCCTGGAGCCATAGAAGATTGGCCATGAATTTCCTCCTCCGCTACGCCGCTGACCGTTAGGTGCAGCGCGTCTACGAAAAAGGAATTGCAAGCAACATGCCAGGTCAGAGTGCGCTAAGAAAATCCTTGTAACTCAGTGCGTTAAGGGATCACACCGCGTGTTGCGGTGCAACATTCTGGTTCACCGATGTGTTCGTTTGTGGCCGTTTGTCGGCCGCTCAGCCGTGACGGTTGCCGCATTCTGGGCAGGTGACCTCCAGAAGATAGCCGTACCAGATACCTCTGCAGCGGCTGCACCAATGGCCTGTGGTCTGATGTTCGGGGGCGCCGATCACTTTGGCCATTGCGCCCAGTCCCAGATACCGCGTCGGTTCGGCATGCCCGGACGGCAACACGCGCGACTGCGGAAATCGCAGGACGGTCGTGCCCTGATCTTGCGCTTCATCGGTGCTCATGGATGCCTCTCAACCGTTTTCATTGAGACTGTAGCGCTTGATCTTGTTGGCAAGCCCCACGCGCGACAAACCGAGCTCGGTCGCAGTGCGGCTTTGGTTCCAGTGGTTTCGTATAAGCGCGCGCCCAACGATCTGCTTTTCGAGACTCTCGACCTGGTCCTTAAGCGTAGTACCTTCGGGAACGAAGCCCCTTAAGCCGTCGCCCTGTTTGCGGGCAGAGGCGGTCGCGAGCAGCGATGGCGCCATGTTGCGGGTGGTGATGTATTCACCATCCTTGGTTAGCGCGACCATGCGGCGGATTTCGTTCTCCAGTTCGCGCACGTTGCCGGGAAAGCTGCACAGGGCCAGCTTCTCGAGTGTGTTGGCGGTGATACCAAGAACCTTGCGGCCCATTCCATCGGCATGCTTGGCGGCAAAAAACTCCGCCAGCGGCCCGATATCTTCTGGACGATCGCGCAGCGGCGGCACCTCGAACTCGAAGCCCTTCAGCCGGAAGTAAAGGTCCTGGCGGAACTTGCCCTGCGCGACGAGGTCCTGCAGCCGCTTATTTGATGCGGCGATAATGCGAACGTTGCAGTGGATGACCTTGTCTGCACCCAGCGGCTTGACCTCGCCTTCTTGGAGAAAGCGCAGCAGGCTGACCTGAAAGGATGGCGACACATCGGAGATCTCATCCAGGAAGACCGTTCCTGCATCGGCCGCCCGAAACAGGCCGAGGCGGTCCGAAATCGCCCCGGTGAACGCGCCGCGCTTGTGGCCGAACAGTTCCGACTGGAGCAATTCGTCGGGCATGCCCCCGCAGTTCTGGACAAGGAGCGGGCTTGCGCGCCTAGGTGAGTTATAGTGGATGGCTCGCGCAAGCAGCTCCTTGCCAGTACCAGTCTCGCCCTGGATGAGGATGGGCAGTTCGGTCGCCGCCGCCTGCCGCGCAAGATCGCACATCTCCGCCATTTTTTCGCTTGCATAGACGAGTTTTTCGAACTGGTGGCTTTCCGGCCTCAACACGGGGTCACGGCGATCCCCGAACATCAGGGCCCCCGAAATCTTGAATTCCCGAGACAGAATACGGTGGCGGCGATGAAGTTCACGCGCTTCCAAGGCCCGCTCAACGGCCAGACCGAGCTGCGCCGGGTCGAGAGGTGTCAGAAGGAACTGATAAATCGCTGCCTTGGAAAGCGCTTGGTAAGACAGCGACGAGGGCGCCGGTGTCACGTAGACTCGCATGATGTCCGGGTGAGACACGCGCAGCCTAGTGAGGAAATCAAGACCCACAGTCTCATCCTGGCGATCCTCCGCGACCGCCAGATCGACATGGATGCTGCTCATTGTTGTCAGTGCCTCGGCCGGACTGCCAACCGGCAGCACCCGATAGGCGTACCGTTCCGACAGCACCTCAAGGCTTTCCGCCCAATCGCTGCCTGGACGAGCTACAATGACGACTGTACCGGAATGGTCCATGAAACCATGTTTCCAAAATGTCTACTTGGTTAGCAGCTTGCCCCTTCCGGCGCAACGCCGAGCTGGCCCAGACAACAGTTCGACGGTTTCGGCCCAGACTGCGAAGCTCCGATAGCGGTGCTAGACAGGATCTCCTTGGTCAGCAGGGGATGATACATGGGTCGGATTTAGTCCCGTTCCCCAGCTGGGCGCCTTGACTTGGATGGCCGCAAGGGCCGATAGCCATGAACCCTCGCAATTTCCAGTGCTGCGGAAATGGCTAGCAATCGATCAAACGCGGTTGACGCGAGTTTTACGATCAAAATGCTCAAACTGCCGCTGAGTGCCTGGCCGTTCCACGTTCGAAATACTTGTCGAACTTGACCGCAATGCTCCTCACGAAGGGACGGTTTTCCGTCGGCACGACGAAACTGTCGCCTTGGAGTTCAAGCAGTCGAGCAGGATCCTTAAGGGCGATGGAGCTTGCCTGACGAAGGAGCTTTTGGCCGGCTTTCCCGAAGCTCTCCACCAGGTCGATCGCCGAGAAGGCGAAATCGCACATCAGTCGCTCGATGATCCAGCCCCTGACGCGATCGTCGTCGGAAAATGCTATGCCGCGGACGACGGCCAACTCCCCGCCTTCCACCCTGCGCCGATATTCGCCAGTCGAAGGCATGTTCTGAACGTAGCCCTGGCGAAACCGGCCGATGGACGAAGGGCCAAGTCCAATCAACGTCTCGCAGCGATCCTCGGTGTAGCCCTGAAAATTGCGATGCAACGCCCCCGCGCGGGCCGCAACCGCCAACCCATCGCCTGGCTTTGCGAAATGGTCGAGCCCGATTGATTCGTACCCCTTGTCCTCGATCGATCGCGCAGCAAGTCGCGATTGAGCGATTCGCTCCGTGGGACCGGGGAGCCATGCCTCGTCGATCATCGTCTGATGTTTCTTGAACCAAGGCACATGAGCGTAGCCGAACAGCGCCATCCTGTCCGGTTCCAGGGTGAGCGCCTGCGCCACGGTGGAACGTACGCTCTCGCTGGTTTGATGCGGTAGGCCGTAGAGCAGATCAAGATTCACGGAATCTGCTCCCCGGGAACGAACGCCGTCGACGACCGCCTTCGTCTGCAAAAAACTTTGCTCGCGGTTGATCGCCTTTTGCACTTTCGGATCGAAGTCCTGCACGCCGAGGCTTGCCCGCGTCATACCGATTTCGGCAAGCGCGTCGAGGCGGGCTTCGTCCATCTCGTTCGGATCGATCTCGACGCTGATCTTGGCATCGTCGAGAAAATCAAAATTGTCTCGCAGCGCCGTCCCCAATGCCACCATATGCTGCGGCTTCAGCATGGTCGGCGAACCGCCCCCGAAATGAACCGCGCGAATTCGGCCCTTGCCGCTGACAAGGCCGCCAACCGTCGCGATCTCAGCATACAACGAGCGCAAATAAGCGGCCACCGGCTCATAGTGGCGCGTCTGTTTGGTATGGCACGCGCAGAACCAGCAGAGCCTCTCGCAATAGGGAATGTGCAGATAGAGCGATATTTCGCCGCCCCCTTCGAGCGCCTCCAGCCAGCCGCGGTAAACGACAGCATCGATACCCGGATGGAAATGCGGCGCGCTCGGGTAACTGGTATAGCGCGGGACGTTCTCGCAAAGTCTGGCAGCTAGTTCCGGTCGCATGTAGTGGTCCACCTTGTTGCGTCGTCGGGACTGTGGACTCGCAGATGAGCCAGAGCCCTGATTTCGGTCAGGCTCCAGCACGACAAACTGCCGCAAGGATTTTTCTACCGTCGATTGTTATCGTGCCGGCGCTTGGGCCGGGAGGGCGATCAGATCGGGAGAGCGATCAATGACAGTACGGCACGACATTCACAGTTCCGGCATCCCCGTCTATTGCCTGTCTTGCCAGGCACGGCGCCGCGGCCTCTGCAGCGCGCTCGATCCAGATCGTTTGGCCAAGCTCGCCAAGACTTCGTCGCGGCACAAGGTCGAACCGGGCGTCGAACTGATTGGCGATGCCGAGGCCCTCAACAGCTATTCGAACCTGCTTTCGGGCGTGGTGAAGCTGACGAAGAGCCTCTCGGACGGCCGCCAGCAAATCGTCGGTCTCCAGTTCGCGCCGGATTTTCTGGGACAGCCGTTCAAGGCGAAAAGCGCGATCCATGCCGAAGCGGCAACGACAGTCTCGCTGTGCTCGTTTCCGAAAGCGGCAATCGAACAGATGATGAAGCAATCACCGGAGCTCGAGCATCGCCTGCTCAGGCAGACGCTGAACGAACTCGACGAAGCACGCGAATGGATGGTGACTCTGGGCTGCAAGACCGCGCCTGAGAAGGTGGCGAGCTTTCTTCTCATGATCGCCCGCAACATCGGCTCCAGTGTTGGTCCGGCAGCCAGGTCGGCGTGCTTCGATCTGCCGCTGACGCGTGCCGACATCTCTGATTTCCTTGGAATTACGAACGAGACGGTGAGCCGTCAGTTGACCAGACTGAGAATGGACGGCGTGATCCGGATCGAGAATAACCGCCGTGTCACGGTAGACAACATGGGCCGGCTGGAACAGCGTTGTGGTGGGCGGCGGCCGGGGCGCAACCGCCCCATTTACCAGACCTGAGCGGCCGCTCCTGCCTCGCTTGCCTGGCCCGGGGACAAGGCACGATCGCGTTCGAGCGCGATGCGTCGCCGCAAGCCTTCGAAAAAGGTAGCATAGCATCTATAGGACTACCGGGGACTACAAGCGCTAGCGCCTTCGGCTGTACCCGGTTTCCACCATTTTCTCGGTCATTCGGGTTACGGGGTACACGACCTAAGATGGTGCAGGGCGGCGCACAGTCTAGGCCGAAAGCGAGCCGGCTGCTAGCGGCCGCAAAAGCTCGGCCTCCGGCTTGGTCAGATTGAGCCAAGCCGCCCAATTCTCCGGCTGAAGGACCACGATCTGGCGATTGTGGATGGGCGCGACGTCCGGTCCGGGCTCGGTCGTCAGCATCGTGAACGTGGGTGGCTTGTTGCCGGTAGCTCCCCGCCACAATCCGGCGATCGCCATCAAGGGCGAGCCGTTAAGCGCGAACCGATGCTTTGGCCTTCGGATATTTCGTCCCGGTGAACTCGAAGAAGGCCGACGCCGGCACGAGACAGCGTTTGCTGTTTGCGAATTGCAGGCCTTCGGAGCGGAAATTGAACACTGGCCCGCCTTTCGGGCCCGCCGGCGGGAACCCGAATGTCATTGAAGTCAGCTCGATCGCATCATCTGTGATGCGCATTATCGGTGCAGGATCATTGATGCGGACATCGTCGGCTTGGGGTAGATCGAGCTCGGTTTGGTGGCTCGGGATCCTAAGCGCAAGCGACTCCATCATCCGACAGTATTCGGCCCAAGCGATATGCTGCTCGTAATCGTGCACATGAACGCCTCCGGACAGGAACTTGTCCGGCCCGGCCAGCTTATCAAGGTGACACAGGATTTGCAGGCCGGACCGTCCAGCAGGCCAGCGCTAGCCTACCTTTTCAAGTTCTGCGGTTATGCGGTCCGGGTCAATTCCCCTCCCGAAAAGGCCCATAATCATGAGCGCAATCTGCTCTCGCTCGTGCTCGTCACTAATTCGATGCTTCGCGCAATAGTCGTTCAGGGCTTTGGCGAGAATTGCCAATTGGGCAGGTTCCGCCACCGCACACCGACATGCCTGCCTCTCCAGACGGGGCGAAAGCAGCATGACCGCTTCCAAGCATCCGCCTACCTCTGTTCGCTAAGGACGACTTCGGGACGATACCCCCAAAAAAAGTCAGCTACGAGTCAATTCGATGCGACTGAAGTTTGCCTACAAGGGTTCAGTCTGAATCGAGGGGGGAGTCCTTTGTCGATCCGTCCGACCTGGCGCCGCTGGTTCGAGGATTTCCAAAAAAGCGTTGACGCCTTGGCACTGCGCCAAATCGATTTGGGCGATGCCGATAAAGCTGAATTGAAATCTACAGCTTTGGCCCTTTTTGCGCGACTTTATTCGGAGTTGGAAACCGCCCTGGTCCTTGTCGACGCCAAACGTGAACTGGCGTTCCGGAATGCGTGCCGGTCGGTCATCGATTGTGCCCTGCACCTTTACGCTGCCGAAACCGACCCCAACTATCTGGCTCGACTGAAAGAGGATGACGAGCACAGCAGGCGGTCTCGTGCTAAACGGCACCTGGCTGCCAATGAAGGTCGACTCGCGAAAGAATCCGCCAGTGTCCTCAATGGGTTTATCAAGCGGATGCAGGGCCCCAAGCAGCGCTTGCAAGTGTCAGAAATTGACTCGCCGATGCCACGGCTCAATCATATCTACCGCGAGATTTCGGCCGATGCTTTGCACGTGAGCTGGACATCCCTGCACCGCCACGTCGTTAAGGGCAAAAACGGGGACGTCAGATTGACGTTCGAGCCCAAGGTAACCCGAGAGGAGCTTGAAGAATCTGCATCTATCCTGGCCTTTTCACTTCTTGCTGCAATGCGCTCTCTATTGATTATATTGCCGGAGATTGGGGAAACATATAATCTTCCAACTCTATTCGAGAGTTATAAAAAGATATATAAAACAGGGTTGCGGAAATATTCCCATGTTAATTCTGACTCACGGACTTAGCATTGTGAACGTGTATCTGGTTAAAGGCTTTGGAGGCCGAGAGTTTGTTTGAATTTCTCGGCTTGCTCGATAGGAGTTATCGTACCGTCGCGGAACAATTGGAGCGATGGTTTGCACCCTATCCCGCTGGCGTGGCATGGAATGTCTTTTCAGACTATTGCATTGGCGACCCTAGGAAAGCCAATGACGCGTTCGCCTTTGCGATCGTGCTGAACCATGACACACAGGCGAATATATCGGAGTACATAGCGGCCGTCGCGCCAAGCGATATGAAAGGATCGCGATCCGCCTCGGAAGGCCTGATTTCCTATCTCAAATCGCCGGTTGTTTTCAGCGTTAGCTATATTGTCGAGCGGCAATCCAAGCTGCTGCGCGATTACATAACGGACGAGAACATAATAGGGTCGCTCCCCGAGCTGCGCGAATTGCTCGCTGTCATCGCTAAGACGACCCCAGACAGAGCTCCCTACTGTCAGGCAGTCGACAAGCGGCTCGTCGCCTTTGAGCTGGACATGAAGCGGCGAAACCGTAACTCCTGCCTAGCGCGGCAAATTCACTTGTGCGCTGCGTTTGCGGCGATGCTGTTCAAGCATTTGAATGCGAAGAAGGCACCTGGTCATATCCGGTGGATCAGCGATCGCGATGCCATGTTCGATAAGTATGACAAGGTCACGTTCGATCTAGCCTTCATTTACTTTCAGCTTCTTCGAGAACTGGAAGCGCAGGTTCCGCCCCAACCAGAATTCTTATTTGGGCTCCCAGGATGGGATGGAAAGAACAATTACAACGAGTTCATCCGCATTCCTGACTATCTCGCAGGTACGCTGGCGGATATTTCATTGCCCTCGATGGCGTTTACCCACGACAAGTTCCGACCTGTCTTCGAAAGCGTGTTCGTCAATTCGCCAAATTGTGCGCTGATTGAGGTGCTCGGCAGCAGGGAAAAAATCACAACTCGTCGTGTCGGCTTCTCGGCGCCTGTCTTGTGATGTTGGCCTGTCTCCCGGTATCGCCTGCTACCGTCTGCGGTAGTAGGCATCCCAAGCCAGCTTGATGTCGGCGAATGACCATTCCCTTCGGCGACCGTAGGCGGGACTTTGGCGGGTAGGGCATCCGGACAGTCCGGTTTCCCTTTGGAATTTCATGAACCACGACGTGGACTTTGGCTTGCCTTGGGCTGTGGTTTGAATCCGGCGAATGACCCCGCTGTCCGCCCAATGCTCATGCTGATTGGAAAGGGAAGCGGGGTCGGCAAGATAGCCGCGAAGCTTCTGTAACCTGGCGTCTTCTGGCGACTGGCGAAGGTCGGCGCGGAACTCCTGGACGGCAAGCGCCGCTCCTAGCTTTGCGGCTTCCATCAACATATCGCGCAGTTGGGCGCTCGACAGCACGACCGCCTGAAGGGCTTCCATAAACCTAGCTTTCTTTGATGGGATTTGGCTCGGCGAGATCGGCGCCGGTTCATTGCGCCAGAGCCGACAAATGACGTCAAGCACTAGATGCCGAGGAGGGCACCGAGCCGTTCCGTGACCGGGCGCAAGGGGTCAACCAGGCCAAGGTCGTAGATCATAGTCGTTTCAAGGTTGCCCTTGTGGTCGACGTAATGGGAGATCGCTTCGTGCGACACCCCTTGGCCGGTGAGCATGAGCGAGATCGCGATCCGCTTGAGGTCGTAGAGCTGGAAGTACGCTCGGCACGCCGGGGAGGGCCTTGAACCGGTCCAGCCCCTTGCGGAAGTTGTCGCGGGGCTGGCTTTGGTCAGTGTGCGACGGGAACAGCAGCTTGCTTTCAGGCCAGCGTTGGCGTTGGGCCTGCACCATCATAGCACCCCGGGGGTGGATCGGCACCGAACGGTAGGCGTACTCGTAAAGTGACCTCGACAGCTTAATCCCCTTGGTGTTGTGCTTATGCCAGACCAGCTTGTCCAAATCGAAATGGTCGAACTCCGCCTTGGCCAGATCGCTTGGCCGGGCCATGGTCAGGAACAAAATCCCCATGAAATTGCAGAATTCCTGCATGTGGTCGTTGGCGGTTACCAACCACGCCTTGCGCAGCGCCAAGTCGCGCTTGGCAAGGCCCTCGAGGTGGTCGACTTCCGGCAACACTTCAACCGCCGGATAAAAGATATGGGGCCGCGATCTGCCTAATCTGCTCGGTGGAATAGTCCCGGCGCTGGGGCACCACCTTTCTTGCTCGGATGGGACTGCAGGGGTTGCGCATGTCGACGAGCTGCATGCGAATGGCCCAGTTGAATAGCGCCGTGACGTGCCCCAAGGCACCGTTAAACACATACGGCGAAGCGAACTGCGCTTGGAACCGCTCAATATCCGACGGCCGGATAGACACCAGTGACCTGTCGGCAAACATGGTCCCGAAATCCGTATGTTCCCTTCGCCGGTTGCGACCACGCTTGTTGACCGTGTTGGCCGGTCTTAGCCACTTTCCCATGAAGGATGCGAAAGTGCGTTTGTATCCCTCTGAAAGACCAGCAACGTGGCTCTCCCAATAGCGGTCGATGACCTCGGCGATCGTCTGGAAGTGCTTCCGGCGCGGATCGACGCGGTTAAGGTCTGGGTCCTTGCCGCTGCTGAGTTCCTGTTCGCGCTGAATTGCCGCCAGGCGTGCCGACGCAACGCTGAGAACAACGGTTGAGCCGAGAACCTTGCGGCAGCGCTTCCCGTTCAATTGGTAATGACGAGGTCGGAGGTTCAATCCTTCTCAACAGCACCATAGATTTCAATGAGTTATAGGTGCCGGACTATTCCACAGTCGCACAATGTAACATTCCTGTAACGAGGCGGTTGCGGTGGCACTAAGACGGACGGCGGGTCGAGGAGGGTGTGGCCTCCCGATATATGCTTAAGTCCTGGGACTTTTCCGCCTCACGGTTGAATACGATCACCTCTTCGCTTATGGTTGATTCGCTCTTGGCATGAGCATGGCACTCGCCGTTCCGAAGCTGCTGGCAGCACTGCCTATATTCCCTGAAAACCTTTCAACACTCATTCGGGCTTGAAAGGCGGTTGGCGAGTGACGCTTACGGATCAAGCCGGGAGAATGACCATGTTGATTGGTGACGTGCGTCCTACGACGCTTGATGGTGTCAAAAGTCTTGCAGCAGAACTGCGTAAGGAGCGTGGCATTAAGGACGCCATTGCGCTTGATCTTGCGGCTCAAGCAGCAAATTTCTCAAATTTTCGGAATGCCAAACGACTACTTCCCAAAAAAGCGGAGGAAGTTGCGCCTCCTTATGTTCTGCTAAGCATTTATTGGTCCGATAAGGAGCAGAAATATACCTGCGGACGGGAGACGCTGAAAGTCGAACTTTCGCGGCCCATCCTGGAAATCTGTGGCAGATATGCCCTTAAGAAAGTCCGAGGCTTCGGTAATCTCCGGATGGTGGCTGATGACCATTTTATCTGCGACGATCTGGCTCCCTCGCAGGAGCATGCTCGTGAGCGCTTGTGCACCGCGGAGCGTTCGATCCGCTTCATGGAGCATACCACACTGCGTCCTCCGAGGAGTTCTCGCGAAGCCCACCCCAGAGCGCTGGCCCATGACAGCCTGCCAAGCCGGGATCATTCGACTGCTTGGATCGATGCGGCAAACGGTCAATTCATACTGATTGACGAGCCTTACGGTGGAGCACCTGATGAGATCAAGCGCGCGGCCTGGGCTGCCCGTACGGGCTGGAGGATCGTGAAAACTGCCTGGCCGGGTATGTACCGTCCCCACGAGTGCGACCTATACATCGCGACGGATGCCAGATCTGGCTATGATTTGGACGCCCTTGCTGCGAAAATTGACTCTATGCCGCCGCCTTTGATCGCCGAGAGTTGGTCCGGGGAATCTTCGCCGTCGTGGGATACGTTCGTGAGCCCGTTAGCCAAAACGGCCCAAGATGTGCGCCGAGCTCGGTGTCGCGGTATGGTCTATCCGAATGCAAGCGCCACCTCCGTGCCCTACTCCTACCAACTCGGCTCGACCCGGCGTCGGCCAGTCGGTGAGCTTGGTGTTGCCGGCCATATCGATGCAGGAAGCATCATAAAAGCGGTGCTGACATGGCGTCATCGGCCAAGCGGGGTCTGGAGTCGCTTAAGTCCGTTGCGCTCGACTTTGGAGGACTGGATGGAGCTTGAAAGGCGTCGAGGAGAGCTCGACGGTCCCGAGTTTTTCCAAGTGTACTATGGCGACACGGTCGCAAACAAAGACCACCTTGAAAAGGCGAAATCGCGAGAAGGGGTCATCTGGATGCTCGGCGAGTTAAAGGCGCAGCTCCAGAAGGCATATTCGGACTGCGCGCCGCTTCGCCGGCAGCTCCATCGCATTGAGATGTCGATATCCTTGATTAACAAATGAACCCGGCGGGAATCGAAGCTTAGGCGACAGTGTGCAATTGCACACTGTCGGTAGAGGGCACAGGGTCGAATCCTGTACCGTCCACCCCTATGCGTTGACCGGCGGCCAGCTCAGTTTCCCACGGCCGATGCGCAAGGCCTCCACCAGCCTGGTGTTACCGGCCAACCGACCGGCGAAGAGGCTGGGCTTGGGATCAACGGCCGACTTCTTGAACGCAGCGACCAGCTGATAGTCGGCTGTCGACAGCCAAGTCCGCCCGTCACCCTCGTCGGTGACGATCCGATAGAGGCCAGCGGGCGGCGCATCTGTCAGGTCGAGCAGCCGCTTATAATGTTCCACCGACCACTTTTGGATGCCGCCGCTAAGGGCTTCAGTGCGGAAGCGCGCCCAGAGCGCGGCAGTGTCGGGAGTGGGCCAGTCGCCAGCGTCCGTATAGGCAGTGATCTCGTCAGATTCTAACCAAGCCCGCATCTCGGCGGGCGTAACGAAGACAGGCTTGGCATCCTCGATTGCCGCCATGGCAGCACGTCGGGAAGGAAGACCCGCGCGGATCAGCATCGACATCATGAATTGCGGGACACCGGTTTCGACTGCTGCTGCGCCACCGCCCGCCACCGTCTCCGGTGACCAGCCGAGAGACATGCGCCGGGTCCGGACGGCCTCCAACGCCCAGACCAGCCGATAGGTGAAGGCCTCTTCGACGGCCCGCATGTTCTGCGGTCCGATCTTCGCAACGTCCTCGCCGGACACCCAACTGCACAGGATGGCTTTCCAGTTTGCCGGCAGTGCGTTGGCCTTGTCAGGGATGAAGGGCCGCATGAACAGCAGGCGTTCGCCGAGACCACCGAGCGCATCGACAAGGTCGTCGATGTCGCCGCTCAGCGCCGCCTTGTCGGCCCGATCTAGGAGTGTAGCCAGATCGTCGGCCATGGCGTCGATCGCCAGCCCGGCCTCAAGCCCGACGCCCATGGCGAAATGACCGCGCCGCGCCTGAGCCGTGGTGGTCTTCCAAATGAGATCGGCTCGCGCCTCGAAAATTTTCTTGTGCAGCGGGGCGACGTCCTCGTCTTCCCGGGCGATCTGGCGAGCCCAGAGCGATCCCTTGAGCGCTTCGTCCAAGAGCTTCGGTAGGTCGGCGCGATTGGCATCGAGTGCTTCGATCAGACCGAACACGGTTGCATCGAGGCGTTCGACGATTTGCGAGAGCGGCTCTTCGTCGATAGTTTCTTCCTCGTCATCGCCGCCTTGTTCGTCGTCATGATCGGCGTCGTAGTTCACTCCGGCGGCCAGCCGCGCTGCGACCGCGGCTTCTTCCTCGGGTGACATCCAGGCTTCGCGGGCATTAGCGAGGTATTCCCACGCATTGTCGCGATCCAGGACTCCCTCGCGCGACAGGCGCTCAAGAATCTCAGCGACGATTTGGATGAGGCCGCTCTTCAGCGTGCGAGCCTTGGCGGAAGCGACCAGCATCCCCCATTCTTTCTTCCGCCAGTCAATCTTATCGAACATGACGTGGACAATCAGCCCCTCGACATCGACGAAGGCGCGCCCTGCGCGGCCCGCAACATTTGCGAACTCCTCGCCTTTGATCTTCTCGGAGGCACGATACAGTGCGGGTACCAAGAGCACGGCGGCATTGAGATTGAGGCCCTGCGAGAGCGTCGGCGATGCGACGATGACCTTCAAGACACCATCGGATAGAAGGGCTTCCAACTCGCGCAAGAATGGGCTCGGCAGTCGGCCATGGTGAATGGCGACACCTTGCTTCAAGCAGGCGACAGCGGGATGGTCTTCGCCCAACCACTCCCTGCCGACCTCCAGAGCGCGCGCGATCGACGCTTCGTCCTCCAGAAGGGAGTCCAGGTAGCCGCGTTTGCAGAGGTCCACGACCTGTTTGCCGTAGCCCTCGACCCAATTCGCCTGCGTCGAAAAAATCAAGGTCCGCTTGCCCTGACTTGCGAATTCCCAAGCTGCGAACAGCGTGAGATGTGAGTTTTTCCGCGGATAGGGCTTCTTTTCCTTTCCACGCGCAGGCTTCTCTACGACGAATCTGTCAAGGAAGGGACCATTGTCGTCAAGGTCGAGTCGGAGCAAAGCGTCCTTGCCCCGCCAATAGAGCGCGCCGAAGCGCTGGCGAGTAGGACGCCAGTCGGAGCGCACCGGCTCACCTGGTTCATCGGAGCGAATCCAAGCCGTAAGGTCGTCAAGTTCATCGCCGCTCGGTAGGATGGCGGAGAGACAAACGATCCGGCGGTCCGCTGCATCGGCTCGCCGGAGCAGGCGTTGAACCAGCGTCTCATAGCGGATTTCACGCTCGCTCGGGCCGATCATGTGGCCTTCGTCCAGGACGATCAGGCCGATATCGTCGATCAGGGATGGGTCGCTTCTCAGCGCGAAGTCAAGTTTTTCCGGCGTGGCGATGATGATCTCTCGGCTACGCAGTGCGTCTTCATCCCCAACCGAAAGACCGCTGGCGCCGTAAAGCGAGGAGACACTGAATCCGAGCGGCGCAAAGGTTTTTCTGAAAGAGCGCTCCGTCTGGGCGGACAAAGCGCGCAATGGCGTGACGATCAGCACCCGGCGCGCCGACGACAAGGTCATCAGCGCGGCGATCTCGGCCACCCGCGTCTTGCCGGCGCTGGTCGGCAGGGCAACGACAAGGTCGTCGGTGACGTCAGTGGAACGCTGGGCCGCTTCGCGCTGCGATGGCCACAACTCCACCTCGGACGTCTTGCGGGCGTAGAGTGACGAGATGAACAGCCGACGCAGATCCGGGTATTTCTCCTCCGTCCCCTCGGGTGGCTCAATCGGAAGGTTCTGGTGCAGCGAGTGCTGCCACAGGTCATCGATAAGATGACGGCATAGGCTCGAGATCCACCACAGCGGAACATTCTCCGCGTTATCCGCCAGGCTGACCGCTGTGCCTAGCAACTCGCGCGCGCTTTCGATTGGCTCGGGCTCGCCCGTCTCAAGCGCGAAGTCAAAGTGCGCCAGAGCCCGGCAAATCGTTGTGTTGAGGATGGTCGACAGCACCTCGTCGATGTCGGGGTCTTCGTCTGTTAGCGCTTCGGCAAACTGCTCGTCGCTGTGCGCTTCGTCGTCCAACCACTCGCGAACGAAGCCGCGCAACTGGCTTAGATCGCGCAGGATCAGGTGTCGGACCGCCGTTTCGCCCGGCGAAGCGTTCAGGTCGTCCGCCGTTTCGTTGAAGAGTGAATAGGCGACGGCAGAGAATCCAGCCAGGTGGTAGGCCGCGGCGGCGATGGTGCGACGGAAACCGCGGTCGGGCGACTCCGGGTCGCCATTGCGCACCAGGGCCTCGAAGGCGTTGGCAGCGCGCTCGAAGGCTTTGCTAGTTAGATCCGACGCACCAGCCTGAGCGCGGAGGGCCATCGCGCCCCGAAGCAGCGCGAAGCCGTGTTCGGCAAGATCCGTTTCGATCGTCGCGCCGAGGGGTGGCGCATTCGGCGGCAGAACGCCTTCTTCGCGCATGAGAGACCAGGCCGCACCACGATAAAGCAGGCGCCCGAGGATGCCGTCGACGGTCGCGGTCGTCAGGAAAGCGGTCAGTTCGTCAATCGTCTCCAAGGTCTTCAGCCTCTTGGTACATTTCCGCGATGAAGTCCTGGTGGTCTTTCACGTGGATGTTCACAACGTAGTGGTCCCGGTTGGTCCCCGTGGAGTCGAGATCCTCCTTCAGCGAGGCGTGGGGGCCGTTACCCGACACAGTGAAGAGCATGTGGTCAATGCGATTGGCGCGAAGGGATTTCAGGCCCACCTCGTCACGGAGACTACGGCCCAGCGTATTGTCGTCCGGGTCGTTGCTTTCCAGCAAGCGATTGGCGACGAACAGCAGGGAGTCAGGCGTGCAGCGGCCATTGTCGCGGTTGATCACCTTGCGGGCGCTCGTGACCGTGCCCTTGCCGAGCTTCTGGTTGCTCTTGGCTTCGCCTTTCAGGAGCCAGAGCTTCTCTTCGGGCTCACCGTACCCCGCACCGATGAAGTCGTCGCCGCGCATAGCCATATTGCGGCCATCCTTGTAACGGAGGCGGCGCACTGGGACGCGCAGGCCGATCTCTTCCTCGACTAGCTCGGTCGCGAGAATCTCGCCGAGATCGCCGGAGCGACCCTTTAGCGTCTGCGGCATCGCTTCGCTGAGGATCTCGGCGGCGACCTTGTATCCAAGCCGCGTCACATCCTCGGCGATGCGTTCGAGGCGGTCATAATGCGAGCGAATTGTCTCGGCGAGGGCATCGCGAATCTCATCGCGGCCGCCTTCTTTCTCGACATAGATCCAGTAATGCTTGCGCTTGTCCTTTTCCTTGGTGGCTTCAAGCCACTTTTCATATAGCCCCACGTTTCCCCTCAATACCGTCCTTCGGACGGTGACACACTGCTGCTATCAGGCTGTAAGTTTTACCCCGACGATCAAATGTAAGGTTGCCTGAAGCCGTCTTTATGTTCAAGCGCCTCTATCAACGTTTGACACTATAATAGTCAGGAATGTCAAACGTCATATTCTTGATTATCTTGGACAAAGCCGCTGTCGAAGTGAACAGGCGATAGCGCTTCTTTATAGACCGGACGCCTCAGCCTCTAGTGAGGGCTCTCTTCAATCCTCTTGATTGCCCGCACCGCCACGTGCCCGTAGCTGGGATGAATTGACCAAGCTCGAAGCAGTGGAACATCGCTGGCGTCGCCAAATTCCCCGAGGATCGCCAGCGCTTTCTGCATCACATCGTCGGTCCGGAAGAACTCAAAATAGCCCGCCTGACGTGCCGGCTGTTCCAGCGCCGCACGGTAAATTGCGGCGATTTCATTGGGGAAATCCGCGGCGAAGGATGTGACCACCGGCTCTGACCCCGGAAGCCGCCGGCTTTCCTCAAACATTTGCCCAGCACTGGAGAACTCCCCGATCGCGGCTGCGGCTACCCCGTGTTCATGCCGTGACAATGCTGCAAGCGGTGCAGCACAATTAAGCATGCGCTCGGCTTTCGAAAGATCGTCGCGGTTTAGCCAGTAGATAATCGCGCCACAGGCCAAAAACGCCTGATCCGCCGGCGACGCAGCTTCCGCCGAGCGATCGGGCAAGGGGTAATGCAACCGTGCAAGCGCCGCATGTGCCATTTCGAAGGTGCGAACGGCGTCCTGCATCATTACTTCTTTTTTCGGCGGCAGGGCCGTCCATGGTGCGATTGCAGGACCGGCAGCCGGGTCGCCACACGATGCCACTGCTGCAAGTAATGGAGCCGAGAACATGGAATTGCGGTCGACATCTTGGGCCGCCAACAACAACAAGGCATTCCGGTCCTCGCTTGGCAAAGCGCCCCACGCCTCCCAATACGCGCCATCATAGGGATGGTCGAATTGCGCGCTCCACAGGCTGGCTGCGGCACCGGCCATCAGGGGATCATCGCGGTTCGCCAGGACGGCTTCAATTTCGCGTTTGGCGCTGGTGACATACTCCTCCTCGTCGTTGTCCAGCGCGCCAAGGAACTTGAGCGCATCAATCATGCCCGTGGAATCGAACCCGTTGTTCGTGGGTAGCAGATCGTGGATGACATCAATCAAGGCCTGACGCTCGTCATCGGTGAGAGCATGCGCGCTCATGCCGGCTGCGTGCATAAGTGCCATCCGCAAATGGCCTGCTGCCTTCGCCCAGAGCCGGTTCAAGATCGCCGGCAAAAGGATGCCGACTGAGGGAGCGTCTCGTTCTGAATATTTGTCCAGCTCGATGAGCAAACCGACCTGGCCAGGGCTTAACTTTTCCGAACGCAACCGCTCGAAGAGATTTGCCTCAGCTGCGACTTTCGGTCCGTGATAGAGATGCCCGCTATGCACAGGGCCGCAAATATACGCAAGGCCAATCTCGCGCCCTGCAAACCCAGTGTAACTCATTGCGTAGAGGCCACTTCGCAGGCTCAGCTTGTGTTTCCTGGCCTCATCAAGCAGCCTGCCGTGTTCTTCGGCCAGCCGCGCATCCATTTTTGCAATCAGGTCCAGCACCTGATCAAGGCGTCGTCCGGTTACAAGTTCGTGCGCGATGGCGGTAAGCACCGCCCGGTCCTGCGCCGTCCATTCCTGCAATGTCTCTGGCCTTGCCTGAACACTCCAGGCAAATTCTTTCGACACGTCAAACCGTACCGTCTCGATTTCTTGTCCGATCCGCGCGAGCACCTCATCGCAGCGCGTGTTTGCCCAACGCTCAGCGTCCCTGCCGAATTGCCCGGCGAGGCATGCGCTCACGACCCATGCATCGGAAACGTCGGATAGCACCCGTCTACGAAAGCGGTCATCGTCGATGGCGCCCAGCACGAATGGCTTCATCTCGAGATACCGCGGGTGCCGCAATGCCAACGCCACCGCATCCGGATTATCGCCTGCGCGCCGTAAAATCGCTTCGGCGGCAAACACGTTCATGAACATTTCATGGCTGAAGCTGACCCGGTCGCCGCGCCTCTCCAGAAGGTTCGCTGCCTGAAGCGTCTGCAATAGAGAGCCTGCAACACCTTCACGATCCGACAAGCGGTCAAGCTCCCGTACGGATAGGCTGAAGCTTACTCGGTCCGTCATCGCCCCCGCAATGCGGGAAAGGGCGCGGATACCGTCCGAGGCAGCCGGACCTAGCCGCTTGCGCACATAAGCGTCGAAGAGGCCATATCTGGTGGTTCCGGCCGGAAGGCTCTGCCCCAGCTGCCCAACCATTCTGGCTTCGAGGCCGCTTCCCACCATCTCAAAAAGCTCGGAAAACGCTTCCAGTCGTGCGCCACCCGCGGCGTTACGGGCAATAGCTTGTTTGGTTTCAACATCGGGCGCTTGCACCGTGTAGCTGACAGCAGCCAGGAGATCGCCGCGCTCAAGAGCAATCCTGCTCGACACGACCGCGATGGCGTCAAAGCGCCGAACGGCCGCTGCAACGCTTCGCGTCAGGCGCTGCCGCTCAGACGGGGCGCACTCGTTGTAGCCATCGACCACAAGCACCAGGGGCCGATCCCAGACCCGGGCAGCAGAGATCAAGGCAGCCGCTGATTGTGCATCGAGCAGCGTCGCCTCACGGTTTGCCACATCTCGCAAGCTCCCTTCGAAATCCTTCGCCGGAATGACGATCGGTACACAGCCTTGGCCGAGCGCGAAGAGAGCGGCCTTGTACGAGAGAAGGCTTTTGCCGCAGCCGGAATCGCCTGCCAGCAGAACGTTGCCGTCCATGACAACCCGTTCGACAACCGCTTCCGACGAGAGCGTTTCGCCATCACGGATGCATCGCATCGGGACCATCTCAGACGCGGTCGGGCCGTAGGTACGCGTGAATGCGTCCCCATATGCCAAGAGCAGCCGTTCCGCGTGGAGCACTTCCGAACTTAAGGCTGCATCGAGTGAAGGGACCGCAATCAATCGGTGATGGGCCGCAAAGGCACGCCACTGATCCAGCGACCAGCCGCGGGTCGCTGCAGACGCAATCAGCGCTGGCAGCATACCAAGGCCGCCAACCGAAACTTTAAAATCACCGCTTGGTATGGCCGAACCAGGCGGGATGGCGGGGACGAAGACCAAAGCGGCGTCGGGGTAGGGGACAGATGCCCCCGCAAAGGCAGCCATGGCGTCGCGGAGCGCATTTTTCTCGCCAAGGGTTTGCGCGTAGAGGTTGGGAATTTCTTTCCACTGGCCGGATGCCAGTTGCACATGCCACGTGCCGTTTTCCCCGCCTCGGACAGCTGAGCTAAACCCCTTGGATTCAATAACGAGAGCGCGCCGGTCGAGGCCAATAACGAGATCAATTTGCCTGCCGCCGAAATTCACATTGGCCAGGACAACTGCTGGGATGCCATATGCCGACAGGGTCGCGACAGCGCGCTCTAAGGTAGCCCGTTCCGATGGGTGTTCTATAGGGGTGCCAATGAAGATTTCGAGAGAGGTCATTGCTGCATTATGCACTAGATAGGGGCGTCCCTCAGCAGAGATCTATGCTGCTCGCGGTGGCCATAATTCGTGCGGAAAAGGCCTCTTATCGTTACACAAGTCCTTGCACATCAGTCCGACAAATGCCAAATATTGCTTTATAAACAGTACGATGTGAGAAGGCTATTCGGTCTCCAAAACCGCAGGTCGTAGGTTCGATAACAGTGGTAGATGAGAAACTTAAGAATCTAGTTAGACGCGCAGACCGATCAGCCCTATTTCCATGGCCTGTTCCGTCCGCGCCGACAGATCGTGCTGCAGTTTGCGGATCTGATTGGGACTGTGACCACGGTGGAGCAAGAGCGCGGTCAGATAAAGTTCGATCGCATGGATCGCCGACAACCTGAACGGCGCTCGGGTAAGGGGCTTGCCGGGTCGGCATTGCTGAAGCAGTAGGTTTGCCGCTTTGCGGTACTCTTCTGCCAGTTCGTGAATCTGGTGCGGGGATGCCAACTCGCCCGGATATTTGCGTTCTTCTATCGCCACTTCCGTCGCCCCTTACTGTCTGCGGCAGTAACAGTACCATCTCGCGGTAACGATATTGTTCAGCCAATGCCTGGGTACAGCCGTGGGAACCAGCGCTCTACGACGGTGATGGGCAACCCCAGGCGCACGGGTCCCTTTTCAGTATCCGCCACCAGCACGCTGGCAGCGAGCAACTTGGAAAGGACCGTCCGCGCTTGGCGGTCTTGATAGCCGGTGAGGGCAGCAGCCTGTCCGCGGGGGTACTCGCCTGCCATCACGGCCTCGCGCAGCAACGGCCAACTGCCTTTTAAGAGACGGCCAGCCCGAATCTCCTCGTTGACCCAGACCTCGATTCTGCCGAGGAGTTCGGCAGGTTCGAACAGGCCTTCCATAAACGTCACCTGATCAATGCAGGTGCGCAGGAAGAACGCGCAGAATTCCTCAAGCCCGCTGAGGGTAAGCGACCCGCGGCCGTCCAGATCGCCACGACGCGGTTCGTCGGCGGCCTGCAGTCTGGCTTTGTATTCGTCGACCTGGCGGGCGAGCCCCCGGGCAACTGACCAGAGACTGGAGCCGATGTTGAGTTCGCACAGCCAAGCGTAGGAAAACAACCTGGCGACACGGCCGTTGCCATCAAGGAAGGGGTGTATCCATACCAGCCGGTGGTGTGCTGCAGCGCAGCCGATGATCCTGCGCAGCCGTGTCAGATGCTTGGATTGATACGCTTCAACAAAGCGCTTCAGGAAGTTCTCGATATCGTCAGGGTCGGGCGGTATGTGGAGACCGACTTGGACGTGATTATTCCGCAGTTCTCCCGGAACGACCGGCAGTTTTGCGCCAGTGGCGGGGTTTGTTACCCGCAGGAGTTCATCGGGAAGTCTGCTGCAGAACTCCCGGTGAACCCAAAGCAGGAATTCGATGGAGACAATGGGTGCTGGTCCGGCACCTTCGTCGATGAGGCGCTGCACGTCGATATGGGCCTGAGCTTCAATTTGCAGGTTGCGGCATTTGGCATCGTTCGCATAATCACCCTTGAGAGCGCGGTCGATGTCGATTGGGTGGGTATCGTGGCCTTCGATGAGGTTCGAGTAGTAGCAGTTCATTGCCCGGACCAGATCGCCGAGGCTGTCCCGTAGGACGGGATGGATACGACCACCGAGGCGGCTTGCCCTGTCCACCAATTCGGTGGCCAGTTCCTCGAGAACATGCTTATGATCCTCAGGAAGCAGCGGTTCCATAAGTGCTGTAGATGCCATTTTTTGCCGATCCTTTTGCCGGTCGAATCGTAAGTCGGAACATAGAGATAAGGCAAACGGATAGATCGAACATTGCCGATATTTTTGCCGATTTGGGAAGCAGATCTATGCGGCTCCGTCGTATCCACCTTGGCCTAGTGCGGCGCTCCCCCTCCGGGAGATATCGATAAAGGTCGTTTCGTGCGGGGCTAACGTTCGACAATCGACAGCCATGATCACGGTTTAGTAACCGGCAAAAAAAGAGATCGGCTGGTATACAACAAGCTCGTTCGCAGGATGACCAGAGCCGGGTCTGTTCACCAGCTATCAGATTCCACGAGGTGGACCCGGTCCCCGGGCAGCAGTGGCAGGCACGAAGATGCAGGCCGCAGGATGAATGCAAGAGACTTTCATGACGAAATCGTCGAGCCGACCCTGAAGGAATTTGACGCCGATTTCGGTAGCAGGCGGTGCGCCTTTCTTGCCGTTGCTGTCGTTGATTCTCTGGTAGCGCATATCTATGCGGAAGCGACACAGAACAACATCGACCCATTCGACTTCCTCGGGGGGCGCTACGTTAGACGAAGCCAGAACTCGAATGGCAAAGTCGTCGAAAAAGGTATCGACATCACAGACTTCGATGAAACAAACGGTCAAGGCGTCGTCTTCACGACAGCAGTGTCATCCGATCAGCGAAATGACAGCTACTTCCGCCAGCGGATTGCAGATGGTTGCGACGCATTTCGGCTCATCCGAGACCTAGCGAAGGCGAACAAGCATGCCGAACTTGTCAAGCACTGGTGTCATCGTCGGATCAGGCGATTTCAAAGCCGATGGGTTATGGACTGGGCTGGGCAGGTACGGAAAGGGGCGTTTTGGCGGTGTCCCACAGATGATGATCCGGCTCAATGCCCCCACGACCGGAAAGGGAGAACCCGAGGAGGTCTATTTTGAACACGTGCTGCAGGAAGCCTATTGCGTGGTACCTGATCTTCTAGGCGTGTTGGACCGGCGGCGAGGGCGTGAGCCGCGCGAATACGCTTGGCACACCGCCAACGAACAGGAACTTTAACACCCCCCATGCCAGTTCCTCCACACCGTAAGTGGGCCGACATGAATGCCTAGGCGGATCGCCTGCTACCGTTGGCGGTAGTATGCATTCCATGCCAGCCCGATGGCAGCAAATGACCATTCCCGCCGTTTGCCGTAGGCAGGACTTTGGCGGGTAGGGCATCCGGACAGTCCGGTTTCCCGCTGGAACTTCATGAACCACGCCGTGGATTTCGGCTTGCCGCGTGCCGTCGGTGGATCTGGCGGATGATGCCGCTGTGCGCCCAATGGCCTTGCGGGTTGGCAAGCGATGCCGGGTCGGCCAGGTAGGCACGGAGCTTTTGCAGCGACGCGTCCTCTGGGGTCTGGTGCAGGTCGGCGCGGAGCTCCCTGACGGCGAGGGCTGCGCCTTGTTTGGCGGCTTCGGTCAACAGTTCGCGCAACTGCGCGTTCGTCAATACCAGCGCTTGCAGGGCTTCCATGAATCAAGCTTTCATTGATGGATTGTCGCGGCTAGAACTCGCCGCCGGTCGATTGCCTCACGGTCCTCAAATGACGTCAAGCCCTATATGCCGAGCAGGGCACCCCGCCTTTCAGTGACCGGTCGCAAGGGATCGACCAGGCCAAGGTCGTAGATCATGGTCGTTTCAAGGTTGCCCTTGTGGTCGAAGGAATACGGCTGCAGTTCAGTCGATCGATTGGGTCACAGTTCCGGCGAAAGGATTGGGAACTGGTTGCTGACGGGCATCCGCTTCGGCCTTTGGTTCAGGCGGAGCGACGGCAGCAATTACGTCATCGTTTACAGAACTGACCCGATCGGCGTCCAATTTTTCGCAGCCGGTTCACACCTTACGCGTCCTCCGGTGCGGAGACGTCCGGCGCCTGGCTCAGATGGCTCTTGGATTGAACGAATCCCGATAACGCACCTCAAAACTGGAGAGAGCTGATTGCATCGAGTGATACCACTTTGGGATTTGCGAGATTTGCGTGCTCGAGCGCAGGCAGTGTTCGCGTGCGGTTCTGGCCATCTCCTCGAAATCGCTGTAACCGACCGCAAGGTGATGCATCATTTCTGCAGCTTTGTCCTCGATGTCCGGCTCGTCGAGCACAACGCCATTAAGCCCATTTACGACCTGCCTCTTCAGACCAAAGGCGGACGACACTACGACGGGTTTGCCTCGGAACAGAGCCTCTGTTGCTGTAAGGCCGAAGCCCTCTTCGCGAGATAGGGCAAATACTCCATGGGCGTTCTGTTGCAGCCGGCCGACGATTTCCGCATTTGCGTCGTGGTCCTTCATCGAGATACAGACCAGATACACGCGTCGCCGCACTTCCTTCGGTAATTGAGTGCATAATAGGACGCATTTCTCGAAATACTCCCGTCCTTCAGGATCGTCGGCAACATCCAAAGGATCCGGTCCCGCGATCACCAGGCGTGTATCGTAGGCTTCCGCGTGCGCCGATTTCACAAAGCGATCGTAAGCGGCGATAGTCCGGTCAATACCTTTCAGTCCATCCCATCTGGATACATGAAGGAAATACCGTGAGCCGAGAATGTCCTGAAGGGAGGGTGTGGGCTCGAATTCTTGGCCGTTGAACGAAACCGAATGGTCTAGCGTCTGGCCCGCTGGCCCTTCATAATTACGGTTCTTGCTTGAAAATGGGCTGATCGATGGCGGGATGATATCTATGGGCACATCAGTATCAAAGGCATATTCCTTGGCGCTTAGGACAATGCGTTGGAATTGATGGAGGTGTTCGCCCAAGAGTCCCCAGATTTCGTCGACTGTCGGGGTGCGCTTCGGATATCCGATGTGGCATCGCCAGATAGCCGGGTGCGGGTAAGATTCAAGGAACTTCGCAGCTGCAACAAGAGGCTGCGGATCATGAATTACCACAAAGTCATCAGGCCTGATGATCCTATCCAGCTCCGCAGCGCCTTTCTCCGATGCCTCAAGATAATGCGGGAGCAGATCATTCAAGCCTGCCACCTTGACGTCGTGAAGAGAATTATGAAGCGCTTTGGTGAATTGAAAAAATTGTTCTTCCTTCGGTTTAAAGATGAGCCAACGCACATCAAAACCAAGCTCCCGAAGCAGGCAAATGTGGTGTGGAAGCATTTCGGCCACCCCGCCGCCGAATGCGGTGGAATTTATGTGCCAAATACAACGGCCGCCGATCATGTTACGAGCCTCTCCGGACGAACGAAATAGTTCATCGAGGAGTTCGTCATAATGGTTTCGCTCCGCCACGTAATGGGCAAGTACCGAGCCTTCTACCAGCACCTCATCAAAAAGTAAGGTGCGGGGTTTCGTTGATACTTTCATTCGTGGGCCCCTCCCTTAAGTCTGTGGAGCAGGTTCAACTCAGCAGGTTTGAAAGGAAGCCTCGCCAAAGTTCTCTATCCAGTCCCTTGTGTCAGGATGACCTCTGGCATTGGGGCCGACGCCGACACAGTCGCAGCCTGCCGCGATCGCCGCTTCAATTCCGGTGGGGGAATCCTCAAAAACCAAGCATCTTTTGCCGGCGATGCCCAGCATTCGCAACAGCGTTTGATAGGGTTGCGGATACGGCTTTCCCTGACTGACGTCCTCGGCTGCAATCATGATCCGCGGCCAGGAGAGTCCAGCCGCCTCAAGGCGGGCAAGGGCCGAAACCCGTGCCGAAGAGGTTACAATAGATCGCCTTTCTGCTGGGATAGAGCTATAGAACTCTACGGCGCCCTCGATCGGTTGCAACAGGCTCATCGCTTGAACCTCGTAATCCGCGATGCGATTTGCCTCGCGTTCTGGCGAGAGACCGGGCGCGATCGCCGCCACCAAATCGATGTCGCGGCGGGCGGCTGACATCCGCACCGCGTGATCCGGAGAGATCCGTTCCTCCCGTGCCCATCGACGGAGTGCGCTTTCGACCACGGCCTCCGAATCTACAAGGGTTCCGTCCAGATCGAAGGCTAGGTGATCATAGTCGTTGAGGTGAACATTAACGGTTGCGGTTTTCGCGCGATTTTTCAAGGCTTTCCACCCCATATCAGGCCTAATGATGCTTATCGGAAAGGCAGGCTCTCTCTGTGTTGTGAAATGCCTCCGCGCAGTATTCGACCATGGCTGTGTCAGTGACCTGTGCAGTCATGTCTTCGTCCCAATGGTGTGCCGGCTGCAAAGCGGCAAAAAATCTTCCAAGATTTTCCCGGCGAGTATCTGGCGTTGCTCATTCATCGGCGATGGCAGAGGCGAAGCCCCGCGGCAGTAGGTCATATCCAGATAGATCTTGCCGTTGATCTCCTGCGCTATAGCGCCATTGCCGGGGGCGGAACATGATGATGACCCGGTGTCCCGCTCCCGTTCAGCCAAATGGCCGATAGCGCCAGGACCGAGCATCTAAATTGCGCCTTTGCTGAGTGACATCGCCATTCGCCTGGCGTTGGCCATGATTGTGTGGGTCGGATTGCTGTTCCCGGCAAAGTTCATAACGGAACCATCCATCACATGGATGTTGGTCAACCCATGGACCCTGCCGCGGCTGTCCACGACCGAGTTCCTCGGATCGCTACCGGCGCGCATCGTGCCGTGCAGGTGGGAGCTGCCTTTTCCCGGGAAATATGGCTCTCGCTCGATGCGGAATGCGCGAAGGTGGCGCAGAATGTCATCCGCGCGGTCGGCGAGAAAATTCCTTCGTGCACGGTCATTTTCCGAGCTTCGGTAGTCGAAACGGATATAAGGGGTACCGTACTGGTCAGCGGCCTCGTCAAGCGCGACGCGGTTATGCGACCAAGGCTCTTCTCCGGCTATGTAGTGCAGGCGCACAACGCCTACGTTCTCATTCGGCGAAGGGAAATTCGCTTCATAAATGAGCCCGCCAAATTTGCATGGCGCGCTGTTATGTTCGTAGAACTCATCGGTATAAACGGTCGAATGCGGTCCCCAGTGCGGAGCAAATGCATCGGAGCCCCGATCGGCTCGCTCCATGTGGCCGACGGAGTACCCGCCAATCTTGAACGAGAGGCCGCGTCCAACGAGGCCGGCTTCGTTTCCTATTCCCTTCGGTGCATGGTCACCCTTCGACCGGAGCATCAATGCCGCTGTTTGTATCGCGTTTGCGCAGACGATGACCCTTTCAATTGGGATGCGGATCAGTTCCGATGAGAGCGGCACATAGCACTCAAGGGCTCCAGCCCGACCGTCGTTCTGCATTTGGATCCGGTTGACGAAACAGCCGTATAGAACCGAGATTGTCCCTGGCAGGGCGGAGTCATCCAAAATGTTTCTTGCAAGCACTGATGCTCTCGCATCCGTAGTGCACGCCAGTTCATCGCAAGCCGAACAATTGATGCATCCCTTGTTGGTCCCTGGCGGCCTGATTGCCAGTGGGATGGTTTTTGATCTTATGCCGAGTTCCTGCATTGCATTGGATAACATCAGCCCACGCGGACTGGCTGGATACGACGGAAACCCATTCGCGCCACTGATCTCCAAGAGATGCTCGATCTCCAAATAGTAGGGTTCGAGCTCCTCAAGGGTAATCGGCCAGTCAATCGCCATGTCAGTCGTAAGATATTGGGAAGCTGACAGATCTGCTTGTCGGTATCTGAACGTTATCGCGTTGTAGAACCCCATCCCCCCGCCGACGCAGCACGCTGTCCAGGGGTTGCCATCGGCGTGGCCATTGGAAGTGAGTGCCTTGCTGTAGGCCGCTTGATGAGGCCCGAGCATGGCGCCGGGACAAGCCGGGCCTCCATATTCCAGGACGGCCACATGGCACCCCTTTTCCGCAAGTGTTCGAGCGACGATCGATCCAGATGGCCCGGAGCCGATAACAACCGCATCGAAGTTTGTGTAATTACACGCGTGCGCTGCAATGTGTCTGATGTCCGTCACGGGCATTAGTCTCCTGTGAGGTTTGTGGTAGCGGGCCAGCGGGCGGTGTTCGCGATTGACATCAGGAGGTGCTTTACACGGGCCGTGTAGTGGGGGGCGGAGATGCCTGCCGGGCCGTTGGCTGGGTGGCGGCAGGTGACGAAGAGGCCGTCGTACTTGGATGCATCCGGAAGAGTAGCGGCGGCGGCATTGGTGGGGTGATCATGAAACGTCTTCTCCTTTTCAATGACGTGGTGCGCATGACACCGCATTTACTGTGCCAACGAAAAACCGTTTTAACTCAATCCGATGCTTGTACTCTGGTAGTCGCATTTCCAACATTGTCGGACATTGGACAGTGTCAAACGCCAAGCGCTCGTGGGCTCGATCCGCCGTCAAGAATCATGGACGCGGCAGTCTCAGCCTTCGTTTCGAACGTCTTCGTGCTCGAGGCCACCCGGGCGCTGGCCCGCACGCCTGGCCGAGGGCGAAAAGTCCCGGACCCAGCCGCTGCACCTTGACGCCCTCGTCGCCGACCGGCAGGCCCTGCAGCATCGCCTCGGCGCTATCTCGTCTCGGGTCAACGAAGCTTGCCGCGACAGCTCGCCGACAGCCCGTTTTGGCTCATCAGCGGGGCCGGGCAAAGAGCGGCGTCACGATCCTCACACTCACAGCGATGTTTAGGCAACCGGTCGCAGATCGCGCACCGGGCGGCATAGACGAGTCAAGTGGGCGGTCCCGGAATTATGTGGTTAGCCAGTTCCGGCTGTTCCTGCATGCCGGCGCCTACTGGCTTATGTGGGGCCTGCGCGCCGCGATGCCGAAACGAGCTTTGCCGTCGCCCAATTCGACACGTTGCGATTGCGCCTCATCAAGATCGCCGCGCGCGTGGTCGAGATGAAGACCCAATTCGCCTGCACCTGCCGACATCCTGCCCGGACCAGCGCATCCTGCGCATCGTCCTCAGTCGCATCCCGCAACTCGCGACATAAACGATGGGGCGCAGACGCCCCGAAACGAACCCGCTGACCGCAACCCGCAAACCCCCGCCTGCCATCACCGACGGATCAACCCCGGCGCCCGACGAGGCTTGTCAAAACGTACCGCAACGGCGACCAGAGCGCCGCCTCAGGCCGTCGAAAGCTCACCGCCGTGCATCAAGCGAGCTAACTGCTGACCAGAGCACGAGGTCTGCGCATTGTCCGATATAGCTGCAAGACTTTGGGCTACCACGCGCGCAGTTCTGCCAAATCGGCAGCTGTCTGCAGTGACTCAGCATCCCAAAGCGTGTGGCCGAGACTAGTCGGGCCGGCTTCCACGTGAGGCGCGCCCGCTGGCCAGAAGGGGCGATCTCGCGCACCAATAACGAACGTTATCAAAGTCTGCGACGGCTGCTTCAGTCGCGAAGCGGCTGGGAAACAAATGCGGCATTAGGTAGCAAATGCCACCAAGACAAACGTAAGTAGTTGTTCTTATGTCGAAAAGGAAGGTCACCAATTCGATAGATAGCTACCTATGCCACGCCTGAAAGTGTCCCAAAGACATCGTTTTCACGGTGTCATTGGGACCGTCGAACTGTCCTGACCAAACCTAGGCGATGGCTCTCTGCCAGATGCTCTTTTACCGCATTGAACCAGTCGGTTGGTAACCGACCGATGACGCACGTTCCTTCCGCACCCGGCAGTCTCGAAAGGCATCGGGCATTCCGAAGGTCTGGCCCTGGCCACGCGAAGACGTTGAACTCGTCGGTATATATCCATGAAGGCTCGTCATCGAGACCAAGATGACGCTTCAGTTTTGCAGGCACTTCCAATGCCCGCCTTCCCGGTCGTGGTCTGGAATGCGATATGCCCAAGACATAGACTACTGGCGTTGGCCCAACGTCATCTCTGGCAAGAACAACAGCGGAAGGATACGTTTTTTCGCCGTCCTCACGTGTTCCTACTTTCGACCGCCACAAATATTCATAGGCGATCGCATATCCGACGGGCGGATTTTCAGGAATTCTCATTCCAGGGGCCTAAAGTTTTGGGCCTGAGAACTCGGTTTCTAAATCAGGGATGTCATCCAAGTTATAGGATTCGCCTGCTGCCATTTCCGATCCAAGGATCAAATCTACCTCGCTGGCCGACAGCTCCGAGGTGGGAAGAGCTCGACGAAACGATGCCCACATAGCCTTGAATAGCGGGCCTGATACGAGGAACGTGGACGTTCTGCCGTATTTTGTAATCTGGACAGGCGCTTGAAGCGCGCGGTCATTCCACTCTCCAAAGTTCTTTTGAATTTCCGAGGCTGGAACTGAAACCATAATTCATCTCCTTTATCCGTATGTTACGTAACATAAGGAAATTGTCAAGATTGGAAGCAATTAACCATCGCTCAAAAGAGACGATCGACTCCTGCCGGCCTTCCGGGTATGAGCCCGATCCATGTTCAGGACGGCCCACATACAGCTTTGATTTCGTCGGTGGCCCAGTGGCTGCCGCGGACGCTGTACGCATGCAACCTGGAGCCTGAACATGACCGCCATCCCATTCCCCGTCGCCTTTATCGCCGCGCAGCCTGCTGCCGCGGTGCTGCACGTCCCGGTCCCGTCCGGAGGCTTGGAAATACGCGGCCCAGCCGCCTTCCAAGCCGAGGAGGGACTGAGCCGTGGCGAAGTCCAGACAACAACCGAAAGGGCAGCATTTCCTGCTGTCGCCGGAATGCCGGACGCTCACCGTCATGGACCTCGCCAAGGTCCGCGAGGAAACCGCCCATGGCTGGTTCAGGAAGATGCGCTGGCCCGAGACCGACGGAGAACCGTACTGTCCGAAGTGCGGCACGCTGCGTTGCCACGCGATGAGCCGCGGCCGCTTCAAGTGCTCTGACAGAGTCTGCAAGGCGGTCTTCACCGTTACCTCCGGAACGGTCTTCGCATCACGGAAGCTGAGCTTCAGGAAGATGCTGATGGCCATCTGGTTCTCGGTGAACTCGGTCAAGGGCAAGGCCGCCCTGCAGCTCTCTCGCGAGATCGGCGTGCAGTACAAGACCGCCTGGGTGCTCCTCATGAAGCCGCGCGAGGCCATCGCCTGGCGCCGGGATGACATGGTGCTCGAGGGCGAGGTCGAGATCGACGGCAAGTACGCCGGCGGCCACATCCGTCCCGAGAACAAGGCGGAAGACCGGGTCGACCGCCGCCTGAAGAAATTCCAGAACATGAAGCGGCTGTGTGCACTGGCGATCAGGGAGCGCGGCCTCGGCGGCCGGACTTTCACGCGCGTGATCCGCGACGAGGACGGCGACGCGGCCTGGGCGGCCGTGCGCGACCAAGTCTCGCGCTCGGCTACGGTGATCGCCGACGAGCATGCCAGCTACAACGACATCGTCGGCCTCAACAGGATGCAGCGGGTCAACCACTCCAAGGCCTACCAGGCCGAGGACGGGACCAACACCAACCAGATCGAAAGCTTCTTCTCGCGCGTGCAGCGAGCCTATGTCGGCATCCACCACCGCTTCTCGCTCAAGTACTTCGACTGGTACGTCGCCGAGCTCGCCTGGCGCGAGGACACGCGGTACCACGGCAACCGAAGCCAGACGTTCAGCGTCCTGCGAACCGCGCTGTCGCGGCCGACCTCCCGGTTCCTCTGCGGCTACTGGCAGGGAAACAAGCCACCGGATCTAATCTGGGAGGGCAAGAAGGCTCCGGCCTAGGAACGCGGGAGCCGTTTCGACCGCGCTCCGCGCCGCGTCTAGGCGGTGATTTCCCAAAGAAACTGCCTGTTCGCAGTCTTGCCGACGTGCCTCATGCGCCCGGCCTTCGTAAGCTGGGTCAAGACAGCCGACAGCTTGCGCGATACCCGGTCGACGATCTCCGCTTCGCCGCCCAGTCCGATCGCATGCGAGAACTTCGCGGCACATTCGGATGTCGAGACCGGGTTTGCCGAGTCACGGAGAATTTCGAGCACGACCTGACGCTGGTTCACGCCTCCCATGGAGGCTTTGACCTCATCTGAAATTTTGGTGATTCCGCCCGGACGGCGCGCCTTGGCTGGCATGGGCCCGTAACCGGGTTCGTAGATGGCAATGACCTTGTCGATGGAACTGACCTGCTCGCGGACGTCGGCCTGCAGCTTCGCCAGTTCCTCGAGCCTGTTGATCAATTCGGCTCGTTTCAGTTTCAACTCATACGCGACGCTCATGCCCGCCCTGTCTCATATTCCGACTTGAGACAGGATAGATCAGCTCGCTCAGGAGATCTGGTGGTTTTTGCTACCTAATGCCGAACAAATGCGGCCCTTCGCTCTGGCTCGCCCTGAATTTTTTGCGGCAGGACCCGTAAGTCTCTCGACAGCTAACCCTGTTAACAAACCGATTTGTTGAACGGGCAAGATTTGTTGAACGGGCAAGTCGTCGAAGCGGCGCTTGAGTCGATCGAACGCTTGCAATGAATACCTGGCTGGTATCGATGAACAGAAGAAACGCTACTTCAACGCTATTCTCAGATGGCCTCGCGACAGACTTAACAAGCCGGTCAGAAATTCTGGAAATGTTCGAATAATCTGCGAACTCGGAAACAGGAGCATACATGGAATCCCACAATAGCGGATGGTTCAATACCGAGGGTTGGATGCGCGAATACGCTGCCCTGCAAGAGCGGCAGCGGACGGAACAGCCACACGGCACGTCTGAGGATCACAGTGGTTTCGAGCAGCACCTAAGCCAATTGCAACTCGGTTCCTCTGGTACGAGCTCCGCTGAGGCCAGTTCGCCAGACAGCCCAGCCGCAGAGGTCCATAGAAGGAGTCTCCACACTGACAATCGCGCTATGACACGGAACCTGCGGGATGATCGGTTCGGCAACGCGCGCCACAGCCTAGACCAGCCTCGCGCTCACTTTGACAGCTCCCCTGCAGAGGTGTCGCAGTCTGGGTTACATGACAGGTTGTTCAGTAGCACGCGCTACACTGCCTCGTTTGAACCGCTGGCTGCGCCCACCAGGGATGACAAAAGCCGCGGTTTGTGGTCGCGTTTCAAATCAGAGATCGGAAAAACCTTCGGAAGCAAAAAGTCGTCGGGCGGTTCGGGGTCGAAATTTGTCCCTACAGAGCTTCGCATGGATTTCGCCAAACGCAGTCGCTCTTCCGCCAGCGGGGACATGTATCCCCAAGACGAGCGCCTCATCGAACTGTTTAAGGAAACAGTGCAAGCGTACGAAGTTGTTCCCGACGGCACCATCGGCCGAGGGGCCGGAAAGGTTCCCGCTCCGACCATCAAGGACAATAAGGCGGCTCTTGCGAGTTTTGCTCGTTGGCTGCGAGAAGAGAACAAGAAGCCGATGGCTCCTCGGCTTCTTAACGAGCCAAGGTCGCTGGCCAACGACGTCGATGAGTACATCGCACTCGGAATGGACCATCGTGACCGCCTCAGGTCGGCAATGTCTCATCTCCGGAGGCTTTCGCCTGACGGCCAAGTAATCCAATCAGCTGGCACTGGGCCCCGCCTGATGGGGCGCCAGTCAGCGAATCCTCATCCCGACGACGCTCTCATCATCGATGGCCTACTCAAACAAGAGCTAAGCAAGCTGGGGCCCCGTCCAACTCGCAAAGAGAGCAACCCCGCCTCAGCCATGGCTTCCAAGCAACGGAGGTTTAGCGATTGGCTCCAAAGGGAGGCCAGGGAGAGCATCGTGAGCCGAATCAACGGCACCGATCAGCAGCAAAAGTCGTTGAAAGCAGATTTAAAGGACTTCAGCAAAGCCACAGGACAGCAAGGCGCTCGACTGGATCAGATTCGGCAGTACCTAGGGGCTGAGAGTCAATCGACCAAGCTTCATCCGTATCCAGATGACGCCAGCGTCATCGATGGCCTGGCCAAGGAGCAAGTGAGCAAGCTCGGAAACGACTCGACTCGCCAGCAGAGACAAGCAGTCGCGAAAATTGCTTGGGAGCTACGCAGGTTTAGTGATTGGCTCCAAAAGGAGGGTAGGGGGAGCATAGCGAGCCGGATCAACGGCAGCGATCAGCAGCAACGTTCATTGAAAGCAGATCACAAGGAGTTCGACAAGACCAAGGCACAAACCGCCGTAAGTCTCGAACGGTTTCGGCAGTACGCAAGCGATGGGACCACGACCGGGATCCAATCGATCAGCAGGTATCATCCGTATCCCGACGACGCCCGCATCATCGAAGGGTTTGCCAACGAGGAGCTGATGAGGCTCGGGTCGGACGCCACCGCCCGACAAAAAAACGTGATCGGAAATATTGCTAGCGCGCAACGCGGGTTTAGTGATTGGCTCCAAAAGGAGGGTAGGGGGAGCATAGTGAACCGTATCAACGGCAGCGATCAGCAGAAGCGATCGTTGAAAGCCGATTTCAAGACTTACACCAACGCTAAAGGACAAAGCACCGTGAGTCTCACAAGGCTCGGGCAATACTTACAAGTCGTCGAGGCGAACGCTGCGCTGGGGTTGTCCCTTGAGCAGGCAAGCGGGCGGGAACCTGCCGGTTCGCAAACCGACAGTTACGATCAGTCGCAGCTTTGGCGTGATGCGGACGAGGCAGGAGGCCACGGGCCTGCCGGGTGGGACCGTCCCTGGTCGGGGCTGTCGTCGCATTCGGACGAACGCGCCGCATCGCAAGTGGAAAGTTACGATCAGTCGCGGCTTTGGCTCGACGTGGACCAAGCCGCGGGCCAGGGACCAGCAGGATGGACCTCTTCCTGGTCATCGCAGGAGGTGGACCACGCTGGGCGGGGGGAAAGCGCCGCCTCCCAGGAAAGCTATGATCAGTCGCAGCTTTGGCAGGAGGTGGACCAAGCCGGATGGCAGAGACCTGCCGGTTGGACCTCTTCCTGGTCATCGCAGGAGGTGGACCACGCTGGGCGGGGGGAAAGCGCCGCCTCCCAGGAAAGCTATGATCAGTCGCATCTTTGGCAGGAGGTGGACCAAGCCGGATGGCAGAGACCTGCCGGTTGGGACCGCCCCTGGTCAGGGCCGTCGTCGCAGTCGGATCAGGATATGGGGCCAACTCAGCCGTCCGCGTCAGCTCGGTCATCAGATATCTACCGCGGTCTTGAGTCCCTGGTCGATTTGCCGTCCACACCGGCCGAGTTGCGTGATGATGCTCACTATGAGCCGTTTCTGGGTACAGCCTCCGATGCTCAGGTTGGGGCGCTCAATCCGCAAGCCTCGTCTCACCGCAGCGGACGGGCGCTCGGCGCCAGGGAATGGCTCAGCGATGTGCATATCCAGGGAGATTACGAACTGCTGGCGCAGGAGCTGCAGAGGGACAATCCAGATCTCGCCGTCCGAACGCAGCTCGTCGATCCCCTGGTAGCTCATTACCATCTGCGCCTGGGCTCCGACAGCGTCGTGCTCAGGGCTTTCCAGCGCATCGTCTATGATCACAATGGCAACGATACAGCCGACTTCCTGTTCCTGCCTGTCAACGATGCCAGCGCTACGGATCCTGACCGCCGCGGCACCCACTGGTCACTACTGCTGGTTGACCGACGCGAGCGGGCAAGGCCGGTTGCGTATCATTACGACTCCGCCCGGGGGCACAACGACCAGCCCGCAGCACTGCTCGCACAACGGCTGGGAGCCCGCGTGGAGACAGTCCGCATGACCCAGCAGCGCAATGGCTATGATTGCGGGGTCTTCGTGCTCGACGGCACGCGGGCGCTGGTCAGACGATTGGCGCAAAGGCGGCGGCCAGCCATGCTGCACCTCGACAATCTTGTCGTCGATCGGCAGGCACTGCAAAACCGACTACGGGGCTGATGTAGGATCTGCTGGCAGATTGAGGCTAGTCCCTATGATTGCTTGGCCTGAGGGTGGCCCGTCATCCGATATGCAACGGTACGAGGGTTAAGCCGGCTGGCCGGCACAGAGCCTCATGCATAGGAGACGGGCCATATGGAACATATCAGATTTGTCGGTTTGGATATTCACAAGCAACGGATCTCGGTCGCGGTGGCGGAGAGCGGACGCTCTGGGTCGGTGGAATATCTCGGCGAGATTGCCAATGACCCTGCTGCCATTAGCAAGCTGTGCGACCGTCTCGGGCGGTCCGGCAAGCCGCTGGCGTTTTGCTATGAGGCCGGCCCGTGCGGTTATGGCGTTCATCGCCAACTCACGAGCCTCGGCCATCGGTGCGACGTGGTGGCACCGTCGCTGATCCCGAGAAAGCCTGGCGATCGGGTGAAGACGAACCGCCGCGACGCCACCATGCTCGCCCGCCTCAATCGGGCCGGTGAGTTGACCCCCGTTTGGGTGCCCGACGCCGATCATGAAGCCATGCGCGACCTGATCCGGCTGCGCAGCGTCGTGCGCCAAGTGGTGACGCGAGCGCGCCAACATCTTCAGGGATTTCTGCTGCGTCACGGGCGCAAGCACGAGCGTGGGACCGCCTGGCGATTGGCTTACCGGCGATGGCTTTCGACCCTGGCCTTCGAACATCCCGCGCAGCAGATCGCATTTCAGGACTACGTCGATGCCGTCATGGATGCGGAACGGCGCCTGCAGCAGGTCGAGGAGCAGATACTCAGCCTGCTCCCGGAATGGAACCAGCGCCCGGTCGTTGACTCCTTGCAGGCAATGCGCGGGATCGCGCTGATCAACGCCGTGGTGCTGGTCGCAGAGGTCGGCGATTTCACACGCTTCTCCAACCCACGCCAGCTCATGGCCTATTTCGGCCTGGTCCCTGGCGAGCAGTCGAGTGGCGAGACCGTCTGGCGCGGTGGCATCACCAAGACCGGCAACGCCCATGCCCGCCGCGCGCTGGTCGAGGGCGCCTGGGCTTACAGGATGCGGCCGCGCATCGGCCGGCACAAGGTCGACCGGATCGAGGCGCTGCCAAAAGTCGTCCGCGACATCGGCTGGAAAGCGCAAGTTCGGCTGTGTACCCGATATCGTCGGCTGAGCGCGCGCGGCAAGAACGTCAACGTCGTCATTGCCGCCATCGCACGCGAGATGGTGGGCTTCATCTGGTCGATCGCCTGCACGGTTCAATCCGCGCCAAAGGCGGCGTGACCGCTATTTGACAGACAGGCCAGCAGAGGAGATCGCAAAACCCAAACATCAGCCTCGGCGATATGCGGTGCTGGAGGCGGGACAATGCCGGGGAGCCCTCGTTACCACTATGAGCCTTGACGCTCGGCACCTAGACCGAGGCAGCCCCAAACGAAACAAGGTCATGCGGCCCGACCCGCGGATGAGAGATTGTTGACCGACGTTCAAGTCCCGCCTCTTGCACCTCATATCCGCCGTACAAGTGCCTCGACCGCCAATCGGGTTCGGCGGGCCAATTTCTACGCCAAAGGCCATTGTCAGCAATCATGAGAGTGGATTGAATCTAACACTTGGTGCCCACGTTTGACGGCGGCGATGATTTTGTCGGGGTCGGCGGTCCAGGTGAAGGGTTTGGGTTGTCGATTGTGCTCTGCGAGGAAGCGGTTGATGGGCGCCTGCAGGTCGATGACAGAATGAAAGACGACTCGCTTGAGGCGTCGCTTCGACAGCTTGGCGAAGAAGCCCTCGACAGCGTTGAGCCAGGAGCAAGACGTGGGGGTGAAGTGGAAGGTGAAGCGCTGATGGCGGTTGAGCCAGGCACGCACCTTAAGGTGCCGTCGCCGACGCCATTCTCGACAGGATTGTTCATAACGCCCACCGCATCGTGCTCCTGGGCGACAGCATGCGAAAGCAAAAGGCGGCGCCCCACTTGACCAGCGCCGAAAACGGCGAAATCAATCACCCATGACGACAACCAGGCACCCAAGGACCACCACCGCCAAACTGTCCGGGACTTAGTGAAACGCTGTCCGCGACTTAGCGGAATCCCAGTCCGGCTCACATGGGCATTGAAGTGTCAAGTTAGTCATCGATGAAGCATTGCGTTCTCCAAATCGTCGGTATCCAGGTTCCGAGCCCAACTGCATGACGCGGCTCGTTTGCCGAGCCTGGTCCAACTCACATCCGGTCGCCCGCGGATTACGGGCGGACCAATATCCCGCGTGCGGCGGGTGGGGCTCAGGACGACGAGACCATTCTTTTGAGACGGCATTTCGCCATGCCGGACATCGGTTCATCGACCTGGAACTGCCAGGAGTTGATCGGATCCTGGCGGATTTCTGGAAAGGGGGGAATTACGAGATCGTCGGCGTCAGGTGCTTTTCATGATCGCCCCTTCGATGACCACGCCCGAGATCGCATACTTCCACAACGCGACCAGCAGCTTGCGCGCCAATGCAACGATGGTCGATTTTTTCATGCGACCGCCATTGCGCTGCACTCGTTCGCCAAACCATCGGGCCAGCGCGGAGCTCGGTTGATGCCGCAGCCAGAGCCAGGACATCTGTATCAGCGTTGTCCGCAGCCTTGGATTTCCGGCTTTCGAGACGCCCTGCTCGCGATCGATGGAGCCGCTCTGCCAGGGCGTCGGAGCCAGTCCGGCATAGGCGGCGACCTGGCGGCGATTATCAAAATGCCGGAACAACCCCTCCGACCACAGGATGGCGGCAAACTCGGCGCCGACACCCTTGATTGCGAGCAGCAGCTTGACTGCTGACGGCTTCGCCTCCGCAGCTTGCGCCGCAATGAGCGCGTCGCGTTCTTCCTCGACAGCCTTGATCTGATCGATGAGAAGTTCGAGCCGTTCAAGTTCCCGGCATATCTGGGCCTTCATCTGCGCGGGCAGCGCACGGTCGTCGCCAGTCCGAAGCTCTTCGAGCCGCTGCCGCCGATCCCTGCGCAGCGGCTGATAGTTCGTGACGCCTTGTGAGAACAGCAGTCCCTTGATCCGATTGACGTGGGTCACGCGTTCGGCGATGAGTGCCTTGCGCTCGCGGCAAATTCGGCGACGATCCTCTTCATCGGGCGACGGAGCCCGAACCATAGCGCAGACACGTGGCTCGCCGCGCTTGTAAGCCATCAAGGTCCGCAACAACGCCTCACCGTCGATGCGGTCGGTTTTCGCCCGTTTGCGTCGACGCGATATCGCGATCGACGCCGGGTCCACGACATGACTTTCGATCCCTTCCTTCTCAAGCGCCCGGTGAATCCAAAAGCCGTCGAGGCCAGCCTCCTGAATGGAGACGATCGGATAATCACACCCGGTTTTTGCTTCGCATCTCTCTCGCAGCTTCCCGAACAGCGTCAACAGCCCGACCAAGTCTCCAGCCGGCACGGAATGCTTCGACATCTTCTCGCCGTTCCCCGGCGACAATGACGTCAGAAGCCAGCTCGAACGACTGAGTTCCATCGAAACGAAAATTGCGCCAAGATCGGTGCGGATGGCGGTCGGCTGTGTGGGTCGTGTAGTCATATGCATGGCTCGCTTTCAGAAGGAGTTGAGACGACCTCATTCTGCAAAAACGCCGGCCGCCATCCAGCCCATGGGATCTTTTGCGAAATGCGCACAAAGAGGCCTCCGGTCTGGAAAACCTCAAGCCATGAGATGTAAAACACCTATCAGGTGCTCTGCGACGCATGGCCAAAGGACCGCTTTCATAATATTAGATTGCGCTAATCATTGCGTGGCCATCGGAACGCACAGAGAACAAAAACGCTGTGGGAACCGCCAGCCCTGCCGGGCCTCAATTTCACTTCATTGGAGGGTGCTCGCCGCTTTTTCCAAGGCTTTCGACGGCCAGATCATCATGATCGACTCCTGTGTCAGCGTTCGCCAACATGCGGCCAGGGCAAAAAGGGATGACGACGATGTTTCATGTTCCTGCGGCGGGCTCACGACCAAGGTCACGCGCTCGTCGATGCCAAAGGCCGACCAGTCGATCTCGTCCTGACTGCCTGGCAGGCACATGACCGGAAGCCTGCCATGTGCAGAGGCTCATCCGTCAGCTTGTCGAAAGCCAAGCAGCATAGAATTCAGCCGCCAGGCCCAGCTTGAGCGGCAACGCGCTGGAGATCGCGCGGTCGGTATAGCTGTCGACGACCGTCCAGCCTTACGTCTCGGTATGGAGGCGGCAGAACCCCAATTGATCCTCGATCGAGGCGTCTCGCTGATCGTCCGATGAGTAGCAGGCGTAGAACGCGACCTTCATGCGGGGACCTCCTTACTCCGGGAGGCGGTTTCGCATCCGGCTGTCTGTTTCGGCTTGAACGAAGTCCCGTGCGGCCTGTCGCGCCAGCAACCGTACCAGACTGATGACATCGGATCGGCTTCGACGACGCAGGTACAGCCGGCTCGCGGGCCGCGTCGGCGACCGCACGAAGCTTTTCCGCTGTTGTACGTCTGGGTCGCGCCATGAGCGCGTCCTGTCCTCGCGCGGAACAACCCGCTTCGCAACAATGATTCCGAGTGACGGTGCATTGTCAAGACAAAAATGCTTTATGAATCAACGGCTTGTTGAGGGATCGGAGCAGATGCTGACGCGGGCCAGCGCAGCGCGAGGCACGGTCGACCATCGTCGTAGCAATAATATTTTTGTGATCGCCTCCCTTGAATGAGGGACGTCTTGTCACGGTGGCATCCCAAATGCCTTGGAGGGGCCATGTTTATTTACAGGGGCCGAGAATACGTCCACCAGCCTTGCGCTCCAAGGGAAAACACGGCTATATATCTGGATATAGCAGGAGGCACGCGATGAGCAACACTGCGCAGAAGAGAGCCCTCGAAAACTACCGGTCCCGCCTGACCGAGCGAGGCATCGCGCGGTTCGAAATCCAGGCGCTCGACGCTGACCGTGATCTACTCCGATCCCTTGCCCGGAAATTGACGGAGGAAGGTCCAGAAGCGGGGCAGCTTCGCCGGACCATACAGAAGGCGCTGGCGGGGGAGCCTCCGAAAGCTGGGGGCATTCTCGCGGCTTTACGTCGCTCACCTCTTGTTGGCGCGGATCTCGACCTCAGCCGGCTGCAAGAAGAGGGGCGTAAGGTCGAGCTGTGACGCGCTACCTTCTTGATACCAACATCATTAGCAACGTCATCAAGCCAGAGCCGTCGTACTCGCTGCTAGCATGGATGGGCGCGCAGAAAGATGACGACCTCTTCATTGCTTCGCTTACCGTGGCCGCAATCCGCCGAGGCATCTTGGAGAAACCGAAAGGCAAGAAGCGGAGCACCCTTGAAGCTTGGTTCGCCGGCTCCGAAGGCCCGCAAGCGCTGTTCGCCGGTCGCGTCCTGCCGTTTGACGAGAAAGCTGGCCTCGTCTGGGCCAGTCTTATGGCTGGCGGGAAGGCGAAGGGACGCCCCAGAAGCGCGCTCGACCTTATCATCGCTGCGATCGCCGAGGCCAATCACTGCGTCGTCGTGACAGACAATGAAAAGGACTTCGAGGATGTTCAGATCATCAATCCGCTCCGCAGCTCTGGGAGTTAGGAGGTAGATAGGCGATTCACTTCATTTCGAAGATTTCAGCGGCACCGAGTTCGAACACCTCGTGTTCGGCTACCACCTTTGCGATGGCTGGACTGTCTCGCCTGCTTCGGCCAGACGGAAGCGACCAAGGGCGCGACATCATCGGCACACGTCCGTTTGAGGACGAGCCGGACGAACGCACTGTCATTCAAGCGTCAATCGCGGCAGCCTGACTCAATCAAAGGCCGAGAAGGATAACGCCGAATCCGTAGGAAAATTCCGACAAGCGCTCCTGCAGGTTTAAAAGTTCCCCCGATCAGGTCCGCGCCGGCATGAGCGCAGCGTCGATACGGCGGTGCATCAGCGAGACCATTGAAAACAAATCCTCGGCATCCTCCTTCGACATCTGCCAGTGAATTTTTGCGCTGTGCGCAGTGGTATTGCGGAACATGCTGAAAGTCCCCTTCACCAGGTGCTCGCTCCTCTCGCTATCGGTCACGAGCGTGTTGATCGCCAACATCGGCATGTCGGACAGCATGGAAGTAGTCGTCTGCAAGCAGTTCCTCCCGGCAGAACATCAACACATCAGGATGCACCGCGGATAGTCAACTCGGCCCTCAGCTCGCGCACGCCGCGTCGCTTCTGATAAGGTTTGGGTTGCCTCGACGGAGCCCAGTTTTCCGGATGCCGCGACGGCCAATCCTGCAAATGCCAGAGCTCCGTTCAGGTTAAGGCGCATCGGCTCGAATCGTTCGGCCTCTCGCGCGAAACGCTCCGGTTTCATGGCCTTGCGGATGAACGCTATGATATGGGTGCGGGCACCACGCTTGTTCTGGTCGTTGGCAAAGGCATTGTACGATCTGTGTCGCTTGGTCATTGGGGAAACGGTATCGGCGATCTTGACCGTGGCCAGCAGATGTCCGATTTCCAAGCCGGTCAGGCCGTCGGCGGCCTCGCCAAATGCGTCAGCGATTGCTTGCAGCTGTGATTGCGTGAATGTCTTCATAGGCGTTCCCCCTCGGCCACCTCGAATTATTGACGTTGCCGCCGGTTGCGCCTATTTATCGCCTCGGAGGCTTTGTAAGCGGAAACGCGAGCATTGCCTTTTTTATGCCGGTTTCAGCCCGGTAGGACGCAAGTCCTGAATGTGCTTGAACCCCCATATTTTTTCACCCCCTCCGTCTAACGGCTGAATCGGAGTCGTTTCACGCGGCTCACCAGTGGCGATAGTTCACCACGAGCGTCCGCTGTCATGCCTTTGAGCCGGAGTCCCCAACTGATGTTCCAGGCAAGCTGGATGAATGGTTCCGAACCAATGAGAACCTCGAAGGATTATGGTTTCTTCACGGTCGATGTGCCGAAATTCTGGGGGCCGCCGGAGACCATCTAGTGGGCGCCGGCTGAGGCATAGATAAGATTGCTATAGCTCACTTTTTCCGCTATCATGAGTTATAGAAAGGCGCTCTATAGCTCATGGTATGGAATTGGGAGCAGGCCGACTGGCCGCATTTTACCTACGACAAGATGGCATTGGACCCGCTGGAAAGCGAGTTCCTATTGCGATCGGGCGAGTTCCTGGGCGTGTTTCGCCATGTTGGCCCCGATGACCGCGACCAGATCCGCATCGATCTAATCAGTGAAGAGGCCTTGAAGACATCCGAGATCGAGGGTGAGTATCTCAACCGGGAAAGCCTGCAATCATCCTTGCGGCAGCAGCTGGGGCTCGGAGGCGAGAATAGGCGCGTCCCGCCCGCCGAGCGGGGCATCGCCGAAATGATGGCCGACGTGTATCTGCATTTTGCCAACCCGCTCTCGCATCGCACGCTCTATGCCTGGCACAAGATGGTGATGTCAGGCGAGCGGCGCATCGAGACGATCGGCAACTATCGCCAGCATGCCGATGCCATGCAGATCGTCTCTAACCGGCTGGACAAACCCAAAGTGCATTTCGAGGCGCCGCCCTCATCGCGCGTGAAAGCCGAGATGGACGCGTTCACCATCTGGTTCAACGATACCGCGCTCAAGGGCAAGACTCCGCTTCCCGCGCTGACGCGCGCCGGTATCGCGCACCTTTATTTCGAGAGCATCCATCCGTTCGAAGACGGCAACGGCCGCATAGGACGTGCCCTTTGCGAAAAAGCGCTGGCGCAAAATCTGGGCGAGCCGAGCCTCATCGCGCTGGCCTACACGCTCGAGCGTCGCCGCAAGGCCTATTACGATCATTTGGAGGCCAGCAACAAAAACAACGCGATCACCGATTGGCTGATCTACTTCGCCAGCACAATCCTAGAAGCGCAGCGCGTAACGCTCGCCCGCGTCGAATTCTCCGTTGCCAAGGCCAAGTTCTACGAGCACCATCGGGGGCAGTTCAACGAACGCCAGGAAAAAGCCGTCGCCCGGATGTTCCGGGAAGGTATCGCCAGTTTCAAGGGCGGCCTCAGCGCGGAGAATTATATCGCCATCACCCAGGCGTCGCGCGCCACGGCGACAAGGGACCTGCACGATCTGGTTGCCAAGGGTGCGCTGACAAGAACCGGTGAACTCCGACACACACGTTACATGCTGAATATTCGTGACGATCGTGCGTAGATCCCATCAGCGGATGACTAAGTCTGTACCACCGCGCGGCGGTCGAGCGACTGCGACAGCACGGCCACCGTGACGGCCAGAAGCGCGAGCGCGGCGCCCACCAGCGGCAGGTTCGCGTAGGATACGCCCCAGGAGATGGCGAGCCCGCCGATCCAGGCGCCGCCGGCATTGCCGACATTGAAGGCGCCCTGGTTGAGCGTGGCGGCAAGGTTTGGCCCTTCGGCCGCCGCCTCGACGACGCGGATCTGCAGCGGCGGCACGACGATGAAGATCAGCATGCCCCACAGGAAGACGATCGCCACGGCCACGCTCGCGATGGCGCCGAACTCGGTGAAGACGGCGAACAGCAGGGCCATGGCGAGCAGCGTGGTGATCACAGTCGGCATCAGCTTCCAGTCCGCCAGCCTGCCGCCGATGATGTTGCCGATGGTCATGCCGGCGCCGAACAAGAGCAACACCCAGGTCACGGTCGCCGTCGACAGGCCGGACACGTCGGTGAGATAGGGCTTGATGTAAGTGAAGACCGCGAACAAGCTGGCGGAGGCGAGCGAGGCGATCAGCATCGCCAGCCAGACCTGCAGCTTGCCGAGCACGCGCAATTCGCCGAGCAGACCGCCACCGCTAGGCTCGGCGACATCCGACGGCACCAGCCAGGCGATGGCCGCGACCGAGACGAGGCCGATGCCGACGACGGCGAGGAAGGTGTCGCGCCAGCCGAAGGCTTCGCCCAGCGCCGTGCCGGCGGGAACGCCCAGGATGTTGGACAGCGTCAAGCCGGCGAACATCAGCGCAATCGCGCTCGCCCGTTTGTTGCGCGGCACGAGGCTCGCTGCAACGACGGAGCCGATGCCGAAGAAGGCGCCGTGGCCGAAGGCGGTGAAGACCCGCGCCGCCATCAACAGCCAATAATTCGGAGCGATGGCGCAGAAGAAGTTGCCGATAACGAAGAGGGTGGCGAGGCCGATGAGCACTGGTTTGCGCGGCAGGCGGGCGGTCGCCATGGCCACGATCGGCGCGCCGAAGACGACGCCCAGCGCATAGCCGGTGACCAGAAGGCCAGCCGAAGGGATCGAGACGCCAAGGTCGGCCGCGACCTCCGGCAGCAGGCCCATAATGACGAATTCGGTGGTGCCGATGCAGAAGGATGCTATGGCAAGCGCTAGGATTGGCAGCGGCATGGGACGTCCCTGCTAAAACGGTCCAAGACCGAGATTGTCTGGACGGCCGCGATGCACGAGCTCCACCATAGCAACACTGGAATCAGAAGAAGGAGGGCGGCCCTTTTTCGAACACAGGCCGGGCTGTTGAGGCGGGCGGCGTCTGAGCGACGGTCGTCAACAGGACTATTCTGGCTCGGGCGACCTGACGTTTCTCTCTCATGGGCAACTGTGGAGGAAACGAAAACATGATCAGCTGCCGATGCCGATTGCCTCCGCGCAAGTTGAGGAAATCTTGGCGAGAACTCCGGCGGCTTTTTTTCGACACTAGCCGTTCGCCACGGCCTCACATGCCTGCGCCCGCGAGCACGGTTCGGTGTGGAAATCATGTCTGTTCTTGCTGTTCGCCGGGGACCCCCCGGTGAACACAGGATGACGAGGTTGGCTGAACTGGCGACTCTAAACATTACAGCGCTGCGCTCCAGTCTGGAGCTCAATGCCCCTGATGCTGCAAGCAAGCGCTATGCCACCTTGGGATCTTGTCCCTGTCTCAGGCTCCCCGAGCTATAGGCGTTGAACGAGAAAGCATCGTGCCCTGCTCGCAGAGTCGCCTCGACAAGGCTATGGTTCTTGTTATCGAGCGCAGCAATTTCCACCGACTTGCCGTGCTCTACTCTATCCAATGGCCGGCACGCGGCCGAGCGATCTCATACGCATCGCATGTCTGCGCCATATGCTGGTCTCTGATGCCATACTGCCTTGCGATTTCGGTCATCGGTTTCGACCAGACCAGATCGTAGAGCTCGGCCCGCGTCATTCTCAGCACGTATCTTCCCTCTCGTATCAATCGCCAGCAACGTGAGCCAGCCTCTCGGCTATTTAGACGCGCTTGGCCTTACCTCCGCCTAAATGAAGATTTCGTGGATGCGCTCGGGCCGCGCCATTCATCAAAACGGAACGAATATCCGCCCTAATTTTTCTTACCCCAGGTAGCCGGGAAAGGACTTCCCGATGGATCTCTTCGTAGCCCCGGATGTCCTTTACGCAGACAGTCAGCCGCGGTTTCAGTGGGGTCGAGCCGCGGTGAGAAAACCGCTGTGCAGGGTTGACCCACGCTTTCTATTCGAACCCAAACTGCCGATGACAGTATGTTCGCGCTTTCCAGCCGACCACCTCCCTTTGAAGTTGCGCGAACCATCCGGCCATGGCGAGTGATGGCCGCAGCAGCCAAGGGACAAAGCAGGGGTTGAGCGTTCACCAGCCGGTATCCGGCATTTGATTTTCCTCCTGGCAATCCAGGGGGCTTGCGATTTCTCGTTTTTGCTGCGCCTATCCCCAAGTCAGAATGTTAACTGGCTTGGGCAAACCAACGCTGCAACCGATACAAAGGAAAAATGGATGGCAACTGGCACGGTAAAGTGGTTCAACAGCACGAAGGGCTTCGGCTTCATCCAACCCGATGCGGGCGGCCCGGACGTTTTTGTCCACATTTCCGCTGTGGAGCGATCGGGTCTTTCGACTCTCGCTGACGGCCAAAAGGTTAATTACGAGATCGAGCAGGACCGCCGCACCGGGAAATCCTCGGCCAGCAATCTCAGCAAAGTAAAGTGAGCTGACGGCTTCTTGCGCATGGCGCAACAGCCGCCCGACGGCGAGCCTCTACCGACCGCCGCAGATGAAATCGCGCGTGAACATGAAATCGACGGAAGCCTCGCGCAAATTGTTGCAGGCCGGGGAACGCAGTGCAAAAGGCGGGAGTCTCCCCGCCTTTCCAAGTCAGCACGCCGGAACAACACTCAGGCCGCGCCGTTTTTGCGGGCCCTCTTTGCCGGCGCGGCCTGTTCGGCCCGATCAGGCTTTCGACCCAGGCCCAGGGTCTTGGCTAAAGCAGAGCGAGCTGCGGCATAATTCGGGGCAACCATCGGGTAGTCTGCCGGCAGGCCCCACTTTGCGCGGTATTCGTCGGGCGTAAGGCCATAGTGGGTTGAGAGATGGCGCTTCAGCGACTTGAACTTTTTTCCGTCCTCCAAGCTAATGATATAGTCGGGCGTGACCGATTTCTTGATGGGAACGGCAGGCTTGAGGTCCTCAGGCTTAGGGACCGGGCCGCCGATCGTGCCTTTTAAGGCGGCATGAACCTGGTCGATCAGGCCAGGAAGGTCGCTCACCGGGACCGGATTGTTCGAGACGTAGGCCGATACGACGTCGGCGGTAAGCTCGATGAGGGCATCACTATTGCTCTCGATTTCTTCTGTCACGGAACGCTCCTGATTTTGATGGCTTCTGCAAAAATCAGCTTGATTAATGAAGGCAGCCACAGAACGCAATGAAAGGTTGCGTTCCAGCCCTAGACGCATCTCCACCGCCCAAAACTTCCAGTAGAATGATCGATTGGTCGCTAAGGCGCTTTGGTGATGGATGGACAGGTATTTCCACCAGAACGGTTCAGTTTTGGCTTTGAAGCAGCCGTCGAAATTACTCGGTTCGGCATTGTAATGCCCTGATCCTGCCACTCTCCAGAGGCAAGTGCGCCGAGGGGAGAAATCTCCAACTAAACGTGTTCACGAACAGAGAAGGGCTCGCCCAATGAGCAGGGTGGCGCGCGCGGACGCAGCTTCAGTTTCGTCGGCGACGTTCGCGCCGCTGGAGAGCCCCACCTTTCGCGCGATCTGGCTTGCCGCACAGCTGTCCGGTCTGGGCTGGCTGTTTCAGACGGTTGCGGTCAGCTGGCTGATGGCGACCATCTCGACCTCGGATGTGATGGTCGCCCTGGTGCAGACCTCCACGACGCTTCCAGTGTTCATTCTATCGATCTTCGCCGGAGCCATTGCCGACAATTTCAGCCGCCGCCACGTCATGGCCATCGGCTGGTGCGTGATAGCATTGTCGTCGATCATGCTGACCGCTCTTGTGGCGCTGGGATTTTACAATCCTTGGATAATCCTCGCCTTCAGCTGCCTGGCTGGATGCGGCGCTGCCTTCACTGATCCGGCCTGGCATGCTTCCGTCGGAGACATCCTGCGAAAGCGCGAAGTTCCGGCCGCGGTCACGCTAATCTCGGTCGGCTACAATGCCATGCGAAGCATCGGTCCGGCGCTCGGCGGCGTCGTTGTCGCCTCCTTCGGACCTCTGACGGCTTTCGCGGTGGCGACGCTGACCTATCTGGCGATGCTGTGGGCCATAGGACTCTACAAATGGAGCGGTCGCGCTTCGCCTCTTCCCCGTGAGCCATTGAGCACGGCCATTCATGACGGGGCCCGCTTCACGGCGCTGTCGGGAGAGATCAAGGCGGCGATCGCGCGTGGATTCCTTTTCGGTCTGACGAGCATCTCGATCCTGGCGCTGCTGCCACTGGTTGCCCGGGACCAGCTCGGGGGAGGGCCGATCGCTTATGGTGTCCTGATGGCTGGATTTGGCGCCGGCGCCTTGTGCGCGGGCATTTCCAACAACGCGCTGAGACGGTCGCTGTCGCAAGAGCGTCTGACGACGCTCGCCTGTATTGCCTGCGCCGCCTGCTGCCTGGCGCTTGCCTTCACGCCTTCGCTGGTGGTGGCGGCGATTGCCTTGACGCTGGGCGGCGCGGGTTGGGTCGTCACCTGGACGGGACTTGACGTCAGCGTGCAATTGTCGAGCCCGCGCTGGGTCGTTGGCCGCACGCTCTCGATCTACTCGGCCCTCTCGTCGGGAGGTGTCGCGGTCGGCAGCTGGATTTGGGGCGTGGTGGCCGAAAACCATTCCCTGACGCTGGCGCTCGAGGCGTCTGCGGGCGCTCTCTTGTTGGTTGCCGCCACCGGACTGCTGCTCCCGATCCGCCAGTGGAAAGAGGCCGACCAGGATTCGCTTGGCTTCGAAACGCCGGCGCTCGCCCTCGACTTGAAGTCGAGAAGCGGCCCGATCGTGGTTAAGATCGAGTACTCCATACCGGAAGCCAACGTCGAAACCTTCCTCGACCAGATGCAGGAACGCCGCCGGGTGCAGAGCCGCGCCGGCGCCCGGCACTGGAACCTCCAGCGCGACCTCCAGGAACCCTCGCATTGGACGGAGACGTTCCGCACGCCGACTTGGATGGACTACCTTCGCCTCAACCACCGGCTGACCGCGGAGGACAGGGAACTGGATCGGTCTCTCCTCGAACTGCATGCGGGAGAGCTTCCGCCTCGCACGCGGCTTGCGATCGAGCGGCCGACCGGAGCGCCGCGCAGGCGGGAGCAGTCGGGGAGCTTCTTTTTCCGACGGTGATCTCGTCTCGATTTGGTAATCGCTAACTGCTCCAAGCGCAGGCATCATGATGGTGGCAAAGGCCGCCGCGAAGTTCGATGGAGATGGAGCGCGGCTGGGGGATCGCTATCCACAGCTCTACAAGCCGAACAGTGGTGCCAACGACGCGCACGCTGCGGTCCCGCCGAAGCGCCGCCGGGCGCTCCGCCTTGCTGTCGTCATGTCGCTCAAGTTTTAGACAGATCAGCGAATCACAACGGGCAGACCAGTCAATCGGCTGTCCAATCAATTCAATTCTGCGGGAATGTTCAGCTGGCGTGGCTGCCGGCGTTCCAAGCAGCTGGATTCCGTATGCCTTACGGTCGCAGCCGGTCTAACGTACTCGCGTCGGCCATACCGTTCGCACGTCAGTTCAGCCGGCCATTGTCCCTTGGCCAAAAGCAACGGTTTGCTCCGGCGGCTCTCAGATTCTGCTCAGCTCTCATAGCGCGTCAGTTTGTTGTCAGGTCAGCCAAGCTACGTTCCGCCTCAAGGAAGCAATGGTTGTTAGGTGATGTTGAAGGTGATTGCGACCTCCCGACCGCGAGCGAAAGGTATTCGAGCGTCGGCCCGGCCAAGGGCCTGCTCGATTTACCGATCGGACAAGCTGCTTCCTTCAGAGCTCCCGGGTTCGGTGCCCTAGGCGCGCTTTGGGGTTTCTGAGCGACGACCATGTTGGCTCGCCTGTCGTTGCTCCACACACTTTAGGCGATGCGTTGTTGCCTGGATCGGAGACGAAACATGACCAACATCGGCCGGACGGGAAGATCGCGCATCGGAGGCACTCCAGCCGGTGACGCCCCGGACGGCAGGTCCCGCGCCGCATCAGGTCACGCCGCGGCAGAAGGTGGAAACGCGTTCAACTCGATTGTCGAGCGGACGCACCGCGAGCCGCAGGCTAGCGAAGCTTCCTCCAGCCGCGTCGCAGGCCGCGGTGATGATACCCCGCAGGACCGGTCCGCGCGCGTCCCCGTTGGTCAACCACGACTTTTCGCTTCCGCATTGCGCGGAACGGGCATGACGCGGCGCCGTTTTCCTTTGGCGCGAGAAGGTGAAGCAAGCGAGGAAGAAAGCGCTTTGCGTTCTGACGATGAGCCGGGACGCGGTGATCATGCAAGCGAAAGTTCTTACGCTCCGGTCCTGTCGCATCGACAAACCACGTCCGATAGGAACGCAGGGCCAGGAGAGCGACGTGCCGACGATGGCGCAGAAACCAACATCCGTCTTGGAAGCGAGCAGCGGTCTCATGGGGAAGGACGGCAAGCGGGTCCTTCGCGTTCCGATGCCGGATCGCGGCGCAGAGATGGCGTCACCGAAAGCTCACACACCTCCGCCCCGTCGCATGGTCGAAACCCATCCGGCATGGAGGCCAGGCCGCCACGCCGTGACGATGGGAGCGCGCGCGATAGCCGCCGCATAGGTTCTCAACGGCCTGAAGGGTCGCGGCAGCAATCAGGCGCTTTGCGGGCCGAGGGCGGACCCTCGCGCCAGGCGCAGCGGTCCGAACTTTCCCACGGAGGCGGGCTACCGCCGCATAGACAAACTGTCGATTTGCAAGCGGGACGGCATTCCGAAGCAGCCCGGCAGCGCGTCTCTCGCGCAATGTCGAGTAATCTGTTCAACAATGCCCTCGATGACATTGGTCGAGCTCGGGACATCGTTCAGTTCTCCTGTGCGGTGGTGCGCCACAGCGGCATGCTGCGGGACCAGGAAG
>NZ_JAVIIT010000010.1:0-213330 GCF_033977265.1 Mesorhizobium australafricanum | reverse complement strand
GACGCCGGCTTTCCTTAGGAGGTCCCGACAAAGAGCCCGCCCAAACGTCAGAAGAGCGGGCTCTTTCATTGAGCCCTTGCCATCTGAAAGCATCTAAGGAATATAATCCTCTCCGGTGCGGCGACCCATTCCAGCGAGGGGATCTCCTGAAAATCATCTATTGTCACGAATGCCTGGCCGCCGCCGCGACGACCGAAACCTGCAGTTCACGAACCACGCGTTGACGCCGGAACAGCGAAGGGGCGGCCCGGCAAGCTGACCGGGGTAGGGCCTGCAAACGCCGGGCCTAACCGGCGACGGGGGCTCGGGGGCGAGACACCATACCGGCTGGCGACAAAGTATATGCTCGTACTGAAATGGCCGGCATCATCCATACGGACGAAGCTGGGAACAGCTTTTAGGATGTCGCCGGCAGCAGAAGCTTCATCGCCAGTGCGTAAGCACGTGAGAGCCAAGGAGCGACATCACCAGGCTCGCCGTCATCCCGATCAGGTCGCCCCGCCGGTAGCGCCAGATATCGCTGGTGAGCATGGCGAGGCAGATTGCGGAGATGGAGGGCGGGACCAGAATTTACACGCTCTAGCCGGCTAACAAGATCGCGCTAGTTTCATGGCTGGCGTGGCCACACCTGCGCCGTCGAGCGCCGGCTTGCCGGTCCCCGTAGCTGGCCGATTGGCAACCGGCGCTCCTCTATTTGCTCTTGCCCTTCGGCACTATCGAGAACTTCGGCGGATTGGCTTCGCGGATGAGCTTAGCGGCTTCGTCTATGGTGATGCCAACCTTGCGGGCGTAGTAGGCGGCTTCCGCTTCAAGCTCGCCGTCTAATGGAATATCAACCGCATGCTTGGCCTTGCGCTGTGCCTTCTTTCCCATGGGGGAATCATAGCACATTACGGGGCTTGGCTGAATGACCGCTTCTGATGCTGGTTGAATTTCAAACTGGACCACGCCGGCTCCCCGAAGGGGTTTGGCGATCAGCGGCCCTTGGCCTTTTGGACCTGCAACAGCAGCCATGCCCATGCGAGCCGAATCAGCGAGCGGATCAGCCTCGTGGCTCGGCCTCGTCGCCGGCGAGGTACTCCCTGACGCTTTCGGCCACCCCGATCGGCTCCCGACGGGGGAGTGCTTGACGATTTTAGCGGCTTGCAAGAACGCGCGCTGGCGGGGGCAGCAGACGGCAATGGGGATTCTGCTACAATCCCTTATGGTCGTCCGAATAGTGGTTGTCCTGGCGCTTCTTTTCGCCTTCGCCTACGGATTCGCAAAACTCGTGGAGCGCTATGGCGGCGTTGGCAATCTGCCCTCTGCGTGTGGACAATTGTCGACCGTTGATTGCCCAGACCAGAACGCGCCGCCTCCTGAGCCCAAGCCTACGCCTTCCTGAGCCTCACACCGGCGCCGCCGCCGTTCTCGGAGATGAACACCACGCCAGCGGCTTCCAGCGCCTGGTCATCGCCGCGAGGTTGTTCGCCCACTGGCAACGCCAACCTTCGCGCGCGCCAACAACAAGCCTGCCTCTCTGGTGTAGAGAGGCAGGCTGCCGTTCGGAACTCAGGCAGCAACCCGCAGGTGAAGCCGACGCTTCTTCGTCTTACGGAACCACACAACAGCCAGCGCCTTCCAAAATGGCCAGCGATGAGCGTGGCTCATCACTTTTGCATCGTCTTCGGCCGTTAGAAACATGTCGCTGATGGGTGTGGTTAGATCCTGCGGCTCGAACTTCTGGCAATAGTCCTTGTTCGTCATCAGGTATTCCGCGGCGCGGATGTGGTGGCCAGTGATGGGCGCCAGATCAGCGTTCGCCAGCACTTCTAGGATACGGCGCGCTCCCATGGCTGTCTGGCGGGCGACAAGGCTTGGCTGGACCTTCGACCATGACGAGACAATCGCACTGCTCACCTCGCTCACGGCTCGGGAGGCTTAGTTCTCCGCATGGCTGAAGACGACGGCACCGTTGTCCTTACGGACTTCAACGGACACGACCCCATCGTCACCCTTCCGGGTCTGGAACATAGCGATAGCATGGTCCTTGGCCGTCTTTTCGACGTCGAAGGTCACCTTGTCGATGATGCCTTTTCGCCCATACCAGATAACAGTGTAGACCATTGGGGCTCCCATGCTTTCCGCCAAGCTTATAGGAGTTCGGAAGCATAGGCGATAACGCCCAGGCGGAAGCGCATATTCCAAACTGAGAAGTCCCACCCCACCGCCGGACCAACGCTGGCAGCTTACATTTGGGCGTTGGCGGGTTCCCCGGCCTTGAAGGCGCCAAGATATCGGAAGCGCGCTAAGGCTGTCGAACGGCTGATAGTCGCGCTTCAGAAAAAGGTGACCAATTCTCAAACATGCGAAGCGGCCCTCCTATGGATGGCGGGTAGTGGGTCAGTTTGAAATTTCAGTCGAGCTTCTCAATACGACCCTTTTCGAGACGAAATATCCCATCGGTGCCCCCTTGGCGCTCGAAGTCGGTCTGGATTTCGTCCCATGTGCCAAGATACTGGCCGCAATCGGTGCATCTGATCGGCGTTAAAGGCTGGGCGTCTTTTGGAATCCTAAGACGTATGGTGCCGCAATAGGGACACTCCAACTGGTGGTTCAGGTACTCGCCTGCCATGGTCACTTTCAACGCACGTCCCTGCGGCGACTATTGGGCGAGCAATCGGCAAACGCAAGGTTATTTACGCGTGCGCCACGCATCAGCTGTGGCTCGAAAATGCGCTTGGGAGTGCCCTGGGGGTGCCCGCGCCCCACTACGGGGTCAGGCCGCATTGGGCCTTGCGAGATAACTAGCTGATAAAGCTAGAGAAACTTTGGTGGAGCCAATCGGAATCGAACCGACGACCTCTTGAATGCCATTCAAGCGCTCTCCCAACTGAGCTATGGCCCCACTCCCGGCAGTCAGCCGGCGCCGTTTCCGGCGAAGAGATCCGGCGCGGTTTGAGAGCCGCGCCGTTTTTAGTGCTGGCGGCTTCTAGCGCCGCCTTCGGACAAGATCAAGCCTTCAAAAGCCGCTTTTTCGTCACAGGCCAAAATGGCCGGCAAACGATCAAATCAGACCTCGTCCTCGTCGTCGCCGACGCCGATCATGTCGGAGACGTCGTCATCCTCTTCTTCTTCGTCGGCAAGGAAGGTATCGTCCTCGTCGTCGCCGAGATCGACGTCTTCATCCTCATCGTCGCCGAGATCGGGAAGATCGTCGCCGCCGCCCTTGGCCTCGTCATCGGCTTCCTCGAGCGAAACGACTTCGGCGCCTTCTTCCTCGTCGCCGTCCACTTCCTTGTCAGCGACCTCCTCTTCTTCCTCGATGGCGGAAATCTTGCCTTCGTCGAAATAGGAGCGCGGATAGCTCTTGCCCGTATAGGGCGAGACAATCGGGTCCTTGTTGAGATCGTAGAATTTCCGACCCGTTTCGGGGTCGATACGCTTGGTGCCAAGTTCAGTTTTCGCCACAGCAGGCCTCGTCAATAAAAGAGTGGTCCCCTTAACCGCAGTTTTAAGCGCTGTCAAAGCCAAAAGCCGGCGTCGTAAAACCCCGCGTTCGAACGGCCGCGCCAAGGGGATGACCATTGCAGCGCGCCGTGATACGAGACCGCCGCAACATCAAGAACAGAGCCGGGCAGCCGGCATTTCATTTGGAAGACAAGGATGTCTCACTCCGCCGCCGCTAAGCCAGCCACGGCCCGCAAATCCCCTGCCCTTTCCGGCACCGCGCGCGTGCCTGGCGACAAATCGATCTCGCACCGTTCCTTCATGTTCGGCGGCCTTGCCTCCGGCGAAACCCGCATCACCGGCCTGCTAGAAGGCGAGGACGTGATGCGCACAGGCGCGGCCATGAAAGCAATGGGTGCGCATATCGAAAAGAACGGCGCCGAATGGGTGATCCGCGGCACCGGCAACGGCGCGCTGCTTGAGCCCGAAGGTCCGCTTGACTTCGGCAATGCCGGCACCGGCTCGCGGCTGACCATGGGCCTTGTCGGCACCTATGACATGGAGACGACCTTCATCGGCGATGCCTCGCTGTCCGGCCGGCCGATGGGCCGCGTGCTCGACCCGCTGCGCCAGATGGGCGTGCAGGTGCTGAAGGCCGCACCCGGCGACCGCATGCCGATCACGCTGCGCGGCCCGAAGCATGCCGGGCCGATCACCTATCGCGTGCCGATGGCGTCCGCCCAGGTGAAGTCGGCGGTGCTGCTTGCCGGCCTCAACACGCCGGGCATCACCACGGTGATCGAGCCGGTGATGACGCGCGACCATACCGAGAAGATGCTGAAGGGCTTCGGCGCCAATTTGACCGTCGAGACCGACGAACGCGGCGTGCGCCACATCTTCATCGAGGGCCAGGGCAAGCTGACGGGGCAGACAATCGCCGTGCCCGGCGACCCGTCCTCCGCCGGCTTTCCGCTGGTGGCGGCGCTCATCGTTCCGGGCTCGGACATTACAATCGAGAACGTGCTGATGAACCCGACCCGCACCGGCCTTCTTTTGACGCTGCAGGAGATGGGCGGCCGCATCGATATCCTCAATCCGCGCAATGCCGGCGGCGAGGATGTGGCGGATCTGCGGGTGCGCTCCTCCGATCTGAAGGGCGTCGTGGTGCCGCCGGAGCGCGCGCCGTCGATGATCGACGAATATCCGGTGCTGGCCGTGGCGGCGAGCTTCGCCGAGGGCGAGACGCTAATGCAGGGGCTGGAGGAATTGCGCGTCAAGGAATCCGACCGCCTGGCCGCGGTGGCCACCGGGCTGAAGCTCAACGGCGTCGACTGCACCGAGGGCGAGGCTTCGCTTGCCGTGCGCGGCAAGCCGGGCGGCAAGGGGCTTGGCGCTCACCCCAACGGCCAGGATACGGCGGTGAAGACGCATCTCGACCATCGCATCGCCATGAGTTTCCTTGTCATGGGGCTGGCGACGGAAAAGCCGGTGACCATCGACGACGCCAACATGATCGCGACGAGCTTTCCGGAGTTCATGGGCTTGATGAAGGGGCTGGGCGCGGAGATCGAGTGACGGGCAATGAGCTTGAGCCGACCTGAGCTGTTGGCGGGACAGCACCCCCCTCTGTCCTGCCGGACATCTCCCCCGCAAGGGGGGAGATCAGCTGGCACGCGGGCTTTCGCTAATCGCCAACGTCGCAGGATTGAGCGGGGCGCAGCCGCCGCCAATCTCCCCCCTTGCGGGGGAGATGTCCGGCAGGACAGAGGGGGGTGCGAAGGAACGCGGCGCTTGTTCTATTCATCGTGCCCCCCGATCGCATCGGCTCGCCAATGACCCACACCTTCACCATCGCCATCGACGGGCCGGCGGGCGCCGGCAAGGGCACCCTCGCACGCCGGCTCGCCGACCACTACCGGCTCAACCTGCTCGACACCGGCCTGACCTATCGCGCCGTCGCCCACAAGCTGCTCGAGCTCGGCCTGCCGCTCGAGAATGTCTCGGCGGCCGAAACGGCGGCGCGGCAGGTCAACCTGTCGAACCTCGACCGCGCGGTGCTGTCGGCGCATGCGGTGGGCGAAGCGGCCTCCAAGGTCGCGGTCATCCCCACGGTGCGGCGCATCCTGGTCGAGAAGCAGCGCGCCTTCGCCAAGGCGCCGCCGGGTGCCGTGCTCGACGGCCGCGACATCGGCACCGTGGTGTGCCCCGACGCCGACATCAAACTCTATGTCACGGCGAGCGCCGAGGTTCGGGCGCTGCGCCGGCTGGCCGAGATCGAGAGCATGGGCGGCAGCGCCGACTTCGCCACCATCCTCGCCGATATCGAGCGCCGCGACGAACGCGACATGGGCCGCGCGGACTCGCCGCTCAAGCCAGCGGCGGACGCGCACTTGCTTGATACCAGCGAAATGGCTATAGAGGCGGCGTTTCTGGCGGCGATGGCGATCGTTGACGACGTCCTTGCCAAGAGAAACAAGGCCTGATCCGGGTTTTCTCTCACGCTTGCAATTGCCGAAAGCGGGAAAAATACCCATATCGGGCACGAACCAGCCTGCCAGCATTCTTTATGCGCCGGACTTGCCGCCTGAACAGCGGCCAAGGGCTTTCAGCCCGGAACGCCGGCAGGCTCAACGCAACGCTAACCCACGGCGCCCGCCCCGCTCAAGATGCGGGGTATTCCAGGAGAAACAATGTCAGTAGCTAATCCGTCTCGCGACGATTTCGCGAGCATGCTCGAAGAATCATTCACCGCCGGCCATTCCGGCGAGGGCCAGGTTGTCCGGGGCACGATCACCGCGATCGAAAAGGACATGGCCATCATCGATGTCGGCCTCAAGGTCGAAGGCCGCGTGCCGCTGAAGGAATTCGGCGCCAAGGGCAAGGAATCCGTTCTCAAGGTCGGCGACACCGTCGAAGTCTATGTCGAGCGCATCGAGAACGCGCTTGGCGAAGCCATGCTGTCGCGCGAGAAGGCTCGCCGCGAGGAGAGCTGGGTCCGTCTCGAAGAGAAGTTCACCAAGGGTGAGCGCGTCGAAGGCGTCATCTTCAATCAGGTCAAGGGCGGCTTCACCGTCGACCTCGACGGCGCCGTGGCGTTCCTGCCGCGCAGCCAGGTCGATATCCGTCCGATCCGCGACGTCACCCCGCTGATGCACAACCCGCAGCCCTTCGAGATCCTCAAGATGGATCGCCGTCGCGGCAACATCGTGGTGTCGCGCCGCACCGTGCTCGAGGAGAGCCGCGCCGAACAGCGTTCGGAAATCGTGCAGAACCTCGAGGAAGGCCAGGTGGTCGAAGGCGTGGTCAAGAACATCACCGACTACGGTGCGTTCGTCGACCTCGGCGGCATCGACGGCCTGCTGCACGTCACCGACATGGCATGGCGCCGCGTCAACCATCCGACCGAGATCCTCAACATCGGCCAGACGGTCAAGGTGCAGATCATCCGCATCAACCAGGAAACCCACCGCATCTCGCTCGGCATGAAGCAGCTCGAGTCGGATCCGTGGTCGGATATCGGCACCAAGTTCCCGATCGGCAAGAAGATCAAGGGCACCGTCACCAACATCACCGACTACGGCGCGTTCGTCGAGCTGGAGCCGGGTATCGAGGGCCTCATCCACGTTTCGGAAATGTCGTGGACGAAGAAGAACGTGCACCCCGGCAAGATCCTGTCGACGACGCAGGAAGTCGACGTGGTGGTGCTCGAGGTCGATCCGGCCAAGCGCCGCATCTCGCTCGGCCTCAAGCAGACGCTCGAGAATCCGTGGCAGGCTTTCGCCTCGAGCCATCCGGTCGGCAGCCAGGTCGAGGGCGAGGTCAAGAACAAGACCGAGTTCGGCCTGTTCATCGGCCTGGAAGGCGACGTGGACGGCATGGTGCATCTGTCCGACCTCGACTGGACCCGTCCGGGCGAGCAGGTCATCGAAGAGTACAATCGCGGCGACATGGTCAAGGCGCAGGTGCTCGACGTCGACATCGACAAGGAGCGCATCTCGCTCGGCATCAAGCAGCTGGCCCGTGACGCGGTCGGCGAAGCGGCGACTTCGGGCGAACTGCGCAAGAACGCCGTCGTCACCTGCGAGGTCATCGGCGTGAAGGATGGCGGCCTGGACGTGCGGCTGGTCGACAGCGGCATCGAGACCTTCATCAAGCGTTCGGATCTTTCGCGCGACCGCGACGAGCAGCGCCCCGAGCGCTTCACCGTCGGCCAGAAGGTCGATGCCCGCGTCATCGCCTTCGACAAGAAGACCCGCAAGCTGCAGGTCTCGATCAAGGCGCTGGAAATCGCCGAGGAGAAGGAAGCGGTCGCCCAGTACGGCTCGACCGACTCCGGCGCCTCGCTGGGCGATATTCTGGGCGCGGCGCTCAAGAAGCAGGGAAGCTAAGTCCTTCCGGCTACCGAACAAAAAACCCCGCCGGAGCGATCCGGCGGGGTTTTTCTTTGTTCGTGAGCTTTCTGCGTCAGGCCCGGCCATAGAGCGGCACCAGCGTGCCGCTCATGACCTGGTTGGTAGGCGAGGCGAGGTAGGCGATCGCTTCCGCCGCGGCTTCGAGGCTGACCCATTTGCCGAAATCGGCGTCGGGCATGTCGGCGCGGTTGGCGGGCGTGTCGAGGGTCGAGGGCGCCACGGCGTTGACCAGTATGCCCTTGCCTTTCAACTCCTCGGCCATGGCCACCGTCATCGCCGCGACCGCCGCCTTGCTTGCGGCATAGGCGACCATGCCGGAGCCGCGCCTGGGGTCGAGCCCGGCGCGCGCGGTGACGTTGACGATGCGCCCCGCGGTGCCGGACGCCAGCATCGAGCGCACCGCGGCACGGCTGCACAGGAAGGCCGTGCGGGCGTTGGTGTCCATCATTTCGGCGAAGGAAGCCGACTCGATCTTTTCGACCGGCGCCATGGTGAAGCCGCCGGCAAGGTGGATCGAGGCCCAGAGCTCGGGGACCTGATGGTAGAAGGCTTCGACTTTGGCCGAATCCGACAGGTCGACATTATGCGCCAGATGCACGCTGGCGTGGGCTGCGTAAGGAAAATGCGGCGGGGCCGCCGCGTGGGCATTGGGCACGTGGCAGATCGCGCCTTGCTCCAGCAATCTGCCGACAACCGCGCCGCCGAGCGCCCCCGTGCCGCCCGTCACCACGACATGCCTGCCGTTAAGCGTTTCCGTCATACTTAGACCGCTCCTGTCATTTTTTTATCATTATTTCTTTTGGTTACGCCGCCCCAGATTGGAACGTGGCGCCTTTCGCGTTGTCACTCAATTGAAATATCGACATGGCAGGCGCAGCGTCTTTGCATGCGTCGGGCTGTCGCGGGCGACATCAAGCCAGCCGCCATCTGGAATCGATCTGATGGTGAGATTTGCCGGGCGCCAGCCTGGGACCAACCCAACAGTCGCACCCGCCGCGACCTCTTTCAGTCGACGGTGATTTCGATGACGCGCGGCTTCCCGGCCGCCCGCGCGCGCTTCAGCGCCACGGCAAGGCCGCCGACCCCGGCCAGCCGCTCGGCCTCGATGCCATAGGCCTCGGCAAGCTTGCAGAAATCCGGCGGCGCCGGCGACACGCCGACCGGCTCGACGCCGACATCGAGCATCGACGTCTCGATCTCGCGATAGCCGCGATTATTCCACACGACGAAGATCACCGGCGCTTCGGCGTCGAGCGCGGCGCCGATTTCCGGCAAGGTGAACTGGAAGCCGCCATCGCCGGTAAGGCACACCACCGGCGCCTCCGGCACGGCAAGTGCGGCGCCGATCGCCGCCGGCGGACCGTAGCCGAGCGCCCCGAAGCCGGTCGCGGCGTTGAACCAGCCGCCGGGACGATCGTGGTCGTAATAGAGGTTGGCGGCGTAGATCGGCTGCGTCGAGTCGCCGACGATGATGGCGCCCGGCAGCGCATCGCGGATCGCTTCGACGGCGCGCACCTGCGCCAGATAGTCGGGCTTCAGTTCGGTCCGCGCGGCGGCGCGCGCCGCGGCAGCGCGGGCCTCCCCATCCCTTGCCGCAACATGACCGGCCCCGATCGCAGCAAGCAAAGCCTCGATCCCTTCGGCGCAATCCGCCTGGATGCCGACCGTCACCGGCCGGCGCGCGATCTGGTCGGCGCCGATATCGATACGGATCAGGTTCTTCGGCAGCACGAAGCCGCCATCGCCATAGCCGTCATAGTCGGTCGGGCCGAATTCGGTGCCGGCGGCAATCACCAGATCGGCGTCGGCCATCAGCGCGCGCACGGCCTCGAGGCTGGGGCTCGCCGGCACGCAAAGAGGATGGCCATGCATGAGGCCGCGCGCATTGGCGGTCTCGACCACGGGCGCGCCAAGCGTCTCGGCCAGACGCCGCAATGCCGCGTCGGCCTTCTTGGCGCCGCCGCCCGAAAGGATCAGCGGGCGGCGGGCGGCCTGGCAAAGTCGCGCCGCCTCGGCGATCGCGGCCGCATCCGGGACGGGCGGCGCGGCATTGCTCAGCGCTGCCGCGATGCCGTCGGCGGGTTTCACCATGACATCGGTGGGGATCTCGATATGGACCGGCCCCGGCCGCGCCGACGAAAACAGCGCGAAGGCGCGGGCGAGCGCGCCCGGCAGTTCACCGGCCTCGGTGACACGCTCGGAAAATAGCGCAACCTTTTCCATCATGCCGCGCTGGTCGGGCAGTTCATGCAGGAAGCCCAGCCCCTTGCCAAGCGTATCGGTGGCGTTGACGCCGGAGATGACCAGCATCGGCACCGAATCGGCGCGCGCCTGGCCCATGGCGGTGATGGTGTTGGTGAGGCCCGGCCCGGTGATGACGAAGGCGACGCCCGGCCGGCCGCCGGCCCGAGCATAACCGTCGGCCATGAAGCCGGCGCCCTGTTCGTGGCGCGGCGTGACATGACGGATCTTCGAGCGCGCCAGGCCGCGATAGAGCTCCACCGTATGCACCCCCGGAATGCCGAAGACGGTGTCGACGCCATGCGCCTCGAGCAGGGTGATCAGCGCTTCGCCTATGGTGGTCATTGGTCTTCTCCCCTTTCCTGTGCGAGGCCGAGCTCGGCCTCCACAGCCTTGATGCCGATCGCGGCCAATTCGCCGGACGAGAACATCTCGCCGGCCAGGCAGCCTTCGATCCAGAGCCCGTCGATGATCGCATTGATCGCGATGGCATGGTGGCGCAGCTCGCTTTCGTCCGTCTTGCGCTGTTCGGCGGCGAGCACTTCGGCCACAACCGCTTCCACCTCGTTGCGAAAGCCAAGGTAGCCTTCGCGGTGGGCACGGGCGAGCGTCGGATCCGCGCTGGCGCGGCCGAGGAAGGTTGCCCAGAGCGAAAACACCCGCTGGTCGATGATGGGCGCGTTGAGGTTGGCGGTGACGAAAGCGGCAAGCCGCTGGCGCGGCGAGGCATCCTCCATGACCAATGCCGCTTTCGCCTGCTCGGTCATGCGGCCGACCAGCGCCGTATAGGCTTCCTGGAGCAATTCTTCCTTGCCGGGGAAATAGTGCCGGATCAGCCCCGCGGTGACGCCGGCACGCAACGCGATGGTGCGCAGGCTAGCGCCTTGCAGGCCATATTCCGCCACGCAGTCCAGTGTCGCATCGATCAGATCCTGCCGCCGCCGCTCCTCGCCCTCGCGGCGGAACTTGCGGCGCGCATTCATTGGCGCAGGATCGGCCGCGTCAGGCATGTCGGCCCGCCCTCGCAGGCGATGCACAGCGCATCCGCCTCGAATATCTCAACGGTGCAGCCGGCGGCTTCCATCGCGGCTTTGGTCCTGGGAAAGCCGGCAACGGCAATGACCTTGAGCGGGCTGGTCGGCAGCACGTTCAGGCTGAGACCATTGGAAGCGGCGAACTCTTCGGCGTCGCCTTCGACCAGCCGGATGCCTCGCGCCTTCAGCATCTGATAGAATGGGGCCGGCAAAAGCGGTGAATAGACCAGTGCGAGGTCGTCGGCCAGCGGGCTGATCACCGACATCAGATGCAGGCACGCCTCTTCGCCATGCCACAGCGGCAGATCGAAGCCGTAGACGGAAATGCCCAGCGGCGTCAGCAGGTTGGAAAGCTGCTGGATGCCTTCCTGGTTGGAGCGGACACCGCGCCCGATGGCCAGCGTGCGGGCATCCACCCATACACAATCACCGCCTTCGACCTGACCGGGAGCCTCGACGCGGCCGAGGATCGGAATGCCCAGCCTTTTGTAGGTCTCCTCATGCAGCGAGGGCTCCCTGGCACGCAACGGCTTGCCCATGGACAGGATCAGCGCGCCGCGGTCGGTCATCAGCGATGGGTCGTGCGTGAACACCGAATCCGAAAGTGCGTCGGCCTTGTCCTCGATCCATTCGATTTGGGCGCCGGAAGCCGCCACCAGTTCGGCAAGGACCGCGTGCTGCGAAGCTGCTTTCGCCGGATTGAATCCCGGGCCATAGTGCCAGGCAGCCCTGTCGGCGTCGCGCATGGCGTTGGCCGCCGACCGCATCAGCACCCGCCGCAGCGGCGCCGCCATGGATTGTGATCCGAAAGCGCTCATCGATACCCTTTTAAGATGAAAAAAATCGTGAAAATTTCATGAAAGGCTATTTATACACTTGCACAACAAGGCCGCAAGTGCCGTAATGAGCGGGATTGACGGGCTCACGCTGTCGGGTCCATGCTGAAGTCAGGAGTGGGACAATACAGCGTATGTTGATTAGCCGGATGGACGTTCGACGAACTGCCGTCGCCCCTATAGAGGTCACCCGGTGAGCGCTGTGGGAGCTGCCGCAGCCCCATCCGGCGAGGCGCAAAGCGGCGCCGCCGAAGCCATCCATGTCGAAAACCTGCACAAGAAATTTGGCCAGCTGCACGTGTTGAAAGGCGTTTCGCTGTCGGCGCGCGACGGCGAGGTGGTCGCCATCATCGGCGGCTCCGGTTCCGGCAAATCGACGCTGCTGCGCTGCATCAACTGCCTTGAAAATCCGACCAGCGGCATCATCCGCGTCAATGGCGAGGAGATCAAGCTCAAGGCCGACAGCCACGGCCATACCGTTCCGGCTGACCGCAGGCAGATCGAGCGCATCCGCTCCCGGCTCGGCATGGTGTTCCAGAATTTCAACCTGTGGAGCCACATGACGCTGATCGAGAACGTCATCGAGGTTCCGGTGCATGTGCTCGGCGTCAAGCGCGACGAGGCGATCGTCCAGGCTGAGAAACTGCTGGCCCGGGTCGGGCTGGCGGAGAAGCGCGACGTCTATCCGGCTTTCCTGTCCGGCGGGCAGCAGCAGCGCGCCGCGATCGCCCGGGCGCTGGCGATCAATCCGCGCGTCATGCTGTTCGACGAGCCGACTTCCGCGCTCGATCCCGAACTGGTCGGCGAGGTGCTGAAAGTGATCGGCGACCTGGCGCGCGAGGGGCGCACCATGGTGCTGGTGACGCATGAAATGAAGTTCGCTCGCGAGGTCGCGACGCATGTCGTCTACCTCTACAACGGGCTGGTCGAGGAAGAAGGTCCGCCGGAACAGTTGTTCGGCGCGCCCAAATCCGAAAGGCTCAAGCAATTCCTCCGCAATGTCGGCTAGGATCGGCGTCAAGCGGTGCGAAAACCGGGAACAACAACAAACTGGGAGTCCTGACATGAAGACTGTTCTCAAGACATTCGCGGCGGCGCTGCTTCTCGGCGTCGCAGCTATGGGCGGCGTGGCAAAGGCCGACCAGGTCAAGATCGGCGTCGCCGCCGAGCCTTATCCGCCCTTCACCTCGCCCGATGCCTCGGGCAAGTGGGTAGGCTGGGAGATCGAGTTCATCGATGCGGTCTGCGCCGAGGAGAAGCTCGACTGCGTGATCACCCCAGTCGCCTGGGACGGCATCATCCCGGCGCTGACCACCAAGAAGATCGACCTGATCGTCGCCTCGATGACGATAACCGAGGAACGCAAGAAGACCATCGACTTCTCGGACAAGTACTACAACACGCTGCCGGCGATCATCGGCCCGAAGGACCAGAAATTCGGCTCCGCTCCGGACGATCTCAAGGGCAAGGTCATCGGCGTCCAGGTGTCCACCACGCACGCCGCCTACGCCAAGAAGCACTTCACCGGGGCGCAGGAGATCAAGGAATACCAGACCCAGGACGAGGCCAACCAGGATCTCGCGGCAGGCCGTCTCGACGCGGTTCAGGCGGATTCGATCGCCATGGCGGAGTACCTGAAGAGCGACCAGGGCAAGGCCTGCTGCGATATGAAGGGCATGGTGGCGCCGGATGACTCGGTGCTGGGGCCAGGCATCGGCGCCGGCGTGCGCAAGGAAGACACCGCACTGAAGGAAAAGATCAACGCCGGCATCAAGGCCATTCGCGCCAATGGCAAATATGACGAGATCACGAAGAAATACTTCGATTTCGACATCTATGGCGGGCCGGCGCAATCGAACTGAACCCTCTCGCAAATGAGTAAGGGCATGGCGCCCGCGCCATGCCCGACCTTGCCACGCATGCCCGCCGCTGACCTGGCCGTCAGCGGCTTGCCAGCAATCCGGGGGCGAAGCTGATCGACGCCTTTCTTCCGGCCTCCGCGGCCGGCATCATGGAACTCCTGTCGCCCGTGGCGCCAGGCTGGGGCGGCACGCTGCTGGTCGGCCTGCTGCATTCGGTCGAGATCGCCGTAGGCGCCACCTGCCTCGGCCTCATGATCGGCACCGCCGGCGCCTTCGGCAAGCTTTACGGTGGCCCGGTGACGCGCGATCTGCTCGCGGTCTATACGACCGTCGTGCGCGCCGTGCCGGAACTGGTGCTGATCCTGCTGCTCTATTACGCCGGCACCGACCTCATCAACCAGGTGCTGACGGCAATGGGCTACAGCCGTGTCGACATCAGCGGGCTCGCGGCCGGCATTTTCGTGCTGGGCTTCGTCCAGGGCGCCTATTCGACGGAAGTCATCCGCGGCGCCATCCTCGCCATCCCGCAAGGCCAGATCGAGGCCGCCCGCGCCTACGGCATGTCGCCAGGCCTGATGCTGCGGCGCGTCACGGTGCCGGCGATGCTGCCCTTCGCCATCCCCGGCCTGGCGAATCTGTGGCTCATCGCCACCAAGGACACCGCGTTGCTCGCCGTCGTCGGCTTCTTCGAACTGACGCTGGCGACGCGCCAAGCGGCGGGCGTCACCAAAGCCTACCTGCTCTTCTACCTCGCCGCCGGCGCGCTTTATCTTGCCTTGTCGCTCTTCTCCAACCTGATCATCGGCCGCGTCGAGACCTGGTCTCGGCGCGGCATGCCCTCCGTCAAGGAGGCGCGCTGATGTCGGCCGAAGCCACCGCGATCAACATGGCGGCGCGCGCCTCGATCTGGCTCAAGCCGCACCGCATCGTGCTGATCCTGATAGCCTTGGCGCTGGTGCTCTGCGCGGCCTTCTTCATGCGCTGGGACTGGCTGCCGCAATATTGGGAAATGGGCCTGATAGGCCTCTGGCGGTCGCTCTGGATCCTCGCCGTCACCTGCGCGCTGGGCTTTGCGCTTGCCGTGCCGCTCGGGCTCGCCCAGGCCGGCGGACCGATCTGGTTCTCGGCACCGGCGAAGGTCTTCTGCACCATCATCCGTGGAACGCCGCTGCTGTTGCAGCTGTGGCTGCTCTATTACGGCCTCGGCTCGATCTTCCCGCAATATCCGTGGATCCGCGAATCGTGGCTTTGGCCGTATCTCAGGCAGGCCTGGCCGTACGGTGTGGTGGCGCTGACCTTCTCCTTCGCCGGTTATGAGGGCGAAGTGATGCGCGGCGCCTTTGCCGGTGTGCCCAGAGGCCAGCTCGAGGCGGCGCGGGCCTTCGGCATGAGCCGCTGGAAGATCTTCCGGCGCATCTGGCTGCCGCAGGCCTTCTACCGAGCGCTGCCGACGCTGACCGGCGAGACCGTGCTGCAGCTGAAATCGACGCCGCTGGTGGCGACGATCAGCGTCATCGACATCTTCGCCGTCTCCTCCAAGGTGCGCCAGGACACCTATCTGACCTACGAGCCTTTGCTGTTGCTGGCGCTGATCTATATGACGATCACCGGCATCCTGGTCTTCGTCTTCAGTCGGATAGAGGCTCGGATCCCGGTGAAGATCGGATAGCGAATAGAGAGTAGCGAATAGCGAGTAGTTCGTTTATCTCCCCTACTCGCTATTCCCTATTCGCTACTCGCTGCAGGGCACCGCTGATGCAACTCACTCTCGACCAGGCAACAGGGCTGTGCCGGATGGCGGCGCTCGGCGCCGGCGCCAATGAGGAGGCGGCACAATCGCTTGTCGCCTCCATCATCGCAGCGGAGGCCGAAGGATTGTCGACGGTGGGGCTATCGCATTTCATCGACTATCTGGAAGCGCTCGAAGCTGGCCGCATCGACGGCAACGCCGAGCCTTTGATCACCCGGCCGGCGCTCGCCGTCTATCTCTCCGACGCGCGCGGCGGGCTCGCCCATACCGGCTTCGACCGCACGATCGACGACCTGGTCAAGGCGGCGAAGCTGTTCGGCGTCGCCATCTTCTCGCAGAAGAACGCCTATACCTGCGGCGCGCTCGGCTATTTCACCGGGCGGCTGGCGGAACAGGGACTGGTCTCCTTCGCCGCCACCAACGGACCGGCGGTGCTTGCCGGCTCAGGCTCGATCAAGCCGGTCTATTGCACCAATCCAATGTCGTTCGCGGCGCCCGCCGCCGACGGGCCGCCGCTGGTCATCGACCAGTCGTCGAGCGCCACGGCCTTCGTCAACATCCGCAAGGCGGCCGAGGACGGCAAGAAAATCCCCGAAGGCTGGGCGCTGGATGCCAGCGGCAACACGACCACCGATCCGGCGGCGGCGATGAAGGGCGCGATGCTCGCCTTTGGTGGTCAGCGCGGCGCCAACATCGCGCTTATGGTCGAGGTGCTGGCGGCGGGCATTTCCGGCGCAAACTGGTCGCTCGACGCGCCCTGGTTCTCGGGCGGGCCGGACAGCCCCGGCACCGGCCTCTTCGTTCTCGCCATCGAACCCAAGCTGCTCGATCCGGAATTCGAGCAGCGCATGAAGGACCAGCTCGACCGGCTGCGGCGGCGCTATGGCGTGCATATTCCCGGCCGCTCCCGCGCCGAGAGCGCGGAGAAGGCAAAGGCGCGCGGGATCGCCACGTCCAAGGCGGTGGTGCAGCGCATTTCGGAATTCGCCGAGCGTTATTCGGCCTGATTTTCGCGCGCGATCGAACCTTTTCCGGCCCTGACACGACCCATCTGCGGCACCCCACGCCGCGAGCCGCCTGGTTGGCTTCGTTCGGCTCGCGGTTGGCGGCGCCGCGCCGGGCGTTCAGGGCGGAGGCGGGCGTGCTTGCTTCACGCCACCTTGATACCGTCTCAGGTCAGGCCGCCTCGTTGGACCCTGTTTCGGCGTGGACACTGCCCGGAAAACCCCGCTTCGGTGGGGTTTTCTGCGTTTTCGATCGCATTTCCGGGCGGCAATCCCGGCCTTCTTCGTAATCCGCGGCGGCAGTCGCCACTCGGTCGACGCGCCCACATCGGCAGGGCTTTCCGGACGATGCAAAACAAGCAGCGGCGACCTCCGGTCGCTCTTTGCCTTTGGCGAGAAACGGATTAAGAAACGGCTTCAGCCAAGCATTTTCGCGCGCGGAGCCAGCCATGACCGAAATCCTGCAGACCCCCAAGCTCGTCGTCGTCTTCGGCGGTTCGGGCTTCGTCGGTCGCCACGTCGTGCGGGCGCTGGCCAAGCGCGGCTACCGCATCCGGGTCGCCTGCCGGCGGCCCGACCTTGCCGGCCATGTCCAGCCGCTCGGCAATGTCGGCCAGATCCAGCCCGTGCAGGCCAATGTGCGCGTGCGCTGGTCGGTCGACCGCGCCGTGCAGGGCGCCGACCATGTCGTCAACCTGGTCGCCATCCTGCATGAGACCGGCCGCCAGAAATTCGGCGCCGTGCACGATTTCGGCGCGCGCGCCGTCGCCGAGGCCGCACGCTCGGTCGGCGCCGGCCTCACCCAGATCTCGGCGCTCGGCGCCGATCTCAATTCGCCGTCCGACTATGCCCGCACCAAGGCACTCGGCGAAAAAGCCGTGTTCGACACGATCGGGGACGCCGTCATCTTCCGGCCGTCGATCAATTTCGGGCCGGAGGACAGCTTCTTCAACCGCTTCGCCGGCATGGCGAAGCTCTCGCCCATCCTGCCGCTGATCGGCGGCGGGCAAGCGAAATTCCAGCCGGTCTATGTCGGCGACGTCGCCGAAGCGATCGCGCGCTCGGTCGACGGCAAGGTCAAGGGCGGCGAGATCTATGAGCTCGGCGGCCCGCAGGTGCTGACCTTCAAGGAATGCATGGAGGAGCTGCTCGCGGTCATCGACCGCCGGCGTCTGCTGGTGCCGGTGCCGTGGTGGGTGGCGAACATCCAGGCGTCGATCCTTCAGCTGCTGCCCAATCCGCTCCTGACCAAGGACCAAGTGCTGCAACTGCGCGCGCACAACGTCGTTTCGGACGAAGCCGCCAAGGCCGCCAGGACACTTGCCGGGCTCGGCATCCAGCCGCAGGCGATCGCCACGATCCTGCCGAGCTACCTGTGGCGCTTCCGCGCCGCCGGTCAGTTCCAGCAGCGCCGGCCGATCGCCGACCGCTAACAAAAGCTCAGGCGCGGCGGGAGACCTGCATCGGCAGGCCGCCCTGCGGCTGCGTGGTGAGCTTCTGCACCGGCCATGGCCGGGTCTCGGCCGTCGCGTCGAAGCGGAAGCGCGACAACAGGATCGCCAGCGCGATGATCGCCTCCTGCATGGCGAAGCTGGCGCCGATGCAGACGCGCGGGCCAGCACCGAAGGGCAGATACTGGAAGCGGTCGATCCTGTCGCGATTTTCCGGATGGAAACGCTCCGGCATGAAGGCGTCCGGCCTGTCCCATAGCTTGCGGTGGCGATGCACGACCCAGGGCATCACCAAGACCGCGGCATATTTCGGGATATAGAGACCGTTCCAGGTCTCCGGCTCGATCGGCTCGCGGTTGATCGAGGGCGCCGGCGGATAGAGCCTCAGCGCCTCCTCGAAAGCGGCCCGGGTGAGCGGCATGGCATCCAGCCATTTGGTCGGATCGGGCTCGTGCGCCAGCACGGCGTCGATCTCTTGCTCGACCTTGTCGCGTTCCCAGGGCGCCTCGGCGAGGCAATAGATCGTCCAGCCGAGCGCCCGCGCGGTCGTCTCATGGCCGGCGCCGATGAAGGTGATGATGTTGTCCTCGACTTCGGCGCGGGTCAGCCCGTCCGGCCCCTCGGCCCGCAGGAGAAGCGTGAGAAAATCCTGCGGCACGCCATCGGGATCGCGCTTCATCCGCTCTTCGCGCATCCTCACCGTGCCGGCGACGATGTTGCGGAAATAGGCCATGGTCTTGCGGCCGCGGATGCGCGTGAGCCGCGGCAGCCATTCGGGCGCCCGCAACAGGTCGAGCGGATCGACACGGCCCATGGTCTCGAACAGGCGGTCGATCTCCCCGGCGAAGCTGCCGGGTTCGCCGGCGATCTCGCCGGAAAACAGCGTCTCGGCGAGAATATCGTAGGTGAGCAGCGTCATGTCATGTGCGATGTCGGACATGCCGCCGGCCTCGTAGCGGGTGACGAATTCCAGCGTGCGCTTCAGCATCGGCTCGGCGAAGCCGAAGATGTGGCGCGGCGTGAACACCGGCGCCATCGCCTTGCGCGAACGCCTCCAGACTTCGCCCTCGGCGGTGAGCAGGCCGTCGCGCAGGATCGGGCGCAGAATCAGCTGGCGGACCGTCGCCATCTTGTAGTTCTTGGCGTTGTCGATCAGCACATGGCGGATGAGGCCGGGATCGTTGGCTACGATCAGATGTCCACCAACGCCATTCGCCGAAATCCAGGGCTCGTTGTAGGTGTGCTCGCCCCACAGCTCGAGGGGATTGCGGTAGACGATGCGCATCATCTCCAGCGTCGAGGGCGGCGTGGTGCGCGGCTTCGGCGCGGGCGGCACAAAGGGGGCGGGCTTGGTGTCCATGATGCGTGCTCCGCTGACAGCGTCAAATGTAGTGCCCGATGAAGCGGACGTCCATGTGACCCGTCCGCAAGGACGATGCTCGACGGATTGTTCCGCTGGGCCGAGGCGCCGACGACGCTGCGCGCCGCCGCATAAGCGCAAAAATTTCCCCAGGGAATGCAGTTACGAGGCTGCGCTTCGGCGCTGCTTTCGCAATCGGTTGTCTCCATGCACGCGCCAGTATCTCGTGCAGGCGTGGAAAGACTGTGTCGCCAAGCCGGCAAAATGCCCGCAAACCTTGGAAAAGCAGCCGTTTGCGCCTATATCTAGGACATCAAAACGGCGCGATTCGGGGCCATTTTTCCGCGCTGTATCAGCGCCACCAATCAGACAGGTTTTCATGAGCGACCAGACCGAGAGCGCCATTGGCGCGGAAGCCGAGTACGGCGCCGATTCCATCAAGGTTTTGAAGGGGTTGGATGCCGTGCGCAAGCGGCCGGGCATGTATATCGGCGACACCGATGACGGTTCGGGCCTGCATCACATGGTCTATGAGGTGGTGGATAACGCCATCGACGAGGCGCTGGCCGGGCACGCCGACCTCGTTTCGGTGACGCTCAACCCCGACGGTTCCGTCACCGTCATCGACAATGGCCGCGGCATTCCCACCGATATCCATTCCAGCGAGGGCGTCTCGGCGGCCGAAGTGATCATGACGCAGCTGCATGCCGGCGGCAAATTCGACCAGAACTCCTACAAGGTTTCCGGCGGCCTGCACGGGGTCGGCGTCTCGGTGGTCAACGCGCTTTCCGCCTGGCTGAAGCTCAAGATCCGCCGCAATGGCGAGATCTTCGAGATGAGCTTCACGCATGGCAATGCCGACGCGCCGCTGAAGGTGACCGGCAGCTACGAGCAGGACAAGCAGCCCGGCACCAACGAAGGCCGCAGCGGCAGCGAGATCACCTTCTTCCCGTCGGCCGAGACCTTCACCATGGTCGAGTTCGACTACGGCACGCTGGAGCACCGGCTGCGCGAGCTTGCTTTCCTCAATTCCGGCGTGCGCATCATCCTGACCGATGCGCGCCATGCCGACCTCGTGCGCCATGAGCTGCATTATGACGGCGGCCTGGAGGAGTTCGTCAAATATCTCGATCGGGTGAAGAAGCCGCTGATCGAGACGCCGATCGCCATCCGCGCCGAGCGCGACGGCATCACCGTGGAAGTCGCTATGTGGTGGAACGACAGCTACCACGAGAATGTGCTGGCCTTCACCAACAACATCCCGCAGCGCGACGGCGGCACCCATCTGGCCGGCTTCCGCGCGGCGCTGACCAGGCAGATCACCGGCTACGGCGAATCTTCCGGCCAGACCAAGAAGGAAAAGGTCTCGCTGACCGGCGACGACTGCCGCGAAGGCCTGACCGCGGTTCTCTCGGTCAAGGTACCGGACCCGAAATTCTCCTCGCAGACCAAGGACAAGCTGGTCTCCTCCGAGGTTCGTCCGGTGGTGGAGAGCCTGGTCAACGAGGCGCTGGGCACGTGGCTGGAAGAGCACCCGAGCGAAGGCAAGGTGGTGGTCGAGAAGGTGATCCAGGCCGCGGCAGCGCGCGAGGCCGCGCGCAAGGCGCGCGACATCACCCGCAAGAGCTCGCTCGGCGTCACCTCGCTGCCCGGCAAGCTTGCCGACTGCCAGGAGCGCGATCCGGCGAAGTCGGAAATCTTCATCGTCGAGGGCGACTCGGCCGGAGGCTCGGCCAAGGGCGGGCGCTCGCGCCAGAACCAGGCGATCCTGCCGCTGCGCGGCAAGATCCTCAATGTCGAGCGCGCGCGCTTCGACCGCATGCTCTCCTCCGACATGATCGGCACGCTGATCACCGCGCTCGGCACTTCGATCGGCAAGGACGAGTTCAACGCCGACAAGCTGCGCTACCACAAGATCATCTTGATGACCGACGCCGACGTCGACGGCGCCCACATCCGCACGCTCCTGCTCACCTTCTTCTTCCGGCAGATGCCGGAGCTGATCGAGCGCGGCCACCTCTACATCGCCCAGCCGCCGCTCTACAAAGTGACGCGGGGCAAGAGCTCGCAGTATCTCAAGGACGAAAGCGCCTACGAGGAATATCTGATCGAGTCGGGGCTGGACGAGGCTTCGCTTGTACTTGCCTCCGGCGAGGTGCGGGCAGGACAGGATCTGCGCAGCTCCGTCGACGATGCGCTCGCGGTGCGCCAGCTGATCAACGGGCTGCACACGCGCTACAACCGCAGCGTCGTCGAGCAGGCGGCGATTGCCGGCGCGCTCAATGCCGACGTGCTTGCCGATCTCGGCCGCGCCAACGCCATGGCCGAGCGTGTCGCCCGGCGGCTCGACATGATCGCCGAGGAGACCGAGCGCGGCTGGGCCGGCCGGCTGTCGACCTCCAATGACGGTTCCGGCGGTTATGTCTTCGAACGTACCGTGCGCGGCGTGAAGGATGTGGCGCAGCTCGATGCCGGGCTGATCAATTCGGCCGATGCGCGCCAGCTCGACCGCTACGCGTCGCGCCTGGCGGAAGTCTATGGCGAACAGCCGAGCTTGCGCCGCAAGGAGAGCTCGGAGCTGCTTTCGGGGCCGCTGGCGCTGCTCAACGCGGTGTTCGCCTCCGGCCGCAAGGGTCTCACCATGCAGCGCTACAAGGGCCTTGGCGAGATGAATGCCGAGCAGCTCTGGGAAACCACTCTGGATCCGAATGTGCGCTCGCTGCTGCAGGTCAAGGTTAATGACGCGACCGACGCGGATTCGCTGTTCTCGCGGCTGATGGGCGACGAGGTCGAGCCGCGGCGCGAGTTCATCCAGGACAATGCGCTGTCGGTGGCTAATTTGGACATCTGAGCGGAATCCGGGGCCGACAGCCTTCCGCAACAAAAAAGCCCGACCATGTCGGGCTTTTTTGTTGCGGAAGCTGCGGCTGATCAGTGGTCCATGGCCTTGACGATTTCCTCGGTCATCTTCTTGGCGTCGCCGAGCAGCATCATGGTGCCGTCCTTGTAGAACAGCGTGTTGTCGATGCCGGCATAGCCGGAGCCGAGCGAGCGCTTGACGAACAGGCAGGTGCGGGCCTTGTCGACGTCGAGGATCGGCATGCCGTAGATCGGCGAGGACTTGTCGTCACGCGCGGACGGGTTGGTGACGTCGTTGGCGCCGATGACATAGGCGACGTCGGCCTGCGCGAATTCGGAGTTGATGTCCTCCAGCTCGAACACCTCGTCATAGGGCACGTTGGCCTCGGCCAAGAGCACGTTCATGTGGCCGGGCATGCGGCCGGCGACAGGGTGAATGGCGTATTTGACCTCGACGCCATTGGCCTTGAGCTTGTCGGCCATTTCGCGCAGCGCATGCTGCGCCTGGGCGACCGCCATGCCGTAGCCGGGCACGATGATGACCTTCTGCGCGTTCATCATCAGATAGGCGGCATCGTCGGCCGAGCCCTGCTTGACGGTGCGCTCGATGCCGTCGTCGACAGCCGCGGCCGTCTCGCCGCCGAAGCCGCCGAGGATGACCGAGATGAAGGAGCGGTTCATGCCCTTGCACATGATGTAGGACAGGATCGCGCCGGACGAGCCTACCAGCGCGCCGGTAATGATCAGCGCCAGGTTGCCGAGCGTGAAGCCGAGAGCCGCCGCCGCCCAGCCGGAATAGGAGTTCAGCATCGACACCACGACCGGCATGTCGGCGCCGCCGATCGGAATGATGAGCAGCACGCCGAGCACCAGCGAGGCAGCGACGATCAGCCAGAAGACGAGCTTTGCTTCGGTGGCGACCAAAAGCACGATCAACACGACCAGCGCTGCGCCGAGGGCGATGTTGATCAAGTGGCGGCCGCCGATCATGATCGGCTTGCCGGACATGCGGCCGTCGAGCTTCAGGAAGGCGATGACCGAGCCGGTGAAGGTGATGGCGCCGATCGCCACGCCAAGGCTCATTTCGATCAGCGCCTGGGCGTGGATGTCGCCCGCCGTGCCGATGCCGAAGCTTTCCGGCGCGTAGATGGCGGCGGCCGCCACCATGACGGCGGCGAAACCGACGAGCGAGTGGAACGCGGCGACGAGCTGCGGCATCGACGTCATGGCGATGCGGCGCGCGGTGACGGCGCCGATGCCACCGCCGATGGCGAGGCCGAGCACGATCAGGCCGAAGCGGCCGGCCGACGGGGTCGCCAACGCCAGCGTGGTGGCGATGGCAATGCCCATGCCGATCATGCCGTAGAGATTGCCCTGGCGGCTGGTGGTCGGGTGCGACAGGCCGCGCAGAGCCAGGATGAACAGGATGCCCGAGACGAGATAGAGGAAGGAAGCGAAGTTGGCGTTCACGTCACTTTTCCTTCTTCTTGTACATGGCCAGCATGCGCTGAGTGACGAGGAAACCGCCGAAGATATTTACCGAAACAAGCACCAACGCGACGAAGCCGAAGCCCGCGGCAAGGCCTGAAGCGGCAATGCCGACGGCAAGCAGCGCGCCGACGACGATGACCGAGGAGATGGCGTTGGTGACGGCCATCAGCGGCGTGTGCAGCGCCGGCGTCACCGACCACACGACATAATAGCCGACGAAGATCGCCAGCACGAAGATGGCGAAACGGAAGACGAAGGGATCGATGGCGCCGCCAGACAAGGCATGCGCCGCGTTGCCGGCGGCCTCGGCGCCGGCCGGCGCGTTGGCAAGATCCTGCACCGCAAGGCGAACGGCGGCGGTCGCCTGATCGAGCTGGTCGAGAGCTTTCTGCAGCTGTTCCATCACGCGGTCCCTTTCGACTTGGACGAGGGCGACTTGGCTGCGGCGGGTTGTTTCGCCGCTGTCTTCTTCGCAGCAGGTTTGGCCGAGACGTCGGCGACCATCGTCGAGGCCGGGATCGCAGCCGGTTCGGTACGCGGCTCCTCGGCTGCCTTGGCGAAGTTCGGATGCACGACTTTGCCGGCGTCGGTCAGCATCGTCGCCTTGACCAGCTCGTCGTCGCGCTTGATGGCAAGCTGCTTGGCCGCCTTGTCGACCATGGTCTCGAGGAAGGCGTAAAGGTTCCTGGCGTAAAGCAGCGAGGCCGAGGCCCCGACGCGGCCCGGCACGTTGAGATGGCCGACGATCTTGACGCCGTTTTGTGTCGTCACGACCTTGCCGGGCACCGCGCCCTCGACATTGCCGCCGCGCTCGACGGCTAGGTCGACGATCACCGAACCCGGCTTCATCGAGGCGACCATGGCGGCGGAGACCAGCTTCGGCGCCGGACGGCCCGGGATCAGCGCCGTGGTGATGACGATGTCCTGCTTGGCGATATGCTCGGCCGTGAGCGCCGCCTGCTTGGCCTGGTATTCCTTCGACATTTCCTTGGCATAGCCGCCGGCCGTCTCGGCCGCCTTGAACTCCTCGTCCTCGACCGCCAGGAACTTCGCGCCAAGCGATTGCACCTGCTCTTTCACAGCCGGCCGCACGTCGGTGGCGGTGACGATGGCGCCGAGACGGCGCGCCGTGGCGATCGCCTGCAGGCCGGCAACGCCGACGCCCATGATGAAGGTCTTGGCCGCCGGCACCGTGCCCGCCGCCGTCATCATCATCGGCAATGCGCGGTCATATTCGGCCGCCGCGTCGATCACCGCCTGGTAGCCGGCAAGATTGGCCTGCGACGACAGCACGTCCATCACCTGCGCACGGGTGATACGCGGCATGAATTCCATGGAGAAGGCGGTGATGCCGGCCTTTGCCATGGCGGCCACCGCGGCATCGTTGCCGTATGGGTCCATGATGGCGATGACGGCAGCACCCGACTTGTAGCCCTTCAGCTCCGCATCCGTTGGCCGGCGCACCTTCAACACGACATCGGCCTTCCTGGCATCGCCGGCCGTTCCGAGCATGCCGCCGGCGCCGGTGAAATCCTGGTCGGGGATGCGGGAGCCGAGGCCGGCACCCTTTTCGACGATCACGTCAAAGCCGAGACCCACCAGACGTTTGACCGTGTCCGGCGAGGCCGCGACGCGCGGCTCGTTCGGGTCAAGCTCACGAGGGATGAACACTATTTGTCCCACCGGATGATCCTTTCGGCTGGAACCTTGATCACGCAAGGCGTCGGCCGGGACGTCCGGCGACGTCGAGGGCAATGGGCTTGGGAAGTTTACCGCAAAATGAGAGTGCCGAGTGCCGTGATCAGGATGAACACGATGAGCCCCGAAAAGAAGCCGCCGACAAAGAAGCCGAAGGCCATTGCAATAAGGATGGCGGCACAGACCAGCGAGCCATATTTGGCCAGGCCGAGAAAGCCTTTGTAGGTACGGTCGTGCTCGGCATAGTCCATCTGCGCGCCCAACTCGACAGGACCGGTCGGCGTGTGATCAGCCATGGAAGTACCCCTTCGAAAATGCCTTTGAGGCACATAGCGAAAAGCCGAACCAAGAGCAATGGCGCTATTGCCGCACGGCCTGCGACAACAGCCTCAAATGAAAGTTGAAAAACTGGTTGTCGCCGCAGGCAGCGGCCGGCGCCTGGCGATCCCTATCAGCCCTTCTTCATGTGCTTTGACAATTTCGCGTTTTCCCGCGCGAGGGAGGAAGACTATCGTTGCCGGCTCGGAGGACCCGACCAGGAGCCGCCATGATTTTGCCGACGCAGAGATTTGATTGGAACGGCACCATGATCGCCTGGGGCTCGGTCGGCTCCGGCCCCGCCATCGTGCTCGTCCATGGAACGCCTTTTTCCTCGCATGTCTGGCACCGTGTTGCCCCTGAACTGGCGCGTGACCACACGCTTTATTTTTACGATCTGCCGGGATATGGCCAGTCCGAGAAACGGGAAGGCCAGGACGTCTCGCTGGGCACCCAGAACAAAGCCCTGGCGGCGATGCTGGAGTTCTGGAAGCTCGACCGGCCGAACGTAATCGCCCATGATTTCGGCGGCGCCACCGCCTTACGCGCGCATCTGATCAACGGCTGCAATTATGAAAGGCTATTGTTGGTCGATCCGGTGGCGGTTCGGCCCTGGGGCTCACCTTTTGTCCAGCATATCTTGCGCCACGAATCGGCTTTCGCCGGCGTACCGGACTACATCCAGGCGGCGATTCTGAAGGCCTATATTGCGGGCGCAGCCGCCAAGCCGTTGTCGGACGGCGACTTGCAGCCCTACATCGCACCATGGACCGGACCGGTCGGCCAGCCCGCCTTCTATCGGCAGATCGCGCAGATGGATCAGCGTTTCACCGACGAAGTCGAACCGCTCTATGGTGCGTTCCGCTGTCCTGTGGCCTTGCTGTGGGGAGAGGAGGACCGCTGGATCTCACCGCAGAGCGGCGCGAAGCTCGCGGCCATGCTGCCGGACTGCAGCTTGACGCTCATTCCAGGCTCCGGGCACCTCATGCAGGAAGACGCGCCCGAAGCGATCGTGGCCGCCGCCCTGCGCTTCTTCGCCGGCTGAGCGGTTCATCAGCTGGCGAGGTGGGGAAACAAGCCGAGCAGGCCGACAACGATCAGGTAAAGCGCGACGATGTAGTTGAGGAGCCGCGGCATGACCAGGATCAGCACACCGGCGATCAGCGAGATCAGCGGGGTCAGCGCGAGCGAGTGGATGGTCATGTGTGTATCCTTTCCTATGCCAGGCGAGCGCCTGTCATGACAGGGCTGCGGACCCGATAACGGCACAGCCCGCGAAAGGTTCATTGCCTGCGGTCAGGCAGCTGCGAGAAGGAATTTCGCCGTCGGCACAATCGAGAGGGGGGTCAGCCGGTTGATGGCCGGATTGCCGAACATCAGCCGCTGCTCCAGCGGCGTCGATCTGAAGAACGGCAATCGTTTGAGCGTCAGGCGCATGTTTTCGCCGGCCGGTATTTCGAACAGTGCGAGCGGGGGAAGAACGCCCGGAAATGCTTTACCCTCTGTCCTCTGCACGGCCTGAAAGTAACGAACGTAAAAAGCGGAATGCTCCATCTTGACCGGCGTCAGCACCGAGTCCTGGCCAAAATAACAGGAGGCGACCATGGCAATCCTGAGCGTCAGGAAAGGTATCACTCCGGGCGACGGTGCGCTGGCAGGATCGGCTGCGAAGCGGGTTCCGTCAATGAAGGTTTCGCCGCGGGCGAGCCGTGGAAGCAAGACTTCGGGATAGGCATCGATCGAAGGCGAGTATGGCTGCGCACTGGTAATATAATGGAAACGCAGTGTGCTGACCAATTGGTCATAGCAATAGACACCGAACCGATAGGCGTTGGGTAGATTATCCCAGCGATCCTCGAACATCCCACTCGCGATCGGACCACACATACCTGAGCGCCGATAGGAATTGTAGCGGAGCCGATAGATCGCCTCCTGATCTTCACCTCCCGCGATGAGACGATATTCGACATGGTCCAGCAGTTCCATCATCGACCGGTTGAGCGCGGAGTCCATCCTCGCGCTGGCGTCGGCCGACGCACTCTTCCTCGCAGCATCCATTGTCAGTCCTCGAATTCCGCCTGCGACTAAGGCTATTCGAGTTGAAATGAGACACAAGCTGAAAATTCGATATTGCTGATTTACCTTTTGTTAACCTTAATGCCGGGCGCCAAATTTCGCTGATCATGCGCGAAAAAGCAAATCCCGGCGCGAGCGACCGTCTAATACCAACCGGTTCTAATCGATGGAGTCATTTTGAATTCAGAGCTTCGAAAGCGCCGAAGCATGCCCAGCCTACACTTGTCCTGTAGCGGCCGATATATTTGGCGGGCCCTCAACACAGATCGTAATTCTGCGAAGTGGAAGCCGTTTTGCGCTTTGCCCGGGAAATCCGGTCAGCTGGCCGTTCGTTTGCCGGCGATATGCAGCTCTGCGGCAAATGGCCATGTGACGCTCGACATCGTCTCGATGCCCGACGCGCTGAGCGCGGCGCCGAAGAGAAAACCCTGCACGAAGTCCGGCTTGACCAGATGAACCAGCGTCTTCAGCTGCTCGAAGGTCTCGACCCCTTCGATGGTGACCGAAAGGCCCAATGTCCGCGACAGGCTGACGATGCCCTTCAGCAGATCGAGCGACTGCCGGTTCTGGTTCAGATCGACCAGGAACGAGCGGTCGATCTTGATCTTGTCGAGCGGCAGCTTGTGGAGATAGCTCAAGCTGGAGTAGCCGGTCCCGAAATCGTCAAGCGCGATGCGCGCGCCAAGGGCCTTCAATTCCTCGATCGACTCGCGCGTCAGCGACTTGTCGTCGAGCAAGGCGGTCTCGGTGACCTCGATTTCGAGCCGGTGCGCCGCCAGGCCCGACTTGGCCAAGGCGTCCCTGACCTTCTGGACGATATCGCGACTGCGGAAATCCTTGGCCGACAAGTTCACCGACACACTGGTCTGGGCCGGCCATTTGGCGCATTCGGCGCATGCGGCCTCCAGCACGAACGTGCTGATGTCGGAAACGATGCCCATCTCTTCCGCCAAGGGGATGAAGACACTGGGCGAGATCGGGCCGAGATCGGGATGGTCCCAACGGCAGAGCGCCTCGCAACTGGCGATGCGCATGGTGCTGACAGCCACGATCGGCTGATAGACGACGCGCAATTCCCTGGCCTGCACGGCGTTGCGCAGATCGGCCTTCATCAGCTGGCGATTGCGGAAGGCGGCATCCATGGCCGCCTCGAACAGTCGCCAGCTGTTCTTGCCAAGCTCCTTGGCCTTGTAGAGGGCAAGGTCGGCCTTGACGATCATGGCATCAACGTCGGTGTCCTTGACCTTGGACAGCACCGCGCCGCCACTGGCCTGGATGCGCAACCCGTGGCCGGCGACGTCCACCTCGCCCTGCAGGTCCGCGAAGATCCGGTCGAGCAGGGTGCCGAGATGGCTCTCGTCCTCGACGCGGTCGAAGAAGATCATGAACTCGTCGCCGCCGAAGCGGCTGACCGTGATGCCCGGTCCGGCAATCGCCGCGAGACGCTCGGCCACGGCGTAGATCAGCCCGTCGCCGACCGGATGGCCGAGCGTGTCGTTGACGCTCTTGAAGTCGTCGAGATCGAGCACCGCGAGGCCGCAGAGCCGATCCTCCTCGCCGGAGGCCATGGCCTCACGGACCAGCTCGTGGAAATAGGCGCGGTTCGGCAGGCCGGTCAGATTGTCATAGCGCGCCATGAAGCGGATCTTTTCCTCCGCCTCGACACGGGCCGTTACATCCTCGAAGGTGATGACGCCCAGTTCCTGGCTGCCCTCGCGGGCGGAGAACTCATAATGCTGGCCGTTGGCGAGCGAGACCAGCACCTTGCGGTCGCGGCCCTCGCGCAAGGCGCGGGTCAGCTGCGCCTCGATGTAGCGGCAGTCTTTCGGCGCCAGCATGCCGCCGGCGACGCCGCGCATCAAAAGGCCATGGATCGAGCGCCCCAGCAAAGCATCGCCCGATCTCAGCGACATCAGGCGGGCCGCCTCTGCATTGGCCACCGCGACGCGCCCGTCGGGCCCCAGCATGACCAGGCCATGCGACATGGTGTTGAGCGCGCGATCGAACCGGCGCGTCAGGTTCCTGGCCTGCTTGTGGCCGATGACCGCGGAGAAGAGCACGTTGCGGACATGGTCGGCGCTGTTGATGGTGACGAACGTCAACGGGAAGATCATCAAGCCGAGGACGACAGAAGCCATATCCATGCGCAGGATGAGCGCAAGAGCCGCGGGCCCGACGAGGGTCAAGGAAAAAATCTGGACCATGCGCATGGACCCGTAGCTTCGTCCGACAACCGTTACCAGGGTCGTCAACGACAACGACACCGACGCCAGTTCAGCAAATTGATCAGGACGAAGGTAGATCGACACGAAGCAGAATGACCCCAATGCGAGGCCTTGCGCGCTGCCTTTGAGAATGTAATTGCGCTCTATCGCTTCTGCCTCTGCGACACTTGCTATGGTGCCGCCCGCTCTATGGAAGCCTCGGATGCTGAAGTACCGCCAGAGGCTGGCCGATAGCAGAACGAAAGCCAACGTCAGATAAAGCAGATCCTGCGTACGCAGGTAGACCATGAATCCGAGAATCCAGTAGCATACGCCGCCGATCGCAACCATGCCGGCGTTGTCGAACAATGCCCGCACGAACTGGATATAGACATCCGCCGGGATGTTCTCGGTCTTTGTTCTGCCCATGTCGCTGGCCCAACACTAAGCCCTCTAATGCCACGCCCGCCTTAAGAAAGGCTTAGAACAACGGCTTGACCTCGGTTGCCGAAGTTACGAAACCGAGGGGCAGATCAGAGAATTCAATCCTTCGGCAAACAATCGGCCGGCTGGTGCGATCACTCCGCCGCCCGAAGTGCCGGCTCCGCCGAAGCCTGGGCCAAACGCTCGATCAACCGCGAGCGCTCGCCTGCCGCCTTCCCGGCGCTGGCCTGCCGGACATGGCCATAGCCGCGAACAAGAGCCGGCACGGAGGCAAGGGCCGTCGCGGCCTCCACCCTGCCGGGTGTCAGCGCGCCGGCAATGAGGTCGAGATCGGCTTCGTACTCTCTCAGCAGCTGTCGTTCCATGCGCCGCTCGGTCGTGTAGCCGAAAAGATCGAAAGCGGTTCCGCGCAGGCCCTTCATCGCCGCCAGCAGCCGAAACCCCTTCATCATCCACGGGCCGAAGCTGGATTTCCTGGGCTTGCCGTCATTGCCGCGCCGGCCAAGGATCGGCGGTGCGAGATGGAATTCAAGCCTCTCGTAACCCTGGAACTGCTTGGCGAGGTCGGCGGCGAACGTGCCGTCTGTGTAGAGCCGCGCCACCTCGTACTCATCCTTCATCGCCATCAGCTTGAAGAGATTCCTGGCGACGGCCTCGGTCACCGCGGTCGAGCCGGGCACGGCCTTGGCTTCAGCGGCGCGCAAGATGGCCAGGCGGTCGGCGTAGCGCCTGGCGTAGGCGGCGTTCTGATAGGCGGTGAGGAACGCGACACGGCTGGCGATGACATCGTCCAGCGTCTCGGCCGGCGTGGATGCCGCCTTGCCGGCCTGGCCAACCAGCCCGCGCACGAAATCAGGCTGATGCGCGGCGCGGCGGCCCCAACGGAAAGCCGCGATATTCATCGCCACCGCTTCACCGTTCAATTCTATCGCCTTTTCAACGGCTTCGGCTGAAAGCGGCAGGCCGCCATGCTGGAAGGCGAAGCCAAGCATGAACATGTTGGCGCCGAGCGAATTGCCGAACAAAGCGGTCGCCGTGCGGGTGGCATCGAAGAAGTGGGCCTTGTCGTCGCCGGCAGCCGCCCGGATCGCCTTCTTCAACCGCTCGATCGGCAGCGAGAAGTCGGCGGAACGGGTGAATTCGCCAGGCATGATTTCGGCGGTGTTGGCGAGGAAGATCGTGTGGCCCTCGCGCACCGCGCCCAGCACCTTCTTGGCTCCGGAGACGACGAGATCGCAGCCGAGCACGAGGTCGGCCTTGCCGGCCGAAACGCGAATGGCGTGGATGTCCTCGGGCGTCGGGGCGATGCGGACATGGGTGAAGACCGAGCCGCCCTTCTGGGCAAGGCCGGCCATGTCGATCATGCCGCAGCCCTTGCCTTCCAGATGCGCGGCCATGCCAAGCACCGCGCCGACGGTGACGACGCCGGTGCCGCCGACGCCGTCGATGATCGCCGCCCAGCCCTGATTGCCCATGCGGAATTCAGCCGGCACGGGCACGCCGTCCAGCGGATCGGCCCTGCCGGCAATGCCTTCGGCCTTCCTGATCTTGCCGCCATGCACGGTGACGAAGGACGGGCAGAAGCCGTTGAGGCAGGAAAAATCCTTGTTGCAGCTCGACTGGTCGATGCGGCGCTTGCGGCCGAATTCGGTCTCGACCGGCTGGATCGAGACGCAGTTCGACTGCACACCGCAATCGCCGCAGCCTTCGCAGACCAGTTCGTTGATGAAGACGCGCTTGTCGGGATCGGGAAAGGTGCCGCGCTTGCGGCGCCGACGCTTTTCGGCGGCGCAGGTCTGATCGTAGATCAGCACCGAAACGCCCTTCACGTCGCGAAGCTCGCGCTGGACGAGGTCGAGATCGTCGCGATGATGGATGGTGATGCCGGGAGGGAAATCGGCCTTGCCGGCATATTTGTCCGGCTGGTCGGTGACGACGGCGATGCGGTCGACGCCCTCGGCGCGCACTTGTCTCGCGATCATGTCGACGGTCAGGCCGCCCTCATGCGGCTGGCCGCCGGTCATCGCCACCGCGTCATTGTAAAGGATCTTGTAGGTGATGTTGGCGCCGGCGGACAGTGCGAAGCGGATCGCCAGCACGCCGGAATGATTGTAGGTGCCGTCGCCGAGATTCTGGAAGATGTGGTCGCGCCTGGAGAACGGCGCCTGGCCAACCCATTGCGCGCCCTCGCCGCCCATGGCGGTGAAGCCGACGGTGTTCCTGTCCATCCACAGCGCCATGAAATGGCAGCCGATGCCGGCGGCGGCGATCGAGCCGTCCGGCACCTTGGTCGACGAATTGTGCGGGCAGCCCGAGCAGAAGAAGGGCGTGCGCGAACCGATGTCGACGGTGTCGGCAAGCATCGCCTGGAACTGGCGCAGCTTCGCCACCCGCGCGGCGATCTCTTCCGACGGACCGATCGTGCGCAGGATCCTCTCGCCGAGCGCGATCGCGATCTCGTTCGGATCGAGCGCGCCCTTGGCCGGAAACAACCAGTCGCCGCGCTCGTCCTTCTTGCCGACGATCACCGGCCGCGTGGCGGTGCCGTAGAGGTTCTCGCGCAGCTGCACCTCGATCAGCGAGCGCTTTTCCTCGACGACCACGATGGTGTCGAGGCCGCGGGCGAATTCGGCGATATGCTGCAGGTCGAGCGGCCATGGACAGCCGACCTTGAACAGGCGGATGCCGATGCGATTCGCCGCCCCTTCGTCGATGCCGATATCCTCCAGCGCCTGGCGGACATCGAGATAGCTCTTGCCGATGGTGATGACGCCGAGCTTGGGATTGCGGCCGCCGGAATAGACGATGCGGTTCAGCCCATTGGCCTGGATGAAAGCCGAGGCGGCGGCGCGCTTATATTCATGCAGCCGCTCTTCCTGGCCGAGCATGTCGATCTCGTGGCGGATGTTCAAGCCGCCCTTTGGCATGTCGAACTCGGGAATGACGATGTTGAGCCGCTCGATCGAGGCGTCGACCGAAGCCGTCGATTCGACGTTGTCCTTCACGCATTTGATCGCCGCCCAGGTGCCGGCGAAGCGCGACATGGCAAAGCCGTAGAGGCCGTAGTCGATGATCTCCTGGACGCCGGCCGGGTTGAGGATCGGCACCATGGTATCGACGAACAGGAATTCGGTGGCATGCGCGTTGGTCGAGGATTCGGCCATGTGGTCGTCGCCCATCAGGGCAAGCACGCCGCCATGCTTCGACGAACCGGCAAGATTGGCGTGGCGGAAGACGTCGCCGGAACGGTCGACGCCCGGCCCCTTGCCGTACCAGACCGAAAAGACGCCGTCATGCGTGCCCTCGCCCAGCAATTCGGTCTGCTGCGAGCCCCAGCAGGCGGTGGCGGCGAGTTCCTCGTTGAGGCCGGGCTGGAAGACGATATCAGATTGCGCGAGCTGCCTTTTTGCCCGCCATAGCTGCATGTCGAGGCCGCCAAGCGGCGAGCCGCGATAGCCGGAGACGAAGCCCGCCGTGTTGAGGCCGGCGCGCCGATCGCGCTCGCGCTGCATCAGAAGCATGCGCACAACCGCCTGCGCGCCGGACAGGAAGACGCGCTCCTTGCCAAGGTCGAACTTGTCGTCGAGCGCGACGTCGTGCAGCGTCATCAGGTATTTCCTCTGCGGAGGCGCCGCAAATCAGGCAGCCAGCGTCGGAGTGGGACGGCGCAGTCTTTCTTTCCTTGCGGGAGAGGTCAAACAAAATCGCAGGGGCCAAGTAACACGCAACAAACGGTCTGGCGAATAGCCAGCGGCGCATGCAAGATGATGCTAACCGCTTCGCGAGGAACAAAAATTTCGCGTGAATGCGTGCGTTTCAGGTCGCTTTCGAGCAATCCGGCTTCTGCTCATCGGGCAGTTTGCCGTCAGGATGACCGGCGAGGTCCGGGTTGAGCTCGTAGTTCGGCCCGATCACCAGCGGCCGGTCAGGCAGCATCGTCTGGTCCTCGGACGAGGTCATGGTGGTGTCGATGCTCTGCAGCAACGTGCCGCTCGCATCCTGGATGCGGATCGAGACGGCGTAGGGCTTGTCCTTGACCACGCAGGTGAGCGGCGGGCTGGTCAGCGTAATGTGAGGCAGCTTCGGCCAGATCTTCTGGTTGACGATGATCGGATCGCCACCGGCCGGGTTCTGGAAGCTCACGACCGCGACCTGGCCATCGACCATCGGGCGCAGCGGCTTCAGCGTGATGACATAGGTGGCGATGGCAAGCCGGTAGTTGAACTCGAACAGTTTTCCGGAGATGGCAAAGAGCTGATCCTTGCCGGTGTCGCGGCAGGCGCCGAGCGCGATTGCGGCGACCAAGGCAGCGCCGACCAGAGCCGAACGCGACAGTTTCCTAAGCATTGCTGACCTCCCTCGCCGCCGTACGACGGCGGTAATAGCGGTTTGCCTTCTGGCGGTTGCCGCAAACGGCCATGTCGCACCAGAGACGGCTGGCGTTGCGGCTGCGGTCGACGAACAGCCAGCTGCAATTGGGGCAGATCCTCAGCCTCGCCACCGTTTCGTCGCGCAACAGCGACAGCGCCGAGACGGCCAAAGCCGCCTCGAAGGCAATCGGCGTTTGCGGATTGCCGAAAGGCTGGCCCGGCGCCCCGATCTCGGTCGCGCTGCCGGACAGCCCGCTGGCGCAGGCGGTGAGGAAATCCGGCAGGTGGCTGGTCGCGACCGCGCCGTTCGATACGGCGTGGCGAAACAGGCGATCGGTCGCTTCTCGAATCGAGATGACAGTTGGTTTTATCTCGCCCGGCTCCGGCGCCCTCAGCCGCCGGCCGCCGAGCTCGGTGGCGCGAAAGCCGCTCGCCGCCTCCGCGAAGCGGGCGATCTCGGTCGGATCGTCGAAGCGATCGAAGGACTTTTGCGGATCGTTGCGCAGCACGACGGTGTTCGCCGTGTCGAGCGCTAGAATGCCACCGGTGAAGCGGTGTGGGGTCCAGGATACCGTCATGGTAGAAATCTAACCGATAAAACCTGTTTGACAAGTTAGATTCCGGATGCAACGCTTCGAATTGTGGCCAAGGGGACGCGACGGCCCAGGGATGCCGCATGCTCTATTTCTTCCAGCAGGTGCTAAACGGGCTGCATTCGGGCGCACTCTATGCGCTGCTCGCTTTCGGCTATGTGCTGACCAACGGCATCCTGCACCGCACCAACCTAGCCTATGGCGCGCTGTTTGCCTTTTGCGGCCAGACGATGATCCTGACCGCCGCCTTCGGCTATCAGGCGCTGTGGCTGACGCTGGCCGCCTCGGTCGCGCTCGGCGTGGTTGCCGCCGTGCTTTACGCCGCGCTGATCAGCCATGCCTTGTCGCGCAGCGTGTTCGAAAAGCTCGCCGACCGTTCACCCAACGCCATCGTCGTGACGACGCTCGGCATTTTGCTCTTCCTGTCGGAAGCCAGTCGCATCGCCGCCGACACGCACGACCTCTGGCTGCCGCCAATGCTCGCCGATCCCGTCATTTTCGCCCAGGGTGACGGCTTCAAGGTCACGCTCACCGTCATCCAGTTGCTCGACTGCGCTTGTGTCATCGCGATGGTGGCGCTGGCCGCCTGGCTGTTTTCGCATTCACGCTTCGGCCGCGCCTGGCGCGCCGTCTCGGACGATCCGAAGGCGGCGGCGATGTGCGGCATCGACGTGGGCGCGGTGTTTCGCCTGGCCGTGCTGTTCGGCGGCTTCTGCGCAGCCTTGGCCGGGGTGCTTGCCGGTCTCTATTACGGCAATGTCAGCTTCGGCACCGGGCTCATCTACGGCCTCAAGATCCTGTTCGTGACGGCGGTCGGCGGCTATCTGTCGCCGCTCAAGGCGGCGCTTGGCGCGGCGGCCTTCGGCATGGCGGAATCGCTCTGGGCCGGCTACTTCCCGCTCGAATGGCGCGACGCCTGGATCTACCTCTTCCTCGTCGCCATGCTGGTGCTGATCGGCGCCGGCCGCGACCAGGCCAAGATCGCCTGAACCTCCATACTTTGGTTGCATGACGTTCGGTGAACCGGCGCCTTTCCACCGGCGCTATCGTTTGTCGCGCCTTGTCGTGTTGACCTGCCAGACCACGCGCTGCATACCGTTGGGCCAGGCGACGCGACACCGGAGGGGGAATCGGGCGCGCCGTCTAGCATCAGGGAGGAATGCATGGCAGGGCTTCTCGCTCTTTCCAGGACAATCGACCGCATCAATGAGTTCATCGGCCGCTGGGTCTCGTGGCTGATCCTGCTTGCGATCCTGGTGAGCGCTGGCAATGCCGTCATCCGAAAGGTGTTCGACATCTCCTCCAATGCCTGGCTGGAACTGCAGTGGTACCTGTTCGGCGCCGCCTTCATGCTGGCCTCCGCCTACACGCTGAAGCAGAACGACCATATTCGCATCGACATCGTGTACGGCATGTTTTCGCGCCGTGCGCAGCACCGGATCGACCTGCTCGGCCATCTGCTTTTCCTGATGCCGTTCGTCGTGCTGATGGTGATCTATTTCGTGCCTTACGTGTCACTGTCCTTCCACAGCGGCGAGATGTCGACCAATGCCGGCGGCCTGATCGTCTGGCCGGCCAAGGCCATCCTGCTCGTCGGCTTCTTCCTGCTCGCCCTGCAAGGGGTTTCCGAAATCATCAAGAAGATCGCCATCATGCGCGGCGACATGGACGATCCCAATCCCTTCGTGTCGGCGCATGAGCAGGCCGAACTGGAGGCCAAAGCGCTGGTCGAAGAGGCCAAGGCGATCGCTGGCGAGGTGCGCCCGTGATCGAATTCATCGCGCAGAACATGGCGCCGATCATGTTCGCCTCGCTGATCATCTTCCTGTTGATCGGCTACCCCGTCGCCTTCTCGCTCGCCGCCAACGGCCTGCTGTTCTTCTTCATCGGCGTGCTGGTCTCGCCCTATTCCGGCGGCTCGATCAACCTTGCCTGGCCGCTGCTGCATGCATTGCCCGACAATTTCTACGGCACCAGGGTGATGTCCAACGACACGCTCCTGGCGATCCCCTTCTTCACCTTCATGGGCATCGTGCTGGAACGGTCCGGCATGGCCGAGGACCTGCTCGACACGGTCGGGCAGCTTTTCGGCCCGATCCGCGGCGGGCTTGCCTATGCGGTGATCTTCGTCGGCGCGCTGCTTGCCGCCACGACCGGCGTGGTGGCGGCGTCGGTCATTGCCATGGGGCTGATCTCGCTGCCTATCATGCTGCGCTACGGCTATGACCGTCGCGTGGCGTCGGGTGTCATTGCCGCCTCCGGCACCCTCGCCCAGATCATCCCGCCCTCGCTGGTGCTGATCGTGCTCGCCGACCAGCTCGGACGTTCAGTCGGCGACATGTACGCCGGCGCATTGATTCCGGGCCTCGTTCTGACCGGCATCTACATGCTCTATATCCTGATCGCGTCGATCGTCCGGCCGAACGCAATGCCGGCATTGCCACTCGAAGCCCGCACGCTCGGTCACGGCGTGATCTCGCTGATCGTGGCGCTGCTGGTCGCGGGCGCGGTCTCCTACGGCGCCTACCGTTACCTCGTGCCAGCCCATGGCGACAATGCCGACATCCTCGGCGCCGCCGTCGGCGTCATCGTCATCTACATCGTCGCCATCGCCGACAAGCGACTGAACATCAAACTGATGTCGAGGCTGGCGCAGCAGGTGGTGATCGTGCTGATCCCGCCGCTGGCGCTGATCTTCCTGGTGCTCGGCACCATCTTCCTCGGCATCGCGACCCCGACGGAGGGCGGCGCCATGGGCTCTGTCGGCGCTTTGATCATGGCGGCGGCGAAGGGTCGGTTGTCGCTGGATGTGATCAAGCAGGCGCTGACCTCGACGACGCGCCTGTCTTCCTTTGTGCTCTTCATCCTGATCGGCGCGCGCGTCTTCTCGCTCACTTTCTATGGCGTCAACGGCCATATCTGGGTCGAGCATCTGTTGACCTCGCTGCCCGGCGGCGAGGTCGGTTTCCTGATCGGCGTCAACATCCTGGTCTTCGTGCTCGCCTTCTTCCTCGATTTCTTCGAGCTCGCCTTCATCATCGTGCCGCTGCTCGCACCGGCCGCCGACAAGCTCGGCATCGACCTGATCTGGTTCGGCGTGCTGCTCGGCGTCAACATGCAGACCAGCTTCATGCATCCGCCCTTCGGCTTCGCGCTGTTCTACCTGCGCTCGGTCGCGGCCCGCGTGCCCTATCTCGACCGTATTACCGGCAAGAAGATCGCGCCGGTCACCACCGGGCAGATCTATTGGGGCGCGGTGCCGTTCGTCTTCATCCAGGTGATCATGATCGGGCTGACCATCGCCTTCCCGCAAATGGTGATGCGCTACAAGGGCGCCGCAGTCGAGCCCAGCAGCATCGACATCAAGTTGCCGGACATGCCGTCGCTGTCGCCGCTCGGCACGCCGCCGGCGGGCAATGGCGCTGAGCCGGCAAATGGCGGCGCGCCGGCGACATCCGGCACGCCAGACCTGTCGCAGCCGCCGAACTTCGGCGACGCGCCGGCCAAGCCGGCGGCGCCGGCGCCCGATCTCTCGCAGCCGCCCAAATTCAACTAGGGCAATTCACCGTTTCACAGAAACGGCGAAATGCCCTATCTCTTTGTTTTGACGCAATTTCGGACGGAAGGCTACGGCGAAGTCGCCGAGCCTAACCGCTTCACACTTTTCCTGAAATTGCTCTGAGGTGATTACCATGCGAGCCGTGCGGCTGGACAAAGTGGGCAGCATCGGGCTGCGTGAGGTTCCCAGGCCCGTTCCCGGGCCCGAGGACATTCTCGTGCGCATCGAGGCCTGCGGCGTCTGCGGCACCGACCGGCACCTTTTCCATGGCGAGTTTCCCTGCACGCCGCCGGTAACGCTCGGCCATGAATTCTCCGGCATTGTCGAAGCCGTCGGCAGTGCCGTATCCGGCATTGCCGTCGGCGACCGGGTCACCGGCGATCCCAACATCGCCTGCGGGCGCTGCGCCCACTGCCATGCCGGCCGCGTCAATCTCTGCAGCAATCTCAGGGCCATCGGCATCCACCGCGACGGCGGTTTTGCCGACTATGTGCTGATGCCGCAGAAGCAGGCTTTCCGGCTGCCGGCAAGCCTCAAGCCGACGCATGGCGCCTTCTGCGAGCCGCTGGCCTGCTGCCTGCACGGCGTCGACCTGGCCGCGATCCGGCCCGGCGCGTCGGTCGTCGTGCTTGGCGGCGGCGTCATCGGCCTGCTCGTCGTGCAACTGGCCAAGCTTGCGGGTGCGGCGACCATCATCCTGTCGACCAGGCAGGCCTCGCGCCGCGCCCTTGCCGAAGAGCTCGGCGCGACCGCAACGGTCGATCCAAGCGCCGGTGATCCTGTTGATGCCATCGCAGGTTCGTCCGGCCTGGCGCCCGGCGGTGTCGACGTGGTGCTGGAATGCGCCGGCGTGCGCGACACGGTCGAGCAGTCGATGCGGATGGCGAGGGCCGGCGGCACGGTCGTGATCGTCGGCGTCGTGCCGCAAGGCATGAAGGTGGAGATCGAGCCGTTCGACCTCCTGTTCAGGGAATTGAAGGTGCTCGGTTCCTTCCTCAACCCGTTCACGCATGGACGCGCGGCGCAGCTCATTGCCTCAGGCGCCATCGAGATCGACCGGCTGATTTCGCGGCAGGTCAGCCTTGAAGAGGCGCCGGACGTGATCGCCAACCCGCCAGCGCCGGGCGAGGTCAAGGTGCTGGTGGTGCCTGGCCGAGGCTGAAGTGCAGCCTTGCAACGGCTGGCGATTGACGAAACCGCCGGGACAGCGCCCCTCTCTGCGTCTCTATACGGGGAGAGGATGCCGGTCCACCCTCCGCAGCTGCAGCGCAGCTGCTGCGGAGGACGGGCAGGCAGATGAGGGGCAGCGCCAGCGCCGGACGGGTAAGGCATGAGGTTGGTGCTTCGGCCCTGCACTTAAGCCCAAGGCGATCCAATTGCCGAAGCTGGCGCCGCCCCTCATCCGCCCTTCGGGCACCTTCTCCCCGTATAGTGACGGGGAGAAGGGACTGTTCGCGGCCTACAGCTTGCCGTTGCGCTGCTGCACCATCATGAAGGTGTCGTAATTGTATTCGGCGACCTGGGCCCACAGGTAGTGCTCCTTACGGAAGCCCTTGATCGATTCCCAGATCTTCTTGAACGGCGCGTTCGAGGATTCCATCTCGGCGTAGACCTCGTTGGCCTTCTCGAAGCAGGCGGCCATGATCTCCTGGCTGAACGGCGCCAGCTTGGCGCCGCTCGACACCAGCCGTTTCACGGCGGCCGGGTTGAGATAGTCGTATTTCTGCAGCATGTTGGCGTCGGCAGCCTGGGCCGCGGTGTGCACCAGCGACTTGTAGGCCGGCGAAAGCTCTTCGTACTTGGCCTTGTTGAACAGCAGGTGGACGGTGGGGCCGCCTTCCCACCAGCCGGGATAGTAGTAGTAGGGCGCCACCTTGTAGAAGCCGAGCTTCTCGTCGTCATAGGGGCCGACCCATTCGGCGGCATCGATGGTGCCCTTTTCCAGCGCCGGGTAGATGTCGCCGCCGGCGATCTGCTGCGGCACGACGCCCAGCTTCTGCACCACTTTGCCGGCAAAACCGCCGATGCGCATCTTGAGGCCGGAAAGATCCGCGACGGTGTTGATCTGCTTGCGGAACCAGCCGCCCATCTGAACGCCGGTGTTGCCGCCCGGCAGGCCGAACAGTCCTTGCGTGGCAAGGAACTCGTTGAAGAGATCGATGCCGCCGCCATGATAGTGCCAGGCATTCATGCCGCGCGCATTGAGCGAGAAGGGCACGGCTGCGCCCAGTGCCCAGGTGGGGTCCTTGCCCCAGTAATAGTATGCCACCGTATGGCAGGCCTCGACGGTGCCGGCCGTGGTGGCATCCGCCGCCTGCAGGCCAGGCACCAGTTCACCCGAGGCGAAGACCTGGACCTGGAAATTGCCGTCGGTTGCCTCCGACAGCATCTTGGAAAAGACTTCGGCGCCGCCATAGATCGTGTCGAGCGATTTCGGGAAGGACGACGCAAGCCGCCAGGTCACTTTCGGGTTGGACTGGGCAATGGCCGGCGTGGCAAGTGCTGCGGCCGCTGCCGCAGCACCGACGCCGGACGCACCGGCCTTGCGGATGAATGAACGACGATCCATGCAGTTTCCTCCCTTGCGGATCAGCTGACCGGCCTATCGGCAATCCTCGCTGCCTTGGTCGGTTGCGCGAAACAATACACGGGCAAGATGTCGAGTCCAGCATCGCGGGCAACGTGCAACTATAGTCTAACGCCATTCGCCCTGGCCCATGCGAGGCCACGAAACTTGCCATGGCAAACTGCCTTCAGATCGCCTATTTTGTAGGCAGATTAACTCCTTAGCTCTCGAAGGACCCCAGACCCAAAATGCAGCAGCCGCTTGTCGCAGTCTCGACCGACGTCCGCCAGTTCGACAACTACACCTGGCACGCAGCACCGCAGCAATATCTGGAAGCGGCGGTCGCGGGCGCCGGTGTGTTTCCGCTGCTGGTGCCGTCCTTCGGAGATCGGCTCGACCTCGACGAATTGCTGTCGTCGGTCGACGGCGTCATGGTCACCGGCTCGAAGTCCAATGTGCATCCTTCGCTCTATGGCGGCGATCCGAGCGAGGCCAACGGTCCCTACGATCCGGCGCGCGACGCCACCACGCTGCCGCTGATCCGCAAGGCGATCGAGCGCGGCGTGCCGCTGCTTGCCATCTGCCGCGGCATCCAGGAACTGAACGTTGCGCTCGGCGGCACGCTGGGCACCGAAATCCAGGAGCGCGAAGGCTCGCTCGACCATCGCGCGCCGGTGAGCGACAATCAGGACGAGCGCTTCGGCATCCACCAGACGATCTCGATCAAGCCGGGAAGCTGTCTTGCCGGCGTGTTCGGCGCCGGTGAAATCAAGGTGAATTCCCTGCATCGCCAGGGGATCGACCGGTTGGGTTCCAAGCTCCAGGTCGAAGCTTTGGCTACCGACGGCACTGTCGAGGCGGTCTCGGTCAAGGACGCCCGCGCCTTCGCGGTCGGCGTGCAATGGCACCCCGAATATTGGGTGAAGTCGGACAGCAATTCCGCCAAGATCTTCCGCGCCTTCGGCGATGCCGTGCGCCTGCATGCGGCGGCGAAGACTGGCGCCCGCGCGGCGGCGGAATAGAGCTGCCGGGAAGTTCGGCCGTTATTCGTCGTTGTTGAGAGCCAACAGCGGCGCGGCCGGCGCATAGGATTCATAACCATCGCCATCGGCAACGCCGAAGGCGACGATCGGATCGACGCCGTTCTCACTGAAAGCGACCGAGCCGTCCGCCTGCTCGCGCCAGAATTTCACGCGCTCGATGCCGGGCATCAGCCTGCGGCAATCCGGAGCAACATCGAGCCGCGACAGACCGTCCGAGACCGAGGCTCCCCGCTGGACAGCGCAGGCCGCTTCGTCGCCATTGGCAGTCAATCGGTAGGTGGTTGCGGCGGCGGTCTCGACAGCCATGCCTTGGCCGTCGCTGCCATCCAGGAAATGCGCGCCCCCGAACAACGCGACCGACGCAACCAACCCTGCAACCAGCTTCACGCCGCTTCTCCATACTCAGCCAAGTATGGAAAATGATTTCAAATGGTTAAGCAGCAGTTAATGCGCTATCAATGCATTAACAAATGTGGCGAACACGCCTAAAGCGCGTCGCGCTGAACCGGGTTCAGGCGACGCGCTTTAAGTCGTTGTTTGATACATGTCGTTGTCCCAGAACCGCTGCACACTTCTGGGCGACATGCATTAACCGCGCGCCTTGACGTTGATCGTCTCCGGCACGGGGGTCAGCGGCCGGCGCTCGGTGAACCAGGCGACGAGATTGTCAACGCAGAGATCGGCCATGGCGCGACGGGTATGGTCCGAGGCCGAGCCGATATGCGGCAGCAGCGAGGTGTTGGGCGCGTCGAGCAGGGCCTGCGGCACGTTCGGCTCGTCGGCAAAGACGTCGAGCCCCGCTGCGGCGATGGTGCCGTTCTTGAGAGCCGCGGCAAGCGCTGCCTCGTCCACCGTGCTGCCGCGACCGATGTTGACCAAGACGCCGTTCGAACCCAGCGCCGACAGGATCTCGGCATTGATCGCTTTTTCCGTGGCAGCACCGCCCGGGGCAATGCAGATCAGCGTGTCGACGGCTTCGGCAAGGCCTTTCAAAGTGGCGTGATATTCGTAAGCCGGGCCTTCGACCTTGCGGCGGTTGTGATAGGCGATCGGCAGGCCGAAGGCTTCAAGGCGACGGGCGACGGCAAGGCCGATGCGGCCCATGCCGAAAATGCCGATGCGGCGGCCGCGCAAGGTAAGCCGGCTCAGGCGATAATTGCCCTTCTTCACCCAGTCGCCGTCGCGCAGCCATTTCTCGGCGGCGTACATGTCGCGCACGGTGTTGATCAGCAGGCCGATCGTGGTGTCGGCAACCTCCTCGGTCAGCACATCGGGCGTGTTGGTGACCATGACGCCGCGCTTCGCGGCATGATTGGCATCGACCGAATCATAGCCGACGCCGAAATTGGCGATGATCTCGAGGTTGGGCAACGCGTCGATCATGGCGGCGTCGATGCCGCCGAAGCAGGCGATGCCGCGCACGGTCCTGCGCATTTCGTCCGTCACCAGCCCAGGGTCGGCGCGTTCGATCCGAACGCGCTTGAACGCCTTGTCGATGCGGCCGATGGCATGGTCGTTGAAATTGCCCGGCACCAGGATGGCGACCGGCGATGTTCCTTCGGCCTTGGTCATGCACGCTCCACCGGCTTGCCGGTCGACTGCCGCACATGCAGTTCCGGCTTGATCAGTTCCTGCGAGGGCCGCACCGCCTGTCCGTTCAATTTGTCGAGCAAGGCGCTCGCGGCGCGGCGGCCAACCTCACGCTGGCCGTTCCAGACCGTGGTCAGGGCCGGTGTCGCGATTGCCGCCTCCTCGAGATCGTCATAGCCGGTCACGGAAATATCGACGCCTGGCATGAGGCCGGCGCGCGCGATGCCGTTCATCAGCCCGATCGCGACCAGATCATTCCAGCAGCAGGCGGCGGTCGGCTTGTCTTTCAGCGCCAAAAATTGTCCCGCGGCCTCAAAACCGGCCTGCTTGGTGCGCGGCCCGGGAATGCGCCAGGACGGCCTGACTTCCAGTCCGGCCGCCTCCATGGCGTTGACATAGCCCTGGTAGCGGTCGCGGCCTGTCGAGGTCTGATCGGTGCCGCCGACCATGGCGATGCGCTTGTGGCCGAGCGAGATCAGATGATTGGTGGCAAGTGCCGTGCCATAGGCATCGTCGCCGCGAAACACCGGCACGTCGGCGCCGGCGACGGTGCGCGCGATCAGAACGGCGGGCAAGCCGTTTTCCTCGGCCATGATGATGTCCTCGGCCGGCGTGCCGATCGCGGGCGACATGATGACGCCGTCGGCGCCGAGCTGCAGCAGCGTGTCGATGAAGGTGCGCTGCTTTTCGAGCTGGTCGTAGTGGTTGGACAGGATGAATGTCTGACGGCTGCGGTCGAGCTCGCTTTCGATCGAGCGCAGGATTTCGGCGAAGAACGGGTTCATGATGTCGTGCACGACGACGCCGACGATGCCGGAGCGCGAGGTGCGCAGCGAGGCGGCGCGACGGTTGTAGATATAGCCGATGGCGCGGGCGTGTTCCTTGATGCGCTCGCGCGTGGCGCCGGCCACCAGCGGGCTGTCGCGCAGCGCCAGCGATACCGTTGCCGTGGAGACGCCGAGCGCATCCGCGATCGTCGAAAGCTTGATCTTCTGTGCCAGTGCCCTTCGCTCCCCAGGGTCTTTGGATTCAGGTCTTTAAATTTTTTAAAACGGCCTTATGCCATCGATCAGGAGCAATTCAAAGTTTTTTCGCCAGCGTTTCGGCCTCGGTATCCACCGTCGCAAGGTTGCGCAGGCGCAGCCGGTGCTCGCGGTGGATGATGTAAAGGCCGCTGGCAACGATGATGGCCGCACCCAACAGCGTCCAGCGGTCCGGGAACTGATGGAAGATCAGCCAGCCCGAAATGATCATCCAGACCATTTGAGAATAGGGGTAAGGCGCAAGTGCCGTGGTGGTGGCCAGGCGATAGGCCTGCACCAGCAGGTAGTGACCGCCGGCGCCAAAGACCCCCAGCATCAAAAGAATGAACCAATGCCAGCCGTCCAGCGGCAGCGCATGCGAGAAGGGCAGCATGGGCAACAGCAGCGCGGCCGGCGCCAGCGCCGAGAACAGGATCAGGCTCTCGGACGTTTCCGTCGCCGACATGCGCCGGGTCATGATGACGTAAAAGCTGTTCGACAGCATCGAGCCGAGCGCGAAGAGATGGCCGACGCCGAACACGCCTACACCGGGCCGGGTGATGACAAGCACGCCGAAAAAACCGGTGAGGATCGCCAGCCAGCGCCGCCAGCCGGCCCATTCACCAAGCAGCGGGCCGGCAAGCGCGGTGATGACCATCGGGCCGAAGAAATAGATCGAGGTGGTTTCGGCCAGTTGCAGCGTCTTCAGCGCCAGGATGTTGAACATGGTCGAGCCGAAAAGCAGGCAGCCGCGCAAGATATGCGCCGGCAGGTTGTTGGCGCGAAAACGCGCCGGCTTGCGCCAGCCGCGCAGGAAGAGACCGACGAGCAGCACGTGGACGGTGAATCGGGTCCAGGCGACGATCAGCGCCGAAACGCCGGCCAGCACCAGATATTTGCTGGAGGTGTCGAGAAAGGTGAAGCAGACATAGACGCAAAGCATCAAAAGCATCGCCACGGGCGGCGTTGCGCTGTCGTCGTTGTTTTTGGGAATGTTCAAAGTCGGGCCGGGGGAAAGGTAGACACCACCCTTTTGCGGCAATCGCCGCCGGCCGGCAAGCCAAAAGCGACTGGCCCAACAAGCGCGCCGGACAGGCTTAGAACGCACAGTCGATGGCGATTGGCCTGAGCGTTCCTCGTTGTGATAGCGTTCAGACTGATCGTGGAGGGATTGACCGAAGCCTCCGGGACGTCGTCATCCACGGGCGGAGCGACGCGAAGCGGAGCGAAGACCCGAGGATCCATTCCGTGACCTTCCGCGTGGAGTGCAAGCGGAGCAGAATTCTGCATCGTGGCAACGCTTTGAAGTCACGGAATGGATTCTATGGTCTGCGCCGCGTCGCTTCGCTCCTTGCTCCGCCATAGAATGACGACGTGATGGGCGTTCAGGCCAACCCCAAACGTCCGCAATGGCCCTTCGGGCGAAGGAGCATGTCACCCATTTCAGGCATGCATGCGGGCGCCCTTGGTGATCTTGTCGGCCAGCTTCTTTTCGCCGCGCAAAGCGATGCCGACGACCTTGGCATCGTTGGGGGCGAATTCGGCGAAGACGGCGCGATTGGCAGCATCATGGCCGGTCGCGAACATCTCCTCGACATAGGCGGATGTCGTTACGCCGCGCTCCAGTGCCCGGCGATGGATCGTGCTCAGCGTCGCCCCATCAGCCGACAATACGATGATCGGCTGGACGGACATAGGGTTGTAAGGATTGCCGGCGCGGTCGCGATAGGGGTCGCCGATGATCTCGGGGAACTGTGCCACGATACCGCTGGTCAGGAACGCCGTGACGTTGAGCTTCTGCCACACAGGAAGATCGTCCCTCAGAACAATTGCAATTTTCGTATCGAACACCAAGATTGAGACTCCGAGAGATGGCCCATGACGGGCGGGACGCGATGGCTCAGGGTCTAGGCGGTGAGGTGGCACAGGGTCTTGAACGTTCGTGCGCGGATGCTACCGGTGACCGCATCGTTTCGGCGCCGGGCGGCCTGGGCCTCGAGCGCATCGAGGCGCGCTTCCGTGGCAATGCCTTCGACCTGCACCGGCACGACACCTATGCCATCGGCGTGACGCTCGACGGCGTGCAGCGCTTTCACTATCGCGGCGCGCTGCAACACAGCCTGCCCGGCCAGGCGATCGTGCTGCATCCGGACGAATTGCACGATGGCGGCGCCGGTACCGAAGACGGGCTGCGCTACAGGATCCTTTACCTGGAGCCGTCCCTGCTGCTCGACTGCCTCGATGGCGAGCCGCTGCCTTTCGTCCGTGACGCCGTGGTCAACGATCCGGCGCTGCGAGACACGCTGCTGTCGGCGCTGGCGCCGCTGGACGAGGAGCTCGGTGACCTTTTCGTGGCTGATTTCGTTGCGCAGCTGGCGCAACACCTTCAGCGCCACGCCGGACAGCCGGCAAAGTCAACAGGCAAGACCGCATGGCGCGCCGCCGCGCTTGCCCGCGACTATCTTGAGGAGAATGCCGAACGGCCGGTGCGCTCCGATGAGCTGGAGGCCGTTACCGGCCTCGACCGTTACGCGCTGTCGCGGCATTTTCGCGCGACCTATTCGACCAGCCCGCATCGCTTCCTGTTGATGCGCCGGCTGCAAAGGGCACGACGCATGATTGCCGAGGGAGAGTCGCTGGCGGAAATCGCCGCTGGCGCCGGCTTCAGCGACCAGAGCCATTTCAACCGCCATTTCAAGAAGGCGTTCGGCCTGACGCCGGGGCGTTGGGCAGCGCTGGTTGGCGCGACGCGTAGCGTCGTCGCTCAAGGGCGAGACGGCCGGTGATGGCGCCAAGCGCGATGCGCAGCATCGTCGCCCTTTTCGGCTAAAATCCTTGGGTGGTGCATGAGCGATGACGCTGCGCGTCACGCTTTCGGAACAATGTCGACGTGGGTGAGTGAAGCGACGACGCTGCGCGTCGCGCCTTCACGCTTCATCCAGCTCCGCATCGTCGTCGATCAGGACCAGATCTTCGTTCGACAAGTTGGCCTCGATGCGGGCAAGCAGCTTGAACAGCGCTTTCTGATCCTTCTTGTCGAGGCCCTTCAGCGCCTGCTTCTCGGTCTTCTTGACCGACTTCTCAATGGCGCGGATGGTTTCGCGACCGGACTCGGTGAGGAAGATATGAGCCTGACGAGCGTCGGCGTTGGAGGCGCGCTTTTCGAGGAAACCCTGCGCCTGCAGCCGGTTGATGGTCTTGGTGATGGTCGGCGGACGCACGCCGAGCCGGCCGGCGAGGGTGCCGGGGGTCTGGCCGTCCTCGCGGTCGAGCGCCAGCATGATCTGGTCCTGGCCGGCATAGAAGCCGTGCGCCAGAAGCCGCGCCGCGAGCGCCGTGCGCGCCAGCCTTGCCGCCGAATGCAGCCGGCTCATTGTCGCTGTCTTGTCCGCCTTGGCCATGGTCATTCCCTCTTCGGCCGAACCGGTGCGGGCACCTTAAAGGCTGTCCGACGGTTGGCAAATGACGATCTCTAAGAATCCGGCTTGCGGAACGCTTTGCCGGCAAGCATTGCGGTGCCCGGGCAGGTGATGCCAGATGTTTATTTCAGTTAGATGACAAACGACTTTTGTGCCGACGAGATTCACGATGGACGCCGGCAAGGGCCATTCGGCGCCCGCGCGGCTGCTTCGTTTGGCCTGCCTCGAGCGCCGCCAATCCGTCCTTGGCGCCACCCCGATCGGAGGGTCCGCCTGGCCTATCGGTTTGGCGCGTGCAAAAGCGTGGCACCCATCCTATATGAGGCCGACAATCCAAGATTTTCGAGGCCAAGATTTTCGAGGCAAGTCATGAGCGATGCACAGACGCAAATCCCGGTAACCGTTCTCACCGGCTATCTCGGCGCGGGCAAGACGACGCTGCTCAACCGCATCCTGTCGGAGAACCACGGCAAGCGCTACGCCGTCATCGTCAACGAGTTCGGCGAGATCGGCATCGACAATGACCTGATCGTCGAATCCGACGAGGAAATCTACGAGATGAACAATGGCTGCGTGTGCTGCACGGTGCGCGGCGACCTCATCCGCGTCGTCGAAGGCCTGATGCGGCGGCCCGGCCGCTTCGACGCCATCGTCGTCGAGACGACGGGGCTGGCCGATCCGGTGCCGGTGGCGCAGACCTTCTTCATGGATGACGACGTGCGCACCAAGACCAAGCTCGACGCGGTTGTGGCGCTGGTCGACGCCAAGCACCTGCCGCTGCGGCTCAAGGATTCCAAGGAAGCCGAGGACCAGATCGCCTTTGCCGACGTCGTGGTGCTGAACAAGACCGATCTGGTCACCCCGGAAGAGCTGGAAAAGGTCGAGGCGACGATCCGCGCCATCAACCCGGCGGCCAGAATCCATCGCACGGAGCGCGCCGGTGTCGCGCTTGGCGAGGTGCTCGACCGCGGTGCCTTCGACCTGTCGCGCGCGCTGGAGAACGATCCGCATTTCCTCGAGGCGCATGATCATGATCATGATCACGACCACCACGATCATGACGGGCATGACCATCATCACCACGACCATGCGTCGGATATCCACGACGTGACGGTGAAGTCGGTGTCGCTGCGCGGCGGCGAGATGGACCCGAAGAAGTTCTTCCCCTGGATCGAGAAAGTGACCCAGATGGAAGGGCCGAACATCCTGCGGCTAAAGGGCATCATCGCGCTCAAGGGCGACGACGACCGCTATGTCCTGCAGGGCGTGCACATGATCCTCGAAGGCGACCACCAGCGCGCCTGGAAGGATGGTGAAAAGCACGAAAGCCGGCTGGTCTTCATCGGCCGCGATCTCGACGCCGATCGGTTGCGCAAGAGTTTTGAAGCCTGCCAGGCGGCTTGATTTCCGCCGGCCTTCCCCTTCTCCCCTTGTGGGAGAAGGTGGATCGGCGCGCAGCGCCGAGACGGTTGAGGGGTGCGTGACGGATCGCCGTCTTTGCCAAGCTGGAGCACCCCTCATCCGACCGAGCTTCGCTCGGCCACCTTCTCCCACAAGGGGAGAAGGGAGAACCCCGGCGCCGGCGCCCCCCTCGCTTGTCACGGTTCCAATCATGGGTTGAGACCCGCAGCTCAACCCCTTATGGGGAACGGCAGAAATCTCATATGGACCAATTTGCATGCCGACAGTCGCCCCGCTTGATCTCGAAGGCCATTGCGTCGCCGCGGTCTTCCTTGCCGACGTGCCTCACTTTGCGCTCGCCGACGGTTCGATCCACCGGCTGGACAATGGGCAAAAGACGGTGCGGGCCAATGACGGACTGCTCGCCGCCTTCCACGACGCTCCCAACGACCGGCTGATCACCGGCGGGGAGGACGGCAAGGTGTTTGCCGTGAAGGCCGGCGGCGAGGTGAGCGAGCTCGCCAGCGCGGGTAAAAAATGGATCACCAGCGTCGCCGCGGGGCCGCAAGGCGCGATCGCCTATGCGTCGGGCAAGAACGCTTTCGTGCGTTTTGCCGACGGCAAAACCAAGGAATTCATCCATCCGCGCTCGGTGGAGGGGCTGGCCTTCTCGCCCAAGGGCATGCGGTTCGGCGTTGCCCGCTACAATGGCGCGACGCTGCATTTCCCGGCCGCCGAGGGCAAGCCCGTCGAACTCGAATGGGCCGGCGCCCATACCGGCATCAGCTTTTCGCCGGACGGGGCCTTCCTGGTCACCACCATGCAGGAGAATGCGCTGCATGGCTGGAAGCTTGCCGACGGCAAGCACATGCGCATGAGCGGTTATCCCGGCAAGGTGAAAAGCCTCTCCTGGAGCGTCAAGGGCAAATGGCTGGCGAGCTCGGGGGCGCCGGCGGCAATCGTCTGGCCCTTCGCCAGCAAGGATGGACCGATGGGCAAGGCGCCGCTGGAGTTCGGCACGCGCGGCAACACAATGGTGACCTGCGTCGCCTGTCATCCGAGCCAGGATGTTGTGGCCATCGGCTATGAGGACGGCATGGTGATCGCGGCGCGCTTCGCCGATGCCAAGGAAGTGCTTCTGCGCCGCCCCGGCAAGGGCGCCATCACCGCGATGATGTGGGACAAGGAAGAGCGCCGCATCGTGTTCGGCAGTGCCGCAGGCGATTGCGGCGTCATAGACATCACGGCATAGGCAGTAGGGAATAGGCAGTAGGGCTTAGGGACGACGGCACCTACTGCCTACTGCCTACTGCCTACTGCCTACTGCCTACTGCCTACTGCCTACTGCCTACTGCCTACTGCCTACTGCCTACTGCCTGAAGGGGGCTTCATGCATTCAATCGACCGGACTTCCATCGGCGGCATCGCTGCCGCCCGCATCGCCGAATTGCGCGACACTGAGGCGGCCGCCTTCCGCAAGGCGCGGCCGAAATCCGAGGCCAAGCTCGGCAATGGCATCGCCGGTTTTCTCGGCGGCGTGCCGATGCACTGGATGACCGACTGGCCAACGCCGTTCCCGATCCTGGTCGACGGCGCGAAAGGCGCCACCATCACCGACATCGACGGCAACAGGCTTGACGATTTCTGCCTCGGCGACACCGGCTCGATGCTTGGCCATTCGCCGCCGCCGGTTGCCCGCGCGATTCGCCGCCAGTCCGGGCGCGGACTGACCTATATGCTGCCCAGCGAGGATGCGCTGGCGATAGGCTCGCTCCTGCAGCAGCGCTTCGGCCTGCCCTACTGGCAGATCGCCACCACCGCCACCGACGCCAACCGCTTCGCGCTGCGCGTGGCCCGCGCCGTGACCGGGCGCGAAAAGATCCTGGTCTTCAACGGCTGCTATCATGGCGCGGTCGACGAGACGATGGTGCGGCTGGTCGACGGCAGACCGGCGAACCGGCCGGGGCTCGCCGGCGAGTTCCGCGACCTGACGCGAGCGACCAAGATCGTCGAGTTCAACGACATTGCCGCATTGGAAGCGGCGCTGGCCGACCGCGACGTCGCCTGCGTCATCACCGAGCCGGTGCTGACCAATTCCTGCATGGTGCTGCCGGAGCCCGGCTTCCACGACGCGCTGCGGCGCCTGACCCGCGCGGCCGGCACGCTGCTCCTGATCGACGAGACGCACACGATTTCGACGGGGCCGGGCGGCTATACAAGCAAGCACGGGCTGGAGCCGGACCTGTTTGTGCTCGGCAAACCGGTGGCCGGCGGCGTGCCGGCGAGCATCTGGGGCATGAGCGAGGAGGTTGCGACACGCTACGGCGCCTACAACCGGGTGAAGGAGCCCGGCTATTCCGGCATGGGCACGACGCTGTCGGCCAATCCGCTGCAATTCGCGGCGATGCGCGCGACGCTCGAAGAGGTGATGACCGAGGCGGCCTATGCACATATGGACCGGCTGGCGCGCCGGCTCGATGCGGGGCTCTCGGCCGTCATCGAGCGAAACAAGCTGCCCTGGCATGTCGCGCGGGTCGGGGCGCGCGTCGAATTCATCTGCGTGCCCGGGCCGCTCGGGAATGGCGGCGAGGCGGAGAAAGCGCATGCGCCGGAACTGGAAGCCGCCATCCATGTCGCGCTGGTCAATCGCGGCGTGCTGATCGCGCCGTTCCACAACATGATGCTGATCTCGCCGGCAACGACTTCCGCGCAAGTGAGCCGGCTGATCGCCGCCTTCGCCGCAGTTGCAGCCAGGCTGACGGCATGAGACAAGCAGTTGAAAGATTGGCGGCCATGGACAATCCGAACACAGTTGCGACTTCTCCTCCCGGCTCGGCGCCCGCGGAGGCAAAAGCCTTTCTCGACGCGCATCCCGAGATCGAGGCGTTCGACATCGTGCTCACCGACGCCAACGGCATCGGCCGCGGCAAGATCGTGCGCCGGCACGAGCTGATGGGCATTTTCGAGAACGGACGGCATCTGCCGATCTCGATCCTTGGCCTCGACATCACCGGCGAGGACGTGCACGAAACCGGGCTGGTGTGGGACACCGGCGACGGCGACCTTCGGGCATGGCCGATCCCCGGCACGCTGGTGCCGCTGCACGGCACCACCCCGCCGCGCGGCCAGGTGCTGATGTCGATGCACCACCTCGACGGGCAGCCGATGACTTCCGATCCGCGGCTGGTGCTGGCAAGGCAGGTGGAGTTGCTGGCGGCCAGAGGTTTGCATCCGGCCGGCGCCTTCGAGCTGGAATTTTTTCTTTTAGCCAACGAGCGCGATGCGGACGGCAAGGTGCAAGCCGCCCGCGCGGTGCTCGACGGCCGCCGCTCGGCCAAGACGGAAGTCTATTCGGTCGACCATCTGCACGGCATGGAGCCGCTGTTTTCCGACATTTACGCCGCCGCCAAGGCGCAAGGCATCCCGGCCGAGACGGTCATTTCCGAATACGCGCCCGGCCAGTACGAGCTGACGCTGAACTACCGCAAGGACGTGATGCGGGCGGCGGACGACCTCGTCATGCTGAAGCGGCTGGTCAGGGCGCAGGCGCGCCGGCACGGCGTCACCGCCTGCTTCATGGCCAAACCCATCGAGGCCTATGCCGGCTCGGGCATGCATTTCCACGTCTCGCTGCAGGACGATGCCGGCCGGAACGTCTTCACCGAGGCCGCCGGCGAAAAATGGTCGCCAAGCCTGCTCAACGCGCTGGGCGGCCTGATCCACACCATGGCGGAATCGATGCTGGTGTTTGCGCCGCACGCCAATTCATGGCGGCGCTTCGTCGCGCAATCCTACGCGCCGGTGGCGCCGAGCTGGGGCGTCAACAACCGCTCGGTAGCGCTGCGCGTGCCGGCGGGCGATGCCAGGAACCGCCGCATCGAACACCGGCCTTCCGGCGTCGACGCCAACCCCTATCTGGTGGCGGCGACTGTGCTGGCCGGCATCGTCAAAGGGCTCGACGAGGGACTGGATCCAGGGCCTGAGACAACCGGAAACGGCTACGAGCAGGCAACGGAGAAATCGACCATGCCGGTCGACTGGCGCGCCGCGATCGAGGCGGCCAGGGCCTCGTATTTCCTGAAGTCGGCGCTCGGCGCCGACCTGCACCGTACCTTCGTGGCGATCAAGCAGGCGGAATATCTGCGCGTCGCGCGCACCGTCAGCGAGCTGGATTACCACCTCTACCTGCACGAGGTGTGAGGATCGGGAACCATTGCCAGGCTCGCCCATTTCAAGTTTGAAAGCGGGCGAGACAGAACGATGGCGACAACACTGTCAACTATGGCCTTGCGACGTGAAGCGAGGCGTCCAGCCAGGCGCATCCCCGCGCCCGAGCCAGAGCCAGCTGCAGAAGGAGGCGCCACCTCCATCGGCGAGGCGCGCGAAGCGGCAAAAGGCTGCCATCGCTGCTCGCTCTGGCGCAACGCCACGCAGACCGTGTTCGGCGAGGGACCGGAGAGTGCCGATGTCATCTTCGTCGGCGAGCAACCCGGCGACCAGGAGGATCTGGCCGGCAAGCCTTTCGTGGGGCCGGCAGGCAGAGTGTTCGACAGCATCCTGGACGACGCCGAGATCGACCGCCGTAAGGTCTATGTGACCAATGCGGTGAAGCATTTCAAATTCGAGCCCCGCGGCAAGAGGCGCATCCACTCGAAACCCAATGCCGGCGAGATCCAGGCCTGCCGCTGGTGGCTGGACAAGGAGCTCGACCTCATCAAGCCGAACCTCGTGGTGGCGCTCGGCGCGACGGCGGCGCAGTCGCTGCTCGGCAAGGCGGTGCCGATCATCAGGATGCGCGGCGACGTGGTCGAGCGGGAGGATGGGTTGCGCGTGTTCCTGACCATCCATCCGTCCTTCATCCTGCGTATCCGCGACCAGGAGGACAAAGAGGCCGAGCGCGGGCGGTTTTTGAAGGATATGCGGAAGGTGAAGCAGTTGATGGGTGCTTGATCATTGTTCTGCGCGCCCAGGAACGGCCGACGGGAGTTTGACGGGGCTTGCTGTACGAAGTTGCGCGGCGTTGGGGATTAGCTGAAGCGCTTATCGCTTCGTCATCCATGGGCGGAGCAAGGAGCGAAGCGACGCGCGCAGACCCGAGGATCCATGCCATTACTTCGACGTGTTGCGACCGGGCAGAATTCTGCTCCGTTGCATCCTTCGACCAAGGTCACGGAATGGATCCTCGGGTCTCCGCGACGGAGCTGCGCTCCTGCTTCGCCCGTGGATGACGAAGTTCTGGAGGCTCTAGCGCTACCTAACCAGAATCGCCCTCAGATCATTCACATTCGTTCCGGTGGGACCCGGCACGAACAAATCCCCAACCGCGTTGAAAGCCGTCCAGGCGTTGTTGCCGGCGAGCATCGCCTTGGCATCGACGCCAGCAACCCGCATCCGCGCCACCGTCGAGCCGTCTGCGAAGGCGCCAGCATTGTTTTCCGAGCCGTCGATGCCGTCGGTGTCCGCAGCCAATGCGTGGATGCCATCGACGTCGTCGATCCCGATGGCGAAGGCAAGCAGGAATTCGGAATTGCGGCCGCCCTTGCCCTTGGCCCGCAGCGTCACCGTCGTCTCGCCGCCGGACAGGATCAGCACCGGCTTCCTGAAGGGCCGGTTGCGCGTCGCCACCTCGCGGGCGATCGCGGCGTGGACGCCGCCGACCTCGCGTGCCTCGCCCTCGATCGCATCCGACAGGATGACGGCCTCGATGCCTTGCCGCTTCGCTTCGGCGGCCGCCGCTTCCAGCGACACGCCGGCCGAGGCGGTCAGGTGAACTTCATTGCCGGCAAAGCGGGGATCGTCGGGACGTGGCGCGTCGGCGGCCGGCGAACTGATATGCGCCATGACCGCATCCGGCAGCTTCATGCCATAGGCGGCGATCGAAGCCAGCGCATCCTCGCGGCTGCCTGTGTCGGGAACGGTCGGGCCCGAGGCAACCAGCGCCGGATTGTCGCCGGGGATGTCGGAGACGACCAGCGACACCACTCGCGCCGGGTGCGCCGCGGCAGCCAGGCGTCCGCCCTTGATGGTCGAGACATGCTTGCGGATGGCGTTCATCGCCGCGATGGGCGCGCCGGAGGCAAGCAGCGCCTCGTTGACGGCGATCTCGTCGGCAAGCGTCAACCCGGGAGCGGGCGACGGCAGCAGCGCCGAACCGCCGCCGGAAATCAACGCCACGACCAGATCGTCGGCGGTCAGACCCCGCACTTTCTCCAACAACCGTTTCGAGGCTTCCAAGCCCGCGGCGTCCGGCACCGGGTGCGCCGCCTCGATGATCTCGATGCGCTCGCATCTGGCGCCATAGCCGTAGCGGGTGACGACCAGCCCGTCGATCGGGCCGTCCCAGACCTTCTCGAAGGCAGCCGCCATCTGCGCCGAGCCTTTGCCCGCGCCGATGACGATGGTGCGGCCTTTCGGCCTCGCCGGCAAATGATCGCGGATCGTCTTTTCCGGATCGGCGGCGGCGACGGCGGCGTTGAAGATCGACGTGAGGAAGCTTTTCGGGTCGGTCATTTTTCTTCCGGCGGCAGCGCGAGCCCGCTCGCATCGATGCCAAGATGAGCGCAAAGCGCGTCGACGACGACGCCATGGTCCTCGCGTTCCGGCAGGCCCGAGACCGCGATGACCCCGATGACGCCGGCGCCCTTGACGGTGACGGGAAAGCCGCCGCCGGCAAGCACATAGTCCGAAATGTCGAGCGCCTCGCCGACCTTGAAGGTACGGTCGGGCCGCTGCTGCTCCAGCACAAGACGGTAGGTGCTGCTCAGATAGCGCTTCACGACATTGATCTTGCGCCGCGCCCAATCGGGATTGGAGGCGTTGGAGCCCGGCATCGCGGCATAGAAGAGCGGCCGGTCGAAGGTCCTGATGTCGACGATAATCGGCAGGTTTTCCTTCAGCGCCCGATCCCTGATGGCAGAACCGATCTTGAAGGCGACGGCCTCGTCGAAGGCCGGGAAGACCAGCGTGGCTTCCTGTTTCTTGATCAGAGCGATGTCGTCGGCGGCAGCCATGGCGTTTCCCCTGTCAAATGTCGACGCACGCTTTGGCCGATGGCTGACGCGGGGTCAAGCGAAGAGCAGGTTTAATCTATGCGACAATCGCGCTCTTCGCCGGCCGGCCCGCCACATAGACCTCGCGCACGGCACGATCGTCGCCCAGCGTCTGCAACAGGAACAGCTCCTCGGCCAGCGTCTCCACCGTCTCCATCCTGAGCCGCATGCCAGGCGTCGTATGGGCGTCGAGCACGACGATGTCGGCATCCGTGCTTTCATCCAATGTGCCGACCTTGTCGGCCACCGACAACGCCTCGGCATTGCCGCGCGTCAGCTGCCAGAAGGACTGGAACGGGTTCAGCTTCTCGCCATTCAGCGCGATCACCTTGTAGCCTTCGTCCATGGTGCGCAGCATCGAATAGTTGGTGCCGCCGCCGACATCGGTCGCCGCTGCGATTCGCAGCGGCTTCTCGCGCCGGCGATAACGCTGGTAGTCGAACAGGCCGGAGCCGAGGAAAAGATTGGAAGTCGGGCAGAACACCGCCACCGAGCCCGATTGCGACAGTGCGTCCGCCTCGCGTTCCGACAGATGGATGCAGTGGCCGAACAGGCTCTTTTTGCCGAGCAAGCCGTAGCGCTCATAGACATCGGTGTAGTCGCGCGACCAGGGATAGAGCTCCTGGGTGAAGGCGATCTCGGCGTGGTTCTCCGACAGGTGCGTCTGCATATGCAGATCGGGATGCTCGCGACAGAGCGCGCCGGCCATTTCCATCTGCTCGGGCGACGAGGTGATGGCGAAGCGCGGCGTGATGGCATAGAGCTGGCGGCCTTTGCCGTGCCATTCGGCGATCAGCGCCTTGGTTTCGTCATAACCGGTCTGCGGCGTGTCGAGCACACCGTCGGGCGCGTTGCGGTCCATCATCACCTTGCCGGCGATGTTGAGCATGTTGCGCTCATGCGACTCGGCGAAGAAGGCTTCGGCCGACGATTTGTGCACCGAGCAATATGCAGCGACCGTCGTCGTGCCGTGCCGCAGCATCTCGTCGAGGAACAGCCTGGCGATGCGGCGGCCGTGCTGCGCGTTCTGGAATTTCGACTCCTCCGGAAAAGTGTATTTGTTCAGCCAGTCGAGCAGTTCGGCACCGTAGGAGGCGATGACCTGCATCTGCGGAAAATGCACATGGGCGTCGAGAAATCCAGGCAGGATGAGATGCGGACGATGGTCGATCGTCTCGACCCCCGCGCCCGCCTTCTTCGCGACGTCCGCATAGGAACCGGCGGCAATGATCTTGCCGTTGTCGATCAGCAGACCGCCATCCTCCTCGTAACGCCAGGCGGAATGGTCGTCGATCGCTTCGGGCCAACGCAGGAAGGAGAGCGTGCGGCCGCGCAGAAGTTTTGATGTCATGCTTATTTTCCAGCGCCTTCGAACCAGGCGACCAGAAGGACTCGTTCCTGGTCGGTGATGTGGCTGACATTGGCGGGCGGCATGGCATGCGCCCGGCCGGCCTGGATATAGATCTCGCGGGCATGCTCGGCGATGCGCGCGTCGGTGTCGAGCAGCACGCCCTTCGGCGCATGGTAGATGCCCTCATAGACCGGCTCTTCCGTGTGGCACATGGAGCAGCGGCCCAGCACAGTGTCGCGCACCGCCGGGAAATGCGCCGATGCCATATAGACCTGCGCGGCGGCGGAGGCCGCGGAGGCCTTCGGCTCGCCGGTCAGCACCTTCGGCACGGTCGACAGCCAGATGATGATCATGAACAGCACGGCCGCGCCCAGCCAGGTCCAGGTCGGGTTGCCTTTGCGCGCATGCACCGTGTTGAAATAGTGCCGGATCAGCACGCCGATGATGAACACCAGCGAGGCGATGACCCAGTTGAACTCAGTGCCGAAGGCCAGCGGGTAGTGGTTCGACAGCATCAGGAACAGGACCGGCAAGGTCAGGTAGTTGTTGTGCAGCGAGCGCTGCTTGGCGATCTTGCCGTATTTCGGATCCGGCTTGCGGCCGGCGATCAGGTCGGCGACGACGATCTTCTGGTTGGGGATGATGACCATGAAGACATTGGCCGACATGATCGTGGCGGTGATGGCGCCGAGATGCAGGAAGGCGGCGCGACCGGTGAAGAGGTGCGTGAGTCCCCAGGCGATGAAGACCAGCACGCAATAGAGCACCAGCATCAACCCGGTGTCGCTTTTGCCGAGCGGCGAGCGGCAGAGCAGGTCGTAGACGATCCAGCCGACGCCGATGGTGGCCAGCGACAGCAGGATGCCGACCGGCACCGAGATGTTGAGCACGTTGGGGTCGATCAGGAAGAGATCGGCGCCGGCATAATAGACCACGCAGAGCATGGCGAAGCCCGACAGCCAGGTGGCGTAGGATTCCCATTTGAACCAGGTGAGGTGCTCCGGCATCTCGGCGGGCGCCACCAGATATTTCTGGATGTGGTAGAAGCCGCCGCCATGCACCTGCCATTCCTCGCCGAAAGCGCCGACGGGCAGGCCCGGGCGCTGGCGCAAGCCCAGGTCGAGGGCGACGAAATAGAAGGACGAGCCGATCCAGGCGATGCCGGTGATGACATGCAGCCAGCGGACGGCGAAGCTCAGCCAGTCCCAGAAAATCGCGAAATCCATCATTGAAATCGTCCCTGCCGATCAGGCGACTTTACGGGCTGGCGCGCAAACGAAAAGAGGCGAGGTGCGCGATGACTTTCAAAAAAAAATGGAAAATAGTAGGCTTGCTCAAGATGTGTTGAGATTCAGGTCAGGCCGAGCCGAAAATGACGGGTTTCGAGAACCGGAGCGGAGCGTACTTCCGGTACGTGAGCACCGGAAGCGCAGGAACACGGCATTTGCAGGCCGGCATCAACTGAATATCGACATATCTGGACGCAGCTGTTTGAGAGCCACGAAAGCCGCATGGCCTATCTCGACAACATCGCCGTCTTCGTCCGCGTCGTCGAGCTCGGCAATCTGTCGGCGGCGGGGCGCGACATGCGCATTTCTCCGGCGGTCGCCTCCAACCGCATCAAGGAACTGGAGAAGCATCTAGGGGTCAGGCTGTTCAACCGCACGACAAGGCAGTTGATGCCGACCGAGCACGGCACGGTGTTCTATACCGGCGCCAAGCAGGTGCTGGATTCGATCACCGAGGCGGAAGCCGCGGTCGCAGCACTTTCCGGCCAGCCGCGCGGCACCATCAGGGTGACGGCGCCGCTCGGCCTCGGCCGGCGGCTGATCGCTTCCGGCATTCCGGATTTCCACGATCGGTACCCAGATATCGAAGTACGGCTCAGGCTTTCCGACCACAATGTCGATATCATGAAGGAAGGCATCGACGTCGCCTTCCGGCTCGGCATCATCGAGGATTCGAGCCTCAGGATGCGCGGCATCATGGAATGCGAGCGAGTGCTGGTGGCCGCACCGAAATATCTGGAAGCGCGCGGCGAACCGACCGAGTCGCAGGAACTGATCGGCAAGAAGCACGATTGCCTGATGCTGCGCTATGCCGGCGCGCGCGAATATGTCTGGACGCTGCAGACGCCGAGCGGCCCGCAGAAATTCGAGGTGCACGGCCCCTACGACACCGACGATGGCGATGTGCTGACCGGCTGGGCGCTGTCGGGCCGGGGCATCATCAACAAGCCGCGCTTCGAGGTCGAGCCCTTCATCCGCGACCGGCGGCTGAAGGTGATCCTGCCCCAGACACCGCCGACGCCGGTGCAATTCGCCGCCGTCTATCCGCACAAGAAGCTGCAGGATCCGAAGGTGCGGCTGCTGCTCGACTTCATGGCCGAACGCTGCCAGCGGCTGATCAAGGATATCTTGGCCGGCAAGTAGGGGGCTGGCAGCGTTGCGTCGCGATTGGCCGAAGCCTCCGTGGCGTCGTCATCCACGGGCGAAGCGACGCGAAGCGGAGCGCAGACCCGAGGATCCATTCCGTGACTTTCGCCGAAGGGCGCAGCGGAGCAGAATTCTGCACCGTCGCAACGCGTCGAAGTCACGGAATGGATCCTATGGTCTGCGCCGCGTCGCTTCGCTCCTTGCTCCGCCATAGAATGACGAGGCGCGTCGGCTAACCACCGAGCTATGCGACCCGCCACGCAACATCGGCTCGGCAGGACTTCTACCTCGCCGCTAATACGGTGGCTGGTCGGCAGGTGACAGCTTGGTGGCCCACTCGCTCCCGTTGCCTTGCGCAAAAGCGAGCCTAGGTTGGTAGCCGAATGGCTGCAGACGCCGGTTGCAGCCGAATGGGCCGCACAATGCATCTCGCCGTTTCGCTCAACATTGCTTCCTCCATCGGGCAGGCCAGTCTGACATTTGCTGAGATCGCCGGCTTGGTGCGGAAGGCGGAGGCGGCCGGGATCGATATGGTTGTCATCTCCGATGCAACGGACGAGCGATCAAGCAGCCCTTTCGAGGCAACGACGCTGCTGGCTGCGCTGGCAACGGCGACAGAAAGGATCGGCCTCGTCGCCAGCGCCTCGACGCTCGCGCACCAGCCCTACAATCTGGCGCGCCGTTTCGCTTCGCTCGACATCATCAGCCATGGCCGCATCGGCTGGAACGCCACGCTGAGGCAAAATCCGCGTGAGGCTGCGAACTTCAGCCGGTCGGAAGGGTTTTCGAACGATGATTTTCGCCGCCGCGCGGAAGAGTATATCGGCATCGTCCAGGGGCTATGGCGAGGCTGGGATACGGACGCCTTGCTGTTCGACAAGGCGGGCGGCCGGTTCCACGATCCCGACAAGATGCATTTCCTCGACCACAAGGGCGAGTTCTTCTCGGTGCGCGGGCCGCTGAACATTGCCCGCTCGCCGCAGGGCACGCCAGTACTGGTCATGTCCAGCCTGGCGGAAGCTGAGTTCGATTTTGCGGCCCGCGTCGCTGACGTCATCTTGGTTGACGCCGTATCACCGGCAGACGCGAAGGCCGCTTGCGACGACTTGAAACGCCGGGCGGTCACCGCCGGACGCGAGCCGCACGCGTTGAAGACATTGGCCACGCTCCAGGCGGAGCCCGAGCTCGGCACCGATCATCTGGATCACTGGTTCGCCGGGCAGGGCTGCGACGGCCTCAACCTCGCTTTGCCGGCCGATCTTTCGGCACTCGACGACTTCGCCGATCGCATCCTGCCGGACCTTCGCCGCCGCGACGCCGCCCGCTCCGCTCATGCCGGGGCAAGATTACGCGACCATCTCGGACTCGGGGCGGGAGGCGAGAAATGAGCGCACGCCAGATGAAGCTCGGCCTGTTCCTGTGGGCGACCGGCCATCACATTGCCGCCTGGCGTCACCCGGACGCACATGTGAAGGCCGGCATCGACATCGATCACTACATCCAGCTGACGCGAACGGCGGAGGCCGCGAAGTTCGACATGGTGTTCTGCGAGGACGCCGCCGGCCTGCGCGAGGCCAATATCAACATCGCCAGCCAGACCTCGCGCTCGATCGGCTTCGAGCCGATCAGCCTGCTGTCAGCGCTTGCCGCGCAGACCGAGCGCATCGGCCTCGTGTCGACGGCATCGACGAGCTACAACGAACCCTATGGGCTTGCGCGCGTCTTCGCCTCGCTCGACAATCTGAGCGGCGGGCGCGCCGGCTGGAACCTGGTGACCTCGGCAAGCCCCGTCGAAGCCGCGAATTTTGGGGCGACGGGCCTGAGACCGCACGCCGATCGCTACGCGCGGGCACGCGAGTTCGCCACGGTGATCACCGGCCTGTGGAACCGGCGCTTTGCCGGCCATGACGGCGAGAGCTTTTCGGTTCGCGATGCGCTCGACATACCGCCCTCGCCGCAGGGCGCGCCGGTGATGGTGCAGGCCGGCGCCTCCGACGATGGCAAGGATCTTGCCGCCCGCACCGCCGATGTCGTGTTTTCGGCGGCCCAGACTTTCGAGGAGGCCAAGGCCTTTTACGACGACCTCAAGGGACGGCTCGCCGCCTATGGCCGCCAGCCGGACGATGTGAAGATCATGCCCGGCGTGGCGCCGATCGTCGCGGCGACCAAGGCCGAGGCGCAGGCCAAATACGATGCGCTGCAGGAATTGATCCCCGACGACGTCGGTGTCGCGCTGCTCTCCAGCTATCTCAGCATTTCCGATCTTGGGCGCTATCCGATCGACGGGCCATTGCCCGAACTACCGGAGAGCGAAGGCATGAAAAGCCGGCAGGCGCTGGTCATAGATCAGGCGCGCCGCGACGGGCTCTCGATCCGCGGGCTCGCGCGTTATTTTGCCGGCGCGCGCGGCCACTGGCGCGTCATCGGCACGGCCGGAGAGATCGCCGACGAATTGCAGGCGCGTTTCGAAGGCGGCGCCGCCGACGGCTTCAATGTCATGCCGTCCTGGTTCCCGGGCGACCTCGACGCCTTCGCGACGCTGGTGGTGCCGGAACTGCAGCGGCGCGGCCTGTTCCGCAAGGAGTATGAAGGCCGCACGTTGCGCGAGCATCTCAGCCTCAAGCGGCCGGTTTAAGCCGCGGCGGCCCGCGCATCCATCAGGCGGGCTGTTCCAGACACCCTGATCGAGCTGCCCGGTGGCGAGGGAATATCGGCATGAAGCCGCGAGCGCATGCCCATGTCCTCGCCCTGGACGATGTCGATCCCGCCGCCATGCGGCCAGCCGAGATCGCGCAGATAGCCGGCAAAGGCCGCCGTCGCCGCCCCCGTTGCCGGATCCTCATAGACACCGCCGGAGGCGAATGGATTGCGGGTGTGGAAGAGGCGCGGCGTCTCGGCATAAGCGAGCAGGATCGTGACCAAGCCTTCGCGCCGCATGAAGGACTGGCCCTGCTTCAAGGCATAGGCCATGGCGGCCAACGCCTCGCGTGACTTCAGCGCGAGCACGAGATGATCGGCACCACCATGGACGAGCGCCGGCGGAATAGCGGGGTCGAGATCGCCTGGCTGATAGCCGAACAGCGCCAATGCCTCGCCGACCAGTTCCGACGAAGCCGGCCCGCTGCGTGTCGGCGGCGATTGCAGGGCGGCGGCGAAATTGGCGCCGTCGCGAAAACCTTCGACGGTGATGTCGGCCTGGTTGAGGGCCAGCTTGAAAATGCCGTCGCCGAACTTTCTGACCAGCGCCGCACCCAGCGCGATGGTGGCATGGCCGCAGAACGGCACTTCCGATTCCGGCGAAAAATAGCGGACACGCCAGCCGTCATCTTCGGGCGCGGCAAAGGCGGTTTCCGAAAAGCCGACCTCGGCCGCGACGCGCTGCATGTCAGCCGCGTCCGGCAAGGCCTCGCCGATCACCACGCCGGCGGGATTTCCGCCTCCATTCCCGTCTGCAAATGCCGCTATGCGCAATACGTCCATGTCGTTCACCCGTGTTGATGCGTGTGTTTGTCAGGCGCGCAGAAAACACCGCTCGACCGCGTTTGGGAAACGAAGAAAACGACGAGCAGCTGTGAGCGGCAGTCATACCTCCCGGCATCGTCGGCGCCCTTCGGGACGGAACGAACTTGCTCTGTCACCGTTTGGCGATTGGCGGTCACTCAGACCGCCTCCTCAGCCAATCGACGCAGCGCGAACAGGAGCCGACCATGGACGCCATCGTCACCAAGAACGACCTCAAATCCGATGCCAAGAAGGAATCGATCGACCTTCTCAACGCCAGGCTTGCCGACGCCATCGACCTGGCGCTGATCACCAAGCAGGCGCATTGGAACGTCAAGGGGCCGCAGTTCATCGCCATCCACGAAATGCTGGATGAATTCCGCGAGGAAATCGACGGCCATGTCGACATCGTCGCCGAGCGCGCCGTGCAGCTCGGCGGCACCGCGCACGGCACCTCGCAGGAAGTGTCGAAGGCGACCAGGCTGAAGCCCTATCCGACTGACATCCACAAGACCAAGGATCATCTGGCGGCGCTGATCGACCGCTATGCCGCGGCGGCCAAGCTGACCCGCGAAGCGATCGACGAGGCGGACGACGCCGGCGATCGCGATACCGCCGACATTTTTACCGCCTATTCGCGCTCACTCGACAAGTTGCTCTGGTTCCTAGAGGCGCATACCCAGGAAAAGGAATAGCCAAGCGGCTACTCGTGCATGGCCGTCTGGATCAGCCGGCCATCGCCTTTTCGGGCGCAGCTGAAGCCGATGCCTGGGTCGAATGCGACACCAGCGCCGTCATGATCTCGGCGGCGGCAAGCGCGGCGATCACCGGCGGGCGCTTGTCTTTCACCGCGTTGCCGCCGATCGGCGAGACGAGCCGGCCGAACTGCGCGTCGCTGCCCTCGACAGATTTCAGGAACCAGTTCCTGAAGGTTGCCTTCTTGGTCTTGGAGCCGATCATGCCGACATAGGCCGTGTCGTCGCGCTTCAGCGCCTCGGCGACGATCAGGAAATCCAGCGCATGGTCGTGGGTGAGGATGGCGAAGGCCGATCCGGCCGGCGCCTCGCGCACCACGGCTTCGGGCATCGGCGTCAACCGCGTCTCGACCGTGTCCGGCATGCCTTCCAATGCTTCGGATCGGGTTTCGATGACGACGACGTGGACCGGCAGGAGCGTCAGCGAAGCGGCCAGCGCCCGGCCGACATGGCCACCGCCGAACAGATAGACATGCGGAAGATGCGCCTCTTCCAACTCGGCGTTAGCGATCAGCTCATGTTCAAGCGAAGCATCGACGAGGCGGATCAGCACCTCGACGCGCCCGCCGCAGCATTGGCCGATTTCCGGCCCAAGCGGGACGTCGAGCGTGGCGCAGATTTCATCGACCTCGATGCGGGCTCCCTTATCCTCCCCCTTATGGGGAGATAGGGGGCGCAGCATCTGCCGCGCCTTGTCGATCGCCATATATTCGAGCTGGCCGCCGCCGATGGTGCCGAAAATGGCCGATGCCGAGACAAGCATGAAGGCGCCGGCCTCGCGCGGCGTCGAGCCCTTCGTGGCCGCGACCTCGACGAGCGCAGCGCTGCCGGCCTTGCCAAGAAACACTTTCAGCTCTTGCACTTTCGAGTTCATGGTCTGCATTTCCGACTGCTCGGCGCATGATCTTTTCCGAAATCGATGCCGATTTCGGGCTCATGCGCTGGGAAATATAGCGTTTTGCGCCCCGATTTGCACGTTTAGCCGGATTCAGGCCGGCTTCGCGGCTTCCCGCTTCAGCCGCTCGATCGCCATCAGCACCCGTTCCGGCGTGGCCGGCGCGTCGAGGCGCGGGCAGATCTTGTGGTCGGCCACACTGGCCACCGCGTCCGACAGCGCATGCAGCACTGACATGCCATGCGGCAGCGGAGGCTCGCCCACCGCCTTGGAGCGGTGGATGGTCGGCTCATAGGCCGACGACCAGTCCGTCAGCTTGACGTTGAATATTTTCGGCCGGTCGGAGGCGAGCGGGATCTTGTAGGTCGATGGCGCATGCGTGCGCAGCCGGCCGCTGTCGTCCCACCACAATTCCTCCGTCGTCAGCCAGCCCATGCCCTGGATGAAGCCGCCCTCGATCTGGCCGAGGTCGATCGCCCGGTTCAGCGAGCGGCCGGCATCGTGCAGGATATCGGTGCGCTCGACGACATATTCGCCGGTCAGGGTATCGACCGAGACTTCCGAACAGGCCGCTCCATAGGCGTAGTAGTAGAAGGCATGGCCGCGACCCTTGCTGCGATCCCAATGAATTTTCGGCGTCTTGTAGAAGCCGGCCGCCGAAAGCTGGATGCGGGCGATATAAGCCTGCTTGACCAGATCGTTGAAGGTCACTTCCTGATTGCCGACGCGTACACGGTTGGGCAGGAAGACGATCTGATCGAGGGGAACCTGGTATTTGTCGGCGGCGAAATCGGTCAGCCGCTTGCGGATCTGGCGGGCGGCATCCTGCGCCGCCATGCCGTTGAGGTCGGCGCCTGAGGATGCGGCCGTCGGCGAGGTGTTCGGCACCTTGGCGGTGGTGGTCGCGGTGATCTTGACCCGGTCAAGATCGATCTGGAACTCCTCGGCGACGACCTGCGCCACCTTGAGATGCAGGCCCTGGCCCATCTCGGTGCCGCCATGGTTCATATGCACCGAGCCATCGGCGTAGACATGCACCAATGCGCCGGCCTGGTTGGCCTCCGTCTTGGTGAAGGAGATGCCGAACTTGACCGGCGTCATCGCCAACCCGCGCTTGATGAAGCGGCTGTTGGCGTTGAAGGCGCTGATCTCGCGGCGGCGCCGCGCATAGTTCGAGCTTTCCTCCAGCTCCGCCACGATGCGCTGAATGATGCAGTCCTCGACCCTCTGGTGATAGGGCGTGACGCAGCGCTCACCGATAGCCTCCATCGGGTCGTAAAAATTCAGCTTGCGGATTTCGAGCGAGTCCTTGCCGACGGCGAAGGCGACCTCGTCGATGATGCGCTCGGCGCCGACCATGCCCTGTGGGCCGCCAAAACCGCGAAAGGCGGTGTTGGAGACGGTGTTGGTGTAGAGCGGCGCCGATTTCGCATGCACCGCCGGGTAGAAATAGGCGTTGTCGCAGTGGAACAGCGCGCGGTCGCCGACCGGGCCGGACAGATCGGCGGAGAAGCCGCAGCGCAGCGCATAGGTGAAGTCGACACCGAGGATGTTGCCCTCGTCGTCGAAGCCTACTTCATAATCGATCACGAAATCATGTCGCTTGCCGGTCGCGGTCATGTCTTCGTCGCGGTCGAGCCTGATTTTCACCGCGCGCTTCAATTTCTTGGCGGCGATCGCGGCGATTGCGGCGCATTGGTTGGCTTGAGTTTCCTTGCCGCCGAAACCGCCGCCCATGCGGCGCACCTCGACCGTTACGGCATGGCTCGGCACGCCGAGCGCGTGGGCGACCAGGTGCTGCGTCTCGCTCGGACCCTGTGTCGAGCAATAGACGATGACCTCGTCATCCTCACCGGGGATGGCCAGCGAGACCTGACCCTCGAGATAGAAATGGTCCTGGCCGCCGAGCCACATGCGGCTCTTGATGCGCCGGGGTGCCGCTGCGATCACCGCCGCGGCGTCGCCGCGTTTCAGGATCAGCGGCGTGGTGACCTGCTTGTCCTTGACCGGGTCGAGATCCCAGATGTCGATGACGGCCGCAAGCTCGTCATACTCGATTCTGGCCAAACGCGCGGCGCGGCGCGCCTCCTCGCGCGTCTCGGCAACCACGGCGAAGATCGGCTGTCCGTAAAACTGCACCTTGTCTTCGGCGAGCACCGGATCGTCATGCATATTGCTCGGCGAAACGTCGTTCTCGCCGGGCACGTCTGCATAGGTCAGCACGTCGACGACGCCGGGCGCCGTGCGCACGGCCGACAGGTCGACGCTTTTCAGGGTGCCGTGCGCGACTTTCGACAGACCAAGGCCGACATGCAACGTGCCGGCGGGCTCCGGCATGTCGTCGATATAGACGGCGGTGCCGCTGACATGCTTGTGCGCGGAATCGTGCCGCTGATCGGTGGCGACGCCGCCAACGATTTTTTCCGCCTTGAGATTGGGGGTGGCGTGCTTGTTCATCAGGCCGCCTCGTTGCGTGATATCTGGAACGGCGCCTTCGTTCCTGTCGTCTCGACATAAAAGCGCAGCAAGAGGTTCTTTGCCGCCAGCGCCCGGTATTCAGCGGTCGCCCGCATGTCGGTCAGCGGCGTGAAATCCTTGGCATATTCGGCCATCGCGGCCTCCACCGTCGCTTCGTTCCAGACCTTGCCGATCAGCGCATTCTCAACCGCCGTGGCGCGCTTCGGGGTCGCGGCCATGCCGCCATAGGCAATGCGGATATCGGCCACGGTGCCGTCCTTGGCCAAGGTCAGATGGAAGGCGCCGAGCGTCGCGGTGATGTCCTCGTCACGGCGCTTGGTCACCTTGTAGACGGCAAACTTTTCGCCCTTTGCCGGCACGGGCACATGGACTGCTTCGACGAACTCGCCGGGCTGACGATCCTGCTTGCCATAGGCGATGAAGAAGGTTTCGAGCGGGATCGTGCGGCGGTCCTTACCCTTGCGCAGGGTGAGCCGCGCGCCAAGCGCGATCAGCGGCGGCGGCGTGTCGCCGATCGGCGAGCCGTTGGCGATGTTGCCGCCGATCGTGCCCATGTTGCGCACCTGCTCGCCGCCGATGCGGTCGACCAGAGGGCCCAAGGGGGGGATGCGCTTCGACAGCGTCTCGAACGCTTCGGTGTAGGTGACGCCGGCGCCGATGGTGATAACGCCATCTTTCTCCGACATCGCGCGCAGGCCGTCGAGACCGCCGATGAAGATCGCCGGCGAGATGTCGCGCATGTGCTTGGTGACCCATAGGCCGACATCGGTCGAGCCGGCGACGATGATGGCGCCCGGCTCCTTCTCGAGCGCGGCGGCGAAATCGTCGACGTCAGCCGGCACGATCAGCCGCTTCCTGGCCGATCCGACCTCGACCCTGGCGCCGTCGCGCAGCGCTTCCAGCCGAGCGGTAATGTCCTTGCGTTCCACCGCCAGCGGGTCCTTCGCCGCCTTGCCGTAGCTCGAAATGGCACGAGCGGCGCGCATGATCGCCTCATAACCGGTGCAGCGGCAGAGATTGCCCTGCAGCGCCTTTTCGATCGCCGCATCGGACGGGTTGGGTGTCCTCATCCACAGCGCATAGAGCGACATGATGAAGCCCGGCGTGCAGAAGCCGCATTGCGAGCCGTGGAAATCGACCATCGCCTGCTGCACCGGATGCAGTTTTTCGCCATCGCCGCGCAAATGTTCCACAGTCACGACGTGCGTGCCGTCGAGCGAGCCCATGAAGCGGATGCAGGCATTGACGCTCTCGTAGACCAGGCCTTCGACGGAGAGCTTGCCCACCAGCACCGTGCAGGCACCGCAATCGCCTTCGGCGCAGCCTTCCTTGGTGCCACGCAGCGAACGGCTGAGCCGCAGCCAGTCGAGCAGCGTTACATCGGGCGCGACGTCACCGAGCGCGACGTCAGTGCCATTCAGAATGAAACGAATCTCGTTGCGGATCTTGGTGTCTGCCATGTCTCAGCTCCCCCGATAGGTCGAGTAGCCATAGGGCGAAATCAAGAGCGGCACATGATAGTGCCGCTCTTCCGCCATGCCGAAGCGGATCGGCACGATATCGAGGAAAGCGGGTTGCGGCAGGCTGTTACCCTGCCCGCGCAGATAATCACCGGCAGCGAAAACCAGCTCATACTCACCGGTGCGGAAATCGGCACCGGCAAGCAGCGGCGCATCGCAGCGGCCGTCATCGTTGGTGGCAACGGTCTTGAGATGCGTGCGGCTCTGGCCCTCGATGCGGAAAAGCCCGATCGACAGGCCCTTTGCCGGCCGGCCGGTCGCCGTGTCGAGCACATGGGTCGTCAGGCGCCCGCCATCGGCTTTCGACGTTTCTGCCACTGGCCGCCTCCCATCTCGGTACAGTTCAACGTTTTCAAGTCAATTGTGCGCCAATTAAAGGCGATGCATAAGCCCGGGTCGAGCGGAGTGCGGCAAAAAGCACTTTCAAAAATTTTCGGGGGAATGCAGCAGCACTCCTTTCGATATCTTCAACGCAACAATCGGGCAGGAGCGGCAATGCGTTACGACAGGGACATGCGCGGTTACGGGGCCAATCCGCCGGACCCGAAATGGCCCGGCGGGGCGTATGTCGCGGTGCAGTTCGTCGTCAACTATGAAGAAGGCGGCGAGAATTGCGTGCTGCATGGCGACAAGGCTTCTGAAGCCTTCCTTTCTGAGATCGTCGGGGCGGCTCCCTGGGTCGGCCAGCGCCACTGGAATATGGAATCGATCTATGAATACGGCGCCCGCGCCGGCTTCTGGCGGCTCCACCGTCTGTTCACCGAAGCGCAGGTGCCGGTAACCTGCTACGGCGTCGCGACCGCGCTCGCCCGCTCGCCCGACCAGGTCGCGGCGATGCAGGAAGCCGGCTGGGAGATCGCCTCGCACGGGCTGAAATGGATCGACTATCGCGACCATGCGGCCGAGGACGAGCGGCGCGATCTCGAAGAGACGATCCGGCTGCATTACGAGGTGACCGGCGCGCGCCCGACCGGCTGGTACACCGGCCGCACCTCGGTCAACACGGTGCGGCTCGTCGCCGAGGAAGGCGGCTTCGACTACGTGTCCGACACCTATGACGACGAACTGCCCTACTGGTTCGACCGCGACGGGCTGGAGAAGCCGCAGCTCATCATCCCTTACACGCTCGATGCCAACGACATGCGTTTTGCCACGCCGCAGGGCTTCAACTCCGGCGACCAGTTCTTCGCCTATCTGAAGGATAGCTTCGACACGCTCTATGCCGAGGGCAAGGCGGGTAGGCCGCGCATGATGAATATCGGCCTGCATTGCCGGCTGGTCGGCCGCCCGGGCCGCGTCGCGGCGCTGAAGCGCTTCGTCGACTATGTGAAATCGCATGACAAAGTGTGGCTGACGCGGCGCATCGACATCGCCAGGCACTGGCGCGAAACGCATCCTTACGAGGCTCCGGCGCTGCGCCCGTCGCGGATGACGTTCGAGGAGTTCGTGCATGCCTTCGGCGGCGTGTTCGAACATTCGCCGTGGATCGCCGAGCGCGCCTACGAATTGGAGCTTGGACCGGCGCATGACAGCGCGGGCGGCCTGCACAACGCGCTCTGCCGCATCTTTCGCGCAGCAACGGAAGCCGAGCGGCTTTCCGTGCTCAACGCCCACCCGGACCTTGCCGGCAAGCTGGCCAACGCCAAGCGCCTGACGCCTGAATCGGCCAAGGAACAAGCCTCCGTCGGGCTCGATGCGCTGACCGACAAGGAGCGCGAATTGTTCTCCAAGCTCAACGCCGCCTACGTCACCACCTTCGGCTTCCCCTTCATCATCGCCGTCAAGGGCAAGACCAAGGACGAAATCCTGGCGGAGTTCGAGGCGCGGATCGGCAACAGCCGCGGCACCGAGTTCGAAACCGCCTGCCATCAGGTCGAACGCATCGCGCTGCTTCGACTGAAAGACATGCTGCCGCAATAACGCCAGGGATCCCCATGGATATGATCAAGACGTCCGAGCGAACCTATTATGCGCCGCATGGCGGCCATTCCGGCCAGAACGAGCTTTTGACCGGCCGCGCCGTCTTCACCGAAGCCTATGCGGTCATCCCCAAGGGGGTGATGCAGGACATCGTCACCAGTCCGCTGCCGTTCTGGGACGAGACGAGGGCCTGGATCATCGCAAGGCCGCTCTCGGGCTTCGCCGAGACGTTCTCGCAATATATCGTCGAGGTTCTGCCTGGCGGCGGCAGCGACCGGCCGGAACTCGACGCGGGCGCCGAGGGTGTGCTGTTTGTCGTCGAGGGCGAGCTCACCGTATCGCTTGCCGGCAAAAAACATGTGCTTGCCCCCGGTGGCTTCGCCTTCCTGCCCCCGGCGAGCGGCTGGACGGTGCGCAACGAAAGCGGCGCCGCCGTCCGCTTCCACTGGATCCGCAAGGCCTATGAGGCCGTCGAGGGTATCGACGTGCCGGAGGCCTTCTTCTCGAGCGACCGGCAGGTGGCGCCGAGCCCGATGCCCGGCACCGAAGGCCGCTGGGCCACGACGCGCTTCGTCGACCCGGCCGACATGCGCCACGACATGCACGTCACCATCGTCACGCTCGAACCGGGCGCGGTCATTCCCTTCGCCGAAACCCACGTCATGGAGCACGGGCTCTATGTGCTCGAAGGCAAGGCGGTGTACCGCCTCAACCAGGACTGGGTCGAGGTCGAGGCGGGCGATTTCATGTGGCTGCGCGCCTTCTGCCCGCAGGCCTGCTACGCCGGCGGCCCAGGCAACTTCCGCTACCTGCTCTACAAGGACGTCAACCGTCACGCCAAGCTTGGCGGCGCGCATGGGGGTCTGGCGCGGTGACCCGCATCGTCGCCCAGCCGCTGAGCCGCGAAACCTTCGCGCCCTTCGGCGACGTCATCGATATGGGCGGCGACAACCGCTACCCGATCAATGGCGGCAAGGCGATGCGCTATCACGACCTCGCCACCGCCGAGGCGATGGGACCGAATGCGCGGGTGCTGATTTCCATGGTGCGCGGAACGCCTTACGAAATGCCGCTGAAGCTCACCATGGTCGAGCGCCATCCGCTCGGCAGCCAGGCATTCATCCCGCTGTCGCCGCGGCCCTTCCTGGTCGTTGTCTGCCATGACACCAAGGACGGGCCAGGCGAGCCGCACGCCTTCATCGCCGCGCCCGGACAAGGCATCAACTACCGCCGTAACCTCTGGCACGGCGTGCTGACGCCGATCGGCGAGGAACAGGATTTCCTCATCGTCGACCGCGGCGGCGAGGGCTCCAATCTCGAAGAGTTTCATTTCTCGCATCCGTACGAGATCCACCTTCCCTGAAAGCTTCCGATTCATATGACCGACGTTTCGCTGATCGACCGCCTGCTCGACGTGATCGAGCATGACATCGTGCCCAAGACCGCCGAAGGCGTTGCCCATGGCAACAAGCTGTTCGGGGCCGCCATTCTGAGGAAGGGTGACCGCTCGCTGGTGCTGGCCGAAACCAACAACGAGATGGAAAATCCGCTCTGGCATGGCGAGGTGCACTGCCTGAAGCGTTTTTACGAAATGCCCAAGGCCGAGCGCGTCGATACCAAGGATGCGCTGTTCGTCGCCACGCACGAACCCTGCTCGCTCTGCCTGTCGGCCATCACCTGGACCGGCTTCGACAATTTCTACTATCTCTTCAGCCACGAGGATTCGCGCGACAGTTTTGCTATCCCGCATGACCTGAAGATTTTGAAAGAGGTCTTCACCCTCGACCCCGGCGGCTACAATGCCGAGAACGCCTATTGGAAAAGCTTCTCAATCCGCCGGCTGGTGCGCGCTTTGCCCGAGGCGGAACGCAGGCGGCTGGAGGCCCGCATCGACAGGATCTCGGCGCGCTACGACGAATTGTCGGGCACGTATCAGTCGAGCAAAGCGGATAACGACATCCCGCTGAACTGAGCCCAGTTCAACTGCTGCTTGAATTGCCACCTTTATGGTGGCATACTAGGCTATGGAGAAACTCAGGCCCACGTACGATCTTGACGCGATCAAGACGACGTTTGGGTCTGTTGATACGCTGGCTATTACGGCGTCTGCGCTACGAGACGCAGTTGGCGTCGGCTTCGATCGCGCCGGTATTGTCGAAGTGATCGGCGGCATGACGCGGAAGATGTTCGTGAAGTCGATGACGACCTTCGCTGATCACCGCGTCTGGCAGGACGTCTATCACGTGCCGGCGCGTGGCTTGCTTCTCTATGTGAAATTTCAGGCGGATGTCGTGACCGAATTTACGGTCATGGCATTCAAGGAGAAATGACCCATGGCAAGAGAAACCAGTGAAACCATGATCTCTCCCGAAACCGGAGAGACGCTGACGCGCAGCGTGCGTCCGTTCACCGTGACCTACAAGAGCGAGAGCATTACGGTCGACCTGCCCGGCTACTATCCGGCATCGGATGGCGAAAGCGTGCATGTCGGGGACGACATGATTGCCGTCGATGCGGCGCTCCGCCTCCTCAAGGAGAAGATCGACGGTGTCCCAGCTCCGGCAACCATCCGGCGCATGCGCACAAAGCTCAAGCTGTCCCAGCGCGAGGCCGGGTCCCTGTTCAAGGTCGGCGAGAATGCTTTCGACAAATATGAAAGAGGCCTTATCGAGCCGAGTGGCCCGACCATTCAGCTGATGACATTGCTCGAAAAACACCCCGAATTGGTCGACGAATTGCGCTAACGGCCCAGGTCGCAATTTTTGATGCTCCAGTCGCGAATGGCGATTGAAAGTCGCCACGCTGCGTAGCGTTATGCACGGCCATGAAAACCGTCACCGAATTTCCCCGCAAGGTCGTCGAGTTCCCTGACATGGGCATTGTCATGCCGGATGGCTGCCGCTTGTCGGCGCGCATCTGGATGCCCGAGGACGCGACCGACAATCCGGTGCCGGCAATCCTCGAGCACCTGCCTTACCGCAAGCGCGACGGCACCATCTTCCGCGACCAGCTCACCCATCCCTATTTCGCCGGGCACGGCTACGCGTCGATCCGGGTCGACATGCGCGGCAATGGCGATTCCGAAGGGCTGATGGACGACGAATATTCCGAGCAGGAATTGCAGGATGCCTGCGACGTCGTCGCCTGGGCGGCGGCGCAGCCCTGGTGCAACGGCAATGTCGGCATGATGGGCATTTCCTGGGGTGGCTTCAACTGCCTTCAGGTGGCTGCCAAGCAGCCGCCGGCGCTGAAGGCGGTGATCAGCCTCTGCTCGACCGTCGACCGCTATGCCGACGACATCCACTACAAGGGCGGCTGCCTGCTCTTGGAGAATTTCGGCTGGGCCTCGACGATGCTGTCCTACTCGTCGCGGCCGCCGGATCCGGCGATTGCCGGCGGCAACCGCTGGCGCGATCTTTGGCTCAGCCGGCTCGAAAACCAGCCTTTCCTGTTGCCGCTCTGGCTCAGCCACCAGCATCGCGACGCCTATTGGAAACGCGGCTCGATCTGCGAGGATTTTTCGGCGGTCAAAGCGGCCGTGCTGTCGATCGGCGGCTGGCACGACGGCTACCGCAACACGATCTCCAACCTCGTCACCGGCATCCAATCGCCGGTCAAAGGCATCGTCGGCCCCTGGATCCACAAATACCCGCATTACGCCGGGCCCAGTCCAGCCATCGGCTTCCTGCAGGAAGCGTTGCGCTGGTGGGACCGCTGGCTGAAGGACACAGAAACGGGCGTCGAGACCGATCCGGACTACCGCGCCTATGTCATGGACAGCGTGCGGCCGGCGCGCTGGCATCCCGAGCGGCCGGGTCGCTGGGTGGCGGAACAGGAATGGCCATCTTCCAACATCAAGATCGAGGCGATCGACCTCATTTCCGCGGGCGCAAGGCCTTCGATCGTCGCTTCGCCGCAGACCTGCGGACTTGCCGGCGGCGAATATTTTCCCTTCACCTTCGGGCCGGAACTGCCGGGCGACCAGCGCCCAGACGACGCGCTCTGCGTATGCTTCGACCGACCGGAACTTGGCGAGGCGATCGACATTGTAGGAGCGCCGGAACTTGAGGTCCGGGTCGCCGCCGATCGGCCCCAGGCCAACATTGCGGTGCGCCTCTGCGACGTGCATCCCGACGGCGCCTCGGAACTGATCTCCTATGGCGTGCTCAATCTGACCCACCGCAATTCGCATGAATTCCCGCAAGCGCTCGTCCCCGGCGAGACAGTTTCGGCACGCGTCGTGCTCGACCAGTGCGCCTACCGGGTGCCTGCCGGCCACAAATTGCGCATCGCCGTCTCGACCGCCTACTGGCCGATGATTTGGCCCTCGCCGGAGCCGGTACGGCTTGATCTCGCAAAGGCGACGCTGAAGCTGCCGCTGCGCCCGCTGGCGAAAGGGGATGAGGTTTCGTTCCCTGAGCCGGAAGGCGCGACTGCATGGGCGACCGAGGAAATCAGACCGACCAACTCGGAACGCCACATCGATCGCGATGAGAAGACCGGCCTAGTCACCCTTTCCATAACCGACGATTTCGGCGAAGTGCGCGATCTCGACCACGGGCTGGTCAATGGCAGCATCGTGCGCGAGACATGGGCGATCCATCCCGACGACCCGCTGTCGGCCACCGGAGCCACGCATTGGACGCAGACATTGTCGCGCAACGAATGGTCGGTGCGGACCGAGACCTTTGCCCGGATGCGATCGGACGCCGGGAACTTCATCGTCAGCGCCAGAATCGAAGCCTATGAGGGCGAAAAACTGGTCTCCGAACGCGACTTCGAGCAGACGATTCCCCGCTCTCTGGTTTGAGTCGGGCGAGATTGGTCCAAACGAGACGTGCGATTTACGCCACGGTATGTCGCATTCGGTCTTGCCTGCTGCTTTCCCTTACGGTCATTATCCCCTCCAATAGCAAGAAACGACCATAAGGTCGGATACCCAGAGTGAGGAACCATAATGTCCAACGAACTCGACTATCTCAGCCGGCGAGTCGCTGCCGGAAAGCTTAGCCGTCGCGACTTTCTCGGCCGCGCCGCGGCGCTCGGCGTCGCAGCCACCGTTGCCAACTCGATGCTCTCCAGCGCCGTGCGCGCTGCCGGCCCGGTCAAGGGCGGCACGCTGAAGGCCGGCCTGCAGGGCGGCGAATCCACCAACAGCCTCGATCCGGCGACCTTCCTTAGCCAGGTTCCGTTCGCTTTCGGCAAGTGCTGGGGCGAAACACTGGTCGAGCTCGCGCCGGGCGGCGGCGTCGAATATCGCATCGCCGAGGAGATTGGATCTTCGGACGACGCCAAGACCTGGACGATGAAGATCCGCAAGGGCGTCCAGTTCCACAACGGCAAGGAAGTGACGCCGGACGACGTGGTGGCGACGCTGAAGCGCCACAGCGACGAGAAGTCCAAGTCGGGCGCGCTCGGCGTTCTGAAGAGCATCGACACCATCAAGACCGATGGCGGCAATGTCGTGGTCACGCTGAAAGACCCGAATGCCGACATGCCTTATCTGATGGCGGATTATCACCTGATCATCCAGCCGAATGGCGGCATGGACAAGCCGGATGCCGGCATCGGCACCGGCCCGTACAAGGTCACCACCAACCAGCCCGGCGTGAAGCATGGCGGCGAGCGTTTCGCCAATTACTGGCAGGCCGACAAATACGGCCATGCCGACCAGGTCGAGATCATCGTCGTCAACGACCCGACGGCGCGCATGGCCGCGCTCCAGGGCGGCCAGGTCAACATGATCAACCGCGTCGAGCCGAAGATCGTCGATCTCGTCAAGCGGCTGCCCGGCGTCACCATCCGCGCCGCCTCGGGCCGCGGCTTCTATCCCTTCAACATGTTCTGCGACACTGCGCCTTTCGACAACAACGACCTCAGGATGGCGCTGAAGCTCGCCATGGACCGCGAGGAGATGCTGACCAAGATCCTGCGCGGCTACGGTGAAGTCGGCAACGACATGCCGGTCAACAAGGCCTATCCGTTGTTTGCCGGCGATTTCGAGCAGCGCAAGTTCGATCCGGAAAAGGCGGCCGCGGCTTACAAGAAGTCGGGCCATAGCGGCTCGATCCTGCTGCGCACCTCCGACGTCGCCTTCCCCGGCGCCGTGGACGCCGCCCAGCTCTATCAGCAGAGCTGCGCCAAGGCCGGCATCAAGATCGAGATCAAGCGCGAGCCGGGCGACGGCTACTGGACGGAAGTCTGGAACAAGCAGCCCTTCTCGCTCTCCTACTGGGGCGGCCGCCCGACCCAGGACCAGATGTACTCGACCGCCTATCTGTCGACCGCCGACTGGAACGACACCCGCTGGAAGCGCCCGGACTTCGACAAGATGGTGCTATCCGCACGCGGCGAGCTCGACGAAGCCAAGCGCAAGAAGATCTACCGCGACATGGGCGAGATCATGCGCGACGAAGGCGGCCTGATCGTGCCGTTCTTCAACCAGTTCGTCGACGCGACCGGCAAGGGCGTCGAAGGCTGGGTCGACAACCCGGCGCAGGAACTCAGCAACGGCCATGCCCTGATCGAGTGCTGGCTGCAGGCTTGACGAAGGATAAGGGAAGGGCCGGCGCGAGTCGGCCCTTCCTGGCTTTCATGACCCGCCCGAAAGGCGGGCATCATCCCTTCTTCACCATGGCGGGTTGCCGATGTCGTCTCCGATCCTGAGATTGGTTGCTCAGCGTATCTTGCTGGGCATAGTTCTTCTATTTGCCGTTTCGGTGCTGATCTTCGCCGGCACGCAGATCCTGCCGGGCGACGTCGCCCAGGCGATCCTCGGCCAATCGGCAACGCCGGAGGCGCTGGCGAACCTGCGCCAACAGCTCGGGCTGAACGACCCGGCATGGCTGCGCTACGTGCACTGGCTCTGGGGCATCCTGCATGGCGATTTCGGCACGGCGCAGTCGAGCGGACTGGACATTGCGAGCTCGATCGGCACCCGGCTGAAGAACACGATGTTCCTGGCGGCCTGCGCGGCAATCGTCGCGGTGCCGCTGGCGATCATTCTCGGCCTGATCGCGGTGCGCTACCGCAACGGCTTCGTCGACAAGCTGATCTCCGGCCTGGCGCTTGCCTCGACCTCGTTCCCGGAATTCTTCATCGGCTATGTGCTGATCTTCGTTTTTGCCGTGCACTGGCAGATCTTCCCGAGCATCTCGACGGTGGATGACTCCACGCCTTTCCTGGAAAGGCTGCAGGCCGTGGTGCTGCCGGCCACCGCGCTGACGCTGGTGGTTCTCGCCCACATGATGCGCATGACGCGCGCGGCGATCCTCAACGTCATGCAGTCGGCCTATATCGAGACGGCTGAGCTCAAGGGGCTGAAAGCCTTCGACATCATCCGCAAGCACGCTTTCCCGAACGCGATCGCGCCGGTCGTGAACGTCGTCATGCTCAACCTCGCCTACCTCATCGTCGGCGTTGTGGTGGTCGAGGTGATCTTCGTCTATCCGGGCATGGGGCAATATCTGGTCGACCATGTCGCCAAGCGCGACGTGCCTGTGGTGCAGGCGGTCGGCCTGATCTTCGCCGCGGTCTACATCACGCTCAACATCGTCGCGGACATCGCCGCCATCGTGGCAAATCCGCGGCTGAGACATCCGAAGTGACTGGGGCATCCGAAGCGACGGGCCGGATGCGGGACGACCAGAAGGGGAACTGAGGCGAATGGCACTAAGACAAATTCCGTTCACCGCCTGGGTGGGGCTGATCCTGACCGGCGCTTTCGCGTTCTGCGCCATCTTCGCGCCCTGGGTCGCGCCCCACGGCAATGGCGAGATCGTCGGTGACGTCTGGGAGCCGATGTCGGCCGCCCATTGGCTTGGCACCGACAATCTCGGCCGCGATCTTATCTCACGCATGATCTATGGCGCGCGCATCACCATGGAGATCGCGGTGGCGGCGACGGCGCTGTCCTTCTCGCTGGGGTCGATCCTCGGTTTCTCGGCCGCGGTATTCGGCGGCTGGTTCGACACGTTGATGTCGCGCTTCGTCGACCTTTTGATGTCGATCCCGACGCTGATCTTCGGCCTCGTCGTGCTCTCGGTGCTGCCGACGAACGCGCTGACGCTGATCCTGGTCATGGGCATCCTCGATTCCACCCGCGTCTACCGCCTGTCACGCGCGGTCGCCGTCGACATCAACGTCATGGACTTCGTCGAGGCGGCGAAGCTGCGCGGCGAAGGCAAGGCCTGGATCATCTTCCGTGAGATCCTGCCCAACGCGCTGTCGCCGCTGGTGGCGGAGCTCGGCGTGCGCTTCATCTTCGCGGTGCTCTTTCTCTCGGCGCTGTCCTTCCTCGGCCTCGGCGTGCAGCCGCCGGATTCGGACTGGGGCGGCATGGTCAAGGAAAACAAGGACGGCATCGTGTTCGGCATTCCGGCGGCGCTGATCCCGGCTGCGGCGATCGCGGTGCTGGCGATCTCGGTCAACCTCGTCGCCGACTGGGTGCTCAACCGCACGACGAGTCTCAAGGGAGGACGCGGCTGATGGCTGACAATCAGGCAAAGTCAAAGTCCGGGCAGGCAAAGTCCGAGCAGACGAAATCGGGCCGGCTGCTCGACATCCGCAATCTGCGCATCGAGGCGACCGTCTATCCTCCGGGCGAGGCGCCGAAGACCATCACGCTCGTCCACGATGTCTCGCTGACGCTCGAAAAGGGCAAGGTGCTCGGCCTGATCGGCGAATCCGGCGCCGGCAAGTCGACCATCGGACTCTCGTCGATGGCCTATGGCCGCGGCGGCGTGCGCATCACCGGCGGCGAGGTGATCCTCAACGGCCGCGACATCATGAAGGTCGGCCCGAGGGGCGTGCGGGCGCTGCGCGGACGCGAGGTCTGCTATGTGGCGCAGTCGGCGGCTGCCGCCTTCAATCCGGCGCACAAGCTGATCGACCAGGTAGTCGAGGCGACCCTGCTGCACGGCACCGCAACGCGCGCCGAGGCGGAGAAGCGGGCCATTGCGCTGTTCAAGAAGCTCAGCCTTCCCAATCCGGAAACGATCGGCGAGCGCTACCCGCACCAGGTCTCCGGCGGCCAGTTGCAGCGCGTGATGACGGCGATGGCGCTCTGCTCGGAGCCCGACCTCATCGTCTTCGACGAGCCGACCACGGCGCTCGACGTGACGACGCAGATCGACGTGCTTGCGGCGATCAAGGACGCCATCCGCGACACCCATGTGGCGGCTTTGTACATCACCCACGACCTTGCCGTCGTCGCCCAGGTCTCGGACGAGATCATGGTGCTGCGCCACGGCCGGCTGGTGGAGTGGGGCGGCACGCGACAGATCATCAAGGAGCCGCGCCAGGAATACACCAACGCACTGGTCTCGGTGCATGAGATCGAACACCATGAACAGCAGCCCGGCGCAACGCCATTCCTGTCGGTGAAGAATGTCACCGCCGCCTATGGCGGCGGTCATGTCAAAGTGCTGAAGAACGTCTCGGTCGACATCTATCCCGGCCAGACGCTGGCCGTCGTCGGCGAGAGCGGCTCCGGCAAGTCGACGCTGGCACGCGCCATCACCGGGCTTTTGCCGCCGGAGGAAGGCACCGTCACCTTCGACGGCAGGCCGCTCGCCAACAGGCTTGCCGACCGGCCGAAAGAGGATCTGCGTCAGCTGCAGATGATCTACCAGATGGCCGACGTGGCGATGAACCCGCGCCAGACGGTCGGCACCATCATCGGCCGGCCGCTGGAATTCTATTTCGGCATCAAGGGACGCGAGCGCGACAAGCGCGTCGCCGAACTGCTCGACGAGATCGAGATGGGCAAGGGTTTCGTCGACCGCTATCCGGCCGAGCTTTCCGGCGGCCAGAAGCAGCGCGTCTGCATCGCCCGCTCGCTCGCCGCCAAGCCGAAGCTGATCATCTGCGACGAGGTGACATCGGCGCTCGACCCGCTGGTTGCCAACGGCATCCTGAAGCTGCTGCTCAACCTGCAGCAGCACGAAAAGGTCGCCTACCTGTTCATTACCCATGATCTGGCGACGGTTAAGTCGATCGCCGATTCGATCGCGGTGATGTATCGCGGCGAGGTGGTGCGTTACGGTGCCAAGAGCAAGGTGCTGACGCCTCCGTTCGACGCCTACACGGACCTGCTCCTGTCCTCCGTGCCGGAGATGGAAATCGGCTGGCTGGAGAAGGCGATCAAGGGCCGGCGCATGGCGAGCGCCGGAAATTAGAGCAATTCCAGGAAAAGTGTGAAACGGTTGGGTTCGGCGCCTTCGCCGTAACCTTCCGTCTGGAATTGCGTCGAAACAAAGAGATAGCCCACGAAAAGTCTGCCGCCGAGGCTGCCGCTGTCATGCGGCTGCAATAGGGAACGGGAAAGATCGCTGGCGGGCGGGTAGTGCTCGCACCGAAGTCAATTTCCGAAAAGGGGGCAGCACATGCAGACGGAACTCGAGCATCTCGCCGAACTCGCCGGCAAGGACAGGATCTCGCGCCGCGATTTCCTCGGCCGCGCGGCAGCGCTCGGCGCCTCGGCGGCGCTGGCGACGACGCTGGCCGGCAAGGCTTTTGCCGCGACCCCGGTAAAGGGCGGCATCATCAAGGCCGGCCTGCAGGGCGGTGAATCGACCAACAGCCTCGACCCGGCGCTGAACCTCAGCCAGGTGACCTACAGCTTCTGCAAGCAGTGGGGTGAATTCCTCGTGCGGCTGACGCCCGATGGCGGCGTCGAGAACCTGATCGCCGAAGAGATCGGCGCCTCCGCCGACGCCAAGACCTGGACGATGAAGATCCGCGACGGCATCGAATTCCATAACGGCAAGACGGTGACCGCGCAGGACGTCGTCGCCACGCTGGAGCGCCATGCCGACGAGAAGTCGAAATCCGGCGCGCTCGGCGTTCTGAAGAACATCAAGACCATCAAGGCCGACGGCAAGGAAGTGGTGGTCTCGCTCGGCGACGCCGATGCCGACTTCCCCTATCTGATGGCCGACTACCATTTGGTCATCCAGCCGAATGGCGGCAAGGACAACCCGAATGCCGGTATCAGCGCCGGCCCCTACAAGGTCACCGTCAACCAGCCCGGCGTGAAGCATGGCGGCGAGCGCTTCGCCAATTACTGGCGCGGCGACAAGGCCGGCCATGCCGACCAGATCGAGATCGTCGTCATCAACGATCCGACGGCACGCCTTGCCGCGTTGCAGGGCGGCCAGGTGCACCTCATCAACCGCGTCGAGCCCAAGGTGGTCGATCTGGTGAAGCGCATGCCGGGCGTCAGCATCGAGAACGTCGCCGGACGCGGTTACTACCCGTTCAACATGTTCTGCGACACCGCGCCTTTCGACAACAACGACCTCAGGATGGCGTTGAAGCTCGCGATGGACCGCGAGGAGATGCTGGACAAGATCCTGCGCGGCTATGGCTCGGTCGGCAACGACTTCCCGATCAACGAGGCCTATCCGCTGTTTTCCTCCGACATCGAGCAGCGCAAGTTCGATCCGGAAAAGGCGGCCGCGGCCTACAAGAAGTCGGGCCATAGCGGCTCGATCCTGCTGCGCACCTCGGACGTCGCCTTCCCCGGCGCGGTCGACGCCGCCCAGCTCTACCAGCAGAGCTGCGCCAAGGCCGGCATCAAGATAGAGATCAAGCGCGAGCCCGGCGACGGTTACTGGTCGGAAGTGTGGAACAGGCAGCCCTTCTCGCTCTCCTATTGGGGCGGCCGGCCGACGCAGGGCCAGATGTATTCCACCGGCTATCTGTCGACCGCCGACTGGAACGACACGCGCTTCAAGCGGCCCGAATTCGACAAGATGCTCTACACGGCGCGCGCCGAGCTGGACCAAGCCAAGCGCAAGGCGATCTATCGCGACATGGCAATGCTGATGCGCGACGAAGGCGGCCTCATCGTGCCGTTCTTCAACCAGTTCGTCGACGCCGCCAACACCAAGAAGCTCAGCGGCTGGGTGAAGAACCCGAATGGCGAGATGATGGACGGCTATGCGCTCAACGAGTGCTGGCTGAACGCCTGACATCGGGCTATCCAAAGCAGCGCCGCGTGTCCGCGCGACACGCGGCGCTTTTGTTTCGAAGAACAATCACAGGGATGTTCCGTGGCGCTCAAATCCAAACTGCTGCTCATCATCCTCGACGGCGTGCCCTACCGGAACTGGCGCCGGCTGATGGGCAATCTCGAGGGATGGGCGCAGTCGGGCGAGGCGCAGGTCTGGAAGATGCGCTCCGTGCTGCCGTCGACCTCGGCCTGCTGCTATGCCTCGATCCACACCGGTGTCACGCCGCAGGTGCACGGCATCCTGTCCAACGAGAACCGCTTTCGGGTCTCGCAGCCGGATATCTTCTCGGAAGTCCGCAGGGCCGGCGGCAGGACAGGCGCCGTGACCCATTCCTACTGGTCGGAATTCTTTCGCTCGTACCCGTTCGACCTTGTCGAGGACATGGAGTTCGACGAGCCAAGCGGGCCGATCACGCATGGCCGCTTCCACACCATGACCGGCTACAATCTCAAGAACCAGATGACGCCGAGCGACGTCGACTTGTTCGCGACGCTGACCATGCTGGCGAAGCGCCATGGCATCGACTACGGCATACTGCACACCTGCACGCTGGATTCGATGGGCCATCGCTTCGGCCATGACTGCCAGGAGATGGACCATGCCTGCTACGCCATGGATGGCATGCTTGCCGCCTTCCTGCCTTTGTGGCGCCAGGCCGGCTACGAAGTGATCGTCACCGCCGACCACGGCCAGACCGACCGCGGCCACCATGGCGGCCACGACGACGAGATGCAGGATTTCGCGCTCTATTATTTCGGACCTGCGAAGGGTCCTGAGGGCGATACATTGCTCGACCAGCTGCAGCTCGCGCCGACGGTGCTGAGCCGGCTTGGGGTGCAGATACCCGAGACGATGAAGGCGAAGGTGTTTTTGGAGTGAGCGCCTTTCCCTTCTCCCCTTGTGGGAGAAGGTGGATACGGCGCGCAGCGCCGAGACGGATGAGGGGTGTTCCAGCGGAGTGAGACGCTGGCTTTCCCTGGAGCACCCCTCATCCGTCGCCTTCGGCGCCACCTTCTCCCACAAGGGGAGAAGGCAAGACCCTCCTCTTTCAACCTCCCCGCTCTTCGGCTAGCCTCCAAGAAATCCTTGGCGGAGGGTGAACCTTTTTGGACCGATCAGCGACAGAGCTTCGAGGAGCCAGGCGGCTCGACCGGCCATGAATGCGGCGACGGAAACCGATCGCGCGCTTGTAGACCGGGTCGCGAAGGGCGACCGGGCCGCCGTTCGGCTCCTGTTCATGCGTCACCACGCGCGGATCTACCGCTTCGTGGCACGCCAGACGGGATCGGAAATGATGGCCGACGATATCGCAAACGAGGTTTTTCTGGAGCTGTGGAAACAGGCGCCCAGCTTCGAGGGGCGCTCTGAAGTTTCCACGTGGCTGCTCGGCATCGCCCGCTTCAAGGCGCTGTCCTCGCTGCGCAAGAAGAAGGAAGACTGGATCGACGACGACGACGCGGCACAAGTTCCCGACGGCGCCGACACGCCGGAAGTCGTGACCATGAAGGAGGACAAGGCCGCCGCCTTGCGCCGCTTCGTCGATGCCTTGCCGGAAGAACACCGCACGGTGATCGACCTTGCCTATTACCATGGCCAGTCGGTGACCGAGATCGGCGAGGTGCTCGGCATTCCGGTCGCGACCGTCAAGACCAGGATGTTCTACGCCCGCAAGAAACTCGGCGAAGCCCTCAAGGCCGCCGGTTACGACAGGGGGTGGCCATGAGCGCCGCTGAAAAAATGTCGCGCCGCGACGAGATGGAGACGCTGCTGCCATTCTACCTGAACGGCTCGCTGGAAGGCGCCGAGCTGGAGGCCGTCGAGGAATGGTTGGCCACCGATCCGGCGGCGATGACAGCGCTTGGCGAAGCGGAGGCCGAGTTCTCCGGCACCGCCGCGGCCAACGAGGCGATCCGGCCGCCCGCCGATGCGCTGTCGCGCTTCGCCAAGGCGCTCGACGCCGAAGCGGGTCCGGCGCGCGCGCCGGCCGGCCAATCCTGGCTTGCCAAGGTCTTCGGCCGGGTGACGGCCATGCCGGCCGGCGTCGCCTGGGCGGCCGCCGCGGCGCTGCTTGCCCTGGTGGTGGCGCAGTCCTTCCAACAGCCGGGCGGCAGAGGCAACGACATCGAGGTGGCCGGCACCCAGGACGATCTCGCGAAGCTGCCTTTCGCCCTGGTCAAGTTCAAGCCGGATGCCAAGATGGCCGATATCGCCGCCTTCCTCGGCCAGAACGGGCTGAAGATCGCCAGCGGCCCGACCGCCGACGGCGTGTTCCACCTGACGATCCCGGCCAACACGGCGGCCGACTATGACAGGCTTGTCGGCCTTATTGCCGCCCAGCCTTTCGCGGATGCTGTGATGCAGGGAAGGAAACCGGCCGATGGCGGCTAAAGCAATTCCAGGAAAAGTGCGCCGCGGTTTTCCGTCCGGAATTGCGACGAGACCAACAGTCATTCTTCATGTGGTAATCCTCGCGGCGGCATTTGTCGCCGCACCTGCGTTTGCGCAGACCAATGACCCTAAACTGACGCAGAAACAGGTCGATTGCCTGGACCGCACGACTGCGGGAGGCGCGGGCTGCGACAAGAATGGCGGCAACAAGAGCGGTGGGACACCGGGCACCGGCACTGCCACGGGCGACGCGGTGTTCCTGCCGGCGCTGATCGTCGACCTGTTCCCAAATCCGCCGGCCGGCGCGGCCTCGCAAACGCCTGCGCCGTCTGACGGAACTTCGTCATCGAACGCGCCCGCCAACACGCTGCCGCCCGCTCCGGTGCCGAGCGGGCCGGTCACAGCGCCTCAGGGTCTCAACCTAGCCGAGCCGCCGCGCGCCATCACCGGCGAGTTCGTGCCCGACGAGGTGCTGGTGACGGTCGACGGCGATGCCGGCGTCGTGCAGCAGATCGCCAATTCATTCGGCCTGCAGGTGCGCTCGCAGCGCCAGTCGCGGCTGCTCGGCACCACGCTTGTGCGTTTCGGCATCACCGACGGGCGACCCGTCGGCGTGGTGCTGGCGCAGCTTGCCGCCGACGGCCGCACTGAGCGGCGCGAACCCAACCATATCTACACACTGCAGCAGGCAGCCGGCATCGTGAACTACGCCTTCGACCGCATCACGCTCGATGCGAAGCAGGCGAGCGGCGAGAATGTGCGTGTCGCCGTCATCGACACCGGCATCGACGACACCAACCCGGCGCTGAAGGGTGTGATCGCCGAACAATACGACGCCATGCCCAACGTGCCGATCGAGAAGCGCGACCATGGCACCTCGGTAGACGGCCTGATCGCCGGTGTCGGTGCGCTGGAAGGCATGGCGCCGGGCGCCAGGATCTACCACGCGCGCGCCTTCGAAGGCGGCAAGTCGACGATGGATGTCATCCTGTCGGCACTCGACTGGGCGGCAAGCCAAGATGTGCGCATCATCAATATGAGCTTTGTCGGGCCGAAGAACGACCTGCTCGGCACCGCCTGCCGCAATGCGCGGACGCTGGGCATGGTGCTGGTGGCGGCGGCCGGCAACAACGGCCCGAAGGCGCCCTACGGCTATCCGGCCGCCTTCGACGGCGTCATCGCCGTCACCGCCACCGACGCCAAGGACGGCTTGATGCCGCAGGCCAATCGCGGCGCCTATGTCTTCATCTCGGCGCCGGGCGTCGAAATGGTGGCGCCGAGCGGCGCCGGCTCCGACGTGGTGACCGGAACGTCCTTTGCGGCAGCAATCGTCAGCGGCGCCATCGCCAACTTGATCCATGCCGCGCCGGACCGGTCGGCCGATGACATCGAGAAGGCACTTGCAGCAACGGCCAAGGATCTCGGGCCGAAGGGGCGCGACAATGATTTCGGCTATGGGCTGATCGATACCAAGGCGGCTGAGGCTGCGAAGGAATAAGGTTCCCTCACACCAGTGGCGTCGGCGGGACAGCACCCCCCTCTGTCCTGCCGGACATCTCCCCCGCAAGGGGGGAGATCGGCAGCTCAACCGCTGGCTCTCACTTTCAACGTTGGCAATTGGCGAAGGCCGGCGGCGACGTCCAATCTCCCCCCTTGCGGGGGAGATGGCCGGCAGGCCAGAGGGGGGTGTGAAGGAACTCGACGCGAATGCTGTACTCTTGAGCGTCTCACCTACGGCACGATTCCTACACCGGCGCTCCTGCAACCGATCCCCTCACCACCAAATCCACCGGCCAGACCTCGCCGCGCGCCCCTTCTTCCAGCCCTGATATCCGCGCCGCCAGGCGTTCGGCGACGCGCGCGCCGGCAAGGCGGATCGAGGAGCGCGTCGTCGACAGCGGCACCGGGAAGTTCTCCGGCCGCAGCCAGGGGAAGACGTCGTCATGGGCGATCAGCGACAGATCGCTAGGGATTGTCAGGCCGAGATCGCGCACGGCGCGCACGACGCCGAGCGCCATGATCAGGCTCGAGCAGAGGATCGCGGTCGGCGGCTCGCTTTCCTCGAGCAGGCGGCGGGCGGCGCGATAGCCATTTTCCTCGGTCATGGTTACCGAGCGAATGTGGCGCTCGCCGAGCGTGAGGCCGCTGGCTGCGAGCGCCCGGCGCACGCCGCGCTCGCGGTGGATGGCAAAAGTCTCGCGATCGTTGCCGTTGATCAGCGCCAGGCGCTTGTGGCCGAGTTGGATCAGCAGCCGCGCCGCTTCGTGGAAGGCGCCCTCATTATCGATGTCGAGATAGGGATAGTCGAAGTCAAAGCCCTCGCTGCGGCCATGGACGATGAAGGGAATGCCAAGCGTGTTGACCAGCGCCAGCCGCCTGTCGGCCGGACGCGGCGAGGAAAGATAGACGGCGTCGACCTGCCGGTTGGCAACGATGCGCCGGTAGGTCGTCTCTTCGTCGTCGGCATCGGCGGGCGAAAGCACAAGGTCGAGATCATGCCCGCGGGCATAGTCGCCGAGGCCGGAGAGGAATTCGACGAAATGCGGATCGATGTCGACGGCGGCACCCGTCGGCAGCACATAGCCGATCATTCCCGACTTGCCGGTGGCGAGCCGGCGTGCGCTGGGGTTCGGCCGGTAGCCATGGCGCTTGGCCGCATCCATCACCCTGCGCCGGGTTTCCTCGCTGACCTCGGGGTAGCCGTTCAGCGCCCGGCTGACCGTGGTCTGCGAGAGCGACAGCATATGCGACAGTTGCTTGAGGTTCATCGGAGGCCCTCCAGCCTCAAAGCGCTTTCAATTTGAATCGATCCGCTGACGACTGTCGCAATCGCCAGACAAAGCGACTTTAGAGCCGCATCCGCTTGGCTTGAAGTGGAAATTGCTGCTGCAGCGCCAAAAAAGTATGCTGCGCTGCACTTCGGCGGATGTTTCCGCAGTTTTAAATCGATTAGCTAAGTGGGCCTCTTGACTTCGCGATAATTCAATGGCGAGATCAAATTAGCCAAAGCGCTTTGGAATGCTCTTCGAAAGGTTGCAGTTGCCTTCTCGCTGAGTCACAGTTCCGTGGGCGCCGGCGGACGGGATGGAGGTCTCGTCCGAACTGTTTCACCACTGGGAGGATTGCGATGAAGAAAATGCTTCTCTTGGGTGCCGCGTTCGCTGCGCTCACCCTTGGCCTGCCGGCACATGCCGAACTGAAATTCAAGCCGGGCGAGGATTCGAAGTTTCACTGGGCGAATTACGACGACCTCAAGAAGGTCGACCTCAAGGGCGAAACACTGACCATCTTTGGTCCGTGGCGCGGAGAGGACGAGACGCTCGTCCGTTCGGTTCTCGACTATTTCTCCGAGGCCACCGGCGCGGAGGTGAAATATTCCTCGTCCGAGAACTACGAGCAGCAGATCGTCATCGACACCCAGGCCGGCAGCCCGCCCAACATCGCCGTCCTGCCGCAGCCCGGCCTCATCCAGGATCTTGCTTCCAAGGGCGTGCTCACCCCGCTGGGCGACGACGTCGCCGCCTGGATCAAGGAAAACTACGCCGCCGGCGACTCCTGGGCCAAGCTCGGTACCTATAATGGCAAGGACGGCAAGCCCGGCTTCTACGCATTCCCCTACAAGATCGACGTGAAGGGACTGGTCTGGTACTCGCCCGACAATTTCGACGAGGCCGGCTACAAGGTGCCGAAGACCCAGGAAGAACTCGCCGATCTCGAAAAGAAGATCATCGCCGACGGCGGCAAGCCCTGGTGCATCGGGCTCGGTTCCGGCGGCGCCACCGGCTGGCCGGCGACCGACTGGGTCGAGGACATCATGCTGCGCACGCAGCCGCCGGAAGTCTACGACAAGTGGGTGAAGAACGAGATCCCGTTCACCGACCCGGCCGTGGTCAACGCCATCGACATCTTCGGCAAGATCGCCACCGACGACAAGATGGTGGACGGCGGCGCCAAGGCGGTCGCGGCGACCGACTTCCGCGACAGCCCGAAGGGCCTCTTCACCGTGCCCCCCAAGTGCTACATGCACCATCAGGCGTCGTTCATCCCCTCCTTCTTCCCCGAGAACGTGAAGCTCGGCCAGGATGCGGACTTCTTCCCCTACCCGCCTTACGCCTCCAAGCCGGAACTGGGAACGCCGCTGGAAGTGGCCGGCACGCTGGTGATGATCACCAAGGATTCCAAGGCCTCGCGTGAGTTCATCAAGTTCCTCCAGATGCCGCTCGCGCATGAATTGTGGATGGCGCAGAAGAGCTTCGTCACGCCCTTCAAGGGCGCCAACAAGGATGCCTATGGCTCCGATGCGCTGAAGAAACAGGGCGAGATCCTCGTCGGGGCCACCACGGTGCGGTTCGACGGCTCGGACCTGATGCCCGGCAAGGTTGGCGCGGGCTCGTTCTGGACCGGCATGATCGACCTGGTCGGCGGGAAGTCCGCGCAGGACGTCGCCGCCGGCATCCAGAAAAGCTGGGATGCGATCAAGTAAGCATCCGGCAAACAGGCCGCCATGCGCGACCTAGGTTTGTACGCAATTCCGGGCGGAAAACCGTTGCACATTTTTCCTGGAATTGCCCTGAAATCTTCCTGATCCTGCTACTGGATCCGGGCTCCGGCCCGGGTCCGACCGGCGGTCCACGCCGGAAGCCTTCGCGTTTCGATTGTTCCGAATAACCGGAAGTCGGTGCATCCGGCCGCCAGCCCTGGCTGATCGGTCATGCGCAGGGAGAGGGACCCATGGCGACTCAGATTTTCTCGGCCATATTCGTCATCATCATCGGCGTCGGCGGCTGTGTCGCCTATTTCTGGGGCGCCAACAAACTGCTCGATCTTGTCTTCCCGTCGCGCGGCGTCTCCGGGACGGCCGCCGTCGACAATCTGCGCCGGCAGGGACTGGTGCGGCCCTGGCTGTTCGTCGGCCCGGCGATGATCATCCTCACCATCTATCTGATCTACCCGGTCATCGAGACGCTGAGGCTCTCCTTCCTCGATCGCGGCGGCGAGAACTTCGTCGGCCTCGCCAATTATGAATGGGCGCTCGGCGATCACGATTTCCGCAATTCGATCCTGAACAACATCCTGTGGCTGGCGGTGGTGCCGGCGGCCTGCACCTTCCTTGGGCTGATCATCGCCGTGCTCACCGACAAGATCTGGTGGGGCACGATCGCCAAGAGCCTGATCTTCCTGCCCCTGGCCATCTCGTTCGTCGGCGCCAGCGTGATCTGGAAGTTCATCTACGAGTATCGCGGCGAGGGCCAGGTGCAGATCGGCCTGCTCAACGCCGTCATCCAGTATTTCGGCGGCCAGCCGCAGGTGTGGATATCGCTGCCGTTCTGGAACAATTTCTTCCTGATGATCATCCTGATCTGGATCCAGACCGGCTTCGCGATGGTCATCCTGTCGTCGGCGCTGCGCGGCATTCCGGAAGAGACGCTGGAGGCCGCGGTCATCGACGGCGCCAACCCGTTCCAGATCTTCTGGAAGATCATGGTGCCGCAAATATGGGGTACGATCGCCGTTGTCTGGACCACCATCACCATCCTGGTGCTGAAAGTGTTCGACATCGTGCTGACCATGACCAACGGCCAATGGAACAGCCAGGTGCTCGCCAATCTGATGTTCGACTGGATGTTCCGCGGCGGCGGCGATTTCGGCCGCGGCGCGACCATCGCGATCATCATCATGATCGCGGTCATCCCGATCATGGTCTGGAACATCCGCCAGGCCAACAAAGAGACGGGAGGGCACTGAGATGGCGGCCAAGACCGGAAAATCCTTCGCCGGCCGCTTCGGCGTCCACATCGCCGTGCTCGTCTTTGTGGTGATCTGGACCATTCCCACGCTCGGCATTCTCGTCTCGTCGCTGCGCGACAAGGACCAGATCGTCGCCTCCGGCTGGTGGAATTCCTTCGCCAGTTCCAGCCAGAGCGAGGCCGGGCGGCTTCCCGCGGCATCGGCGCAAACCCAGAAAGACGGCAAATACGTCATCGAGGGCAACATTTTCGGGGACGGGCCCAAGCGCGATATCAGCGCATTCGGTGTGAAGTCCTCCGCGCCGACGCAGTACAAGGCGGGGACGGTCGCCGAACTCAATGACGGCGTCACCCTGCAGATGAATGCCGACGGCACGTTTGTCCTGTCGTCTGCGAAAGCCTTCGAGGGCGACCGCGGCCAACGCGTCTATTTCGTCTCCTCCGCGCCGCCGAAATTCACCACGGACAACTACGATGCCGTGCTGTTTTCCGAAGGCATCGGCCGCTCGTTCATGAACTCGCTGACGGTGACCATCCCGGCAACGATCATCCCGATCCTGATCGCGGCCTTCGCGGCCTATGCATTGGCCTGGATGCGCTTCCCGGGTCGGGCGCTGTTGATTGCCGTCATCATCGGCCTGCTGGTCGTGCCGCTGCAGATGTCGCTGATCCCGCTGCTCAAGCTCTATAACGGCGTCGGCACCTTCTTCGGTGTGCCCTCCAAGACCTATCTCGGCATCTGGCTGGCGCATACCGGCTTTGGCCTGCCTTTCGCCATCTATCTGCTCAGGAGCTATATTGCCGGCCTGCCGCGCGAGATCATGGAATCGGCGCGCATCGACGGCGCCAGCGATTTCGAGATCTTCGTCAAGATCGTGCTGCCGCTGTCGTTCCCCGTGCTTGCCTCCTTCGCTATCTTCCAGTTCCTGTGGGTATGGAACGATCTCCTGGTGGCGATGGTTTTCCTCGGTACGGCGCCCGACCAGATCGTGCTGACGGCCAAGCTCAACGCGCTGCTCGGCTCGCGCGGCGGCAATTGGGAGATCCTGACGACATCGGCGTTCATCACAATCATCGTGCCGCTCATCGTGTTCTTCTCGCTGCAGCGCTATTTCGTCCGCGGGCTGCTTGCCGGCTCGGTGAAAGGAGGTTGAAGACATGCAATCGGCTTTGAAGGCGACTACGCGACCAGACCCCGCCGTCGACCGCGACTGGTGGCGGGGCGCGGTGATCTACCAGATCTATCCGCGCTCCTACCAGGACTCGAATGACGACGGCATCGGCGACCTGAAAGGCATTGTGCAGCGCCTGCCCTACATCGCCTCGCTCGGCGTCGATGCCATCTGGATCTCGCCCTTCTTCAAATCGCCGATGAAGGATTTCGGCTACGACGTGTCGGACTATTGCGACGTCGACCCGATGTTCGGCACCCTGGCCGATTTCGACGCGCTGGTGGCGGAAGCCCATCGGCTGGGCCTGAAGGTGATGATCGACGAGGTGCTGTCGCACACCGCCGACATCCACCCGTGGTTCAAGGAAAGCCGCTCGAGCCGCGGCAATGCGAAATCCGGCTGGTATGTGTGGGCCGACGCCAAGCCCGACGGCACGCCGCCCAACAACTGGCTGTCGATCTTCGGCGGCTCGGCCTGGCAGTGGGACACCAGCCGCCAGCAATATTACATGCACAACTTCCTGGCCGAGCAGCCGGACCTCAATTTCCACAACACGGAAGTCCAGGACGCGCTGCTCGACATCACCCGCTTCTGGCTGGAGCGCGGCGTCGACGGTTTCCGCCTCGACACCATCAATTTCTACTTCCACAGCCAGGGGCTTGAGGACAATCCGCCGCTGCCGCCGGAACAGCGCAACGACCAGACGGCGCCGGCGGTCAATCCCTACAACTACCAGGACCATATCTACGACAAGAGCCGGCCGGAGAACCTCGGCTTCCTCGAGCGCTTCCGCGCGCTTCTCGACGAATATCCGGCGCAGGCCGCGGTCGGCGAGGTCGGCGATTCACAGCGCGGCTTGGAAGTGGTCGCCGCCTACACCGCCGACGGCAAGCGCGTTCACATGTGCTACTCCTTCGATTTCCTGGCGCCGGAAAAGATCAGCGCCGCGAAGGTGCGGGCGGTGCTCGAGGCCTTCGGCACCGTCGCCAGCGACGGCTGGTCATGCTGGGCGTTCTCCAACCATGATGTGATGCGCGTGGCCTCGCGCTGGGCCGCCAACGAGGCCGACCCGACAGCCTATCTCAAGGTGATTTCGGCGCTGTTGATGTCGCTGCGCGGCTCGGTCTGCATCTATCAAGGCGAAGAGCTCGGCCTTGGCGAGGCGGAGCTCAAGTTCGAGGACCTGCAAGACCCCTACGGCATCCGATTCTGGCCGGAATTCAAGGGCCGCGACGGCTGCCGCACGCCGATGGTGTGGGATGCCGCCGCCAGGAATGGCGGTTTCTCGACCGCCAAGCCCTGGCTGCCGGTGCCGGGCAAGCACCTGTCGCAAGCCGTCAATGTGCAACAGGGCGATGCAAGCTCGCTGCTCGAACATTACCGCCGTTTCCTCGCGTTCCGGCGCCAGCATCCGGCGATGGCCAACGGCGACATCGACTTTATCGAAAGCGATGGCGACACCGTCGCCTTCACACGCCGCGAGGGCAATGAGCGGATCGTCTGCGCCTTCAACCTCGGCAGCAAGCCTGCCGTGGTCGATCTCGGCCAAGGCACGCTGCAACCCTTGCCCGGGCATGGTCTTTCGGGACAGACTGGCCCCGGGCCGGTCCGCCTCGGCGGATACGGCGCCTGGTTCGGGCGCATCGACTGAACTTGCGAAACAGAGATTAACGGGAGGAGAAAGTCATGGCCGATGTCAGACTCAACCAGGTGAAGAAATCATACGGCAACCTCAACATTCTCCACGGCATCGACCTCGACATCAAATCGGGCGAGTTCATCGTCTTTGTCGGGCCGTCGGGTTGCGGCAAGTCGACCTTGCTCAGGTCGATCGCCGGTCTCGAGGAGATTACCTCGGGCGAGTTGAAGATCGACGGCGAGGTGGTGAACGACGTGCCGCCGTCGAAGCGGGGCATCGCCATGGTGTTCCAGTCCTATGCGCTCTATCCGCATATGACGGTCTACGACAACATGGCCTTCTCGATGAAGATTGGCAAGGAAAGCAAGGCCGAGATCGACAAGCGGGTGCGGCAGGCGGCGGAGATCCTGCAACTGACCAAATATCTCGACCGGCTGCCCAAGGCGATGTCGGGCGGCCAGCGCCAGCGCGTCGCGATCGGCCGCGCCATCGTGCGCAACCCGAAGGTATTCCTGTTCGACGAGCCGCTGTCGAACCTCGACGCCGCACTCCGTGTCGCCACCCGCATCGAGATCGCCAAGCTGAAGGAATCGATGCCGAACACGACGATGATCTACGTCACCCACGACCAGGTCGAGGCGATGACGCTGGCGGACCGCATCGTGGTGTTGAAGGAAGGCGTTGTCGAGCAGGTCGGCACGCCGATGGAGCTCTACAAGCGGCCGGGCAATCTGTTCGTCGCCCAGTTCATCGGCTCGCCGGCCATGAACATTTTGCCGGCAAAGATCGAGAAGGCTGGCAACCCGACCGTGATCAGCCATGTCGGCGGCCGCAAGGCGACGGTGCCGATCGCGACGCCCGGATCGGCGAATGGCGCGGCGGTCAGCTTCGGCGTGCGGCCGGAGGATCTCGCTATCGCCACCGGCACGGACTATCTGTTCGAAGGCAAGGTGGATTATATCGAGCAGCTCGGCGAGGTTCAGCTCGTCTATGTCGATATCGGCCGCACCGACCTGCCGCTGGTCACTAAGCTGCCAGGCAATGTCGAGGTCAAGCGCGGCGAGACCCTGCGGCTCAACGCCGGCGGCGGCGATCTGCACATATTCGACGCGGACGGCCACTCCTTCACGCTGCATCGCGAGGAAGCAAAGGCGGCCTGACGGCCAAGGCCGAAGCCGTTGCGGAACAGAAAAGCGGCGGGCCAAGGCCCGCCGCTGGTCTGTTCATGTCGCCTAAAGCGCGTCGCGCTGAAACGGATTCAAGCGACGCGCTTTAAGTCTCGGCGACATGCATTAGGCGCTCCGGCCAAGGCCGAAGCCGTTGCGGAACAGAAAAGCGGCGGGCCAAGGCCCGCCGCTTTTCTGTTCATGTCGTCTCAGGCTCTTAGCGGCCGAACAGGTTGCGGTCGCTGCCCTGAGGCGTCGACTTGTGAACGTCGTTCGACGAGTTCAACAGTTGGTAGGCCGTCGAGTCGGTGTTGGTCGACGACGTACGCGTGGTGTCTACGGCGGGAGCCGGCTGGTTGACGCCGCTATCGCCGTAATTGTCGCTGCCCGCGAACGCGGCGCCGGAAACGGCCACGAGGGCCACGGTGGCAAGAATGATCTTCTTCATTTTAGTACTCCTGAATTTTCACCCCGACCAAGGCGCGGGCGAACCCGCCGCCGGTTCGAGGCCGGCTGTTAGTTGTTGCCGAAAAGGTTGTGGTCAGCGCCCGCGGCGGCAGTCTTCTGAGCGACCGGTTCGGACTTATGGACCGAGGCCGTGTAGGAAGAGTCGACCGTGACGGCCGTGGGATTGGCTGCCTGCGAACGATAATTGTCGCTGCCAGCGAAGGCGCTGCCGGAAATCGCCAGAAGGGCTGCGGCGGTGAGAATAATCTTTTTCATTTTTGCTACTCCAGTATCTTTATTCAGTCCGTCTAGCGCCGTGTCTTGGGAATGGAATCGCGTCGTTCGGACAGCGCTGATTTGGGTGAGCCGAGTGCCGGATACCAATCACGAAGTTTTTCCGGCTGGACCATGATTCCACACCTTGAAATTGTACCCGGCTCACCTACATCTTTATTTTTCCTCAATTGAATCAATATCTTACATGAATATTCGGTTTGGCTCACCAAATGTGTCGGACCACCAACGTTCACACCATCCTGCACGCACCGTCAACAGAAACGAACCGTTCAGTTCGATTTTAGAATCTTCTAATAGTCACTTTTCGATACTGTAACCATTCTACCCCCATTCCAACGGTCGATTCGGCTCACTCCAGGATTGGTCAGACTGACGGCTCGCATGTCACACTCGATCAAACCCCCTAAAGCCCGTCGCGCTGACACGGATTCAGGCGACGCGCTTTAGGTCTTTGTTTTGATGGATGTCGTTGTCCCAGAACCGCTGCACACTTCTGGGCGACATGCATTAGCGTTCGGTGCGGGTGATTTCCGGCGGGACATCGGCGTCGATCACGGGTTCGGCGGTCGAACGAGGGACAACCCGGCAGCCGTTCAGGTGTCCGGAGTGATCAGCTTCAAGGAGGGGAAACAGGTTCGGTATCGGCCGACATCGCGTGTCAGAAGTGAAAGGCGGCCGACCGCAGCATGGGCACCAATGAAGAAGTCCGGCAAAACGCCGGTCTTGTGTCCCCCTGACCGGCGGTACTGCGTAAATGCCTTTCCGGCAAGGAAAAGAGCTGTCCTTGGCATGGGCGTCATTTCAAGACCGGCCGCATCGAAAAACGCATCAAGATCCTCGATACGAGCGTAGCGAACGGCGACCTCGGCGTAGACCACGTCATTGATCAACAACGGTCCATTGAGACTCGCTGCCTCAAGCTGGGCAACCGACCAATCTGCCCAGTTTGGGTCGTCCGTAACAAGGTCGAGCAGAACGTTGGTGTCAACGAGCGTCACGCTTCGCCACGCGTCATCGCCATGATCTGGTCGGTCGTGAGGCCCTCGCCGGCATGGCCGCGCAACTTGGCGAAGCGGCTCACCGGCTGCTTTCTGTCAACACGAGCCAGCACCACACTGCCATCGGCGGCACGCCGGAAGTCGACCCTGCTCCCCGGGACGATCCCCAGTAGATCGCGGACCGGTTTCGGAATGGTCACTTGTCCTTTGGCTGTAACGGTGGTGGCCATCTTCGCTCCTCAGTAATACCAGATATAAGTAAGGTATTACCTTCCGGATCGAATTTCAACGGCCCGAGGGGCAGCGTCTATTCAAACCCCGTAGCGCTCGGTGCGGATAATCCCCGCTGGGACATCGGCGTCGATCAGAGCCTGTGCAGCCGCCGACACGAACGCATTCGAGCCGCAGACATAGGCCAGCCTGGGCGCCTTCGGCAGGCGCTCGATGGCCTGGACCATCATGCGGGCATCGACGCGCCGGGAATAGTCGGAAGGTCGGCGGGCCGGTTCGCGTGTCAGAGTCAGCACGAGGTTGAACCCGTCAAGCCGGTCGTCGAGGCCGATCAGCTCGTCGCGGAAGATCACCTCGTCCCAGACCCGGGCCGAGAACACCAGCGCGACGGGCACCGCCGCATTGCGCAGCGTGCGATGGCGTAGCATCGCCATCAGCGGCACGACGCCGGAGCCGCCGGCGACCAGAAGGATCGGCCCGCCGCCGCTGTCCTCCCAGATGAAGTGGCCGCCCAGCGGCCCGCGCAGCTCGATCTCGTCACCGACCGCCGCCACGTCGTGGAAGAAGGGCGAGATCTCGCCGTCGTCCAGCCGCTCGATCGCCAGCTCGACGGCAGCGCCGGCTTCCGGCGCCGAGGCGATGGAATAGGAGCGGCGCGCCTGATAACCGTCCGGCGCCGTCAGCCTGATGTCGACATGCTGCCCCGCCAGATGGGTGAACGGCCGCGACGGCTTGAACCAGAAGCTGGTGACGCGCGGGGTGCGTTTTTCGATACGGGTGATCGTGGCTGCCTGCCACGGCGATTGCGGCGACGGCTCGGCGCTCATGGATCGCCCTTCAAGGATCGCTCGAATAGCGCTGCTCGCGCCAGGGGTCGCCATAGATGTGATAGCCGCGCAGCTCCCAGAAGCCCGGCTCGTCGCGCTCGGTGAACTGCAACCCGTTCACCCATTTGGCCGATTTCCAGAAATAGAGATGCGGCACCAAGAGCCGCGCCGGCCCGCCATGATCGGGCGTGATCGGCTTGCCCTCATAGAGAAGCGCCACCATCGCCTTGCCAGTGACGAGGTCCTTGGTCGGCACATTGGTGGAATAGCCGTCAAAGGACAGCGCCAGCGTATAGGCAGTCGGCGGCTCGATGCCGGCGTCGGCGAGGATGTCGTCGATCATCACGCCTTGCCAGGGCGTGTTGAATTTGGTCCAGGCGGTCACGCAATGGATGTCGCGCGTCATCTTGCTTTGCGGCAAGGCGTTGAATTCGGCCCAGTTCCATTTCTTGAGCGGCTTTGGCCCCTGCTTGAGCGTGAAGGACCAATCCTCTGTGCGCACCCGCGGCGTCGGCCCGGCTGAAAGCACGGGAAAACCCTGCTCCAGATATTGGCCGGGCGGGATGCGCGCGTCGGTGTCGGAAGGAGGACGCCGTCCGGAAAAGAAGCCACGCGTCACCATCGATTACATCCCTTGCGCCGGGTTTAGTCGAGCGCAGGGAGTGTTCTCGAAAGCGCCGCAAGGGGCAACAGAAATCTTGCCGGCAGAGCCCGCCGGCGACGCCGGCGTCTCTGCCGGAGCCTTTGTCAGCCGGCGGCGAAGGGCACGGCGACGAAGATCTGCGCGTCGCCGCGATCGATCAGCAAGAGCACCGACTTCCTGCCGGACTTGCCGGCCTCGGCGATCGCCCGGTTGGCCTGCCTGGCCGTCTTTACCGGCGTCTGGTCGACACCGACGATGACGTCGCCGGGCTGGATGCCGGCGGTCGAAGCCGCCTTGTCCGGATTGACGCGCTCGACCACCGCGCCGCGCTGGTTGCCGGCAAGGTTGAGCTGGTCGCGGATATCGGGCGTGAGGTCGGTCAGGCCGAGGCCGAGCGAGGGAACGCGCTGGCCCTGTTCGGCCGACGGGCCGCCGCCTTCATTGCCGTTCGAGGCGGTCTTTTGATCGTCGCTGTTGCGGCCGACATCGGCGGAAATCTGCATCACCTTGCCCTTGCGCCAGACATCGAGCTTTTCCTTGGCGCCCGGCGAAACATCGGCGACGGCGCGCGACAGATCCTTCGGATCCTTGACCTCCTGGCCGGCAAAGCCGGTGATAACGTCGCCGGTCTCGATGCCGGCCTTGGCTGCCGGTGAGCCCTGCGAGACCGCCGAGACCAGCGCTCCACCCGGGTGATCGAGACCGATGGCGCTGGCGACATCCTGCGTGACGGGCTGGATCTGCACGCCGAGATAGCCATATTCGATGTTGCCACCCTTCATCAGCTTGGCGACGACCTTCTGCGCCTGATCCGAAGGGATGGCGAAGCCGACGCCGACGCTGCCGCCATTGGGCGAATAGATCGCCGTGTTGATGCCGATGACATTGCCATTGACGTCGACCAGCGGGCCGCCGGAATTGCCGTGGTTGATCGGCGCGTCGATCTGGATGAAGTCGTCGAACGGCCCGCTGTGCAGGTCGCGGCCGCGTGCCGAGACGATGCCGGCGGTGACCGTGGTGCCGATGCCGAACGGGTTGCCGATAGCCAGCACCTGGTCGCCGGTCATCAGCTTGTCGGAATCGCCCCATTTGACGGTCGGCAGCGGCTTGTCGGCCTTGATCTTGAGCACCGCCAGGTCGTTCTTGGCGTCGTGGCCGACGAGCTTGGCGGGAAGCTCGGTGCCGTCGTCGAGCGTGACCTTGATCGAGCTTGCGCCGTCGACGACGTGGTTGTTGGTGACGATTGCGCCATCCGCGCCGACGATGAAGCCGGAGCCGAGCGCCTCGGCGCGCTGGCCCTGCTGCTGCGGCGGCGTCTTCGGCATCGGCATGCCCTGCTCGCCGAAGTACTGCTGGAAAAACTGGTCGAAGGGCGCATCACCGCCGAGCGGCGAACCCTCGTCCTCCCCTTCGGGCTGCGCCTTCATCACCGAGGTGATGGTGACGACCGCGGGCTTGGTGACGGCGATGACCGGCGCGAAAGAGCCGTTCGGGGCCGTGATGCCGGCGACGGGCGTCTGGGTCGTCGCGGCCACGGTGCTGAGGCCGGAATTGCTTTGGGCAAAGGAGACGATGGCGGGCGAAATGATCAGCGCGGCGCCCAGCAGGGCGGCGACGCGATGTCTGCGAAGAATGCTTGAGGGTGACATGGTCGTTCTGTCCGGGCGAGAGTTGATCCGGCGTCGCGGACGCTCCCACGGGATCGTCCGTCGACGTGCCGATGACCGGATTTGCCTGTCTCGCCGTGCATGGCAGCCGGCCGTCTCGACGGACAGTCATCTAGGACGCCGAATGGCCCGAATTAGGGTTTTGAGGTGACCTTACAGAGATTTAATTCAAAGGGCGCTTACGAGCCGCTCCCGCCGGCGCAGGTAGGTCGAGGCGATTTCGCGCATGCGGACGGCATCGAAAGCCGGTCCGTGGCCGCCTAGCCCGATGCGGATCGGCAAATCGAGCAGGCGCTGCATGGTGTGGCAATAGGCCGTGCGGTCCGAATCCGGCAAGTCATCGATCAGCATGCCGTCATAGATGGCGTCGCCGGCGAAGAACAAGCCGTCGGCTTCATCGAAAAGCGCGATCGAGTCCGGCGAGTGTCCAGGCAGATGCAGCACGCGGAATTTCCTGTCGCCGAGATCGACGACATCGCCTTCGTCGAGCGCGCGGGTCAGCGGGGCGGAAGGAATGCGGTAGTCAGCCGCCTTCCAGTCCGGCGCGGGCAGTTTCGAGACGGCGCCGTCGAGATTGTGGAACATGTAGGCGTAGGTGACGGCGTCATCCATGCCCTCGAACTGCGGCGCGCTCATCTTCGGCCCCATGCGCAGCGGGAATTCATGCAGCGAGCCGACATGGTCGAGATGGATATGCGTGGCGACGACGATGAGCGGCTTGCCGGCCGGCGTGTCGATCTCGGGCGCCAGCGGGCAAATCCCCATCCCGGCATCGACCAGGAGGTCGGCATCGCGGCCCTTCAAATGCCACATGTTGGCCCGCACGAAATCATGCACGAACGGCTCGGTCAGCATCGTCGTCCTGGCATCGACGATAGCCTTGCCGAACCAGTCACCCACTACGAGCTCGCCCATTAGACGAACGGCTTTCCGACCTTGTATTTTTCCGGCACCAGCCGCTTCAGATAGGCCATGCCGGCTTCCGAAAGCTGATTGGCGTCCGGCTTCATGAAATCGTCGGGCATATGGCGCGTCTTGCCGGCCACCGCCTTCAGCGGCACTTTCTTCAAGAGGGTCTTCGACCCGTCATATTGGATCGCGACCGAGCCGTCGCCTTCCCCAGCGACGGCAACCGCGAAGGCGCCGGCATCGAAGGCTTCCTTGGCGTCGACGGCGTTGATCGCACCGACATAGCCGCGCGGCATGTAACCCAATGCGTCGACCCGCGCGCGCTTGCCCGGCAGGCCTTCGGCCAAGGCCCGTTCCAGCGCCGCCGGCAGGTCGCTGCCTGACAATTTGACGTTGCCGTGCTGGTCGCGCTCGAGCTTTTCCTGCGGCACCAGGCTTTCGACCAGCGCCTTGCCGTCGGCGGTGCTGACGCCTTCGGAGACGGCGACGATGCAGCGCTTGTGGCGGTCGAGCTTTTCGCGCACTTCATCGATGAAGCGCTTCGCCGAGAAGGCACGCTCCGGCACGTAGATCAGATGCGGGCCGCTGTCGGGATCGAGCTGCCAGGCGGCCGCGGCGGCGGTGAGGAAGCCGGCATGCCGGCCCATGACGATGCCGACATAGATGCCGGGCAAAGCGCGGAAATCGAGATCGACCGAGAGGAAGGCGCCGGCGACGAATTCGGCGGCCGAGATGAAGCCCGGCGTATGGTCGTTCTCCTCGAGGTCGTTGTCGATGGTTTTCGGCGCATGCACGAATGCGATCGAGCCGCCGGCGGCGTCGGTCAGGATCTGCTGGGTGCCCGACGTGTCGTTGCCGCCGATATAGATGAAGGCGTCGGCGCCGGCCTTCTTCAGGCCGTTGAGGATGACCTCGCAATAGGCGGCGTCCGGCTTGTCGCGGGTCGAGCCAAGGGCGGCGCTCGGCGTGCCGGCGATCAGCCGCAGCCGGTCTTCGGGGATGGCGGACAGGTCGACATAGTTGCCGTCGCGGATGCCGCGCACGCCATGGATCGAACCCAGCACCTTGGCGCCGGGATGACGCTTGCGGATTTCCAGCGTGGCGCCGACGACCGTCTGGTTGATGACGGCGGTGGGGCCGCCGCCCTGCGCGATGACGAAAGTTCCGGCCATGTTTTTCTCTCCCGAGGCGAAGGTTTTCAGGGCACCTTCGCCTGTCTTGCGGCATCGCGCAACGGGAGAACTGATGCGTGTCGCCCAAAAGTGTGAAGCGGTTTTGGGACAACGACACGCATCAAAAACAAGAAGATTGCCGGCCGCATGGGCCGCCCGAGAAGATCAGACCACGACGACCGGGTTCTTCTTGGAAACGCGGCTGTAGAGGTCGATGATGTCCTGGTTGATCAGGCGCACGCAGCCCGACGACATCGCCTGGCCGATGCTCCACCACTCGGGCGAGCCGTGGATGCGGTAGCCGGTGTCCTTGCCGTCCTGGTAGATGTAGAGCGCGCGGGCGCCAAGCGGATTGGTGAGGCCGCCGGGCTGACCCCCCTGCCATTTCACCAGTTCCGGCTTGCGCTGGATCATTTCCGGCGGTGGCGTCCAGACCGGCCATTCGCGGCCATACTGGATGTTGGCGCGGCCCGACCAGCGGAAGCCGTCCTTGCCGATGCCGACGCCGTAGCGGATGGCGTCGCCGCCCGGCTGGACCAGATAAAGCATGCGCTCCTGCAGATGGACGACGATCGTGCCGGGCGCTTCGCCGGTCTTGTCGACGACGATCTGGCGGCGGAACTGCGGCTTGACCTTCTGCCACGGCACCTCCGGCACCTGGAAGCCGCCATCGGTGAGCGCGGCGTACATGACGTCGGGGCCGGTGATGTTCTTGTCGACGCTGATCGCCGGGCGCATGGGAACGGAACCGGTGACGGTGTTGTCGAGCTGCATCTGCGGCAGGTCGAGCGTATCGGTGGTGCTGCAGCCGGCCAAGCCGAGCAGCGCCATGGCGCCGGCGCCGGAAAGCACGGCGCGGCGGGAAAGCTGAATTTCGGTATCGATTGCGGCGCCGTTGGAAGGCGGCGTCAGACTTTGCGGCAACTCGCGCATACACCAAACCCTACGCTGTCGGCGGGAAGCACGGTCCGGCCGGATCGCAGGCATTTTCGCCAGTCATGGTTGAAAAAGCGTGAAGGACCGCAGGCCCGGCTTAACCCTAACCGATCGTTATGCCGGCTGATCGGCCTGCCGGCTAAGGTGTTGAAGATTTTTCCAACGGCCTCTTTACATTCGCGGCGACCCCGGGATTTATCCTGTTCTTTGCGCTCAAGGAGCAGGGAAATGTCCTTCGAAAACTGGGCTGCCTTTGCCGCTGCCTCTTCCATCCTTCTCGTCATTCCGGGGCCCACGATCCTCCTGGTAGTCTCCTATGCGCTGGGACAAGGCTGGCGCACGGCGCTGCCAATGGCGGTGGGTGTCGCGCTGGGCGACTTCACCGCCATGACGCTGTCGATGCTCGGCATCGGCGCGCTGCTGGCGGCTTCGGCCACGGTGTTCACCGTGCTCAAGGTGATCGGCGCCGGCTACCTGATCTATCTCGGCATAAAACTGTTCCGTGCCGGCGGCGCGCTGAAGGCGGAGCCGCGCACCGACGCGGTGTCGGCGGCAAGGATGATGGCGCATGCCTGGCTGGTGACGGCGCTGAACCCGAAGAGCATCACCTTCTTCGTCGCCTTCCTGCCGCAGTTCCTCGACCGGCACGCCGACTTCTGGACGCAGATGCTGGTCTTCGAGACGACCTTCCTGACTTTGGCCTTCGCCAACGCCTTCGGCTACGCGCTGGTCGCATCCAGGGCCCGCGCGATCGTGCGCAACCCGAAGGCGATCCGCATCTTCAACCGCACCGGCGGCACGCTGCTGGTCGGCGCGGGCATCGCCACGGTGGCAATGCGGTCGGGCAATTGAGACGAACACCGGCCGCGGCAATACCGGAACTCCGTCCACGTCGATTGGCGGCCATGCGTTCGATGGTTTAAAGCGCGTCGCGCTGAAACGGATTCAGGCGACGCGCTTTAAGTCCTTGTTTGTATGCATGTCGTTGTCCCAGAACCGCGTACACTTCTGGGCGACATGCATTAGGATCGCTTCCCTCAAGGTGGAAGCGACAGGCTCGAAGGACATCCAATGGCGCTGAAGGACGCGTTCGGCCTCACCTATTCCGGCGCGACCGAGCCGGGATACTCGTCCTACGCCCGCGCCGTGCATGAGCTGCAATGCTTCATCGGCGACCCGGCAGGATCGATCGGTCGCGCCATTGCCGACGACCCGGCCTTTGTCATGGCGCATGTCTTCAAGGGCTATTTGTTCGGCCTCGCCACCGAGCGCGAGGCAATGGCGGTCGCAAGGTTGAGCCACGAGGCGGCGCTGCCCCTTGCCGCCACCCCGCGCGAGGCGGCGCATGTGGCGGCGCTCGGCCATCTCGCCGAGGGGCGGTGGCATGAAGCCGCCCGCATCCTCGAGGATATCGCGATCGACAATCCGCTCGATGCGCTGGCGCTGCAGGTCGGGCATCAGATCGATTTCTTCACCGGCAATGCGCGCATGCTGCGCGACCGCATCGGCCGGGCGCTGCCGGCCTGGCACAAGGACATGCCGGGCTACCACGCCATTCTTGGCATGCAGGCTTTCGGGCTGGAGGAAATGGGCGATTATGCCCGCGCCGAATCCTTCGGCCGGCAAGCCATAGAAATCGAGCCGCGTGACGGCTGGGCGCAACACGCGGTCGCGCATGTCATGGAAATGCAAAGCCGGCAAAGAGACGGCATTGCCTGGATGCGCGCCAACCCGGATGCATGGACGAAGGAAAGTTTTCTCCAGATCCACAATTGGTGGCACCTGGCGCTGTTTCATTACGATCTCGGCGAGATCGGCGAGGTGCTCAAGCTCTATGACGGGCCGATCTACGGAACGCGCTCGACATTGGCCCTCAACATGGTTGATGCCTCGGCGATCCTGTGGCGTCTCACCCTCGGCGGTGTCGATGTCGGCGACCGCTGGGCGGCGCTCGCCGCCAACTGGATCCCGAAAGCCTCCGCCGGCAATTATGCCTTCAATGACGCCCATGCGATGATGGCCTTTGTCGGCGCCGGACTGGAGGCGCCGGCGCGGATCTTGCTCGAGGCGCAGCGCGAGGCAATGCGCGGGCATGACGACAACGCAGCATTCACGCGCGATGTCGGCCACCCGCTGACGCTTGCGATCAAGGCCTTTGGCGAAGGCGATTACGATGCGACCGTACGCCTGATCCGGCCGATCCGCTCGATCGCGCATCGCTTCGGCGGCAGTCATGCGCAGCGCGACGTGATCGACCTGACGCTGATCGAGGCCGCGTTGCGCGCCGGCGATACGGCGCTCGCGCGGGCATTGACCGCGCAACGACAGCTGGCCCGGCCCGACAGTCCGCTGTCGGCGCTGTTCTCGCGGCGCGCATCCGATTTGTCTGAGAATTGACCCGAAGCGGATCTTGCCCTAAAAACTGGCCGAGCCAGATTTTTTCGAGATCCGAAAAAATTAATGGCAATGGGAGGAAATCATGTATCTCGGCCTCGACCTGGGCACTTCGGGCGTCAAGGCGCTGCTGATCGACGATGGCCAGAAGGTCATCGGCTCCGGCCACGGTTCGCTCGACGTCTCGCGGCCGCATTCCGGCTGGTCGGAGCAGGATCCGGCGCATTGGGTCGAGGCCTGCGAGACGGCGCTTTCCGAACTCAAGGCTTCCCACCCGAGGGAGCTTGCCGCGGTCAAGGGCATCGGCCTTTCCGGCCAGATGCATGGCGCCACCCTGCTCGACGCCGCGGACAAGGTGCTGCGTCCCTGCATCCTGTGGAACGACACGCGCAGCCATGCCGAGGCCGCCGCGCTCGATGCCGATCCCCGCTTCCGCAAGCTCACAGGCAACATCGTTTTCCCGGGCTTCACCGCGCCGAAGCTCGCCTGGGTGAAGGAGCACGAAGCCAAGATCTTTGCCGCTGTCGCCAAGGTGCTGCTGCCCAAGGATTATCTGCGGCTCTGGCTGACCGGCGAGCATATTTCGGAAATGTCGGATTCGGCCGGCACGTCGTGGCTCGATGTCGGCAAGCGGCGCTGGGCGCCCGAATTGCTGGCAGCGACATCGCTTGACGAGAAGCACATGCCGTCGCTGGTCGAAGGTACTGCGAAAGCCGGCGCGTTGCGCGGCGAGCTGGCATCGAAATGGGGTATTGCGGCGGGCATTCCGGTTGCCGGCGGCGCCGGCGACAATGCGGCCTCCGCCTGCGGCATGGGCACGGTCGGCGCCGGCCAGGCTTTCGTGTCGCTCGGCACGTCCGGCGTGCTTTTTGCGGCGAACGCATCCTATCTGCCCAACCCGGAAAGCGCGGTGCATACGTTCTGCCATGCGCTGCCCAACACCTGGCACCAGATGGGCGTGATCCTGTCGGCCACCGATTCGCTCAACTGGCTGTCGGAAATCACAGGGAAGAGCGCCGGCGACCTGACCGGCGAGCTCGGCGAGGCGCTGAAGGCGCCGACGGGGGTCACCTTCCTGCCCTATCTTTCGGGCGAGCGGACACCGCACAATGATTCCGCCATCCGTGGCTCCTTCACCGGGCTGGCGCATGAATCGAGCCGTGCCGTGTTGACGCAGGCCGTGATCGAGGGCGTCGCCTTCGCCTTCCGCGACAGTCTGGAAGCGCTGAAGACGGCCGGCACGACGCTGACGCGGGTGACCGCGATCGGCGGCGGCTCGCGCTCGCGCTACTGGCTGAAGGCGATCGCCACCGCGCTGCAGGTGCCGGTCGATATTCCCGCCGACGGCGATTTCGGCGCCGCGTTCGGCGCGGCGCGGCTCGGCCTGATTGCCGCGACCGACGCCGATCCGCTTGGCGTCTGCACCGCGCCGGCCACCGATGCAACGATCGAGCCGGACGCCGGCCTCGGCGGCGCCTTCGCCGACGCCTATCAGCGCTACCGCGCGCTTTACCCGGCGATCAGGTCTGTAACCGCGTGAGTAGGCGCGAGGCACCTCGTAATCGCATGAGCGGGCGCGAGGCACCCCCCTCTGCCCTGCCGGGCATCTCCCCCGCAAGGGGGGAGATTAGCAGCTCCGGCGCAGCCACATTATTTTCAACGCTGGCGATTGGCGAAGGTCCGCGTGAAAGCCAATCTCCCCCCTTGCGGGGGAGATGGCCGGCAGGCCAGAGGGGGGTGCCTCACACCGCCCCTCCGCAATTCGCCTCACTGCGCCGGCACCTTGTCGAGAAAGCCGGTGACGATTTTGAGACGGCCGTCCTCGATGACGCCGATATCGGTGCCTTCGATGACGGATTCCGTGCCTTCGGGTCCGAGATTCCACGAGAAGCGGATGCGGTCGGCGAAACCGTCGGGCTCGCCCCTCAACGAGAAGCGGAAGCCGGCAAAGCGCTGCTGCACGCCGTCGATCAGCCCGGCGATGCCGTCATGGCCGTCGCCCTGCATGACCGGGTCGCGATAGCTGACGTCCTTGGTGAAGGCCGTATCGAGCAGCGCCTTACGGCGGGTCGCATCGCTCTCGTTCCAGGCGGTGATGTAGTTGCGGGCGATCGTGTTGAGGTCGGTCATGGTCTTCATCCTTCGTTGGATCGTTTCGACATGAGCCTTTTCGCCCCGCAAAAGAGTGAAACCAATTACGCCTGAGGTAATCGGGCGAAGCCATCTCGGAGAGGAAGGAAACCATGAACAGCGGATTTTTCGGCGACATCAAGACAATCAAATATGAAGGGCCGGATTCGACCAATCCGCTGGCCTACCGGTTTTACAATCCGGACGAAGTGGTGGCTGGCAAGCGACTTGAAGACCATCTGCGCTTCGCCGTCGCCTACTGGCATTCCTTCGCCTGGCCCGGCGGCGACCCGTTCGGCGGCCAGACCTTCGACCGGCCGTGGTTCGCGAAGCCCGGCGGCATCGACACGATGGAACTGGCCAAGCTCAAGGCCGACGTCGCTTTCGAGATGTTCTCGCTGCTCGGCGCACCCTATTTCTGCTTCCACGACGCCGACGTTCGCCCGGAAGGCAAGGATTTCTCGGAAAGTGCGGCGCGCCTCGACGAGATCGCCGACTATTTTGCCGGCAAGATGAAACAGACCGGCGTCAAGCTGCTCTGGGGCACGGCGAACCTTTTCTCGCACCGCCGTTTCATGTCGGGCGCGGCCACCAATCCCGATCCGGATGTGTTCGCCTATGCGGCGGCCACGGTGAAGAGCTGCATCGACGTCACCAAGCGCCTGAAGGGCGAAAACTACGTGCTGTGGGGCGGGCGCGAGGGCTATGAGACGCTGCTCAACACCGACCTCGGGCGCGAGCAGGAGCAGGCCGGCCGCTTCCTCAACCTCGTCGTCGACTACAAGCACAAGATCGGCTTCAAGGGCACGATCCTGATCGAGCCGAAGCCGCAGGAACCGACCAAGCACCAATACGACTATGACGTCGCCACGGTGTATGGCTTCCTCAAGCGCTTCGGACTGGATAAGGAAGTCAAGCTCAACATCGAGCAGGGCCACGCGATCCTGGCCGGCCATTCCTTTGAGCATGAGCTGGCGCTGGCCAACGCCTTGGGTGTCTTCGGCTCGATCGACATGAACCGCAACGACTACCAGTCGGGCTGGGACACCGACCAGTTCCCCAACAACGTGCCGGAAATGGCGCTCGCCTACTACCAGGTCCTGCAGGCCGGCGGCTTCAAGACCGGCGGCACCAATTTCGACGCCAAGCTGCGGCGCCAGTCGCTCGACCCGGAAGACCTGCTGATCGGCCATATCGGCGGCATGGATGCCTGCGCCCGCGGCCTCAAGGCGGCGGCGAGGATGGTCGAGGACAAGGCGTTGTCCGGCCCGCTCGCCGAACGCTATGCCGGCTGGAACACCGCCGAAGGCAAGGCCATGCTTTCCGGCAAGCGCACGCTGGAGGAGATCGCCGAGCGCGTGGTGAAGAAGAAGATCGAGCCGCAGCCGCGCTCCGGCCGGCAGGAACTGCTCGAAAACATCGTCAATCGGTACGTCTGAGGTGCGGCCATCCTGCGGCGCCCATCGGGGCGCCGCCACGGCTGAAATCGCTTTCCGCGCGGGGCAAGTCTGTACGACAAGGTTTTGCCTCGCACTGCCCTTCAATCGCCCCGCTCTTGCCTTCAAACAGCCGTCACGGATCTCCTATATTGTGGACACATGGCGGGAAGGAAAGAAGGAGGCGAAACGTATGCAGCACGAACGCGAAATCGACGCCCTGCTTTCTCCCGGCGAGGCTGGATCGATCATCGATCGGCTGATGGCGCTGCCGCATTCCAAGGACGGCGCCGGCAAGACAAATGAATGGGATCGCGCTGTCGCCGCGCGGCTCGAAACAGCGCTGGCAAAGAGCATGCGTTCGCGCATTGTGGGCGAAAACCGCGACGCCGCCTGACAATTCCCCTGATTTGACGAACAGAGGCAGTTTCTCCATCCTTCAGAGATGATACGCGCGGTGCTGCTCGATCTTGCCGGTGTCGTCTATGATGGCGACACCCCGATCGCAGGCGCTGTGGCGGCGGTCGAGCGTCTGCGCAAGGCTGGCCTGCCGCTCCGCTTCGTCAGCAATACGACACGCTCGCCGCGCCACAGAATCATCGCGCAGCTTGCCGCGCTGGACGTCGAGGTGGCGGATGAGGAATTGCTGACGCCGGCGCGCGCTGCGATCGAATGGCTGCGCAGGCATGGCCGCCAGCCGCATCTGCTCGTTCATCCCGACCTCGAAACCGAGTTTACCGGCCTGGGAGGCGGCAAAGGCCGCGCTGTCGTCGTCGGCGATGCCGGCGAGGCCTTCGACCATGCCAGCCTCAACCGCGCTTTCCGCGAGCTGGTTGCCGGCGCCGATTTTCTGGCTTTGGCCACCAACCGTACCTTCCGGGATGCCGATGGCCAGCTCAGCCTCGACGCCGGCGCCTTCGTCGCGGCGCTGGAATTCGCCAGCGGCCGAAGCCCTGTCGTGCTCGGCAAGCCGTCGCCGGATTTCTTTCATTCGGCGCTCGCCGATCTGAACTGTCCGGCAGCCGACGCGGTCATGGTCGGCGACGATGCCGAAAGCGACGTCGCCGGCTCCTTGCGCGCCGGGCTTGGCGCGGCGCTGCTCGTACGGACGGGCAAGTACCGCCCTGGCGATGAAACACGCTTCGATCCGGCCCCGACGGCGGTGGTCGACGACCTTGCCGCGGCGACCGACTGGATACTTAAAGCGCGTCGCGCTGAAACGGATTCAGGCGACGCGTTTTAAGGTCTTTGTTTGATGCATGTCGTGGTCCCAAAACCGCTGCGCACTTTTGGGCGACATGCATTAACCTTGCCGCAGCCTGACCGGCGCTTCACCGAATGCTCTTGAAAATGCCCTGGAAAATGCCGCGGCGGACGAAAAGCCTGTACGCCCGGCAATATCCGCCATGGCAATGCGCGTGTCGACCACCAGGCGCCGGGCGGCGCTGAGGCGCAGCCTCAGATAATAGGCGCCGGGCGTCTCGCCGATCGATTTGCGAAAGATGCTTTCCAGCGTTCTTGCCGTCACGCCGGCGCGCTTTGCCACGGCGTCGATGGTGAGCGGCTGGTCGACATGCGCCTCCATCAGCCGGATGGCCTGGGCGAGGCGCGGATCGTAACCGTCGAGCCGGCCGAGCGAGACCAGCGGCTGCGCATCGGTCGCGGCGCGCGCCTGGTCATAGATGAAGACGCTCGCCACATCGAGCGCGGCGGCCATGCCGAGCCGGGTGCGGATGAGATGCAGCATCAGGTCGAAGGTCGGCGAGGCGCCGCCGGAGGTGAAGACCGGCCCGTCGATGACATAGCGGTCCGGCCGAACGTCGACGCCCGGGAAGGCGGTCGAGAAATCCTCCATGTCTTCCCAATGCGTGGTGGCGCTGCGGCCTTCGAGCAGGCCGGCGCGCGCCACCAGCCAGGTGCCGGCCTCGACGCCGCCGCAGGCGCGGGCGGCACGCGCCGCCCTCCGCAGGCCGGCAAGCAGCGCCGACGTGGCGTAATTCTGGGTGCCGAAGCCGGCGACGACGACCAGCATGTCGGTCGGCTCGGCGGCGTCGAAGCGGCCGCTGACCGCCACCGGCAGGCCGCAAGTGGTGACCGGCGCCTCGCCGGTGACCGAGACCAGCTTGAAATCGAACAAGGTCTCGCCGGAAATGCGGTTGGCCGCGCGCAACGGGTCGACAGCCGAGGCGACACACATGATCGACGAGCCCGAAAACACAAGGAACGTCACCTTGAGCGTCTCGCGCTCGGAGCGAAAGATGGTCGGCTTTTCGCTTTTGATCATGAGACCTTCGTAAAACGCAAAACAGTTTCCGGCAAGTCGGGCATTGTTGGTGAATTCCCGTGCATGCCGTGCCGCTGTCGGCTCCCGCTCTTGGGTGGCATGCATGGCCGATCGAATCTGGGAGGATCAAAGATGCCGCTCGCGATGAACCGTGAGGTCTTCATTACCTGTGCAGTGACCGGCTCCGGCGGCACGCAGGATCGCAGCCCGCATGTGCCGCGCTCGCCCAAGCAGATCGCCGATTCGGCGATCGACGCCGCCAAGGCCGGCGCTGCCATCGTCCATTGCCATGTGCGCGACCCCGAGACAGGCAAGCCGCGCCGTGATGTCCATCTCTACCGCGAGGTGACCGAACGCATCCGCGAGGCCAATGTCGACGTGGTCCTGAACCTCACCGCCGGCATGGGCGGCGACATGGTGTTCGGCTCGCCGGAAGCGCCGCTGCCGCTCAACGAGAAAGGCACCGACATGGGCGGCGCCACAAACCGCATGGAACATGTGCGCCAGTGCCTGCCGGAAATCTGCACGCTGGATTGCGGCACGATGAACTTCGCCGAGGCCGACTATGTGATGACCAACACGCCCGGCATGCTGCGCGCCATGGGCGGCATGATGACGGCGCTGGGCGTCAAGCCGGAGATCGAGGCCTTCGACACCGGCCATCTGTGGTTCGCCAAGCAGCTGGTCGAGGAAAAGGTCCTCAATCCCGATGCGCTGGTGCAGCTTTGCATGGGCGTGCCATGGGGCGCGCCCGACGACCTCAACACCTTCATGGCGATGGTCAACAACGTGCCGTCCACCTGGAACTGGTCGGCCTTCGCCATCGGCCGCAACCAGATGGCCTATGCGGCGGCGGCCGTGCTCGCAGGCGGCAATGTCCGCGTCGGACTGGAAGACAATCTGTGGCTCGACAAAGGTGTTTTAGCCACCAATGCGCAGTTGGTCGAGCGCGCGGCCAGCATCGTCACCAATCTCGGCGCCAGGATCCTGGGGCCGGAGGAAGTGCGCAAGAAGCTCAACCTCACCAAACGAGCGCCGATAGCCGCGTAGTTTGGAGGGGTCGATATGGCTACCGTCAAATTCACCGCGATGAAGGACGGCGACAGGCAAGACTACGAGTTCCTGACCGCCCATGAGATCGACTACGCCGCCAAGACCGGCGAGCGCCTGCTCGATGCGCTGGTGCAACTCGACGAGGGTCTTTCGGGCTATAAGATCACCCGGCTTGGCCACTCGCTGCAGGCGGCGACGCGCGCTTGGCGCGACGGCGCCGACACGGACTGGATCGCTTGCGCGCTGCTGCACGACATCGGCGACATCTACGCGCCCTACAATCATGACGAATATGCCGCGACGATCCTGAAGCCGTTCGTGCGCGAGCAATGCACCTGGGTGGTGGAAAAGCACGGCGACTTCCAGCGTCTCTATTACGCGCATCATCTTGGCGGCAACCGGCATGCGCGCGAGCGCTTTGCCGGCCACGCCTATTTCGACGATTGCGACCAGTTCTGCGAGCGCTGGGACCAGTCGAGCTTCGACCCCGACTACGAGACGCTGCCGATCGACTTCTTCCGGCCCTTCGTGCTCGAAGTCTTCGCCCGCAAGGCCTATGACCCGGCGGTGATCCGCGCCGGCGAGCGCGTGGCCCTCACCGATCCAGAAACAGCCAAGACAAGAACCGGAGCCTGACCATGAGCATCATCAACAAGGCGGCCGCCATCGGCGGCGGTGTCATCGGCGCCGGCTGGGTGGCGCGGCTGCTCTTGAACGGCATCGATGTGTCGATCTTCGATCCCGATCCGGAGGCGTCGCGCAAGGTCGGCGAAGTGATGAAGGGCGCGCGCCGCGCCTACAAGCAGATGCTGCCCGGCGGCCTGCCCAAGGAAGGCAAGCTCACCTTCGCCAAGACCATCGCCGAGGCGGTGGCCGATGCCGATTTCATCCAGGAGAGCGTGCCGGAGCGGCTCGACCTCAAGCACAAGGTGCTGGCCGAGATCGACGCCCATGCGCCGGCCAACGCCATCGTCGGCTCATCGACCTCCGGTATCAAGCCGACCGACATGCAGGTGGCCATGAAGAAGCACCCGGAGCGGCTGGTCGTCGGCCATCCGTTCAACCCGGTCTATCTGTTGCCGCTGGTCGAGATCGTCGGCGGCCAGCAGACTTTCCCGGAAGCGATCGAGGTCGCCAAGGAGCTCTACGCCTCGATCGGCATGAAGCCTGTGGTGGTGCGCAAGGAGATCGAGGCCTTCGTCGGCGATCGCCTGCTTGAAGCCGCCTGGCGCGAAGCGCTGTGGCTGGTCAAGGACGGCATCTGCACCGTCGAGGAACTCGACGACATCATGCGCTATTCCTTCGGCCTGCGCTGGGCGCAGATGGGCATGTTCCAGGTCTATCGCGTCGCCGGCGGCGAGGCCGGCATGCGCCACTTCATGGCGCAGTTCGGGCCCTGCCTGAAATGGCCGTGGACCAAGCTGATGGACGTGCCGGAGTTCAACGACGAGCTGGTCGACCTGATCGCCACGCAGTCGGACGAGCAGGCACACGGCCTGTCGATCCGCGAGCTGGAGAATATCCGCGACGACAATCTGGTCGCGATCATGGAAGCGCTGTCGAAGCAGAACAAGGGCAAGGGCTGGGGCGCCGGCGCGCTGCACAAGGACTATACCAGGCAGCTCGCCAAGCTGGCGGCGAAGCCGGCCGCCAAGGCCGCCGACAAGGCTAAGGCAGCCAAGCCGGCGAAGAAAGCAGCGAAGCCGGCAAAGGCTGAAAAACCCGCCAAGGCTGAGAAGGCAAAAAAGAGCAAGAAGAAGGGCTGAAGCGATGGATTTCGGGCTTTCGGAAGAGCAAAAACTCATCGTCGAGACGACGCGGGCCTTCGTCGAGAACGAGCTTTACCCGCATGAGCGCGAGGTGGAGCGCACCGGCGAGCTGCGCCGCGAGCTGATCGACGAGCTGAAGGCCAAGGCGATCGAGGCCGGGCTCTACGCCGCCAACATGCCGGCCGATGTCGGCGGCGCGGGCCTCGATACGGTGAGCTGGCTGCTCTATGAGAAGGAGCTTGGCCGCGCCAACTACGCGCTGCACTGGACCTGCGTGGCGCGCCCATCCAACATCCTGCTCGCCGGCACGCCGGAGCAACGCGAAAAATACCTCTTCCCCTGCATCCGCGGCGAGAAGTGGGACTGCCTGGCGATGACCGAGCCGGGTGCTGGCTCCGACCTGCGCGGCATGAAGGCGACCGCCGTGCAGGACGGTTCGGACTGGGTGCTCAACGGCACCAAGCATTTCATCAGCCATGCCGATCTTGCCGATTTCGCGATTTGTTTCATGGCCTCGGGCGAAGAAGAGACCCCGCGCGGCAAGCGCAAGAAGATCACCGCCTTTTTCGTCGACAAGGGCACCAAGGGTTTTTCGGTGCGCGACGGCTATCGCAACGTCTCGCATCGCGGCTACACCAACTCGATCCTGGAATTCGATGACTGCCGGCTCCCGGCAAGCCAGGTGCTCGGCGAAGTCCATAAGGGCTTCGACGTCGCGAACTCGTGGCTCGGCGCCACCCGTCTTCAGGTCGGAGCCACCTGCCTCGGCCGCGCCGAGCGCGCGCTGTCGCATGCCATCGAATATGCCGCCCAGCGCCAGCAGTTCGGCCAGCAGATCGGCAAGTTCCAGGGCGTCTCGTTCAAGCTCGCCGACATGGCGACGGAGCTGAAGGCCGCCGATTTGATGGTGTTCGAAGCCGGCTGGAAGTACGATCAGGGCACCGTCACCGATCAGGACATGGCGATGGCCAAGCTGAAGGCCACCGAGATGCTGGCTTATGTTGCCGACGAAGCTATCCAGATCCATGGCGGTATGGGGCTGATGGACGACCTGCCGCTGGAGCGCATCTGGCGCGACGCGCGCGTCGAGCGCATCTGGGAAGGCACGTCGGAGATTCAGCGACATATTATTTCGCGGGCGCTGCTGCGCCCGTTCGGTGCTTAGAGCATGATGAGCCAAAGCCGGGATCCGGTTTTGGAAAAGATCGTGCTCAAACGAAAAGATGGCCATGCATAAACTCGAACGTCTCCTGCGCCCGAAATCGATCGCCGTGTTCGGCGGGGCGCAGGCCGCCACCGTCGTGGCGCAATCGATCAAGATGGGCTTTGCCGGCGAAATCTGGCCGGTGCATCCGACCAAGGACGAGGTCGCCGGCCGCAAGGCCTACCGCTCCGTCGCCGATCTTCCGGGCGCGCCGGACGCCGCCTTTGTCGGCGTCAACCGGCATCTCACCATCGAAGTGGTCAAGGCGCTGGCCGAGCGCGGCGCCGGCGGCGCCGTCTGCTTTGCCGCCGGCTTCCTGGAGACCGAGGCCTATGACGAGGACGGCGAGCGGCTGCAGGCCGAACTCGTCACTGCCGCCGGCCAGATGCCGATCATCGGCCCGAACTGCTACGGCCTGATCAACTATGCCGACGGCGCCTTGCTATGGCCCGACCAGCATGGCGGCATCCGCCTGGCCGAAGGCGGCAAGGGTGTGGCCATCATCACCCAGTCGTCCAACATCGCCATCAACATGACGATGCAGAAGCGCGGCCTGCCGATCGCCTTCCTGATGACGGCCGGCAACCAGGCGCAGACCGGCCTGTCCGAAATGGCGCTCGGCCTGATCGAGGATGAGCGCGTCACCTCGCTTGGAATGCATATCGAGGCTTTCGACTCGGTCGCCGGCTTCGAGAGGCTGGCGGCCCGGGCGCGCGAGCTGAAAAAGCCGATCATCGCCATGAAGGTCGGGCGGTCCGAACAGGCTCGACAGGCAACTGTGTCGCACACCGCCTCGCTGGCCGGATCGGACGCTGCGTCCGGCGCGTTCCTGAAGCGGCTCGGCATTGCGCGCGTCGATTCCATTCCGGCCTTCATCGAGGCGCTGAAGCTGCTGCACATCACCGGGCCATTGCCCGGCTACAAGTTGTCGTCGATGAGCTGCTCGGGCGGCGAGGCTTCCGTGATGGCCGACAGCGCCGAAGGGCGCTGGGTGCATTTCCCGACGCTTACCGATCAGCATCGCGCGCATGTCAAATCGACGCTCGGACCGCTGGTCGCGGTCGCCAATCCGCTCGACTACCATACCTTCATCTGGAACAACGAGCCGGCGATGACCGCCACCTTCACCGCCATGGTGTCGGGGGGCTTCGACCTCAACATGCTGGTGCTCGATTTCCCGCGCCCCGACCGCTGCTCAGACGTCGACTGGTGGGCGACGCTGCGCGCCTTCGAGGCGGCGTTGAAGACCAACAAGGCGCAAGGCGCGATCGTCTCCTCGCTGCCGGAAAACCTGCCGGAGGAATACACTGCCGGGCTGATGGCGCGCGGCATGGTGCCGTTGTTCGGCATCTCGGAGGCCATGGACGCCGCCCAGGCCGCCGCCTTCATCGGCTGGGCCTGGCGCGAGCCGCAGGCGCAGCCGGTCGACACCACGGCGGCAGGCGCGTCCGAGGCCAAACGCGTGACCCCGGACGAGGCCGAAGCCAAGGAAAGGCTGATCAAGGCCGGCCTGCCGGTGCCGAAGGGCGAGCGGGCCTCCAATGCGGTCGAGGCGGTGATCTCGTCCATGACGCTCGGCTTCCCGGTGGCGCTCAAGGCTCTCGGCGTCACGCACAAGTCGGAAGTCGGTGCTGTCAGGCTGAACCTCAAGGACGCCGAATCGGTGAGCGCCGCTGCGCATGACCTTTTGCCGCTCGGCACCGGGCTTTATGCCGAGCGCATGGTGCGCGACGCCGTCGCCGAGCTGATCGTCGGCTTCACCCGCGATCCGATGTTCGGCGTCGTGATGACGCTCGGTACCGGCGGCGTGCTGGTCGAGCTGTTGCGCGACAGCGTCACCCTGATGCTGCCGGCAACGCGCGACGACATCGAGGCGGCATTGCGTGGATTGAAGCTCTACCCCCTGCTCGAAGGCTATCGCGGCCGGCCGAAGGCCGATGTCGCGGCCGCCATCGACGCCATCGCCGGCATTGCCGACTTCGTGCAGAAGAACGAAGGCGAGATCGAGGAACTCGACATCAACCCGCTGATCGTCTGCGCCGAAGGCAAGGGCGCTTGGATCGCGGATGCCCTGCTGGTGCTTGGAGAAAAGAAGAATGGCTGACGTGATCACCACCCGGCGCGAAGGCGCCATCCTCGAGGTCACGCTCGACCGGCCGAAGGCCAATGCCATCGACCTGAAGACGTCGCGACTGATGGGTGAGACCTTCAAGGCGTTCCGTGACGATCCGGACTTACGCGTCGCCATCGTCAAGACGGCAGGCGACAAGTTCTTCTGCGCCGGCTGGGACCTGAAGGCGGCGGCGGCCGGCGACGCGGTGGACGGCGATTATGGCGTCGGCGGCTTTGCCGGACTGCAGGAACTGCGCGACTTGAACAAGCCGGTGATCGCCTGCGTCAACGGCATGGCGGTGGGCGGCGGCTTCGAGCTGGCGCTGTCCTGCGACCTGATCTACGCGTCGGATCATTCCTCCTTCGCGCTGCCCGAAATCCGCGCCGGCACGCTGGCCGATGCCGCGACCATCAAGCTGCCGAAGCGCATCCCCTATCACATCGCCATGGACCTTCTGTTCACCGGCCGCTGGATGGATGTCGCCGAGGCGCATCGCTGGGGCCTGGTCAACGAGGTGCTGCCTAAGGAAAAGCTCGAAGAGCGCGTCTGGGAGATCGCCAGGCTTCTGGCCAGCGGCCCGCCGCTGGTCTTCGCCTCGATCAAGGAGACGGCGCGGGTGGCCGAGGCGCTGACATTCCAGGACGCCATGAACAAGGTGACGCGCAGGCAGCTGCCGACCGTCGATATCCTCTATGGTTCGGAGGACAACATGGAAGGGTTCCGAGCGTTTGCGGAGAAGCGCGACCCGGTGTGGAAGGGGAAGTGACTCTGCGGAAATGACGGCGCGAGGCACCCCCCTCTGCCCTGCCGGGCATCTCCCCCGCAAGGGGGGAGATCGGATGTCGCGAAGGGTTTCGCCAATCGCCAACGTTGCAGGACTGGCGCCGTCGGCAAAACTGCCAATCTCCCCCCTTGCGGGGGAGATGTCCGGCAGGACAGAGGGGGGTGCCTGGGCGCCATCCTCAAAAGTTGGCCGTCCTTCATGACCGACTACAAAACCCTGATCGATGCCGAGACCTGGGCTTTCATCGAGAAGACCAACTCCTATTATCCGCCGGACACGATCGACCACACGATCGCCCAGCAGCGCGCGATCTACGACCGGATGTGCCGGGAGTTCTTTGCCGGCTATCCGCAAGGCGTGACCGCCGAAACAAAAAGCATCGCCGACGACATCCCGATCCGCGTCTATCGCAACGCTACCCCGAACAATGCCGCGATGGTGCTCTACATCCATGGCGGAGGCTTCATCCTTGGCGGGCTGAACAGCCACGACGATGTCTGCGCCGAGCTTTGCGAACGCACCGGCTATGATGTCGTCTCAGTCGACTATCGGCTGGCGCCCGAACATCTGCATCCGGCTGCTTTCGACGACGCCATGGACGCTTTCGAATGGGCGGCGAAGACCTATGATTGCTCCGTCGTGCTTTGCGGCGACAGCGCCGGCGGCAATCTCTGCGCGGCTGTCGCCCATGCGACGCGCGGCCATCGGAAGAAGCCGGCCGGCCAGATGCTGATCTATCCCGGCCTTGGCGGGGACCACTCGCGCGGCTCCTATCTGACACATGCCGAGGCGCCGATGCTGACCGTGCGCGACCTCGACTTCTACAAGCATATCCGCACCGGCGGCGTGGACCGGACCGGCGACATCACGCTTTACCCGCTCGCCGATGCCGACTTCGCCAATTTGCCGCCGACGGTGCTGATCACGGCCGAGTGCGATCCTCTGTCGTCCGACGGCGAAGCCTATCGCGACCGTATCGTCGCGGCCGGCGGACACGCCACCTGGTTCGAGGAGCCGGGGCTGGTGCACGGCTATCTCAGAGCCCGGCATATGGTCGGCCGGGCACGAACGAGCTTCACCGGCATCGTCGAGGCGGTATCGGCGCTCGGCCGAGGCGACTGGATCTGGTAACGCCCCTGGCAGCCGGGAGCGCTTTCCGCTCCGCTATCGCCACATGAACCTTTCCCTGCCTGACAGCGACTGATGGCCAGGCGCCGCAATGGTGCGGCCCGGAAAGGGAAAGCCCCATGACCAGAAACCCAGAGGCTCCGCGGTCTCCGGGAACAACGGGAGTCCAGCGCGATCACCGCCTTCGGGAAGGGGTCGACACGCTGGGCTTTCGGCTGATTCCGTTGACCCTGCCCAGGAGCAGGCGTATCGTCACGCAGAGGAAAGCAGACAATTCGATCAGGGAAGAACGTGCCGCAAAGCCGCGCCTTGCCCTGGTTGGCGCGGTAAGACCGGACGTTCCTTCCAGCGGCTTCGGGGGGAGTTCAATGTCTGGCGGTCGCGGCTCGTTCGTGCCTTCCCATGGCGGCCGTTTACGCCGCGCAATCGCCACAAGCAGCGGAATTCTTGCCCTGGCGCTGTACGCCGGCCTCTGGCTCGGCGGCGTGGCGAAGGCGCAGGAAACCCAGATCATCTATCCCGGCTCGATGGCGGTGACGGGCTTCCCCGGGACCGTGATCCCCGGCTTTGACGAGGGCCTGCCGCCCGGCGTCGATCCGGTCGACGAGACCTTCATCGACACCACACGCGCCTCGTTGCGCATTTTCGACGTCTCGCATCTCGGCGGCCCGGCCTCGGGCCAGCTCGTCTTCACGCCACCGCCCTTCGAGGTGCCGGCCGGCCAAATCGGCGAGGTGTTCGGTCTCACCTATGACGACGGCGTGCGCGAGGGCATGCCCTCGGGCATCCCCAACCTCTATGCCGCCGCGACCTCGCTGCATGGCCTCGAGATCGTCACGCCGGACGCCGACAGTGACGGGCGCCCGGAGCGGCAGCGCCGCGGCGCTGCCGGTGCCACCTTCATGGACGGCCAGTTCGGCACCGAAAATGGCGGCGGGCCGGGCACGATCTGGAAGATCGACGGCATCACCGGCGCCGTCTCGAAATTCGCCGACATCGACACCAACAGCGGGCCGGGCATCGGCAACCTGGCCTTCGACCCCATCCACCGTGAATTCTTCGCCTCCGACCTCGACACCGGCCTGATCCACCGCATCGACGCCAATGGACATCTGATCGATACGTTCGACCATGGTGTCGCCGGGCGTCCGGCGCATGGGCTTGCCCCGGTCGCCGACGACGGCGCCGTCATGGACATCCAGGGCGCGGCCTTCGATACTGAAGATCCCGAGACCTGGGGCTACACCCAGGACGAACGCCGGGTCTGGGCGGTCTCCTATCACGGCGGCCGGCTCTATTATTCGGTCGGCGAAAAGTCCGAGATCTGGTCGGTCGGCATTGCGCGCGACGGCACATTCGCCGGCGATCCGCGCTGGGAACTGACGGTCAGGGCCGACAAGGACTATGCCGTCACCGACATTGCCTTCGACAACAAGGGCTTCATGTATCTCGCCCAGCGCGGCCCGGTCGAAAACCGCTACGATTACAGCCACTTCGCCGATTCCGGCAAAGGCGAGCTGATCCGCTACTGGCGCGAGGATCCGGATGATCCGGGTACCGAATCCGTTTGGGTCGAAGTGCCGCAGGAATATGCTGTCGGCTTCCCGCAAGGCAACCGCCAGTCGGCCGGCGGCGTCGACCTGCAATATGGCTATGACGCCGAGGGCAATATCGACACCTCGGTCTGCACCGACACCGTCGTCAACACGGGCGACAAGTTGCGCGACAATCCCGAGCTTGCCGAGCGGCTCGCCGCCGGCGGGCCGCTTGCCGTGCACGGCGTGCAGCTGACACCGAGCGCGCTGGTCAAGCCGGCCAACGCGCCGCCTTTCGGCTCCTGGTTCGTCGACTTCGACGGCTATTTCGAAGACCCCGAGGTCGAAGGCCATGTCGGCGACATTAGGGTCTGGCGTCCGTGCGAGGGCCGCGCCGGCTATTATGAGGAAATCCCCGGCGGCTATCTGCCTCCGTTCTATCCGCCGGACTTCCCACCACCCGGCAATTTGCCGCCCTGCGTGGACGTCGAGGACGTGCACTATTACTGCACGCCGCGCGGACTCCAGGCCGATCTCTATCTCCATGACCATGCCGGCTTCGGCGGCGATTCGATCAAGGCGCAATCCAGGACGCCCGGCGTCGGGGTGACAACCCCCATGTCGCATGTTCCGGGCAAGCCCTACACGATCGACATCACCGGCCACTATCCTGGCGACACCATCAATGTCGGGCTCTGCTTCTACCGCAAGTCCGACCAGGACAAGGGCGGCTACTACCCTTGCTGCAAGATGACGCTGCCGCTCAGAACGCCAGCCGTCAGCTGCGAACGTTGAGGGAGGGACAGATGAGCAATCTCGCCCTTTCCCGCTTCGTTTCGAGCAATCCGAAAACCGTCATGGAGACGATCATGAAACCCCTGTCATATGCCAGGCGCGGCGCGCGCTGGCTGATGGCGGCCGGTATCGCGGTCGCCATGATGCCGGCACTGCCGGCGCTTGCCGAGGACACCGCGCCCGCTAAGCTCACCGAAATTGCCGGCCCGGAACCCAGGCTCGACCTGGACAATCCGCGTGTCGTCAATCCCGAACCCGGCCGCATCGTGCCCTTCTTCACCAAGACGGGCGGCCAGCGCGGCTGCGACTATGTCTATTACACGCTGACCTTCGGCCTGCGCGGCAATGAGCAGGCCTTCGGCAATCCAGTCTTCGTCAATGCGCTGAAGAACGCCAGGATCGACTTCAAGGACCAGCTTCCGCACGGCCTGAAGATCGTCAACGTGAATGTGACCGGCGACGGCACGGACGCCGGCGGCGGAGCGCTGCCGGCGGCCACGATCAGCAGCTCGGCCAATCCCGACGATACGGCGACGGTGTCCGATTTCCGGATCTCGGCTTCCGACCTCGACGGGTCGGGCGCGCCGAACGAGCGCGTCATCACCTTCCGGATCCTGGCCAAGATCGACCAGGCGGCGTTTCCCGCGCCGGCCAATGTCGACAACCAAGGTCAGATCAAGGTGACGGCCGGGACCGGCACGGGTACCATCATTCCCTCGCAGGACCCGAGCAAGCCGGATGACGGCAACATCCTCACCGGCGAAAAGACGACGGTGCGCATCGACGTCACCAAATGCAACCCGCCGCCTCCACCTCCCGGCAAGGAATGCTTCAAGGTCGAGCGCGGTACCGTCGACTGCGTGCCCGGCGGCGGCGCCTTCATCTACCACATGCCGGTCGGTCCCGAGATGGGCGGCAAGTGGGTGCAGGTGTCGACGACGACCCCCGGCATCACCATCGTTCCCGACATGCAGAAGGTGCCAGTCGGCGGCGGCGTGCTGAACTGGAAGATCATCGGCGCCTCGCCCGGCGAGGCCATCCACCTCATCGTCACCGGCATCGAAACCTATGCCGGACCGAAGGAAGGCTGGGGGCTTTGCTGCACGCAGGTGATCGACATCGTCATCCCGCGCGACCTCAGATGCCCGCCCAGGGACAAGGAGCCGGACCTCAAGGTCGAGAAGCATGCCGACGTGCCGCGTTGCACGATGGCCGGCGGCTGCGACTTCACCATCACCGTGACCAATGTCGGCGACGCGCCCTATAACGGCAAGATCGTGCTCGACGAGGTGACGTTGCCTGCCGGCTCCGTGCTGACCTCCGGCCCGAACGCGCCATGGGTCTGCGTGCCCGGCACGACGCCGATGACGTGCACCTATCCGGTGACGACGCTCAACCCCGGCGCCTCGGTCGACCTCAAGCTCGGCTTCAAGCCGGCCGGCGGATGGCAGGGCAGCGTGCTGCGCAACTGCGCCGCCTATGACTACCAGGCCAGCGGCAAGCCGCTGTTCGGCAGCCAGCTCAATGACCGCGGCTGCGCCTCGATCCCGATCTGCCGCCGTGGCGACCGCGATCCGCAGTGCAACCCACCGGTCGAGAAGAAGGTCGACCTGATCCTGAAGAAGCGCGCGCGCATCCCGGTCTGCACGCCGGACGGCGTCTGCTACTTCGTGATCGACATCATCAACAACGGCACCAACACCTATAACGGGCCGCTGACGGTGATCGACAACTACCCCGGTGGCGCGCCGACTTCCTCGACCTTCGGGCCGAGCCCGCCATGGACCTGCGGACCGAACGGCCCCGGCCAGTTCCGCTGCGACAATGCCGGCATCTCGCTGCCTCCGGGCGCCTCGACGCCGATCGTCGTCAAGGCGGTGATGCCGGCGAATTACCGGCCGGATACGGTCGAGAACTGCGCCGAGGTGAAAGGCATTCCCGGCGAGGTCGACCTTGCCAACAACAGGGCCTGCGCGACCGAACGCATCCGCCATCCGAATGGCGGCCAGCCCGGCCTGCGCATCACCAAGACGTGCGGCGGCTCGCTCGCCGGTGCCGCGGTTGTTTCCTGCCGCATCACCGTCACCAATGCCGGCACAGCCGCCCCCACCGGTCCGGTGCGGGTCAGCGATGCCGCCGCGCTGGTGTCGGGCGGAGCGCCGGTCCAGATCCAGACCGCCACTCCCGACGGTGCGGACTGGAGTTGCGGTCCGGTGCCCGCCAACTCGCTGTCCTGCCAGATCCCGGGCGCCGTGATGACGCCTGGAGCCCGCCGCCACTTCGACGTGACGGTGAGCGGCAATGGCGCGTTCGAGAACTGCGCGCGCGGCTCCTACGGGCCGGCGCCGGGCGACGACATCGTCTACCCGATCGGCCAGGCCTGCGCGAAGGGCGGCGGCGGCTCGACCATCCGTGTCGAGAAGACCGGCGATGCCGAGTGCCAGCCCGGCCAACCCTGCTCGTTCGAGATCACCATCACGAACGATGGCGAGAGCCCCTTCTCCGGTCCGGTCCGCATCGGCGATGCGATCGGCGTGGAAGGGCTGGGCCGGCTGGAAGGCGTTGAGATCACCTCGATCGACCCGCCCTTCGGCTGCTCGCCCGAACCGACGACACTGCCCGCATCCTGCATCGCCAACCTGACGCTGGGCGCCGGCGAAAGCCACACCCACCACGTTACCGTGATCCTTCCCGAGGATGGGCGCCTTGCCAATCTGCAGGGTACGGTCAACGGGCAGAACTGCGTTGGCGTGCTGTCTCCGAACACGCCGGTTCAGGGCGGCGGCGAGCTGCTGTCGCGCGACCTGACCAACGTCCAGGGAAATCGCGGCAAGGCCTATGCATGCCACCCCTTCACCATCAGGCATGAGGTGAAGAAGCAGTGCTCGGATGGGCTGGTGCTCAACTCGGCCGGCCGTTGCGCCTGCCCGGACGGCACTAGCTTCCGCAACGGCCAATGTTCGGGTAGTGGGGGCTCCGGCGGAGGCACCAAGCTCTTGCCGTTGCCGGTGCCGCCGCGCTGCGTCCTGTTGCAGGGCCAGATCCGGACCGCGGACGGACGCTGCGTCTGCCCGCGTGGGACGGAGCTGGAAAACGGCAAGTGCGTGCGGGGCGAACAGCCGCAGGAGCCGCAGTGCACGCTGCGTCCCGGCCAGTACCGCGACCAGGACGGCAACTGCGTGTGCCGCCGTGGCGAGCTGGTGGACGGCGTGTGCCAGGTCATTCCGCCGAAATGCACGGTGCGCGGCGCCGTGCCGACCTCGGACGGAAACGGCTGCACCTGCCCGGACAACACGCATCTCGACCGGGCAGCCAAGGCCTGCGTGCCCGACAGGCAGCCGCCGGCTCAGTGCCGCATCCCGGGCCAGGTCCGCAACGGCGACGGCGATTGCGTCTGCCCGCGCGGCACGGAGGTGCGAGACGGCGCCTGCCGGCCGGTCGTATCCAGGCAATGCCCGATCCGCGGCCAGGTGCGCGACGCCAACGGCAACTGCGCCTGCCCGGACGGGCTGGAAGTGCGGGGCAAGGCCTGCCAGCGGCCGAAACCAAGCCAGGAGCAGTGCACCATCCGCGGCCAGGTCCACAACAAGCGAGGCGACTGCGTCTGCCCGCGTGGAACCGAAATCCGCGATGGCGCCTGCCGCAAGCCGCAACAGGAGTGCGCGCCGGGCTCGCGCTTCATCGACGGACAGTGCCAGCCGATCTTGATCAAGCGGCGCTGCCCGGTAGGCACGACCGGACTGTTCCCCGACTGCTCGCCGATCCGCAGGCGGCCGGGCATCGAGATCAACCCCGGCATGCTGCTCAACCCGAACCTGCTGCAGCAGCTGGTGCCGCAGCGCCAACCGCGGCGCGTGCCGCAGGATCCGGCAGGCGCCAACATCCAGAACTACAAGCCGTAATCTTCATGCGGATGGAGACGAAAACCCGCCGGAGCAATCCGGCGGGTTTTTCTTGTCCCCTGCTTCCCCTTTCCAGCGTCTTGTTCTTGTTGGCCGCATTTCTGCGGCGCCAGGTGATTCCACTTGGCCGCAAAATGCTCTAGGCAGTCCTGACATTTGCGTTCGGACAAACGAGACGAGGCCGCAGCATGAGCAAGAAGACCCTGATTGCGCCGTCGGTGCTGGCGTCGGATTTTTCGAAGCTGGGCGATGAGGTCGAGGCTGTCGCGGCGGCCGGCGCGGACTGGATCCATCTCGACGTGATGGACGGCCATTTCGTGCCCAACATCACCTTCGGCCCGCCGGTGATCAAGGCGATCCGCAACCGCACCAAGGCCTTCTTCGACTGCCATCTGATGATTGCGCCGGCCGATCCTTACCTGGCAGCCTTCGCCGAGGCCGGCTGCGACGGCATGACGGTACACGCCGAGGCCGGGCCGCATCTCGACCGCTCGCTGCAGACCATCAAGAGCCTCGGCAAGAAGGCCGGCGTCTCTCTCAATCCGGCGACGCCGGAAACGGCGATCGAATATGTGCTCGACCGGCTCGACCTGATCCTGATCATGACCGTCAACCCGGGTTTCGGCGGGCAGGCATTCATCCCGGCGATCGTCGACAAGGTGAAACGGGTGAAGGCGCTGATCGGCAGCCGGCCGATCCATATCGAGATCGATGGCGGCGTGTCGGCCGAAACGGCGCCACTGGTGACCGCGGCAGGCGCCAATGTGCTGGTGGCGGGCGCCGCCGTCTTCAAGGGCGGCAGCGTCGAGGCCTATAGGGCAAATATCGAAGCAATTCGCAAGGCCGCCGACGAGGCCGCCAGTTAAACGTATAAACGCCCCACCTCTCGCGGGAGCTGCAGAACCGCGGCGGCCGTTGAACGACTGTTCAATATATAAAGCGGTGCACGAGCATCAGCTTTTTTATCGAGATTCTACTTCATCCGATCAATAGACCCCCGGCCTTGTCTTAAAGTCGAATATCGTCACCTTCCGCTTTGAGACGCCATTGCCCGGCTGTATGATACATGTACGGAAATTGCTTCGCCGAGGGGCCCTGACAAAGCAGGGGCAAGCAACAGGAGTGCGTTTGACATACGGAACTGTCGATCCGGGCGAAGGCAAGGGCGCCAAGAGCACGCTGGCCAGCTCGGTCTACCAACAGCTCCGCGATGATCTTTTGCGCGGGGCGCTGGCGGCCGAGAGCAAGCTACGCGTCGAATGGGTCGTCTCGCGCTACGGCGCGGGCGCGTCGCCGGTGCGCGAGGCGCTCAACCGTTTGGCCGCCGAGGGCCTGCTCGGGCGGCATGACCAGCGCGGCTTCTTCCTTATGCCCGTCAGCGCCACGGAGCTGGAGGAGCTGACGCGGACGCGCTGCTGGCTGGAGGAACGGGCGCTGCGTGAATCCATTTCTCACCGCACGGCCGAATGGGAAGAGCAGCTGGTGCTGGCACTGCACCGCCTGGCGCGCGCCGAGCGCCGACTGCCGGAAGATCCCTCAACCAACAATCCAGAGTGGGAGAAGCTGCACCGGGCCTTCCACCGGGCGCTGATCGGGGCGTGCCGGTCGCATTGGCTGGTCGGCTTCTGCGATCAGCTTTCCGATCAGGCCTCGCGCTACCGCCTGATCTCGCAAGACACGCCGGGCACGGGACGCGACGATCTTGGCGAGCACCGCATAATTGCCGAGCGCACGCTGGATGGCGACGCCGACCGCGCGGTCGAAGCGCTTCTCAATCACTATCGCCTCACCGCGGCGAGGTGCATGGAGCGCTTCGCCCAGGGTTATGATCCGAGAGCCGGCGTTGCCAAGGCGCGCCGCAGATAGCCAAAAGCCGCTTCGCACTTTTCCTGGAATTGCTCCGGCCGCCAAATCTGGTATTCGCTCAGGTGGGCGCAACTGCTTGCCATTGGCTTCGGCGCGCCCTGAGGACACTTCATGACCAACCATCTCTTCGGCGCTTTCCGTTCCCGCATGCCGGCGCCCGGCCGATTGCTGATGGAGACGGATGACGGCCGTTCGATCACCTATGGCGACATGCTGGCGAAGTCGGCGCAACTGGCGCATGCGCTGGCGCAGGCCGGCGTCGAGCACGGCGACCGCGTCGCGGTCCAGGTCGAGAAGAGTCCGGAGGCGGCGCTGCTCTATCTCGCCTCGTTACGCGCCGGCGCCGTCTTCCTGCCGCTCAACACCGCCTACACACTGCCGGAACTCGACTATTTCTTCCGTGACGCCGAGCCGAAACTGATCGTGAGCGATCCGGACCGTTTTTCGGGCGTCGAACCGCTTGCCGCGTCGATCGGCGCCACGGTGCTCACGCTCGGCCGCGACGGGCAGGGAACGCTGGCCAGCCAGGCTTCCCGGCAGGCCACGGATTTCAGCGATGTCGCGCGCGGACCGGACGATCTTGCCGCGATCCTCTACACCTCCGGCACGACTGGCCGTTCCAAGGGCGCGATGCTCAGCCATGAGAACCTCGCCTCGAATGCCCGCGTGCTGGTCGAGCAGTGGCGCTTCAGTGCCGATGACGTGCTGATCCACGCGCTGCCGATCTTCCACACGCACGGCCTGTTCGTCGCCACCAACGTCGTCCTGATGGCCGGCGCGAAAATGCTGTTCGAGCAGAAATTCGATCCCGGCCGCATCCTGTCGCTGATGCCGCGCGCGACGGCCTTGATGGGCGTGCCTACCTTCTATGTGCGGCTGTTGCAGCAGGACGGCCTGACACGCGAGGCGGCGAGGGCCATCCGGGTCTTCATCTCCGGCTCGGCGCCGCTCTTGGCCGAGACGCACAAGGCCTGGCGCGACCGGACCGGCCACGCCATCCTCGAGCGCTACGGCATGACCGAGACCAACATGAACACGTCCAACCCCTATGACGGCGAGCGGCGCGCCGGCACGGTCGGATACCCCTTGCCCGGCGTCTCGCTGCGCATCACAGATCCCGAGAACGGCAAGCCGCTCCCGCAGGGCGAGATCGGCATGATCGAGGTCAAGGGCCCGAACGTCTTTGCCGGCTATTGGCGCATGCCCGAGAAGACCAGGGCCGAGTTCCGCGACGACGGCTTCTTCATCACCGGCGACCTCGGCCTGGTCGACGCCGACGGCTATGTGCATATCGTCGGGCGCGGCAAGGACCTGATCATCTCAGGCGGCTACAACGTCTATCCGAAGGAGATCGAGAGCGAGATCGACGCGCTCGACGGCGTCAGCGAAAGCGCGGTGATCGGCATCGCCCATCCGGATTTCGGCGAAGGCGTCACCGCGGTCGTGGTGCGCAAGCCGGGATCCGCGATCAACGCTGCCGACATTGCCGCCGCCATTGCCGGGCGGCTGGCGAAGTACAAGCATCCGAAGCAGGTGATCTTCGTCGACGAACTGCCGCGCAACACGATGGGCAAGGTGCAGAAGAACGTGCTGCGCGAGACGTATAAGGATATCTATGCGGCGAAATAGGGCCGGCTAACAATTACCGAGTGGCGAGCCTCGGACATTGGCCGAAACACCCGTCGCTTCGTCATCCTATGGCGGAGCAAGGAGCGAAGCGACGCGCGCAGACCATAGGATCCATGCCGTGACGCTAAAGCGCTGCTAACGTTGCAGAATTCTGCACCGTTGCACTTTACGTCACAGGTCACGGAATGGATCCTCGGGTCAAGCCCGAGGATGACGACGCGGGAGAGGCTCCGGTCAATCGCGAACGTTTGCGTTGCTTTCCTAATTGACGGTGGGATCGAGCCGCCTACGCGCCAAAAACCTTCTCACCACCGATCCAGACGTTCCTGACATCCAGCTCTTCCGACAGGCCGACAATGTCGGCGGCGGTGCCGTTGGCGAAACGGCCGAGCCGGTGCGCCTGACCGATCGCCTCGGCGGGATAGAGCGAGGCCATGCGCAAGGCCTCGTCGAGATCGAGCCCGACGACGCGATGGACGAAGCGAATGGCGGAAATCATGTCGAGATCGGCTCCGGCCAGCGTGCCGTCGGCGAGCCTGAGACTGCCGTCCTTGCGGTAGATGGTGCGGCCGTTCAGCGTGAAGGACGTCATGTCGGTGCCAATCGTCGCCATGGCGTCGGTCACGAGCACGATCTTGCCCGGTCCCTGCTTGCCGCGCAGCGCAAGGATCATCGTTGCCGGATGGACATGGATGCCGTCGGCGATGATGCCGGCGTACAAGCCGCCAGTGTCGATCGCAGCACCCGCCAGACCCGGCTCGCGGTTGCCGATCTGGCTCATGGCGTTGAACAGATGCGTAACCACCGTGGCGCCGGCGTCGGCGAAGGCGCTGGCGGTCGAATAATCGGTGTCGCTATGGCCGAGGCTCACGATAACGCCGGCCTTGGCCAGCGCGGTGACACGGGCCGGCTCGACCGATTCCGGGGCGATCGTGGTGAGCAGCACCGGCAGGTCCCGACGCGCTGCGATGAGAGCGGCCTCATCGGCGTCGGTCATCGGCCGGATCAGCGCAGGGTCATGCGCGCCCTTGCGGGCCATGGAAAGATGCGGCCCTTCCAGGTGCAGGCCGAGGAAGCCCGGCACCTTTTCCCGGGCCGCCCCGGCGCCGGCGGCGATGGCGGCGGCGGTGATCGCCGGCGTATCGGTGATCAGCGTCACCAGCAGCGCCGTGGTGCCGAAGGGCGCATGCGCCCGGCAGATGGTTTCGATCGAAGCGACATCGGGGTGGTCGTTGAGCATGACGCCGCCGCCGCCATTGACCTGGATGTCGACGAAGCCGGGCACGAGCATGCCGCCGCCGGTCTCGACCGGCGAAACGCCGGACGGAATGGCGCCGGCGGGCAAGATAGCCTCGACCACGTCGCCGTTGACGACAAGGGCGGCATTGTCATGCCAGTCGGCGCCGTCGAAGATGCGGGCGCCGGTGAGTGCGAAACGGTCGCTCATACGGTTTCCGTCACCTTGCGCAGGTTGCGCGGCGTATCGGGGTCGAGCCCGCGATGGCGCGCAAAGGCCTCGACAAAGCCGTAGAAGGACACGATCAGCGGCAGCGGATCGGTCAGCGGATGGCCGGTGGCGACATGCGGCAGAAGCCTCGCGGCCTTCGCCTTGTCGGACGTGATGAAGGCGGCCGCGCCCTTGGCCGTCAGGCCATCGGCCGCCTCGGCGACCGAGGGTTCGGACGCATCGCGCGCGGCAAGCGCCAGAACCGGGAAACCCGGCCCGACTAACGCCAGCGGTCCATGCATAACCTCGGCGGCGCTATAGGCCTCGGCATGCATGGCGCAGGTTTCCTTGAATTTCAGCGCCGCCTCGCTGGCGATCGCGAAGGATGGGCCGCGGCCGAGGATGAACAGCGATTGCGGGTTCTCCAAAGCACCGGCGAGCGCCATCCAGTCGCAGGCGATCGCCTTCTCGAAATGGCCGGGCAGGCCGGCGAGCGCCCGCAGCAATGGCTGGTCGTCGGTCGCATGCGCCATCAGCGCCAGGCCGGCGACGGCGGAATTGACGAAGGTCTTGGTGGCCGCGACGCTGCGTTCCGGCCCTGCCAGAATGTCGATGGCGTAGTCGGAGGCGCGCGCCAGCGGCGAGTCGGCCGTGTTGGTGATGGCAACGGTAAGCGCCCCTCCGGCCCTTGCCGTTTCGGCCATGGCAACGATGTCGGGACTTTTACCCGACTGCGAGACCGCCAGGCAGGCGGAGCCGCGCAGCCTCAGCTTCGCGCCATAAATGGAAGCGATCGACGGCCCTACCGAAGCGACGGCGAGACCTGCCGTCAGCTCGACGGCATATTTCATGAAGGTCGCGGCATGGTCGGACGAGCCGCGCGCCACGGTGACGACGAAATGCGGGTCGCGCTCGCGCAGGCCGCGGCCCGCCTCGACCAGCGCCGAAGCCGAGCCGTCGAGAAGGCGGGCAGTGGCTTCAGGGATCTCATTGATCTCGCGCCGCATATGAGTGGTGTTTGCCATCATGGCCGAATCTCCTCTCCCGGCCCGGTCAGCCGGAGTTCCGCGACGAAATCATAGGCGTCGCCCCTGTAGACCGAGCGGGTGAACTCGATCACCTTGCCGCTCGCCAGATAGGAAATGCGCTCGATCTGCAGACCGGCAACCCCCGAGGGCACTTCCAAGAGGCGCGCATCGGCATCGCCAAGATTGGTGGCGGAGATGCGCTGCACGGCGCGTACCGGGCGATTGCCGGTCGTTCCCAGCGCCGCGTAAAGCGAGGAGCCGATCGCTTCGGGATCCGGCAGCACGCTCGCCGAAATCGCGGCGCGCTCGATCGCCAGCGGCGTGTCGTTGGCGATACGCAGGCGCGCGACGCGCGCCACCAGTTCGGTCGAGGACAGGCCCAGCACCATCATCTCGTCCGGCGACGGCGCGTAGAGCCCGCGGTCGAGCCAGACCGAGCGCACGGTCATGCCGCGGCGGGCCATGTCCTCGGTGAAGGAGGTGAGCCTCGACAGCGATTGCTCGACGCGCTCCATGCGCGGCGCGACGAAGGTGCCCGAGCCATGACGCTGGACGAGGATGCCGCCCTTGACCAGGTCCTGCACCGCCTTGCGCACGGTGACGCGCGAGATATCGGCCTTGCTGGCGATGTCGCGCTCGGACGGCAGCGCATCGCCGGGGCCGATCAGGCCCCGATTGACCGCCTCCTCGATGCTGCGCCTGAGCTGCAGGTAGAGCGGCGCGCCGCTCTGCGAGGATTCTTTCAGCATGGCGAAGATCTGGTCGGCGGCGCTCATCGCGGCGCCTCCGGCAGCACGGCCAAGATCTGGTCGGCGGCGCTCATCGCGGCGCCTCCGGACCCCTGGCGAAGACGCGCACAGCCATCTGCACGGCGCCGCCAAGCGCATCGTCGAGCGGGGCTTTCAGCAGCGCCTGATAGCGTGCGGACAGGCGCGGCGCATAAAGCGGCGCCAGGCCGCCGAGCAGGCAAAGCGGAGCATCGTCGGCAAGATCGAGCGCGCCGAGCGAAGCCTCGACATCGGCCACCGCCTTGCCGAGGATCCAGTTGGCGACGAGGTCGCCCTTTTCGGCATGCTCGAAGACTTTTGGCGCGAAGCCGCCGAAGTCGCCCGGCTTGGCGCTGGTGGTGAATTCGACCACGTCTTCCGGATTGTTGCGGAAGACGGCAAGCATCGCGTCCGTCAAGGGCGAGCCAGGACGGATGCCGTCATAGGCAAGCAGCGTCTGCTCGAGCAGGTCGCGGCCGATGCGGGCGCCGCTGCCCTGGTCGCCGACCTGGAAACCCCAGCCGCCGATGGCGCGCGACTTGCCCGCTTTACGCGCCATGTAGGCGGTGCCGGTGCCCAGAATGGCCATGGCGCCGTCACTGGGCCCGACCGCGCCCTCAAGCGCGATCTCGGCATCGGTTTCGACACGGCTCCTGCTGAAGGGCAGGATTGCCTCGAGCTGCTGGCGATAGGTGCCGACATTGGCGCCGGCGAGACCGAGAACGGCCGGCGTCCGCGGAATCAGCTCCGGATCCGCGCCTGCGGCAAGGAAAGCCTGCCTGGCCGCCTCGACGATGTTGGCGCGGGCACCGGTGAGGTCGGTGCGGATGTTGGCGGCGCCGCTCTTGGCACGGCCGACGACAGCGCCGTCGACGGTCGCAAGGGCCGCCCTGCAGCTGGTGCCGCCGCCATCGATGCCAAGCACGAATTTCACACGATTTCTCCTCGGGCCTGGATAATACCAATAAAATACCAATAGCCAAGAGTTAATTTCGGTTTCAAAAAAGATTGAGCCGTATTTTATTGAAAATCCACGTTAATTTGCCGGCAATCGAGTTCCGTCGTCCGAAAAGTGTTAATGCGTGTGGACAAGTGGTATTTTTTTGGTATTGTTCCTTCAGTTGGAGGAAAATGGATGGCCGAGACGCGCACGGAAGCGCTCCACCAGAATGCCGAGGGGCTGGATGTCCAGGCCCCTGAAGCCATTCTGACGTTCCTGGCCAATGCCCAGATCGAGGCCAGCAAGGCCGTGCACGGGGCCATTCCGGCGATCGCCGCCGCCGCCGAACTCATCGCCAAGCAACTGAGGAGCGGCGGCAAGCTCGCCTATGCGGCGGCAGGCAGCTCCGGCCTTATGGCACTGGCCGACGCGCTGGAATTGCCCGGCACTTTCGGTATTGCGCGCGACCGTATCGCCATTCTGATCGCCGGCGGCGACGACGCCTTCCGCACGCTGGCCGGCGGGCCGGAGGACGACACGGAGGAAGCGTCGGCGGCCGTTGCCGCGGCCGATATCGGCAAGGGCGACTGCCTGATCGCCATCTCCGCCAGCGGCTCGACCCCCTATGCGGTGCAGGCGCTCCAGGACGCGCGGCGCCGCGGCGCGGCTACCATCGCGATCGCCAACAACCGGGGCGCCGCGCTCTTCAGCCAAGCCGATGTCGCCATCCTGCTCGAAACGCCACCGGAGCTGATCGCCGGCTCGACGCGCATGGGCGCGGGCACCGCGCAAAAGATCGCGCTCAACATGCTTTCGACGCTCACCGCCATCCATCTCGGCCATGTCCATGACGGCTACATGGTCAACCTCACCGCCGACAACATCAAGCTGCGCGACCGCGCCGTGCGCATGGTCGCCGCCATCAGCGGCAAGAGCCGCGACGACGCCATCCGCCTGCTCGAGGCGAGCGGTGGCGTCGTCAAAACCGCTATTCTGCTCGCCGCAGGCGCCGCCAACGCCGACGCGGCCGAGAAGATACTGGAAGGAACCGGCCAGAAGCTCAGGCCGGCGCTTTCCGCGATCGAGGGGAGCAAGGGGCGCTGAGCCTCTGTTCTCATCAAAACCGAACCTGAAAAAGGTCAACAGGGAGACTGACGATGAAGACCAAACTACTGACGGCCCTTCTGCTCGGCACAAGCATCCTCGGCACCACCGGGATGGCGCTGGCCGACGACGTAACGCTCAACATCGAAAGCTGGCGCGGCGACGACCTGACCATCTGGAAGGACAAGCTGATCCCGGCCTTCGAAGCCAAGAACCCCGGCATCAAGGTAGTGTTCGCGCCTTCGGCCCCGACCGAGTATGACGCGGCCCTCGGCGCCAAGCTCGCCGCCGGCTCGGCCGGCGACCTGATCACCTGCCGCCCCTTCGACAAGTCGCTCGAGCTGTTCAAGAAGGGCAACCTCGCCGACCTCTCCTCGCTGCCGGGCATGGAGAACTTCTCGCCGGTTGCCAAGTCCGCCTGGCAGACCGACGACGGCAAGTCGAGCTTCTGCGTGCCGATGGCCTCGGTCATCCACGGCTTCATCTACAACAAGGACGCCTTCGACAAGCTCGGCCTCAAGGTGCCGACAACCCGCGACGAGTTCTTCGCCGTGCTCGACAAGATCAAGGCCGACGGCACCTATATCCCAATGGCGATGGGCACCAAGGACCTGTGGGAAGCCGCGACCATGGGCTACCAGAACATCGGCCCGAACTACTGGAAGGGCGAAGAAGGCCGCACAGCGCTGATCAAGGGCGAGCAGAAGCTGACCGATCCGCAGTGGGTCGAGCCCTACAAAGAACTGGCCAAGTGGAAGCCGTATCTCGGCGACGGCTTCGAGGCGCAGACCTATCCGGACAGCCAGAACCTGTTCACGCTCGGCCGCGCCGCCATCTACCCGGCCGGCTCGTGGGAAATCGGCCTGTTCAACACCCAGGCCCAGTTCAAGATGGGCGCCTTCCCGCCGCCGGTCGAGAAGGCAGGCGACACCTGCTACATCTCCGACCATACCGATATCGGCATGGGCCTGAACGCGGCTTCCAAGCATGCGGAAGAAGCCAAGAAGTTCCTGTCGTGGGTGGCCTCGCCGGATTTCGCCACCATCTACGCCAACGCGCTGCCGGGCTTCTTCAGCCTGAACTCCTCGCCGGTGAAGATGGAAGACCCGCTGGCGCAGGAATTCGTCTCCTGGCGCGGCAAGTGCAAGTCGACGATCCGCTCGACCTACCAGATCCTGTCGCGCGGCACGCCGAACCTCGAAAATGAGACCTGGGTTGAATCGGCCAATGTGATCAACGGCACCGACACACCGGAAGCCGCGGCCAAGAAGCTGCAGACCGGTCTCGACAGCTGGTACAAGCCGGCGAAGTAAGGGCGATTGCGATGCCGGCCGGGCGCGAGCCCGGCCGGCGTTCAAACAGTTCCAGATAGCGATTGTCGGCGCTGCCTCCCGGTCCTACCCTCGATCTTGCGGGGAAGACGGGGCCGATTTGTCGCTGGCCTTGTCTCTCCCCTGAAGGGGAAAATCAGGCCGTGCATCGAGGCATCAGCTAGCATCAACCGACCTGGAACCCAGAGACGGCGGGGAACCGAACTCATGGCTACCGAACTCATGGCTGCAGAAACGCGACCGAAAAGATCGATACGCTGGCATATCGGCGTATTCCTGGCACCGGCGGTGCTGGTCTACACCGCATTCATGATCCTGCCGCTGTTCGGCACGCTGCAGCTCTCCCTGTTTCGCAACATCGAGCAGTCCCAGGTGTTTGTGGGCTTCAGCAATTTCCGCACGCTGTTCGGCGATCCGAACTGGTCGGTGAATTTCTGGAATGCGCTGAGGAACAATGTCTGGTTCTTCATCATCCACATGCTGGTGCAGAACCCGATCGGCATCCTTTTGGCGGCGCTGCTTTCCAGCCCAAGGCTGCGCTTCACTGCCTTCTACCGCACGGCGATCTTCGTGCCGACGATCCTGTCCTTCGTCATCGTCGGCTTCGCCTGGAAGCTGATCCTGTCGCCGATCTGGGGCGTGGCGCCGCACCTGATGGATTTCGTCGGATTGAAGAGCTTTTTCACGCCGTGGCTCGGCAAGGAGCAATATGCGCTCACCGCGCTCAGCCTGGTCTCGGTCTGGCAGTTCGTCGGCATCCCGATGATGCTGATCTATGCAGCGCTGCTGTCGATCCCCGACGAGGTGATCGAGGCGGCCGAATGCGACGGCGTCACCGGCATGGCGCAGTTCTGGAAGATCAAGCTGCCGCTGATCCTGCCCTCGATCGGCATCATCTCGATCCTGACCTTCGTCGGCAATTTCAATGCCTTCGACCTGATCTACACCGCGCAAGGCGCGCTCGCCGGGCCGAACTATTCGACCGACATCCTCGGCACCTTCCTCTACCGTGCCTTCTTCGGCTTCCAGCTGCAGGTCGGCGATCCCAACATGGGCGCGGCGATCGCCACGATCATGTTCCTGATCATCCTCGCCGGCGTCTGCGTCTACCTGTTCCTCGTGCAGACGCGCCTGCGTCGCTACCAGTTTTGAGGCGCGCCATGAGCCTAGCAACCCGCTCCTTGCCCCGCACCATCGGCGCGCACGCGATCCTTCTGACCTACACCGCGATCGCGCTGTTCCCGGTGATCCTGGTGGTGATGAATTCGTTCAAGTCACGCGCCGGCATCTTCGGCGCGCCGCTGACGCCGCCGACACCGAAGACCTTCGACCTGATCGGCTACACGACGGTGTTCGGCCAGGGCGATTTCATCCACTATTTCCAGAACAGCCTTGTCGTCACCGTCGCCTCGCTGTTCTTCGTGCTGCTGTTCGGCGCCATGGCCGCTTTCGCGCTGTCGGAATACCGTTTCCGCGGCAACACGATGATGGGGCTTTACCTCGCGCTCGGCATCATGATCCCGATCCGCCTCGGCACCGTCGCCATCCTGCAGCTGATGGTGGCGAGCGGGCTGGTCAACACGCTGACAGCGCTGATCCTGGTCTACACCGCGCAAGGCCTGCCGCTGGCGATCTTCATCCTGTCGGAATTCATGAAGCAGGTTTCCAACGATCTGAAGAACGCCGGACGCATCGACGGGCTGTCGGAATACACGATCTTCTTCCGCCTGGTGCTGCCGCTGGTGCGCCCGTCCATGGCGACGGTCGCCGTCTTCACCATGATCCCGATCTGGAACGACCTGTGGTTCCCGCTGATCCTGGCGCCTTCGGAAGCGACCAAGACGGTGACGCTCGGCGCGCAGCTCTTCCTCGGCCAGTTCGTCACCAATTGGAACGCCATCCTGGCGGCACTGTCGCTGGCGATCCTGCCGGTGCTGGTCCTCTATGTCATCTTCTCGCGGCAGCTGATCCGCGGCATCACGTCGGGAGCGGTGAAGTGAGCGGTGACCGCGAATTCTCCATAGGGTTGCGCTTCACCCCGCCCGGCGCTGCGCGCCGACCTCCCCATCGAGGGGAAGTAGGAGGTTGCCGCTTCACTCCCGATAGCCGCAGTTCTGAGTTTAACGCGGCCCCTGCGGCGGTGAGCATGTTCACGCCGACGCCCTACCTCCCCTTGATGGGGAGGTCGGCGCGAAGCGCCGGGTGGGGTGACACCTTCTCAAGAGAACATGGAATGTCTGGAGTAGTCAGGTGAGCGATAAACCCCTTCGCGTTGTCGTCGCCGGTCTCGGCAATATGGGCCGCAGCCATGCGCTGGCCTACCATACCAATCCGGGCTTCGAGATCGCAGCGCTCGTCAACCGCTCCGACGTGCCGTTGCCGGACGGGCTTGCCGGCTACGGCATCAGGCGCTCGTTCGAGGACGCGCTGCGCGACGAGAAGCCTGACGTCGCCGCGATCGCCACCTATTCCGACAGCCATGCCGACTATGCGGTGCGGGCTTTCGAGGCGGGTTGCCATGTGTTCGTCGAGAAGCCGCTGGCAACGACGGTGGCCGACGCGCAACGCGTCGTCGATGCCGCCAAGGCCAACGGCAGGAAGCTGGTGATCGGCTACATCCTGCGCCACCACCCGTCCTGGGTGCGGCTGATCGCCGAGGCGCGCAAGCTCGGCGGTCCATACGTCTTCCGCATGAACCTCAACCAGCAGTCTTCCGGCCACACCTGGGGGACGCACAAGCAGCTGATGCAGACGACCTCGCCGATCGTCGACTGCGGCGTGCATTATCTGGACGTGATGCTGCAGATCACCGACGCTAGGCCGGTCGAGGTGCGCGGCATGGGCGTGCGGCTGACCGACGAAGTCGCTCCCTCGATGTACAATTACGGCCATCTGCAGGTGCTGTTCGAAGACGGTTCGGTCGGCTGGTACGAGGCCGGCTGGGGGCCGATGATCTCGGAAACGGCCTTCTTCGTGAAGGACGTGATGTCGCCCAAGGGCTGCGTGTCGATCGTGATGAAGGAGGGGGCGAAGTCCGACGACATCGACACCCACACCAAGACCTCGACCATCCGCCTGCATAGTGCTGCGACCGGGCCGGACGGCAGGTTCGCCAAGCAGGACCAGATGCTGTCGATGGAGGGCGAGCCGGGCCATCAGGAGCTCTGCGACCTCGAACAGGCCTTCCTGCTCAAGGCAATCCGCGAAGATATCGACCTCACCGGCCACATGGACGATGCGGTGAAGTCGCTCGCCGTCTGCCTTGCCGCCGACGAGAGCGTTCGCAGCGGGAAGGCGGTGCGGTTGTGACAAGGGAATTATCGTCAGGGATTGCGCTCTACGGCGCCCCCCTCTGGCCTGCCGGCCATCTCCCCCTCGAGGGGGGAGATCAGGTGCCGGAACTGCTTTCGCTAATGATCAGCGCCGCAAAGTGGCGCGAGACCTTGAAGCTGCCAATCTCCCCCCTTGAAGGGGAGATGTCCGGCAGGACAGAGGGGGGTGTCTTGGCGCCCACTCATCAATTTGGAGGACTGCCGTGGGCTCGCTGAAGATCGAGAATGTGAAGAAGGCTTTCGGGCCGGTCGAGGTGCTGAAGGGTATCGACCTCGAGGTGACGGATGGTGAGTTCGTCGTTTTCGTCGGCCCGTCCGGCTGCGGGAAATCGACACTGCTGCGCGTCATTGCCGGGCTGGAGGACTCGACCTCGGGCCGCGTGCTGATCGACGGCACCGACGTTTCGGTAACGCCGCCCGCAAAACGCGGCATCGCCATGGTGTTCCAGACCTATGCGCTCTACCCGCATCTGACGGTGAAGAACAACATGGCGCTGGGCTTGAAGCAGGCCGGCACGCCGGCCACCGAGATCGAGCGCCGCATCAAGATCGCTTCCGCCATGCTCTCGCTCGAGCCTTATCTGGAGCGCCGGCCGGCGGAACTGTCGGGCGGCCAGCGCCAGCGCGTCGCCATCGGCCGCGCCGTGGTGCGCGAGCCAAAACTGTTCCTGTTCGACGAACCGCTGTCGAACCTCGACGCGGCATTGCGTGTAAACACCCGGCTGGAGATCGCGCAACTGCACCGGCGGCTGAAGGCGACAATGATCTACGTCACCCACGACCAGGTCGAGGCGATGACGCTGGCCGACAAGATCGTGGTGCTCAATGCCGGCCGCATCGAGCAGATCGGCAGCCCGATGGAGCTCTACAATTCGCCGGCCAATGAATTCGTCGCCGGCTTCATCGGCTCGCCGAAGATGAATTTCATCGACGGCGCCCAACTGGGCGAGACGGCCAAGACCATCGGCGTGCGGCCGGAGCATCTGACGGTCGACACGAAATCCGGCGCCTGGAAAGGCACGGTGGTGCATGCCGAGCATCTCGGCGCCGACACCAATCTCTATCTCGACTGCGAGAAGGCCGGGCTGATCACGGTGCGCATCTTCGGCGTCTACAACGCCGACCCGGGCTCGACACTGTATGCGACGCCGGATGCGGCGAAGACGTACCGGTTTGGCGCGGATGGGAAAGTGCTGAGGTAGCGCCAGCTTTCCCTTCTCCCCATGTGGGAGAAGGTGGCCGCGAAGCGGCCGGATGAGGGGTGTTGGAAGGATCTCGTCGCGGCAGAAATAAGTGCGCCCGGGATCCTTCAATCTTCAAGGTCGCACTCCGCTGGAGCACCCCTCATCCGTCTCGGCGCTGCGCGCCGATCCACCTTCTCCCACAAGGGGAGAAGGAGAAAGGCGGCGTTCTACTCGTCCGCCTTGAACGTCTGCTTCTGCTGGCCGAGCCCTTCGATGCCAAGCTCCACCACATCGCCCGCCTTCAGGAACACCGGCGGCTTCATGCCGAGGCCGACGCCGGGCGGGGTGCCGGTGGAGATGATGTCGCCCGGATGCAGCGACATGAACTGGCTGAGATAGGACACCAGATACTTCACGCCATAGACCATGGTCTTGGTCGAACCGTTCTGCATGGTCTTGCCGTTGACGGTCAGCCACATCTTCAGGTTCTGAGGATCGGCGACCTCGTCCTTGGTCACAAGCCACGGGCCGGTCGGGCCGAACGTGTCGCACGACTTGCCCTTGGTCCACTGGCCCTGGCGCTCGGCCTGGAAGGCGCGCTCGGAAACGTCATGCGCGACGCAATAGCCGGCGACATAATCCAGCGCGTCGTCCTCTGAGACATATTTCGCCGTCTTGCCGATAACCACGCCGAGCTCGACCTCCCAATCGGTCTTGGCCGAGCCGCGAGGGATCAGCACGTCGTCGTCCGGCCCGACGATGGCGGAGCTCGCCTTCATGAAGATGATCGGCTCGGGCGGCACGGTGGCACCGGTTTCGGCGGCGTGGTCGGAATAGTTGAGGCCGATGCAGATGAATTTGCCGGTGCCGGCGACGCAGGCGCCTATGCGTGGGCTACCGGAAACCGCCGGCAGCGACTTCGGATCGAGTTTCGAAAGCATCTCCAGCGAGGCCGGATGAAGCGTCGTGCCTGCAATATCGGCGACATGAGCAGAAAGGTCGCGGATCGTTCCATCCGCATCGAGCAGGCCGGGCTTCTCGCTGCCGACTTCGCCATAGCGCAACAACTTCATCTTACTTCTCCTAAGGTGCGGCCTAAAGCCATTTTGCAAAATTCGTTTCGCTTAGGGTGACGTTGCGAAAGCCGGGCGGACCGTAGCCATCGACCTGATCCCCGGCAAGCGCGAACGCCGCGTCGGGCGATCTGGCGAAAGGGATTTTCAGACTGATCGATGCAGAACCCCGATCTCCTGCCAAGCCCTTTCCGATCCCTCAGATCGACCAGCCGCCGTCGATGTTGTAGGCCTGCCCCGAGGTATAAGTGGCGCCGGCCAGATAGACGGCGAGATCGGCGATTTCTTCCGGCGTGCCCAGCCTTCCCATGGGCTGGCGGGCGATGAAGGCGGCGCGGGCCGCCTCATAGTCGCCCTGCGCATGCATGCGGTCCTGCAGCGACGGGCTTTCGACGGTGCCGGGGCAGATGGCGTTGCAGCTGATGCCCTTGGCGACATAATCGGCGGCGACCGCCTTGGTGAGGCCGACAACCGCAGCCTTGGTCAGGCCATAGGCGAAGCGGTTAGGCACGCCCTTTTGCGAGCTTGCCAGCGAGGCCATGTTGATGATCGAGCCGCTGCCGCGATCCAGCATGCCGGGCAGCACGGCGCGGATGGTGCGGATCATCGAGCGGACATTGAGGTTGAGCGCGAAGTCTAGGTCCTCGTCCTTCATTTCGAGGATCGAGCCCGAATGGACGAAACCGGCGCAGTTGAACAGCACGTCGACGCGGCCGATCTCGGCGAAGGCAGCGGTGACGGCTGCGTCGTTCAGCACGTCGAGCTTGCGGGTTTTTATCCCGGGAATCTTGGCGAGATCGGCAAGAAGCGGTTCATTGATGTCGGTGGCATAGACGGTGGCGCCCGCCCTGGCGAAAGCCAGCGCGCTCGCGCGTCCGATGCCCTGCGCCGCCGCGGTGACGACCACGACCTTGCCTGCCAGATCCGCCATGCCTCTCTCCTCGCCTGACTACGCGTCCGGCTTTATCGATGATCCACTGCGGCGTCGTGTGCCAGACAGCCGGCATCGTGCGGCCTACGCTCCGCTTCACAGATAAAGATGTTTTTTCTCGTTAAAGAGCACGTGCACAAGCGTCAAGCCCGAAGGCGGCCCTTTGCGATAATGGGCAAACGGCTCCGGCGCCGAATATTATTGCCGCAAGCGGCCTGGCGCGCTTCAGGCGGGATGCCTCAGTCGCCGTAGGGCACCCAGACGTTCTTGACCTCTATGGCGCGGCGCAGGAAGGCCTCGCCGGCGGCCTCACTCGACGCCCAGTCGAGAGTGCGGCCATTGCCGGTCCAGACGCGCTTGAGGTTGCCGATGGAATCGGCCTCCGCCTTGGCGCAGGTCTCGGCATCCGCGAATACCCAGAGCCCGTCGACGTCGTCATGCTTGGCCAGCACGCCGCAAAGCTCCGCGCTGCGGCCGGTGACGATGTTGATAGCGCCGGCCGGAATATCGGAATATTCGATCACCTGATAGAGATCGGTGGCTAAAAGCGGGTGCCGTTCGGACGGGACGGCGACCACCGTGTTGCCCATGGCGAGCGCCGGCGCGACCAGCGAGACGAAGTTGAGCAGCGGCTGGTTATCCGGCGCGACGATGCCGACGACGCCGACCGGCTCATGCAGCGCCAGCGTGACGACACGGGCCGGCGGCTGGTGGACGCGACCCTCGAATTTGTCGGCGAGCCCGGCAAAAAGAAACAGCCGCTCGATGGAGAGGTCGACCTCCTCCCGCGCGGCCTTGGCGGTGACGCCGGTGAGTTGGACCAGGCGCGCGGCGAATTCCTCGGCGCGGCCGGACAGGTTCTCGGCGAAGTAATAGAGCACCTGGCTGCGATTGAAGGCGGTCGCGTCCGGCCAGGCCTTGCACGCGCGAGCAGCAGAAACCGCATCGCGAATGTCCTTGCGGTTGCCAAGACCGACCTCGCCGACAAGCTTGCCCTTGGCGCTGGCAATGGCGAGCGAATAGTTGCCGTCCGGCCGCACCTGCTTGCCGCCGATGAACAGTTTCGCCGTGCGGTCGATTGCCGAGCCGTCGGCCTGTTCGACCGGCTGGGCCGAGCCGGCCGCGGCCGGCTTGATCACCGGGCCGGCCGGCAGCTTGGCGGCAAGATATTCGAACATGCCTTCGCGGCCACCCTCGCGGCCGAAGCCGCTTTCGCGGTAGCCGCCGAAGCCGCAGGCGGCGTCGAACATGTTGGTGCCGTTGACCCAGACGACGCCGGCCTTCAATTGCGGCGCGACGTGCAGAGCCAGATTGATGTTCTCGCTCCACACGGAGGCAGCAAGGCCGTAGCGCGTGTTGTTGGCGAGCTCGATCGCTTCTTCGGTGTTGCGGAAGGTCATCGTCGCCAGGACCGGACCGAAGACTTCCTCCTGCGCCAAGATGTTAGCCGGCGAAACAGAAGTCGCGAGGGTCGGCAGATGATAGTGGCCGGTTGTCGGCAAGGCAGCGTCCGGCTGCCAGCAGACGGCGCCTTGTTTCGCGCCTTCGGCGATCAGGCCCTTGACTCGATCGAGCTGGGTCAAGTCGACGAGCGGGCCGATATCGGTGTTCTTGTCGAGCGGGCTGCCGACGCGCAGCCGGCTCATCCTGACCTTGACCTTGGCGATCAAAGCCTCGGCGATGCCTTCCTGCACCAAGAGGCGCGAGCCGGCGCAGCAGACCTGGCCCTGGTTGAACCAGATGCCGTCGACCAGACCCTCGACGGCGCTGTCGAGATCGGCATCCTCGAAGACGATGAAGGCCGACTTGCCGCCGAGCTCCAGCGAAAGTTTCTTGCCCGATCCGGCGGTTGCCTTGCGGATGATCTTGCCGACCTCGGAAGAGCCGGTGAAGGCGATCTTCTGCACGCCGGGATGGTTGACGATCGCGGCACCCGCTTCCGGCCCGCCCTGGACGATGTTGACGACGCCTTTCGGCACGCCTGCCCGCTCGCAGATCTCGGCGAACAGGATGGCCGTGAGCGGCGTGAATTCGGCCGGCTTCAGCACCACCGTGCAGCCGGCGGCCAAAGCCGGCGCGATTTTCCAGGCCAGCATCAGCAGCGGAAAATTCCACGGGATGACCTGGCCGACGACGCCGACCGGCTTGTGATCGGGAAAATCCTTCTCGAGCGTCTGCGCCCAGCCGGCATGGTGGATGAAATGGCGGATCGCCAGCGGCACATCGATGTCGCGGCTCTCACGGATCGGCTTGCCGTTGTCGATCGATTCCAGCACCGCGAACAGGCGTTGATGCCGCTGCATCGCGCGGCCGATGGCGTAGAGCACTTTCGCGCGCGCATAGCCCGAACTGGCGCTCCACTTCGGCAGCGCTTTGGCAGCCGCCGTAACGGCGGCGTCTATGTCGGCAGCGCCGGCATCCGATATCTTGGCCAGCAGCTTGCCGGAAGACGGTTCGCTGGTCTCGAAAGTCTTGCCGCTGGCCGCCGCTTTCCAGGCGCCGTCGATGAACAGCGCTTTTGCGAAATCGCGGCCCGCGAGCCAGGCATCGGCCTCGTTGCGGGCTTCCGGCGCCGGGCCGTATTCCATGGCGTGATAGCGTTCGAGGATGTTCATGGGGCGCCTCCTTTACCCTCCCCCTTGTGGGGAGGGTCGATCGGCTTTGCCGATCGGGGTGGGGGTAAATAGATGATGGGTTTCGTTCATTGGACCGGCTGATCTGGTTTTTACGACCCCCACCCCGCCGCTTCGCGGCGACCCTCCCCACAAGGGGGAGGGTGGGAGCTACGCCATCGCGTGGCGATGGTTGGCCGAATAATGGCCGGTCAGATGATGCTCGAGCTGGCGTTCGATATCGGTGAGCAGGCTGGACGCGCCGAAGCGGAACAGGTCCGGCTCGAGCCAGGGCCGGCCGAGCTCTTCCTTCATCAGCACCAGCCAGTCGAGCGAGACTTTCGCTGTTGAAATGCCGCCGGCCGGCTTGAAGCCGATCAGGTAGCCGGTCTCCTCGAAATAGGCGCGGATGGCGCGCACCATGGCAAGGCCGACGGGCAGCGTGGCGTTGACGCTTTCCTTGCCGGTCGAGGTCTTGATGAAATCGGCGCCCGCCATCATCGCCACCATCGAGGCTAGCATGACATTGCGCAAAGTGGCGAGATCGCCGGTGCCGAGGATGACCTTGAGATGGGCATCGCCGCAGGCGGCGCGCATGGCGACGATCTCGTTGAACAGCTCGCGCCATTTGGCGCCGTAAACCAGGCCGCGCGGAATGACGACGTCGATCTCGTCGGCGCCGTCCTTTACCGAAGCCTCGATCTCCTGCAGTCGGGTCGAGAGCGGCGCCAGCCCATGCGGGAAGGCGGTGGAGACGGCAGCGACACGGATGCCGGTGCCGCGCACGGCATCGACCGCCGTGGCGACGAAGGGATGGTAGACGCAGACCGCCGCCGGGCGGATGGTCTCGCCGACGATGCCAAGACCTTCGACGATGTCCCGACGCAGCGGGTTGATCGCCTTGGCGCAGAGCCGGCGCACGCGCTCGTCGGTATCGTTGGAATTCAGCGTGGTGAGGTCCATGCAGGCAATGGCGCGCAGCAGCCAGGCTGCCTGGTTGTCGGCCTTGATCGAGCGCCGCTTGGTCAGCGTGGCGACGCGGCGCTCCAGCGCCGAGCGATTAACGCTGCGCACCGATTCCAGGAAACCGAGATCGAGCTTCATGCCGGGGTTGCGGGCAATGCCGTGTTCCAGCGGCATCGGTGTGTTGGCCGCGGCGCGCGCCGGCAGCGGCATGACCTTGGACGCGCCGGTGCCTGTGCCAGCCTCGCGGATCGTGCTCATCTCCTGCCCTTTCATTCAGCGCGGTTGCGCTCCATACCTTCATGCGCGTCGCTGGGCGACAGGCATGAAGATAGCCCGCGAAGCGATGCTTCACGAGTCTTTCAACGCGTCATAGCGGAAAAAGGCAGCTCAGGCAGCAGATTTTTGACCGTATGGTCAAAGCACCATGCTGAGCAGGCGCTCCCGGCGTTGGAGATTGGCCGAAACGCCCATCCCTTCGTCATACTCGGGCTTGACCCGAGTATCCATGCCGTGACCTTTGCCGCAGAGTGCAACGGCGCAGAATTCTGTAACCGCCGCAACGCCTTAGCGTAACGGCATGGATTCCAGGGTCTGCGCGCGTCGCTCCGCTCCTTGCTCCGCCCCAGAATGACGAAGCGCGAATGTCGTCGCTAATCTCAGACGCCTCCAACAGAGCTGGCGGACTGTTGCGCGCCTCAGCCGACGAAGGCGCGCTCGACGACGAAGGTCGCCGGATGGCTGAGCGAGCCTTCCTGGAAGCCGAGGCTTTCGGCGAGTTCCTTGACGTCCTTCAGCATGTGCATCGAGCCGCAGATCATGATGCGGTCGGTCTCGGGGTTGAGCCTGTCGATGCCGAGGTCGGAATAGAACTTGCCCGAGCCGATCAGCGCGGTGATGCGCCCCATGCGCGCCGACTCCTCGCGGGTGGTCGAATTGTAGAGCGTGACGCGACCGCCGGTGAGCTCGCCGATCAGCGGATCGCTTTCGAGCGCCGCAACGAGCTCCTGGCCATAGGTAAGCTCGGCATTGTCGCGGCAGGTGTGGGTGAGGATGACCTCGTCGAACTTCTCGTAGGTGTCGGGATCGCGCAGCAGGCTGGCGAAGGGCGCGATGCCGGTGCCGGTCGAGATCATGACCACGCGCTTGGCGGGTGTCAGAGCATCGAGCACCAGCGTGCCGGTCGACTTCTGGCGCATGATGACGGTGTCGCCGACCTCAATCTTCTGCAGCTCGGAGGTCAGCGGACCGTCCGGCACCTTGATCGAGAAGAATTCGAGCTCGTCGTCCCAGGCGGGGCTGGCGACGGAATAGGCGCGGAAGATCGGCTTCTCGGCATTGGGCAGCCCGATCATGACGAACTCGCCGGAGCGGAAGCGCAGCGACTGCGGGCGGGTGATGCGGAAGGAGAACAGCCGGTCGGTATAATGCTTCACCGACACCACGGTCTCGGCATAGACATTGGCCGGGATCGGGAACTGCAGCGGCTTTGCGCCGGCGACGTTCAACGCGGATGTCGTGTTCATCAAACCCAACTTTCCGGCCCCAGACGGAACCCACTGGGGCCAAACTTTCTCCTGCGCGCCCGAACGGTCAGGTTCCGGCGTGCTCCCTGCACACTGCCAAGCGGTAAGCTCTTGTGTCCCGAATTTATTAGTATACAAATGATCTCCAGGTCAAGATGGCAGCGTAAAACGCCTTTCCAAACCAAGGCATATCCGTAGTCCTGGCATTTCGGGTTTCGGCAATGAATGAGAAATTTTCGGCGTCGGCGGGAAGCGTCGTTGCCGGCATCGATGTCGGCGGAACCTTCACCGATCTGCTCCTGATCGACGGCAAGGCGGGCGGCAAGGTGCATATCGCCAAGACGCCGACGACAGTTGAAAACCAGGCCTATGGCGTGGTCGCCGCACTCGGCGCCACCGGCTTCCCGGTCGACGGCATCGACCTCATCGTGCACGGCACGACGACCACCACCAACGCCGTGCTGGAGCGGCGGCTTGCGCGAACCGGCATGATCACGACGCGCGGCTTTCGCGACGTGATCGAGCTCGGGCGGCGCACGAGGCCGCAGGCCTATGGAATGACGGGCACCTTCGTGCCGGTCATTCCGCGCGACCTGAGGTTCGAAGTGTCGGAGCGGGTCGAGGCTTCCGGCGCCGTTCGTGTCGAGCTCGACGAAGCAGAGATGCGCCATGCGGTGAACAAGCTGCTCGATGCCGGCTGCGAGTCGCTCGTCATCCACTTCCTGCATTCCTATGCCAACCCTGCGCATGAGCGGCGCGCCGCCGAGATCGCGGCGGAGCTCTGGCCGAACGGCCATATCACCACCGGACATGCGCTGCTTTCGGAAGCGCGCGAGTTCGAGCGCGGCGTGACGGCGGCGGTCAATGCCTCGGTGCAGCCGATCCTCGAGCGCTATGTCGAGCGGCTGCGCAAGGAGCTTGGCGCCAAGGGCTACGCCCGCGACTTCCTGATCATGAACGGCAATGGCGGCATGATCTCGGCCCGTTTCGTCACGCTGGAATCGGCAAAGACCGTCATGTCCGGCCCGGCGTCCGGCGTGATCGCCGCCGCCTACACGGGCAAGCGCGCCGGCTTCGGCAATCTCGTCACCTACGACATGGGCGGCACCTCTACCGATGTGGCGCTGATCCGCAACGCCGAGCCCGCCGTTTCCAACGAGATCGAGATCGAATATGCGATGCCGATCCATGTACCGATGGTGGCGGTGCACACCGTCGGCGCCGGCGGCGGCTCGATCGCGCGCGTCGACGCGGCCGGGCTGATCCAGATCGGCCCGGAAAGTGCTGGCGCCAACCCCGGTCCGATCTGCTACGGGCGCGGCGGCGCGGAGCCGACCATCACCGACGCCAATCTGGTGCTCGGACGGCTGGCGCCGAAGAAGCTGCTCGCGGTCGACAATCCGGTCACCGTCGAGCGCGTGACCGGCATTTTCGAGGAAAAGATCGGCAAGCGCACCGGCCTTTCCGGTGTCGAGGCGGCGGGTGCCGTCTTGAGGCTCGGCAACATGAAGATGGCGGGCGCCATCCGCATGGTCTCGGTCTCGCGCGGCCATGACCCGCGGGATTTCGCGCTGTTCGCCTTCGGCGGCGCGGGCCCGCTGCATGCGACAGCACTTGCCCGCGAACTCGGCCTGCCCCGGGTGCTGGTGCCGGCGCGTCCCGGCATCACCAATGCGCTTGGCTGCGTCGTCGCCGATCTCAGGCACGACTTCGTCAACACAATCAACATGCCGGTAGCGAGTCTCGACGAAGCTGCGCTTCGCGAGGTGTTGGAACGGCACCGGGACGAGGGCGAGGCGCTGATCGCCAAGGAAGCCGTCAAGCCCGACGCGATCCGCGTCACCCATTCGGCCGACATGCAGTTCGTCGGCCAGACGCACATCATCAATGTGCCGCTGCCGTCGTCGTCGGTTTCACGAGAAACGCTGCAGCTTCTGTTCGAAAAAGCCTATTTCGCTCGCTTCAAGGTCGAGTTGCCGGAGATTCGCGCCAACCTCGTCAACCTCAACACGTCGGTCACCGGCGTGCGGCCACAGATCGACCTGTCGCGGCTGATCGACCCGGCGGGCCGCGCGGCAACGCTCGAGGAGGCGCGGCGCGAGATCCGGCCGGTCTGGTATCACGGCACTTGGCACGACACGCCGGTCTATGCCCGCGAAAAACTGCCGCTCGACGCCGTCATCGAGGGGCCGGCGATCCTGGAACAGATGGACGCCACCACAGTGCTGGAACCCGGCGACCATGCGCGTTCGGACGCGGACGGCAACATCATCATCGACATCGGCGAGGCCTGACAATGCCAGCGTTCGGGGCAAAGCTCGACACGATCACGCTTTCGGTGCTGCAGGCGGCGCTGCAGCAGGTCTGCGACGAGATGGACCTGACCTTTTCGCGCGCCGCCTTCTCGCCGGTGATCGCCGAAGCCAACGACCGCTCGGACGGCATCTATTCGGCTGTCGACGGCTCGCTGATCGCGCAAGGCAGCCAGGGCCTGCCGGTGTTCGTCGGCGTCATGCAATATTCGACCAAGACGGTGATCGAGATGATTGCCGACGGTCGTTGCCTGGCGCCGGAACAAGGCGACATCTACATCGTCAACGACCCCTATCTCGGCGGCACGCATCTGATGGATGTGCGCTTCGTCATGCCGGTCTACCGCGACGGCAAGATCTTCTGCTGGCTCTCCAACACCGGCCACTGGCCGGACATCGGCGGCTCGGTGCCTGGCGGCTTCTCGGCCTCGGCCACCGCCGTCGAGCAGGAAGGGCTCAGGCTACCGCCGGTGAAGCTGTTCAAGAAGGGCGTGCTCGACCCCGAGATCTACGCCATCATCTGCTCGAACATCCGCGTCGCCGACCAGCGGATCGGCGACATCCGCGCGCAGGCGGCGGCGCTCCTGATTGGCCAGGACAGGCTCAATGAAATACTGGATCGTTACGGGGACGAAACCGTCGTCGAGGCGATCGCCGAACTGCGCCGACGCGCCGCCGAGCAGATGCGCGCCTCGATCGCCGTCATTCCCGACGGCACCTACCGCTCGCAGGCCTTCGTCGATTCCGACGGCGTGGTGAACGAGCCGCTGACCATCAATCTCGCTGTCGAGAAAAAGGGCAACACGCTCACCTTCGATTTCGCCGGCTCCTCGAAACCCTGTGCGGGGCCGATGAACAGCGTGCTGGCGACGACCTTGTCGTCCGTCTATCTCGCCATGCGCCATATTTTTCCGGAGGTGCCGATCAGCGCCGGCGCCTTCGAACCGCTGCACGTCAAGCGGCCTGAAGGCACATTCCTCGACGCCAAGTACCCGCGCCCTGTGTCGGGCTGCGCGGCAGAAGTCTCGCAACGCATCGCCGAGGCGGTATTCGCCGCCATGGTGCAGGCGCTGCCGGAGAAGGTAACGGCGGCGCCGGCCGGCTCCAGCGGCAATTTCGCGCTCGGCGGCAACGACCCGGCGCGCGGCCGCGACTATGTCATGTACCAGATCTCCGGCGGCGGCTATGGCGGCAATGCCGGCCATGACGGCTTGAGCAATGGCTGCTCGACCATCGGTATTTCGAAATCGCCGCCGGTCGAGATCATGGAGCAGGCCTTTCCGGTGCTCTACCGGCATTATGCTTTGCGCGAAGGCTCCGGCGGCGCTGGCAAGCATCGTGGCGGCTTCGGGCTTGCCTATGAGGTCGAGATATTGCGCGGCGAGGCGCGAGCGTCCTTCGTCATGGATCACGGCCGCTTCGGGCCGCAAGGCGCGCTCGGCGGCAAGGACGGCGCGCCGAACAGCGTGACGGTGTTCCGGGGCGGTGAAGCGCATGTGCCGCCACATCTTTCGAAAGAGCAGGACATCGCGCTCAAGGCCGGTGATCGCGTGCGCGTCGGCACGCCCGGGGGCGGCGGCTATGGCGATCCCAGCGAGCGTGACGTGAGGCTTGTCGCCGAGGATGTCAGGCTCGGTTACTATACGCCCGAGCAGGCCAGGGAGATGTTCGGGGTGGAGTTGTAGGCGGGCGGACGTGGCGGATAGGTCGCGATCCATCCAAGCGCCCACGCCGAGTTCCGTCACACCCCCCTCTGCCCTGCCGGGCATCTCCCCCGCAAGGGGGGAGATCAGCCGTCACCCACGCTTTCGCCAATCGCCGACGATGCAGGAAGAGCACCGGCGACCGAGCTGCTAATCTCCCCCCTTGCGGGGGAGATGGCCGGTAGGCCAGAGGGGGGTGCTGTCCCTCCGGCGCTTAAAGGTGTCACCTTGTCGAAAGCACCTTTCAGGCCAGCTTCGCCAGCAACCGCAGGAAAGTCGCGGCCTCCTTGGCCGTTAGCGGCGCGAGCGTCTCCTCGGTGATGGTACGGGCGAGCGGGATCAGCCGCTCGATCGCCTCGCGGCCTTCCGGCGTCAGATTGACCAGCAGCCGCCTTTTATCGACCTCGTGCTTGGAGACCTCGACGAGGCCCCGCGCCTTCAGCCGGTCGATGACGCCCTTCACGGTGGCGGCATCCATCGCGATCAACATGCCGAGCTGGTTCTGCGAGGTTTCGCCGATATCGTGAAGCTTGGCCAAGGCGGCGAATTGCGGCGGCGTCAGATCGCCGATATGCGAGGCGAAAAGCGCGACATGACGCTGATGCGCCTTGCGCAGGATGAAGCCGACCTGGTCCTGCAAATGATAGTTGTTCTCGTCGCTCTCTTCGGCCTCGACCAGCCGCAGCAGATTGTCCTCGCCGCTCATCTCAGGCCGTCCCATGCCTTGATGTCCGCGGCCGCGAGGCCGCCCATGCGGTTGTGGACGCGCGGGCCGCAGGCCATGGCGAGGCAGAACAGGATTTCGTCGGGACGCGGACCGTCGCTCACGCCCACTTCCATGGCGTCGAAATGGCTGCGCACATAGGCGGCGTTGATGTGGCCGAGCGGCACGTCTAGCCGTGTGCCGAAGGCGCCGACCTTCTTGGCCGACGGCACGATGGCCTTGGCATCGCCGAGGCGCTCGCGCATGGCGTAGCCGCCCGGCACATGCCACAGCGCGCCGTGTTCCAGTTCGCCGGCGGAACCGACGATCGCGCCCTTGCCGTAGCCGTCGATCTTCTTCACGTCGCCGCCGAGTGCTGCGATCAGCCGGTCGGAGAGCAGAAGCCCGAGCGGTTTCAGGTCTTCCATCGCGCCCTGCAAATCCTCGACAAAACGGCCGGCAAAGGGGTTCTTGACCACGGCAAGCGCCGCCGCGCGAAGGCGCGGTTCTTTCGCCACCGGTCCGCCGTCGTGGAAAATCTCTTCGGTCAGAACCGCGACCTTGCGAATCGGAAAGTCAGGCATGGGCAGTTTCCTTCATTTTATGTTTGGGCGCGGCGAGCGCCACGGAGCCACAGATGCGCGTTTGACCGCCCAGAAACAGCGCCGATGCGGCAATCAGGCCGCGCCGGCGAAAATCTTCGGCGACGGCAAGGCCGTTGTCCAGCGCCCGCGCCACCTCGCCTGGGGCGAGCGCGCCGACGCCTTGTGTCACCAGCCGCTCATCGAGATCGCTGTCGGGCGCCAGATCGCGCGCCGAAACGCGTGCGATGGCCGGATGTCCAGGCAGGTCGACGGCGTTGGCAATCAGCGTCGCCGCCGCGTCGGCCGCGGCGCCGGTCGGCGCCAGAACGGTGACGGCGTCGGCGACGCCTAAGGAAAACGACCGGCCGCGCCAGCCGCTGGTGGCAATGCCACGCACGCCATCCTCGGCGCGTATGGTGACGCGGTCGGCCATGCCATGCCCGGTGCCGGCAATGGCCGATGTCATCGACTGGCCTTTGCAGAGATGGAGCGCGCAGTCGCCGCCATTGTTGACATAGGCGCGGTCGAGCCGGCGGCCGGCGAGAAGGGAGCTAAGAATTTCGTCGGCTACCGAACCGGCAACGGCGGCCATCGGCGTGATGAAGCATTCCGCCAGCGGCATGACGGCTGCCTCCATGCGGCGCGCCGTCGAGCCGGTGAAATCGCGCGGCGCCAGGAAGAAGGCCGGGAGGCGCAATTCGGGTAGCTCTTTGACCAGCTCGATCAGGATCGTCTGAAAGCGAGCGACCGCCTGCGCATAGGCTGCGCGGCATTCATCCGCGGAACCAAACGCCTCGACGATGAGGTCAATCGGCCCATGGTTGAGGTGGAGCCTTTTGCCGTCGGAGAGCCAATGCGCCTGCGGGCCGTTCATAATCCGGCCCCGTTCGCCGCTGCCCGCCGCAGTTGCGCCAACGGCGGCCAGGGATTGTTGACCGGCGCGCCGGTACTGCTGCGCGGGTTGAGATATTCGCCGCCCTTGGCGAGAATGTCCTCGACACTACGGATCTCGCTTTCGTAGCCGCCCAGCCGGACATAGTCGTCGCGGCGCAGCGTGAACTCGATCGGCGCCACCAGGGCCGGCGTCGGCACGTAGCCGAAGGCGCCTTCCGGCACCCGGGTGACGTCGACCATCAGCGTGATGCCGCCGCCCGGCCAGACATAGACCGGCGCGCCGCCGACCGTGACATAGGTCCTCAAGCCCTGCACCGAGCGGGTGAGATTGACCGGGTTCTCGGTGACGCCGGCGCGCAGCGAGCCGCCGGCGCCGCCGATGAACAGAACCGTGCACAGCGCCGGCTCGCAATTGTCCTCGATCAGGCCGACGGACTTTTGCAGCCGTTCGGGGAACGGCTTTTGGACCGGTTTCAACTCGTCGTCGAGCTCGTAATAGGCGAACTGCTCGCCGGTGGTCGACACCATCAGCAGCGACAGGCCGGGACGAGCGCCCTTCTTGGCGTTCCAGTCGCCGAGGATCGACAGTGGGTCGTCGATGCTGGTACCGCCCCAGCCGAGGCCCGGCTCCGACACCTTGAAATAGCGACCGGGCGTCGAGCGGCGGCCGATGATTTTGATGCCCGTATCCTCCCAGCCCAGCACCTTGCCGGCCTGATGCTCGGAGACGACGCCGGTGATGTGGTCGTCGACCACCACCACCTCGTCGACAAGGCCGCGCCATTGCGTGGCGAACATGCCGATGGTGGCCGAGCCGCAGCCGACGCGCATGCGGTGTTCGGCCTTGCCGTCGATGACCGGCGCCTTGCCGGCCTCGACGACGACCGTCGCGCCGCCATCGATCGTAAGCTCGACCGGTTTGCGGTTGCACAGACTGAGCAGCGCGTCGCAGGTGGCGCGTCCTTCCGCCTTGGAGCCGCCGGTCAGATGATGGACACCGCCGAGCGACAGCATCTGCGAGCCGTATTCGCCGGTGGTGACATGGCCGATCGCCTCGCCTTGCGAGCGCACGATCGCCGTCTCGTCGCCGATGTGGCGGTCGGTGTCGATCTTCACCTTGACGCCGCAATAGGAGAAGATGCCTTCGGTGACGACGGTGACGAGGTCGACGCCCTCGACCTCCTGGCTGACGATGAAGGGCGCCGGCTTATAGTCGGGATAGGTCGTGCCGGCGCCTATAGCCGTAACGAAGCGACGGCCGGTGTTGACCAGCTCGCCGCCCCACTCTTCGCCCTCGGCGACGAAGGGCACGACGGCGCCGCCGGTCTCGGCCGCATGGTCGAGAATGGTCAGCGGGTCCATGCGCACGATGCGGCCGCCGACATTGCCATAGCGGTCGCAGGCGCCGGTGCGACCGTCGGCGATGTAGCACATGACCGGACAGGCATCGCAGCGGATCTTTTCCGCCACCTGCTTCTCGCCGGGATCGTGGGTTTCGAAACGTTCGGCAAGCTCGCTCATCGGCGTGCCTCCTTCTCGCGGATCGCCGCCAGGATGCGGCTCGGCGTCGCCGGCACCTTGGTAACCAGCACGCCGGTGGCATGGCGGATAGCATTGAGGATCGCCGGCGCGGTCGGGATCAGCACATGCTCGCCCAAGCCCTTGGCGCCGAAGGGTCCTTCCGGGTCCGGAACCTCGACCAGTATGTGCTCGATGGGCGGCACGTCGCCGATGGTCGGGATGAGATAGTCGTGCAAATTCTCGGTGCGGCCGGGGATGTATTCTTCCATCAACGCCATGCCGATGCCTTGCGCGATGCCGCCCTCGATCTGGCCTTCGACCAGCAGCGGGTTGATCGCCTTGCCGACATCATGCGCGGCGGTGATCTTGATGAGCTTCACGGTGCCCAACTTGAGATCGACCTCGAGCTCGGCGATCTGCGCCCCATAGCCATAGACCGCGTAAGGCTTGCCCTGGCCGTTGGCGTCGAGCGGCAGGGTCGGCGGGTCATAGGTTTCTTCCGCGACGAAGACCAAGCCGTCGGCATCGGCCTTCAGCGCCGACAGATCGATGCGCCGCGCGGCATCGCCTTCCTGGATGAAAATGCCGGCGCCGTCGAGCGCGATCGTCGCCCGATCAGACACATTGGCGAAGCGCAGGATCTTTTCGCGTAAGGCGCGGCCAGCCTTCTCCGCCGCCTTGCCGGTGACGAAAGTCTGGCGCGAGGCGGATGTTTTGCCGGCGTCGGGCGTGATGGCGGTATCTGCGCTCTTCAGCCGGAATTTCTCCAGCGGCAGGCCGAGCGCGTCGGCGCAGATCTGGGTGATGACGGTGTTGGAGCCCTGGCCGATATCGACCGCGCCCTGATGCAAGATGACCTCGCCGGATGCCGAAATGCCGACCTTGATGGTCGAGGGATTGGGCAGCGAAGTGTTGCCGCAACCATACCAGCAGGAAGCGACGCCGACACCGCGCTTGCTTGTCGTATGCCTCGCGTTGAAGGCTTCCGCTTGTGCGAGCGCGCGCGTCCAATGCGGCTCAAGCTGCTCCAGGCATTCGCCGATGCCGACGCCCGTCTCCAGGCGCTGGCCGGTAACCGTTTCGGTGCCATTGCGCAGGCAGTTCTTCAGTCGGAAATCGAGCCTATCCATGCCGAGCTTTGCGGCGAGCTCGTCATAAAGCGTCTCCTGCATGATGGTGGCTTGCGGCACGCCGAAGCCGCGAAAGGCGCCGGCGATCGGACCGTTGGTGTGGATGGCGTAGCCGGTCGCGCGGTAGTTCGGCGTCAGATAGGGGCCGGAGGCATGTACGGGCACGCGGTTGGCGACCGTCGGCCCCCAGCTTGCGTAGGCGCCGGTGTTGAAATCGCCCTCGAAGACCATGCCGGTGACGCGGCCTTCGGCATCGGCGCCGATGGTCGCCTTCATCTCGGCGGGGTGACGCTTGGTGGTCGACATCATCGATTCGTTGCGGGTGTAGGCAAGGGCTGCCGGCCGTCCCGTCTTCATCGCGACGAGGCCGATGAGAGGCTGCAGCGAGACATCAAGCTTCGAGCCGAAACCGCCGCCGGTGGCGGTCGGCACGATGCGGACTTTCTCGACCGGCAGGCCGAGCACCTTGGCCGTCTCGTCGCGATCCATGTAGGGCGCCTGGGTGCAGGCGACGACGACCAGCGCGTCGCCATCCATATAGGCGTAGCCGGCTTCCGGCTCGATATAGGCATGCTCGACAAAGGAGGTTTCGATGGCGCCGGACGCGGTGACGGCGGCACCTGCAAGCGCGCCATCGGGATCGCCGCGCTCGACATAGCCGGAGGTAAGCAGGTTCGCTGGGCGGTGCTGGTGGATCAGCGCCGCGCCGTCGGCCTTTGCCTCGCGCGGCTGCAGCACATGCGGCAGCTCCGTCCAGGCGACCGGGAAATCCGTCAGGTCGAGATCGAGGATCGCCTCGCGCTCGCCCGCCACCAGCGCCACTGCCTCGCCACGCAGGCGGGCAAAGCCTTCGGCCAGCGCCGGCTGGTCGGCAAAGGGGCCGATGACACCAAAACAGTTCTTGCCGGGAATATCGGCGGCGGTGAAGACGCCGGCGATGCCGGAATGCGCTTTCGCCCACGCGCCGAGATCGCCGAAGCTGAAACGCGCATGATAATGCGGCGAGCGGACCACGAGCACCGCCAGAGCATCGGCCGGAAAGGAATCGCCGCCGAATTTTTCGTCGCCGGTAACTTTCGGCACGCCGTCGAGCCGGATCGGCGAAGCGCCGACGGCACGGCCGACTTCGGGCTGGCGAAGGTCGACGCCGTCCATATGCTGCGAAGCCTGCATCACCGCCGCGACGATCTTCCTGTAGCCGGTGCAGCGGCAAAGCACGCCGCCCAGCGCATCCTGCGTCTCGGCCTCGCTCGGCGTGGGGTTGCGTTCCAGCAGCGCGGTGGCCGCGACCAGCAGGCCGGGCGTGCAGATGCCGCATTGCGCGGCACCATGTTCGAGGAACGAGGCCTGCAGGGCGGACAGCCGGCCATTGGCAAGGCCTTCGACCGTGGTGACGGAAGCGCCTGCCACGGAGGCCGCCGGCATCAGGCAGGCGCAGACCGGATCGCCGTCGACCAGTACGGTGCAGGCGCCGCAATCGCCGGCATCGCATCCGACCTTGGTGCCGGTCAGCCGCAACTCGTCGCGCAAAACCTGCGACAGCCGCCGCACCGGCGGCACCGACACGCTGACAGCTGCGCCGTTGACCTCGAAGGCAATGTCGGCGCGTTCCATACCGGATTGGGCCATACCGGATTGGGCCATGCCGAATTGCGTCATACCGGACTGGGCAATGCTCATGCCGCCACCTTGCCTTCGTCAGGGCCGATAGCAGCGCGCACCGCGCGGGCGACGATCTCGCGCGCCGCATCCCGCCGGTACTCGGCGCTGCCGCGCACGTCGGCGATCGGCGACAATTCATCGATCGGCGCGGACAGCACCGCGTCCACAAGCCCCCGGGTGACCGGCTGGCCGCGCAGCGCCGCCTCGACGCCGGCGAGACGGCGGGCAACCGCCGAGCAGGAACCGACCGCGATCGCCGCATCGGCGACCAAGCCGTCTTCGATAACAATGCGAGCCGCCGCCATCGCAATCGAGATGACGAGATAGCGCCGCGCGCCGAGCTTGACGAAGGCCGAGGTGCCGGCGACGGAACGATTCGGCACACGAATGGCGGTGACCATCTCGCCGGGCTGCAGCGCGGTGCGGCGATTGCCGAGGATGAACGCACCAAGCGGCAGATGGCGGGTGGCTTTGGCCGACCGCAGTTCGACATCGGCATCGAGCGCCAGCAGCGCCGGCACGCCATCCGCGGCGGGCGAGGCGTTGCAGAGATTGCCGGCAACCGATGCGACGTTCTGGATCTGGACCGAGCCGACTTCGCGTGCGGTGGCCTTCAGCGCGTCGAATGCGGCCGGCAGCGGATGGCGGACAATATCGGTCCAGGTGGTACGGGCGCCGATCCGCCAATGCTCGTCCGTCTCTTCGAGGTCGCGCAGCGCGGCGAGACCGTTGATGTCGAGGATGTTGTCGCGGAAAGGTCTCGCGCCCTGCGCGGGATAGAAATCCGTGCCGCCGGCGAGAATGCGCCAGCGGTCCTCGCCAAGCAACGCAAGCGCCTCGTCGACCGTGGTGGGTTTCGCGTAACGGATCACGCTATGCCTTCCAGACAATTGGGCCTTCCCGAAAAGGGGCCTTCCCCCGGCTCTCCGAAGGGCCTGCTTCGGGTCTTCTTGCCGGTATGCGGACCGGTCAAATTCATTCGTATGCAAATGATATCAGGCCGGCGGCAATTGTCAAAGCCAGAGTTTGTCCCGCACGGCGGGTCGGACCGACCGCAACGACATTGTTACGCCTTCGGAGGTTGACGCCGCCGGCCATCTGGTCAAGGTTCTGCGTCCGGTCGCGAGAGCGGCATTTTTACTGGGACCCAAGTCGAAACGAGAGGGAACCGCATGGCCGAAGAAGCGCTCATCGTCATCGACCTGCAGAACGATTTTTGCCCCGGCGGCGCGCTGGCGGTTGCCGGCGGCGACGAGATCGTGCCTTTAGTCAACGACCTGATCCGGCGGACCGAGCATGTGATCCTGACGCAGGACTGGCACCCCGCCGGACATTCGAGCTTTGCCTCCAGCCATCCGGGCAAGCAGGCCTTCGAAACCATAGAGATGCCTTACGGGCCACAGACGTTGTGGCCGGATCATTGCATCCAGGGCAGCCTGGGTTCCGATTTCCATTCCGGGCTCGCCTGGACCAAAGCCGAGCTGGTGATCCGCAAGGGGTTCCGTACCGCGATCGATAGCTATTCCGCCTTCTTCGAGAACGATCACACGACGCAAACCGGTCTCGCCGGTTATCTGAAGGAACGCGGTATCGACACCGTTACCCTGGTCGGACTAGCCACCGACTTCTGCGTCGCCTTCTCGGCGCTCGACGCGGTGAAGCAGGGATTCAGGACGACCGTGCGGCTCGATGCCTGCCGCGGCATCGACCTCAACGGCTCTGTCGAGGCGATGCTGAAGCGCATGCACGAAGCCGGCGTGACGCTCGAAGACCATTCGGCGGACTGACCGGACTGTGGGGCACCGAGGGGGCGTCAGCGGATTGGCGAGTGCGTCGACGGCAGGCGTGCTTGTCGCGGTCCTCGCGTTCGCGCAGCCGGCTTACGCCGCCGAGGTCCAAGAGCTGCCGGGAGCGGCGATGTCGCTGTGGTGGGGATTGCCCTTTGCCGGCCTGCTCTTGTCGATCGCGACCGGGCCGTTGCTCTTCCACCACGTCTGGGAACACCACTACGGCAAGATCGCCGCTGCCTGGTCGGCGCTGGTTGTGGTTCCGCTGGCGGTCGCCTTCGGGCTTCCAACAGCAGGCGAAGCGGTGCTGCACACGCTGCTCACCGAATACATGTCCTTCATCATCCTCCTGTTCGCGCTCTACACGATCTCGGGCGGCATCCTGCTTGCCGGCAACATCCACGGAACGCCGCTGGTCAATGCCGGCTTGTTGCTCATCGGCGCGATGCTTGCCTCGATCATCGGCACGACCGGCGCCTCGATGATCCTGATCCGGCCGATCCTGCGCGCCAACGACAACCGGCCATTCAACGCCCATGTGGTGATCTTCTTCATCTTCCTGGTTTCCAACATCGGCGGCTCGCTGACGCCGCTCGGCGACCCGCCGCTGTTCGTCGGCTTCCTGCGCGGCGTCGATTTCTTCTGGACCAGCACCAATCTCTGGCGCGAGACGCTGTTTACCGGCGGGCTGGTGCTTATGGTCTTCCTGGTGCTCGACATCGTGCTGCATCGCCGCGAAGCCGGCGCACCGAAGATCAAGGATCCGACGCCGGACACCAAGGTGCGGCCGCGCGGACTGGCCAACCTGCCGCTGCTTGCAGGCGTGATCGGTGCGATCCTGCTTTCGGCGAGTTGGAAGCCGGGCATCAGCGTTTCGGTGCTGGGAATTGGCCTCGAACTGCAGAACCTGGTGCGCGACGCCATCATCCTGGCGCTGGCCTTTCTGTCGCTTCGCGTGTCGTACAAGAGCCACAGACAAGCAAACGGCTTCACCTGGGGGCCGATCGCCGAGGTGGCGAAATTGTTTGCCGGCATCTTCATCTGTATCGTGCCGGTCATCGCCATCCTGCGAGCCGGCCATGACGGCGCGCTGGCGCCGCTGGTGGCACTGGTCACGTCGGCCGACGGCCGGCCCAACGACCTCGCTTTTTTCTGGCTGACGGGGGCACTGTCATCCTTCCTCGACAACGCACCGACCTATCTGGTGTTCTTCGAGCTTGCCGGCGGCGATGCGAAGCACCTGATGACCGAGGCCGCGTCGACGCTCGCGGCGATCTCGGCCGGCGCGGTGTTCATGGGCGCCAACACCTATATCGGCAACGCGCCAAACTTCATGGTCTTTGCCATCGCCAGGCATCGCGGCTTCAAGATGCCCGGCTTCTTCGGCTACATGGCATGGTCCGGCCTGGTGCTGATCCCGACGTTTTTGATCGCGGGGTTTTTGTTTTTCTAGCCCACCCCGACATAACGCCGCACCGCCGACGGATCGGCGCGCAATGCCTCGACGTCGACCGTCTCGCGGTTGCGGCCATTCTCGATGAATGAGACGCGGTCGGCGACCGAGAGCACGGCGTCGACGCGCTGCTCGACCAGGATGGTCGAGACACCGCGCTCGCGCAGTTTCGCCACCGTCTCGCGAATTTTGGCGATCATCGACGGCATCAGCCCTTCGGTGGGCTCGTCGAGCAACAGCACATGCGGTTCGAGGCAGAGCGCGCGGGCCATGGCCAGCATCTGCTGCTCGCCGCCGGACAGGGTGCCCGAACGCTGCCTCAGCCGCTCGCGCAGCAATGGGAAAAGGTCCAGCACGTTTTCCCGCACGTCCCGGCCCTTGCCGCGCGCCATCAGACCGATCTCGATGTTTTCCGCCACGCTCATGTCGGCGAACAGCCGCCTGCCCTGCGGCACATAGGCGACGCCGGCCTTCGGCACGTCATGCGCGGCGAGCCCGGTCAGTTCCTTGCCGTTCAATTTGATGGAGCCGCTTGCCGCCGGCACCAGGCCCATGATCGCCTTCAGCGTCGTCGTCTTGCCGGCGCCGTTGCGGCCGAACAGGCAAAGCACCTCGCCCTTGTTGAGGACGAGATCGAGGCCGTAGAGCACCTGCACCTCGCCATAGAAGCAGTCGAGCCCGGAAATGGTGAGCAGGCCGCCATCGGTTCTGACTGGATCAGCCATGGGTCGCCCCGAGATAGGCATCCTGGACCTCAGCGTTGGCGCGGATCTGGTCCGGCGTGCCCTCGGCGAGGATCTTTCCCGCATTGAAGACGGTGATGCGGTCGGCGAGCTGCATGACGACCGGCATGTTGTGCTCGATCAAAAGCACCGTCGCGTCCTTGGCGATCTCGCGCACCAGCGTGATGAAGTTGTCGATCTCGCTGTCGGCCAGGCCCTGCGTCGGCTCGTCAAGGATCAGCAGGCGCGGCTTCAGCGCCAGGCCCATCGCCACTTCCAGCAGGCGCTGGTGGCCGTAGGACAATTGCCCCGCCGGCGTGCCGGCGCGGTCGGCGAGGCCGGTGCGCTCCAGCGCCGCCATGACGCCGGTCCTGACCTGCCCCCTGGTGCGGCCATCCGTCAGCGTGCGCTGCACCGGCAGCGCGACATTGTCGAAGGCCGTGAGATTGGCGAAGACGCTGGTGATCTGGAACGTATAGGCAACGCCGAGGCGAACCCGCTTGTAAGCCGGCATGGTGGTGATGTCGGCGCCGTCGAAGACCACCATGCCGGAGGACGGCCGGATGCGGCCCGAGAGCAGGCTGACGAAGGTGGTCTTGCCGGCGCCATTGGGGCCGATGATGGCGCGGATCTCGCCCGGCATCAGCGCGAAGTCGACGCCGTCGACGGCGCGCAGGCCGCCGAAATTGCGCGACAGGCCCCTGGTGGTGAGCAGCGGCATCATGGCAGCCACCTGAGCCAGCGCTCACGGATCGAACCCAGAATGCCTTTCGGGAAGAACAGCACCAGAAGGATCAGCGCCACGCCGACGATCAGCAGATAGGCGGAGGTGAAGCCGCTGGTGATGTCGGTGACATAGTACATGAACAGCGTGCCGATCAGCGGTCCAAGCGTGGTCGCAGCACCCCCGAGCAGCACCCAGAGCAGCGGCAGGATCGAATACTGCACGCCGGCGAAGCTCGATCCGACATAGCCGAACAGCAGCGCATAGGCGGCCCCCGACGCCGCGCAGATGGCGCCGGAGGCAACGACGGCGGCAAGCTTGTTGGCCACTGTGTCGTAGCCCAGCATCCTGGTGCGTTCCTCGTTCTCGCGGATCGCTACCAGCACGCGGCCGAAGCGGGAGCGGACGACAGCAAGCGTCACGAGCATCACGGCCGAGAACAGCACCAGCGCGCTCATGTAGCGCACCGTTGGATCGGCCAGGTCGAGTGAGGCGCCACCGAGCGAGACCACCCGCGATGCCTGCTGGATGACCAGGCCCTGGTCGCCTCCGGTCCAGGCGGCGAAATAGAGGATGAGCAGGTAGAAGACCTGGGCGAACATCATGGTGACGATCATGAAGGCGACACCGGAGGTGCGCAGCGCCAGCAGGCCGATGACCAAAGCGAGGAGCGCGCCGCAGGCGACCCCGGCGACGAACGCTTCGGGCACGGCCCAGCCGAGGTGATAGACGGTAAGCCCCGCGCCATAGAGGCCGGCCGAGAAGAACATGGAGTGGCCGAGGCTGAGCAGGCCGACATAGCCGAAGAGCAGATTGTAGCCCATGGCGAAGACGGCGAGCGCCATGATGCGGGCGAACAGGCCCTGGTGGTAGTCGGGCAGGATGAAGTTCAGAGCGAACAGAAGCACGATGACGCCGATATGCAGCGCATAGGTCTTTGCCGGCGAAGCATCCCTCATCTGGACGTCGCCCCAAACAGGCCTTGCGGCCGGAACACCAGCACCATGGCGACCACAAGCGTGGCGATGATCTTGGCCAAGGTCGGCGAGAAGAACATCGAGATGATGCCGTCGGAGAGGCCTATCAGGACGGCGGCGACCACGGTGCCGCGCAGCGAGCCGAGACCGCCGATGATGACGACGATGAAGGACAAGAGCAGCGGGTCCTGCCCCATCAAATAGTGCGCCTGGCTGATCGGCACGATCAGCACCGCGGCGATTGCCGCCAGCATGGCGCCGACGGCGAAGACGCCGGCATAGACACGCTCGACCGGGATGCCGAAGGCCTGCGCCGTCTCGCGGTCATATTGAGTGGCGCGCATGATCAGGCCGATTTTCGTGCGCGTCAGCACCAACCAGGTGATCACCAGCAAAATGGCGGAAGCGGCGACGACCGAGAGCTTGTAACCGGAATAACCGAACCACGGCAGAAGGATGCGGTAGCTGAAAGGCGGCTCGACCGGGCGCGCCTCGGGGCCATAGAAGGTCAGCGCCAGCTGCTGAATGATATAGAGCATGCCGATGGTGGCGACGATGGTGCTTTCGGGATTGTAGTTCAGCCGGCGCAGCACCAGCCACTCAGCGAGAAACGCGACCAGCCCGACCAGCAACGGCGCGATCACGAGTGCCGCCACGAAGCCGATGGCCGGATGGCCCGAAATCGCCGTCGAGATCGCCCAGGCAAGCACCGCGCCCAGCATGAAGAACTCGCCATGGGCGACATTGACGACGCGCATGACGCCAAACACCAGCGACAGGCCAAGCGCCGTCAGCGCCAGCACGGCGGAGGTGACGAGGCCTTCGAGGGCGGCGAGGAGGAGATGGGGTCCGAAATGCATGGGTTACACGCCAGCGGATGCGCGAGGCACCCCCCTCTGCCCTGCCGGGCATCTCCCCCGCAAGGGGGGAGATTGGCAGTTCGCGCGGCGGCGCCCACTTGACAACTTTGGAGATTGGCGAAACCCAAAGCGACATCTGATCTCCCCCCTTGCGGGGGAGATGGCCGGCAGGCCAGAGGGGGGTGACTTGGCGCTCACGCTTGCTGGAGCAGCCAAGCTCACAGCGCTTGCGTCGTGTAATCCCCTTCCGGCTCGTAGAGGCCGTCTTCGATCTTGGTCTTGTGGACGACCTTGAGCTTGCCGCCTTCAACCTTCGAGATGTTCTGGATACCGAAGCACTGGTGGATCTTGCCATTGAACGTCTTCGGCCCCTGCGGATGCTCCGGCCCTTCGGCGAATTCCTTCAGCGCCTCGGTGGCCTCGACCAGCTTGGCGCGGTCTTCGGGTCCCTTGTAGCCGGCATCTTCCATCGCCTTCTTGACGACATAGAGCGTTTCCCAGCAGCCGAACATGTGCGAGGCGGTGGAGACGTCCTTTGGATCGCCGACGGCGGCGCCATTGTCGTCGATGCCGACAGCGGCGCGGTAGGCTTTCTGCGCGGCGGAATCGTCAGGCTGCGCATAGCGCGGCGAGCCTTCCCAGAAGTGGCTGCCGTCAAGGAATTCAAGGCCGGGGCTGTTGATGTCGGTGGCCTCGAGCGAATCCATGAAGCCGAAGAGCTGCGGCCGGGTCGAGCCGTAGAACTCGCCGAGCTCCTTGACGAAGGTGAGCACGGCCGGGCCGACCATGACATGGTAGATCACCTCGGTCTCGGCCGGGATCTGCGGGAAGTACTTGGTGAAAGAGCTTTCCGTCGGCGGGATGGCGATCTGGGCGATGACGTCGGCGCCTTGCGCCTTCAAGGCCGGCGGCAGGTAGTCGCGATGATCGTAGCCGAAGGCGAAGTCGGGGAATATCTGCGTCACCTTCTTCCCGGCGTTCTGCGCGATCCACGGCGCCATCGACTGGATCTGGCTCTTCACGTCGGTGATGCCCGGCTGGAAGACGTAGCGGTTGAGCTTGGTCGAGGCGACGTGGTGGCCTTCGCTGACTACGAAATAGGGGATCTTGTTCTCGCCGGCGGCAGGTGCGGAGCCGATCACGACATGCGAGAACAAGGTACCGAAGACGATGTCGGTCTTGTGCTGCTTGGCGAACTTGGCGACAACCTCGGCGCCGCGGGCGGGGTCGGTGCCGTCATCCTCGATGACCAGCTCGACTTTACGGCCGCCAATGCCGCCGGCGTCGTTGATCGCCTTGACCGCGGCGGCGCTCGTCTTCTCGTACCAGCGGCCATAGGCGGCGCCGATGCCCGTGCGGTGCGACTGGAAACCGATCTTGATCGGCGCCGAGCTCTGCGCCTGGCTGTAGCGGACGAAGCCGGGCGCCAGCGCCAGGCCGGCGCCGGCCGCCATCCCCTTCAGCGCGGTGCGGCGCGAAAGCGGCGTCTTGGAGAGGTCGAAAAATCCGTTCTTGTCAGCCATGTCCGTTCCCCTGTTTTTCAAGTCTTGACCAGCGATAAGGCGGCTAACCCATCCCGGTTCGGAGGATGGGGAAATTGCATGTGTACAAACTAAATCACCAAAGCCTTGGCCTGGCAAGCGAGCTTCCACTCCAGCGCCGCGCGTCCTCTCGGGACGCGCAAAGGACGCTGCAGCACTTTGATTTTGCGCATAATCCTTTCCGAAAATCGAACCCGGGTCATGCGCGCGTCACGACGCGGCCCTTGTCTCATCCCACCGTCGGCGTGGCAAGCAACCACAGGCCGAAGATCGTGTAGGCGATCATCAACAGGGTGAGCGGCAATTGGCTGAGCGCGGCGCGCGACGGCTGCGGGTGGAGACGCCAGGCGAGGCCATGCGCGACGAGAACCGCCAGCACATGGCCGGCGATGATGACACCCGCCTGGATATTCCAAAGCCACCAGGCCGACTCGGCACCGGCGACAACGCCGGCTTCGACCATCATGTTGGCGGTGCCGAACAGGTTCCATCCCTGCGCGAAAGGATCCGACAGGGCGACCAGCGCATACTGGCCGTCGACCAGCAGCAGGGTGAGGTAATGCGCGATGTGGTAGGCAAGCGCGATCGGCACGATCGACCAAACCAGCAGGCCGGCCGTCTTGCCAAACAGATGCCTTTCGCCGGCAAGGCGCTGGCCGAGAAGGACGGCAAGCGCGAACACCGCCGCCAGCAAAACGAAAGTCAGCACGAGGCCGAAGCTGCCGATGCCGATCAGCGCGGTGCGGCCTGGGTATTCCAGCGGATTGACGCCGAACAGGCCGAGCCAGAAGAAGGTTTTCGACAGGCCGTCGAATGATACTGAAGACAGGGCCAAGAGGAGAAAGGCTGTACCGCTCAGCGGCAGCGGCTCGGCCGCCAGCAGCTTGGCGCCGGGCCAGCAGAGCGAGAGGCGGGTCTCCCGGCGCTCAAGGGGCGCGAAGCGGGCGACCATGGAGAAGAAGATGGTCAGGAATTCACCCCGTTTGCTCCAGTCGTTATAGCCGAAGATGAGCATCGCAATGAAGCTGACCAGCCAGTAGAGGCCGGCAGCATATGCCAAACGGGCCGGGTCGTCGGGCGCCGGGTCGATCAGCTCGAACCAGGCGAAGGCTAAGAACAGCACGAAGGCCGGCCAGAAGCCGAGCCATGATGACAGGCGTGGCGGGTGCCTGCCGTCGCTGCGTCGGCTGAAGAGCCGGCTTGCAACGCGCCAAGATCCATACCACGGGCTGAGCCATGACCAGAGGTCGCCGAACACGCCCTGCAACAGGGTGAATCCGGCCCAGAGCAGTGTCCAGATCACCAGCGGCAGCGGGTTGGAAAGCGGGTCGCGGCCGCCGAAGATGCCGGCGGCGATGAGAATCGCAAAGCCGGCAAAGGAAAGCAGGCTGGCGATGGTGCGCGGACTGTCGCTGAGGGTGAGCAAGGGCAGGCGCCGGCGCCAGAAGCGATCGAGGGCGGCAGGCGGCAGCAGTGCCAGGACGAGGAAGCTGACCGCCACGGCAAAAGCGCCGCCGACGAGGTAGTAGCCGGTGGGGAGGAGAAGGACGTGGCCACGATCGGAGGCGTGGGCGAAGGCGGGGGTAGGGAGGAGGGCGAGGGTGGTGGCTAATGCGAGAATAACACCAACGCCGCGATCCTTCACACCCCCCTCTGTCCTGCCGGACATCTCCCCCGCAAGGGGGGAGATCGGATGTCGCCCCGGCTTTCGCCAATTTTCGACGTCGCAGAAAGAGGCGGGGCGCCCGAAGCTGTCAATCTCCCCCCTTGCGGGGGAGATGTCCGGCAGGACAGAGGGGGGTGGGCGGGAACTCAACTTATCCGAATTCCATATGTGGCCAACTCGGGTGAATTAGACGCCCTCTACACCTTCACCAACTGCTCCACCCGCCCCTTCTCGCCGAAAATCCTCAGATACCGTTTGATCTCCTTCCCGTCCCCGGTCGCCTTGGCGGGGTTGTCCGACAGCTTCACCGCCGGCCGGCCATTGGCCTCCGTCACCTTGCAGACCAGCGAAATCGCATCAAGGCTGTCGGTTTCGGTCGGGGCGCAGCCTTCGAAGTCGTTGGTGAGGTTGGTGCCCCAGCCGAAGGACATGCGCACCTTGCCGCGGAAATGCCTGTAGGTCTCCTCGATGGTCTCGACCTCGAGGCCGTCGGAGAAGATGAGCAGCTTCTGCTTGGGGTCCTTGCCCTTCTTGCGCCACCAGTCGATGATTTTTTCGCCACCCTCGATCGGCGGCGCGCTGTCGGGGCGGAAGCCGGTCCAGTCGGCGACCCAGTCCGGCGCGTCGCGCAGGAAGGAGTCCGTGCCGAAGGCGTCGGGCAGCACGATCAAGAGATTGCCGCCATAGTAGCGCTGCCAGTCCTGCAGCACCTTGTAGGGCGCCTGGCGCAACTCCTGCTCGGAATTGGCAAGGGCTGCAAACACCATCGGCAGTTCATGCGCGTTGGTGCCGAGCGCTTCGAGGTCGTTGTCCATGGCCAGAAGCACGTTGGAGGTGCCGGTGAAGGCGTCGCCGATGCCTTCCTTGAGCGCCTCGACGCACCAGCGCTGCCAAAGGAACGAGTGGCGGCGTCTCGTGCCGAAATCGGAAATGCGGATGCCCGGCAGCGCCTTCAGCCGCTCGGTCTTGGCCCACATCTTGGCCTTGGCGCGGGCATAGAGCACGTCGAGCGCAAAGGGGCCGTAGGAGCGCATGGCCGCGCGGGAGCGGAGCTCATTGATGATGGCGAGCGCCGGGATTTCCCAGAGCGTGGTGTACATCCACGGCCCGGCGAAGGAGAGCTCATATTGGCCATCGCGTTTGGAGAGCTCGTAGTCGGGCAGCCTGAAACCTTCCAGCCAGGCTAAAAACTCCGGCTCGAAGATATGCTTGCGGCCGTAAAAATTGTTGCCGCCCAGCCAGATCATTTCCTTCTTGGAGAAGCGCAGTGTGCGGGCGTGGTCGAGCTGCTCGCGCAATTCGCCCTCGTCGATATCGTCGGCGAGACGCACCGAGGTCGTGCGGTTGATCAGCGTGAAAGTGGCGTCGACCTTGGGATACATGCCCCAGATCATCTGCAGCATCAAAAGCTTGTAGAAGTCGGTGTCCAGCAGACTGCGGACGATCGGGTCGAGCTTCCAGGTATGGTTATAGACGCGCCGCGCTATATCGGTTTTTGCCATGCTTGCTCACCCATAAAGCACAACGCACGGAAACGCCGGCGCCACGCTTCAAGTCCTCGTTTGAGCAATTCCGGAGGGAAGACCGTCGCGCGGTCCTCCCGGAATTGCTTTAGCCAACTGCCTCTTAGCACTGTATTTTCGAACGCGCTTGCTGCTTTGCAAGCTGGCCCGACAAAAAGCAGCTATGCAAGTCCAGCCATCAGGACGACGCTCTTGCTCCTATCACCTTGAGGGCAGGACGTTTCCTGCGGCTGGGCACACGGCCGGCCACCGGCGCGTCGGCGCGCCCCTCGTCCTGTTCCTTCTCGGCGAACAGCCAGTCGATGAAGAGCTGGACGATCGGCGCCGAGCGCATTTCGTTGCGGCAGACGACGTAGAAATCATCGACCGCCGGCACCGACAATGTGAAGGGCGCGACGAGCATGCCCCTGGCGAGCAGAGCGCGCGCGGTGACGGAATCGCCCAGCGCCACGCCATGGCCGTGCACGGCGGCCTCCGTCGCCATGCGCGCGTCGCCCAGATGATGGCGGCGGCCGCGCTCCAGATCGAGCGCGTCGGCGGCGGCCAGCCAGGTGTGCCATTCGCGGCCGTCGTCACCATGCAGGAAGACGTGATCGGCGAGATCGCGGACGCTGCGGATCGGTCGGTTGTTGATCAATGTCGGGCTGACCACCGGAAAAAGTTCCAGCCCCGACCATTTGCGCATCCAGCAATCGGTCCAGCTGCCGTCGCCGTAATGCACGCAGACATCGATCTGCGGAGCGCGAATATCGCGGGCGTCGTTGGACGGGATGAGCGTGAGCTGGATATCAGGATATTGCGCGGTGAAGGAGCCTAGCCGCGGCGTCATCCACAATAAGAGCAGCGCCGGCACGCAGGACACCGACAGCGCGCCGGCGCTTGCCGGCCGCGTCATGCGCTGGGTCGCGGCGGCGATGCCGTCGAAAGCGGCTGACACCGCCGGCAGGAACTCGGCGCCATGCGGCGTCAGCTTCACACGCTGACCGGTGCGCTCGAAGAGTTTTACGCCGAGCGACTGCTCGAGCGCCTTGATCTGGTGGCTGACGGCGCCATGCGTGACATTGAGTTCGCCCGCCGCCTTGGTCAGCGAGGCGTGCCGCGCCGTGGCCTCGAAGGCGCGCAACGGGTTCAGCGGCGGCAGGCGCTTGGCCATGGAGTGCTCCTACTTTGTGAGATTTTCTCACAACAAAGACCCTAACAATATCAATTGATTTTTCAATGCGGCTGCCCGACACTTTTGCCCGGAACAGCTTCAAGAGACGTGGTATCCGCAGGCCAGCGGGGGCAACGATCCAGCCGAAAGGCTGGCTTGGCAGCCACCTATGCGGGCAGCACCCGCAAGCAGGCACAGAGGAGGACGGACATGGGTTACGATCGCGGCAAGCTCGAAGCGTTGCGCCGCAAATATGGCGAGAGCCATGGCGGCGAGATGTTCGACCCGAAATTCCGCAAGGTCGCCGACAAGATCTTCAACAAGTCGGGCACGCGCCTCGCCCCCTATTCCGGCATCCCCACCTTCCTCGCCGCGCCCTACCGGGAAATTGCCGCCGACAATCCTGATTTCGGCGACCTGCAAGTGGCGATGATCGGCGTGCCGATGGATCTCGGCGTCACCAATCGTCCCGGCTCGCGCTTCGGGCCGCGCGCGCTGCGCGCCATCGAGCGCATCGGCCCCTACAATCATGTGCTGGAATGCGCGCCGACGCATGAGCTGCGGGTCGCCGACATCGGCGACACGCCATTCCGCAGCCGCTATCGGCTGGAGATCAGCCATGAGGACATCGAAAAGCGCACCAACCAGATCGTCGATGCCGGCGTGCTGCCGCTCTCGGTCGGCGGCGACCATTCGATCAGCCATCCGATCCTGAAGGCAGTCGGCAAAAAGGCGCCGGTCGGCATGATCCATATCGACGCCCATTGCGACACCAGCGGGCTGTTCGACATGACCAAGTTCCATCATGGCGGACCGTTCCGCAACGCGGTGCTGGACGGCGTGCTCGATCCGTCGCGCACCATCCAGATCGGCATTCGCGGCTCGGCCGAATATCTGTGGGAGTTCACCTATGAATCCGGCATGACCGTCGTGCATGCCGAGGAGGTGACCGGGCTCGGCATCCCGGCCATCATCGAGAAAGCGCGCAAAATTGTCGGCGACGGCCCGACCTACATCTCCTTCGACGTCGACAGTATCGATCCGGCCTTCGCGCCGGGCACCGGCACGCCGGAAGTCGGCGGGCTGACGACGCGGGAGGTGCTCGAGCTGCTGCGTGGCCTGAAAGGCCTCAACATCGTCGGCGGCGACGTCGTCGAGGTGGCGCCGCAATATGACGCGACCACCAACACCGCCCATGTCGGCGCCCAGGTGCTGTTCGAGATCCTCAGCCTGATGGTGTTCAGCCCGGCGATCAAGAAGGGCTAATACCAAACCAATACGGCCGCCGCGCTGGAGCCGGCGGCCGGGTGCAACAACAAGCTTCCAGCAGGGGAACCACAATGACACTTCATGCCAAGTTCAAGTCATCCATTGCCGCGGCGATGATGCTCGCCACGGCGGGCTTCGGTCTCGCCACCCAGGCCGCGAAGGCCGACGCCGTCGATGACATCACCAAGGCCGGCGCCATCAATGTCGGCATCTTCTCTGATTTCCCGCCCTTCTCCTCGGCCAGCGCCGACATGAGCATCAAGGGCTATGACGTCGACGTGGCGCAGGCGATCGCCGATGCCTTGAAGGTGAAGCTCAACCTGGTCAGCGTCACCGGCCAGAACCGCATCCCTTATCTCACCGACAAGCGCGTCGATCTCCTGATGAGCGTCGGCTACTCCAAGGAGCGCGCTGAGGTGATCGATTTCGCCGCCGCCTACGCGCCCTATTACATCGCCGTCATCGGCCCGGCCGCGCTTGCCGTCAAAGGCAAGGAAGACCTCGCCGACAAGTCGATCGCCGTCAATCGCGGCACGCTTGAGGATACTTCTCTGACCCAGGCGGCTCCGGCTTCCGCCGACATCCGCCGTTTCGACAACTACAATTCCGTCATCCAGGCCTTCATCTCCGGCCAGACGCAACTGATGGTCGTCGGCAACGATGTCGGCGCGCAGGTGTTGGCCAAGCAGGACGCGCTGAAGCCGGAGCAGAAGTTCCAGCTGCTCACCTCGCCTTCGCATATCGGCCTCAACAAGAATGAGGACCGGCTGAAGAAGGCGGTGAACGATGCGGTCGCCAAGATGCTGGCCGACGGCAAGCTGGACGAGAGCTCGAAGGCCTGGTTGAAGACGCCGCTCAATCCCGACAACCTCAAGGATTGATCCCGAGCGGTTCGGCTCCCCAAGCCCCGAACCGCTTCCACTTTCTTCGCGCTAGGCGCGGCCAACAAGGTCAATCGCCATGGGCTACAGCCTGGACTTCGGCTGGCTTGCGGGTGCAGTGGGTGCGATCGCGCGCGGCGCGGGGACGACGATCCTCCTGATTGCCGTCACCACGCTCGCGGGAACCTTCCTCAGCATCCTGGGTGCTGCCGGCAAAAGAAACGGCCCCAAGCCGGTTCGCCTGGCGATCGCGGCCTATGTCGAGGTGATGCGCAACACGCCGTTCCTGGTGCAGCTGTTCTTCATCTTCTTCGGGCTGCCCAGCCTCGGCGTCAGGCTCGATCCGATCCTGGCCGCGATGCTGGCGATGACGCTCAACATGGCCGCCTACACGATCGAGATCGTCGGCGCGGGGCTCGACGCCGTGCCGCGCGGGCAGACGGAAGCCGCGCTGGCGCTTGGGCTGAGGCCGCGCCAGGTGTTCATCAAGATCGTGCTGCCGCAGGCGCTGAAGGTGATCTATCCGGCGCTGACCAGCCAGGTCGTGATCATGATGCTGGAATCGGCCGTGGTGTCGCAGATCGCGGTGCGCGAGCTGACCTACGAGGCCGATATGCTGCAGGCGCGCACCTTCCGCGCTTTCGAAACCTATCTGGTGGTGACCCTGGTCTATCTCGGCCTGTCGATGGGACTGCGCCGGCTGCTGGTCGGCGGCGGGCGCCGCGTTCTCGGAGCCGGCGTGTCATGATCGAGTTCACCTTCTGGGACATATTGCGCAACCTCCTGCTCGCCGCGCGCTGGACGGTGCTGTTGTCGCTCGCCGCCTTCATCGGCGGGGCGCTGGTCGGGCTGGTTGTGCTGTTCTTCCGCATCGCCAAGAACAAATGGGTGAAGCGGGTCGCCTCGGGCTACATCGCGCTGTTCCAGGGCACGCCGCTTTTGATGCAGCTCTTCCTGATGTTCTTCGGCCTGCCGATGCTGGGGCTGCGGATCGAGCCTTGGACGGCGGCGATGCTTGGGCTCACCTTCTTCGCCAGCGCTTATCTGGCCGAGATCTGGCGCAGCGGCGTCGATGCCCTGCCGCGCGGCCAATGGGACGCCGGCGCCAGCCTCGGGCTGCACTATCTGCAGGAGTTGAGGCTGATCATCCTGCCGCAGGCCTTCGCGATCACCCGCGCGCCGACCGTCGGCTTCCTGGTGCAGCTCATCAAATCGACGGCGCTGACCTCGATCATCGGCTTCGAGGAACTGGTCAGGACCTCGAACGCGATCAACAACGCGACCTTCGAGCCGTTCAAGGTCTATGGGCTGGTGGCGCTGATCTTCTTCATCATGTGCTTTCCGCTGACTCAATACGCGCGGCGCCTGGAGCAACGCGCCGGAACGCACTAAGCAGGCTGCCGATCGTGCCGACAGCCTGTCTTGTCAATGCCCGAAGGACAGCACCGGCGCGATGCGGTCGCGTCTGAGCCAGCGCGTCAGCAGCAATGCCGCCACCACGGCCAGTCCCGAGGCCAGGCCGATCCAGATGCCGACGCCGTTCAGGCCGAAATGGAAGGCGAGCAACACGCCGAGCGGCAGGCCGATGCCCCAATAGCCGATCGCCGCGTAGATCATCGGCACCTTGGTGTCGTGCAGGCCGCGCAGCATGCCGGCGGCCACCGCCTGGGCGCCGTCGAAAATCTGGAAAAGTGCTGCAAACACCAGGAACGACACCGCAAGCGTGATCACCCTGGCATTGGCCGGATCGGCGAGATCGATGAAGGCGCTGATCAGCGCATGCGGCCACAGGATCATCACCAGGCCCATCAGCGCCATGAACGAGACGCCGATGACGAAGGCGGTCCAGCCGGCGCGCGAGACGCCTTCCGGATTGCCGGCACCATGCGCCAGGCCGACGCGCACGGTCACCGCCTGGTTGAGGCCGAGCGGCACCATGAAGGAGATCGAGGCGATCTGGATGGCGATCGCGTGCGCGGCCAGCGAATCGGCATCGATCAGGCCCATCAGCAGGGCCGCCGCGTTGAAGATCGTCACCTCGAAGGCGAGGATGCCGGCGATCGGCAGGCCGAGCCTGAGCAGCCCGCGAAAGCGCGGCCAATCGGAGCGCCAGAAGCGGCCGAACAGACGATAGCGGCGGAACTTCTTCTCCTTGATCACCACCGCCGCCAGGCCGATGAACATCAGCGTGCTGGAGAGCGTGGTGGCGAGGCCGGAGCCGGCAATGCCCATCGATTTGACGCCGAGATTGCCGAACATGAACACCCAGTTGAAGACGGCGTTGCAGGCGACTGCGACGAAAACGATGATCAACGCCCAGCCCGGCCGCTCCAGGGCCGAGATGAAGGAGCGCAGCACGATATAGAAGTAGAAGGGCAGCACCGACCATTGCAGCGAACGCAGGTAGATGCCTGCCTGATGCGCGAGCTCCGGCTTCTGGCCCATGGCCAGCAGCACCTGTTCACCATGCCAGAGGAATACCCAGATCGGGACCGAGATCAGGATCGCTAGCCATAGGCCCTGGCGCACGGTGCGGCGCAGGTCGCGCACCGAATGGCGGCGACGGCCAAGCTCGGTCGCCATCATCGGCGAGGTCGCAAGCATCAGGCCAAGGCCGAAGATCAGCGGCATGAAATAGAGATTGGAGCCGAGCGCGCCGGCTGCCAGCGTATCCGGCCCCAGGCGGCCCATCATCATGACGTCTGTCGCGGTCATGGCGGTCTGGCCGAGATTGGTGAGCACCATCGGCCAGGCGAGCGCCAACGTCGCCCTGATTTCCTGACGCCAAAGATTTTCCGGCGCGCGAGCGCCGGCTTCGATCGCAGACATTATTCCGCTCTTTCAGATCGCGGCGCATCGGGACCATGCCCGGAAGCCGCACTGCAAACGGCGGAAATGCGCCGTTTGCGTCGCCTTGTGAACGAAATGCGACATTTTGGCAAGAGAGGAGGGCTGGCTAGCGATTGATCCAGCCAATGCAAGCCACCGTGGCCCGTCGCGATGGCTGCCAGGTCGCTACCAGGTGCGACCAGCTACAGCGACACGGGCCATTGGGCGACATGCGACGCCGACGCCGCCCCCGGCAAGGTTCAGGCCTCCGCCGACGAAAGCAGCGGTTTGCGGCCGCCGAGTATGTAGGCGGCCGACTCCAGGATGATGCCGTTGGTGTTGATGTCGGTGACCTCGATGCGCTTGCCTGTCCGCTCGGACACTCCAGCGGAAAAACCCATTCCTTTCATCTTGGCGCGCTCCCTGACATAGGCCACGAGCTTTTGCGCGTAATCGCCCGGCCGGGCCGCGAGCCATAGATAGGCGCCTTTGGAATTGACCAGCCGCAGCGAGTCGGAAAGCTTCGCCGCCTTGTCGGGCGCGGAGGTCTTCAACGTGTCGACCGGGAAAGTGCCGCCATCGTCGGTCAATTGGTAGCCCTGATAGGTGAAATACGGAGGCCCGGCCATGGCGGTCTCCGAAACACAGGTCAGGATGCCGGTATCCCGGAAGCGCTTCATCTGAGCGGCGTAGAGGATGTCCGCGATGAGGCGCCCGTGCGGTGACCCGCCCAACTCGATTTCCTCGGTGACATGGGGTTCGGTCGCGATGCGGCCGCGCCGCTGGATTTCCGCCATGGCCGCGAGGGCGGCATCCATGTCGTTGCTCGGATCGGGAGTGGTGAACGCCGGCGATATCGCCTCGCCCCAGAGGCTGTATCCGCGGCCGGCATAGCCGCCATAGCTGTTGTACTGTGCCGACGAAATCTTGCCGGCGTCACTGACCACATGCAACTCGCCGTCTTCGAGGACGGGCCCGAACGACCAATGCTGCACCAGCTTGAACACCGGGAAAGCACCGGCCGTGTAGCTGTCCAGAATCTTGAGCGCAACCAGCAGGCGTCCAACGTCGGCACTGTCGAAGCCATCGCGCTCGCCGCCCTTCGAGCTAAGCCGCCGCTCGGTATTTGGGAGCTTCACCCCGGCAAAGCTGAAGTCACCCTGACCCAGGAATGCGAGAATTCGATTGATCATCTTCTCGAATTCGGTCTGGTCGATGATGCGCAGGCGCTGAGCCGAAACCGCCGCCAGGATGTGCGATCCGGTATCCCACATCGTTGTGAACGGATATCCGGTCTGCTTGCCGAATTCGATCCACGACGTGGCGGGCGCCATGCCGTTGAAGTTCTTTGCACCCCAGTCGAAATAGGTCCAGGCCAGTTCGGCATCGGCTCTCAGCGCTTCCTCTTCCAGCCGATGCGGATCGGGTTTTCTCCAGTCCTTCACCGACACGTCGGCGCGGGCTTGCCTGATACGATCCAGCTTCGGCATCGCCGGGCAGACGGCTTTGTAATACTCCGCGAAATTGATCAGCGTCGTGCCCGGCTCGCCCGACATCCGAGCGATGGAGTCGAGTATCGCTTTCTTTTTTTCGGGCGTTTTGGCGGTGTCCGGGTGAACGCAAAAGACCGCGTCATTGTCCGCTCCAAGGTAATCGAAAACCTGTTCCTCGGAGAAATAGGGAAGGTCGCCCGTCCAGGCGCTTTCGAACTTGATGGTGTTGGACACATGCAGGAGTCCGTGCCTGTCGAGCCCATTGAACCAGCGCAGGGTCCCCTTCTCGGCGGCGAATATCGGCGTCCCTGTGCCGGCCACGGCATTGAGCGTGTTGTCGTCGAAATCGTCGTTCGGGGGAATATAGGTCAGCGGCAGCCTGCCGGTGGAGCGGTAGATTTCGCTCATACAGTCCCTGATGAGGTCGACATCTTTTCCGAGCGAGTTTCCGAGCAGTTCGGAAGGCGTATGGTGCCAGCCATGTCCCGCAATATCATACCGCTGGTCCGCGAGCATCGATTGCAGATAGGCCTTGCTGCTTTCGTCCGCCGACAGCAGGCCCGCCTTGGGAGCCGGGATGATGGCGTTGGTGACTGGATAGCCAGCTTCAATGAGACCGCGCACGAAGGCCATGTGGCTCGGATCGGTATCGCTGTCGAGACGCAGGTCGTCCACCCTGACCACAATGTAGCGCCTGCCGGTACCGCGGCTCTGCGCATAGAGCTTTTGCGGGGTCAGGACACGCGCGGCGCCGGATGAGGTGGCTGCAAGCACTGCCATGGCAACGCCAGCCGCATAGTCGGCCGCATCCGCGTTGGACAAACCGGCGAGCGCGTCAAAGGGGATTTCAACGATAATCGGGTCGGTGTTGGCGGTAAGAGCCGCGATGTTCGGCGCAAGCATGGCCGGCGCCGTCAGGGCGGCGACAGTCCCGTTGCCCGATGTGGCGGATGTCCGCGCCGAGGCAAAGGTGTTCACAAGACCGGTGTTGGTCGTCCAGTAGCCGCCATCCGACGGCTGCAGGCCAACCTTGTCGTCGTGTTCTCCCGCGAGACGAATGACGGTGCGGATGCCGGCGGACCGCATCGATGCGGCGTCCTGGTATGATTGCAGCGGCTGATTGGTGGTCAGCGTCAGCGCGGTGATGACGGCCTTGGACTTGTAGCGGTCGAACGCATTGATCATCTGCGAGAATGCGGCCTGCATTTCGCCGGCATGCCGGGCCTGAAGATAGGGATCGGCTGCTACGATCTTCGCGGCATGGATTCCGAATTCAATGGCGTCTGGAGCCAGCTCCACGGACTGCCTGATCCACTTGGCCAGATTTGAGCTATAGCCCGGGATGCCACGGGGATCGCCGGCCATCTTGATGGTCATGGCGATCGGCAGGCCGGCGGACGAGAAGGCGTTTGCGACAGCCCCGAGCTTGCCGGTATCGGCGTCGGCGCCGACGCCGCTGATCGTCACGATCAACGGATTGGGCAGGCGCGCCGCGGCCGTGGCGACGCCCCTGCCGGCAACGGCCAGAAACGGAAGGCTGATACCGCCGAGAAGAACCGAACGCCGGGTAATGTTCATGAACGCCTCCTGTCGGCATCGGGGATCGCGTACCTCGCCGGGCTTACCCAACGACCGTCGGATTTCGCGGAGAAGGATTTGGCAAGGGCGCGCAGGAAAAGCGCGGCATCGAGAAGCCGTATGGCGGGAAAGGCGATGCCGTAGAGCATTAGGCTCGGCCGCCGCTCGATGATCGCAACGATAAAGGTGAGCGCATAGTCGACGGCGAGAAACAGCGCGAGGAGAATGAGAGGCGAGACCGGTCGTATCGCCAATTGGCCTATCGACAATGCGGGGATTTCAAAGCCGGTCGTCAAGTAAGCCAGGGTGGCCAACGGCAAGGCGAGGGCGAAAATCGATATGACGAGCAATTCCGCCAGCAAGCCGCCGAGCGAAAGCCAGAAACGGCTTGGCCAGACCCCGTGCCGGCGCACCGTCTGCCAGAAGCCGAGATACCAGCGTTGCACCTGTTTGCGATAGTCGGAGAGGTTGAAAGGGTCTTCCGACGAACATCGCGCTCTCGGCGTATAGGCGACGCGTCCCAGCCGTTTGTGCTGCACCTCGAAGGTCATGTTGAAGTCTTCGATGACAAGGCCCGGGGCCGTGATGTCGATCTGGGTCAGAGCCTGGGTGCGATACATGCTTGCAAAGCCAGGCGCGATATAGCTCACGCTGGTCCATTTCCAGGACTGGCCATACTGGAACGCCATCTGCAGGATCCTGTAGAGGCGTGTCCGATAGGCGGCGAAGAGCATATCCAGCGTCGGCAGGCGCTGATCGCGCCAGCGTGACAGGACATGGCCCGCGACGACGCAGACACCCCGATCGTCAAACAGCGGAAGGGCGTAGTCGAAATAGTGCGGGTCGATTTCGGAGTCGGCGTCCTGGATCAGCACGGCCTTGAACCGCTTGCAAAGGCGGTAGTGCTTGATAGCCCGGTCTATGGCCTTGGCCTTGCCCCCGTTGGGCTGGATATCAAGGGCCCTGCAGCCCAGGCTCCGGGCGATAGCCACCGTGGCGTCTCTCGATCCGTCGCTGGCAACATAGATCTGCCGGGCCGGGATAATCGCCTTGAGAGCGGCAATGCATTTGGGAAGCGCGATCTCTTCGTTATGCGCGGGAATGACGACCGCGACATCGGCGACCTTGATGGCGCGAGCGCCCGCGGCGACCTTGCGGCTGCCGAGTTCGGCGACGAAGCGCAGCAGTCCGACCGTGCACCAGAATGCGATGTTGATGCCCAGCGACGCACTGAGCACCATCAAGGTCAGGTTGAGGACGGCCGTCGCGCTCATGGCGAGGCGGGCTGCGACCGATCGCCCAAGACCGGCGCGCTGCCGCCCTTGCTGCGCGCGGAGCCGAAGGCCGCGCGCGCCGGCTTGATCTCCATCGAGGCAAGCAGATCCTGATAACTCTGGCGAATGCCTGCTTCCAACGGGATGTTCGGCCGCCAGCCAAGAGCCCGCAGCTTGGTCGTGTCCGGCCAGCGGCCGCGGTGATCTTCGATGAAATGGTCGCGAAAGGCAGCTTCCCCCGAGAGCCCGGTCGCCTTTTTCACCGCGGAAAAGAGATCGCGGACGGTGATCTGTTCGTCACCGCCGACATTGTAAACCTCGCCGCTGTCGCCCTTCTCGACGACCACGAGAAGCCCGTTCACCAGATCGTCGACGTGGAGAAAGGTTCGCGTCTGCGTTCCGTCGCCATAGATCGGCACGGGCTTGCCGGCGATGAGGCGCGTCAACATCTGCGGGATGACACGCTGATCCTTGGGCGACATGGCCGGGCCGTAGGTGTTGAAAATGCGCACGATGCGCACCTCGACGCCGTATTTGCCGCCCCAGAAGCGGGTTAGCGCCTCGCCGAAGCGCTTGCCTTCCTCGTAAGGACTGCGCGGGCCGACGGGATCGACCCGCCCGACGTAAGTTTCAGCCTGCGGGAAAACGTCCGGATCGCCGTAAGCCTCGGCGGTGCTGGAAAACAGGTATTTCGCCTTGCACCTGCGCGCGATCTTCAACAGGTTCAGCGTCCCGGCGGACGAGGCCATCAGCATCTGCTCGCCCAGCCGCTTGATGTTGGGAACACCCGTGGGACAGGCCAGGTTATAGACATGGCTGTAACGGCGACGCTGCACCCGGCGGCAAATCGTCGGATCGGCGACATCCATCTTGATGAACCCGAAGTTCCGATGCCGCGACAACTGGTCGACATTCGCCTGGCGACCGGTGGAGAGATTGTCGACGACATCGACATGCGCGCCCTGATCGAGAAGGCGACGGGCCAGATTGGTCCCGAGACACCCCGCGCCTCCCGCGATAAGGCATCTGACTTCGTTGCTGTTCATGCTCATAGAGCGACAATCCCCGCTTGCAAAAGAAGAGAGCCGCACCCCCTAATTGTGCGCCTTTCTCCATGAAACGAGGATTTCCCCAGGCAACGCAACTGATAGTTAATAATATGATAAACAACAGTGGTTAATTACGACCTTGTAATCATTGCCTTTTTTGGGACTTGTTTTCTAACGTGATCTAAAATGAAACAGGTACGTGCGAAACCGGCACAAGCAGCACACACTTGACAATCCGTGGAATTTTGATCCGGCGCGGACCGCTGTTCTTTGCCTTTGCGGCTTCGCGCAAGGCTCAGACGCGCATGAAACCTCGTGGCACGAGAGTTGCAACGCGACCCGCGACGATGTGGGGTTATGACGCCGGCTACCAGAAAGTCCTGTCCGTCAGAATTCACGGCATTGCAATGCGGCGCCGGTCCCGGACCAGCGCCACCGATGGAGGCAACAATGACTTTGACCGAGCAGGCTCGCGGCGCGACACTTCATTCAAGACTTGAATCACGAACGGCCACGATCGGCATCATCGGACTTGGCTATGTCGGGCTGCCGCTTGCCGCGGTTGCGGCGCGAGCCGGCTTCCGGGTGATCGGCTTCGATACCGACAACAGCAAGCTCGAGAGACTGAAAGCGGGCCGGTCCTATATCGGCGCCGTTACCGACGAGGCCTTGCAGGACATCAGCGCGAGCGGGTCTTTCCAGGCAACATCGGATTTCGCGGCCCTTGAGGAATGCGATGTCATCTCCATATGCGTCCCCACGCCGCTGACGAAGCAGCGCGAGCCCGATCTTTCCTTCGTGGAAGAAACAACGCGCGCCATCGCGGCCCATCTGCGCAAGCACCAGCTTGTCGTGCTGGAATCGACCACCTATCCCGGCACCACCGATGAGGTGATGAAGCCCATACTGGAAGCGACGGGCTACAAATCCGGCAGGGATTTCTTCCTCGGCTATTCGCCCGAACGCGAGGATCCGGGCAGCATCGGCTTTGAAACCGCTACCATTCCGAAGGTTGTCGCCGGCGACGGGCCGGTCGCTGCGAAACTGGTGGCGCTCTTCTACGGCGCGATCGTGGAGAAGGTGGTGCCTGTCTCAACCATCAAGGTGGCTGAGGTGGTGAAGCTGACGGAAAACATCTTCCGGGCAGTCAACATTGCTTTGGTCAATGAGCTCAAGGTCATCTATTCCGCGATGGGGATAGACATCTGGGAAGTCATCGAGGCGGCAAAGACGAAGCCCTTCGGCTACATGCCGTTCTATCCCGGTCCGGGGCTCGGCGGACATTGCATCCCGATCGACCCGTTCTACCTGACCTGGAAGTCGCGCGAGTTCGAGGTGTCGACGAAGTTCATCGAGCTTGCCGGCGAGATCAACGTCTCCATGCCGCACTATGTCATGTCCAAGCTGTCGGGAGCCCTCGACACGCAGCTTGGCCTGCCGTTGAGCCAGGCAGCGATCCTGATCGTCGGCGTTGCCTATAAGAAGAACGTGGCGGACGTGCGTGAAAGTCCGGCGCTCAAGCTGATCGAGCTGCTCGAAACACGCGCCGCGGACATTGCCTATCACGACCCTCATGTCGCGCGGATACCGAAGACGCGCAAACACCCGATGCTGGCCGGCAAGGATTGCATCCGCCTCAACCGCGACTCCATCGCGGCCTATGATGCGGTCGTCATCGTCACCGATCACGATGGGGTGGACTACGGGCTCCTGGCAAATCATTCGCGGCTGATCATCGACACGCGCAACGCCATGCAGCGCAACGGCATCGTCTGCGACCGGGTGGTAAAAGCCTGACGGAAACCGGAAATTTCTCACCTACGGCATGGCGCATCCGCAATGATGCGGCCCACGGCAGTGCCGGGCGACGAGTGCCCTGCAGTCCGGGTCGGTGTTTCCGGAGAAGGCGCAGCCAATCGCAAGACCACGGCTGCGCCCCAGTTCCTTGAGCGGAACGCCCAAGTCCGCCACGTTATCCAATGGCGTCGAGCGCCTGCCGCTGGCGGTGCATTTCGAGGAATATCCGGTAGTCGCGGTCGAAGCGCGCGCCGGCGGCCTTGTTGGGCGCGCGCGTCCTGCCGCCCTGCTGCATGGCGACACAGGCCGCGTTGAGATCGCCATAGAGTCCGGCGGCGGTCGCCGCCACCATGCCGGTGCCGAGCAGCACCGCCTCGTCGGCCAGCGGCTCGACCACCGTGCAGCCGGTGGCGTCGGCATAAAGCTCCATCAAAAGCGGGTTCTTGGTGTGGCCGCCGGTGACATGCAGCGTGTCGATCAGATAGCCGTTCTCGTTCAGCGCCTCCAGCACATGGCGCACGCCGAGCGCGATACCGACGGCGGTACGCCAGTAGAGCTTGCACAGACTGTCGAAGGAGGCATCAAGCGTCAGGCCGCTGATGACGCCGACCGCGTGCGGGTCGGCGAGCGGCGAACGGTTGCCGTGAAAGTCCGGCAGCACATGCAGCCGCGCCGCCAGCGCATCGCCGTCCTCGGCGCGCAGCTCGGCAACGCGGCTGGCGATCTTCATATGCATGGCCGCGTCCGGCTCGCCGCCGGCGCCGTGCCAGCGGATGATGTGATCGAGCAGCGCGCCGGTGGCCGACTGGCCGCCTTCCGACAGCCACAGCGTCGGCAGTGCCGCGCCGTAATAGGGCCCCCAGACGCCGGCAAAGGGCTGCGGGTCGGGCGACATCGCCATGACGCAGGACGACGTGCCGGCGATCAGCGCCAGATGCCGGCTGATGTTTCGCTCATCGCCGGCAAAGCCGCCGAGCACGCCGAGCGCGCCCGCGTAGGCGTCAATGACGCCGGCGCCAACCCGGCACTTCTCGGTCAGCCCAAGTTCCGCAGCCGATTGCGCCGTCAATGCGCCGATGTCAGCGCCGACGGAGCTGGCTTTCTCCGGCAGATTGCCGTGCTCGAACAGGTCGCCGAGGCCGACAAGCTCGAAGAAATCGCGCCGCCAGCTTTTTTCCTCATGCGCGAGATAGGTCCATTTGGCGGTGAGTGTGCATTGCGAGCGGGCAAGCGAGCCGCTTGCCTTCCAGGTCAGGAAATCGGCGAGGTCGAATAGATAACCGGCTTCATTCCATGTCTTCGGCAAATGACGCTTCAGCCACATCAGCTTCGGCGTCGCCATCTCCGGCGACATCACGCCGCCGATGTAATCGAGAACGGCATGACCGCTCGTCGTGCATTCATCGGCCTCGGCGATGGCGCGGTGATCGAGCCAGACGACGGTGTCCCAGCGCTTCTCGCCGGTGACCGAGACGCTGAGCTGGCCACCCTGCCTGTCGCGAACGACCAGCGAGCAGGTGGCATCGAAAGAGATGCCGGCGATTTCGCCTGCGGCGACGCCGGATTTCTGGAGCGCGACCCGCACGGCCTTGCACACCGCCGACCAGACATCTTCCGAATCGTGCTCGGCATGATCGGGCTTGGGCTGATGCATGGCGATAGGATGGTCGGCGCGGCCGAGCAGGTTGCCACGCGAGTCGAGAATGCCCGCGCGAGCGCTTCCGGTGCCGACATCGACCGCGCAAACAAAGCTTTTCGTCAAGATGCTTTTACTCTCGCTCCCAGGCCTGCAATCAGATCGGGCAATTGCAGCATGTCAGCGAATATAGAGTCCGGCTCCGTCGACGCAAGCCGCGCCTTGAGGGCGGGGTTGGACGCATGCGAGCCACCGGTGAATGCAAGGACGCGCATGCCGGCCGCGCGGGCCGCGGCAATGCCGGCGGGACTGTCCTCGATCACCAGGCAGTCGCGCGGATGCGCCCGCATGCTGGCGGCGGCATGGAGGAAAAGGTCGGGTGCCGGCTTGCCGCTTTTGACCATGGTGGCGCTGAAGAGATGCGGCTCCAGCAGCGAGAGCAGGCCGGTGACGTCGAGCGCGTAGCGGATGCGTTCCAGCGTGCCTGACGAGGCGACGCAGCAAGGCAGGCCGAGCTTCGGCAGCACCTCCTTGACGCCGGCGATCGGCTTCAGTTCCTCGCGGAATTTGCGCATCAGGTCGACGCGCATGGCCGTCAGATGTTGGTCGCTGATTTCGAGTCCGAAGTCGCGGCCGAGGATTTCACGGACGCTTTTCATGCTTTTGCCGAGGAAGTGCTCGTAGGCGTCGTCTTCGCTGACCGCGCCGCCGGCGCGCTCGATCATGCCAAGCAGCGCCGAGACCGAAAGCGCCTCGCTGTCGACCAGGACGCCGTCACAGTCGAAGATGACCAGTTCGGGCGTCATCGAGGCATGCTTCCAGCGCGCCTTGGATCAGGATAACGCTTCGTTGAATCGTCATCCCGATCCAACTCTTTGTTGGAGCGTGATCTATTCCGAAAACCGGTTCCCACTTTTCGGGATCACGCTCTAGAGCTTTCCGGCGAGATAGCGCGTCAGGGTTTCGCGCGCGCCGTTCGCCCACAGGACTTTCAAGGCATGGGCGAAGGCCTCGGCGAAGACGGGCGAGCGGCCGACATCGCCATAGATGTCCTCCATCGCCAGCCAGGCTTTCGGATCGCCCTTCGCCGCTTTCGCGGTCGCCTGCATGCGGTCCCAGCTCGGATCGTTCGGCTCGATGACGGCGCCGCTGTCGGTGGTGCCGAAGCAGTAGCGGCACCACAAGGCCGATTCCAGCGCGAGACCAGCGACGCCCTTGCCTGCCTTGAGCCGGTCGGCGATCGTCGGGATGATGAATTTCGGCTGGCGATTGGAGCCGTCGAGGCAAAGCCTGCGGATGGTGTCGCCGATCTTCGGATTGGAGAAGCGGCGCTCGATGAGCTGGTAATAATCCTCCAGATCGGTGTCCGGCACGGGCGGCACGGTCGGGATGATCTCGTCATGCTCGAGCTTGCCGAGGAAGGCCCGCACCAGCGGCTCCTGCATGGCTTCATGGACGAAATGGATGTCCATCAGCCCGGCCGGATAGGCGATGGTGGCGTGGCCGCCATTGAGGATGCGGATCTTCATCAGCTCGTAAGGCGAGACATCTTTGACGAACTGGACGCCGACCTTCTCCAGCGCCGGGCGGCCAGCGGTGAAATGATCCTCCAGCACCCATTGCTTGAACGGCTCGCAGAACACCGGCCAATTGTCCTCCAACCCGAAATCGTCGGCGAGGATCTTGCGCTCGCGGTCGGTGGTGGCCGGCGTGATGCGGTCGACCATGCCATTCGGGAAGGCGACCTTGTCCTCTACCCATTTGGCAAGGTCCTCGTCGATCAGCCGTGCCAGGCCGATGACGCCGTCGGACGTGACATGGCCGTTATGGGGGATGTTGTCGCAGGACATGACCGTGAACGGCACGATGCCGTCGGAACGCCTGCGCAGCAGCCCGGCGAGGATGATGCCGAAAACCGTTTTCGGCGCCGCGCCTGCTTGAGCGTCGGCAACGATGTCGGGATGGGCCGGGTTGAACTTGCCGGAGGCCGGGTCGATGAAATAGCCGCCCTCGGTGATGGTCAGCGAAACGATCTTGATCGCCGGGTCGGCAAGCTGGTCGATGATCGCGGCAGTATCGCCGGGCGTCAGGAAATCGATCATGGCGCCGGTGACGCGGGCGCTCATATGACCCTGGTCCTGCTCGACCACGGTCGTCAGCCAGTCCTGCTCCTCGAGCTTGGTGCGGCCAACCTTTTCACCCTCGAACACGCCGGCGCCGATCAACGCCCAGTCATGGCCATCGCCGGTGCCGAACAGGTCGTCGAGATAGACCGCCTGGTGCGAGCGGTGGAAGTTGCCGACGCCGAAATGGACGATGCCCGCCTTCAGGATGGAGCGGTCGTATTTCGGACCGGCGACCTTGGCCGGCAGCCTGGCGAGGTTCGAGGAAGAGAGTTTTACGGTCATCTCATTTTACCCTTTGGCCGATCGGCTTACCCTTTGGCCGATCGGCGGCCCGACTGTTTCCGCCTTCTTCGGGAGGGCGAGGATGAGGGGCAACACCTGGTGTTCCAGCATGCTGCCCCTCACCTGCCCCGCGGCGTCTTCTCCGGAGGAAAGAAGAGAAGCGCCTCCCCCTCAGCTCATCCCCGTCAACTCATCCATTGGCCGCCATCGACGTTGTAGGTCTGGGCGACGATGTATTCGGCCTCGTCGCTGGCGAGGAAGACCGCCATGCCGGCGAGGTCCTCGGGCTTGCCCATGCGGCCGTAGGGAACGCCCTCGCCGACAAGCCGCCTCTTCTCGCCTTTCGGCCGGTTCTCATATTTGGCGAACAGCGCGTCGACCTGGTCCCACATGTCGCTGTCGACGACGCCCGGCGCGATGCCGTTGACGTTGATACGGTGTTTGATGAGATCGAGCCCGGCCGATTGGGTGAGTGAGATGACAGCGGCCTTGGTGGCGCAGTAGACGGCGACCAGCGGCTCGCCGCGGCGCCCGGCCTGGCTCGCCATGTTGATGATCCTGCCGCCCTTGCCAGCGGCGATCATCGATCGGGCGGCCGCCTGCAGCATGAACAGCGTGCCGGCGACATTGACCGCGAACAGCTTTTCATAGCTCGCCTTGGTTATCTCGACGATCGGCGCTAGGTCGAACAGGGCGGCGTTGTTGATCAGCACGTCGAGCGCGCCGGTCCTGGCCTCGACCGCCTTCACCGCGGCGTCGATCGAAGCCTGGTCGGTCACGTCGAGCCGGATAGCGTAAGCAGCAGAACCGATCGCTTTCGCCGTCGCTTGCGCCGCTTCCAGGTTGATATCGGCAATCGCCACCGTCGCGCCTTCGCGCGCATAGGCTTCGGCGAAGGCCCTGCCGATGCCGCGCGCAGAGCCGGTGATCAGCGCCGATTTGCCTTTCAGCCTCACTGCGCCAGCGCCTTGCCGTCGGCGCTGAAGCGATGCAGCTTGGCCCTGTCCGGGCTCAGATAGACGGTGTCGCCATGCCTCACCGCAACCTCGCCGTCGGCGCGCACATTGACGGTACCGATGCCGTCGGCCTGGACGTGCAGGAAGGTGTCGGAGCCGAGATGCTCGGCAACGCCGACCGTCGCCTTCCAATCACCGGACGTGGTCGAGATGTTGAGATGCTCGGGCCGGATGCCGATGGTTTTGGCGCCATACTTTTCCGCTGGCGCGCCCTCGATCATGTTCATCTTGGGCGAACCTATGAAGCCGGCGACGAAGAGGTTCTTCGGCGTCTTGTAGAGCTCCATCGGCGAGCCGACCTGCTCGATATTGCCGGCGTTGAGCACGACGATCTTGTCGGCCATGGTCATGGCTTCGACCTGGTCGTGGGTGACGTAGATCATCGTCGTCTTCAGCTGATGGTGCAGCTCGCTGATCTCCAGGCGCATGGTGCCGCGAAGTGCGGCGTCAAGGTTGGAGAGCGGCTCGTCGAACAGGAAAGCCGAGGGCTGACGCACGATGGCGCGACCGATGGCGACGCGCTGGCGCTGGCCGCCGGAGAGCTGGCCGGGGCGGCGCTCGAGATAGTTGGTGAGGTTGAGCACGCGCGCGGCGTCCTTGACCTTCTTTTCGATGGTCGCCTGGTCCTCGCCCGCCATCTTCAGCGGGAAGGCGATGTTCTTGGCGACCGTCATATGCGGGTAGAGCGCGTAGGACTGGAACACCATGGCCAGCTTGCGCTTGGCCGGCGCCTCCTGAGTGACGTCGCGGCCGTCGATGGTGATGGTGCCGCCGCTGACGTCCTCGAGCCCGGCGATCAGCCTGAGCAGGGTGGACTTGCCGCAGCCAGACGGGCCGACGAACACCACGAACTCGCCATCCTCGATATTGAGGTCGATGTTCGGAATGATCGTCGTCGACCCGAAGGACTTGGAGACGTTCTTGAGCGTGATGTTTCCCATGGTTTCCTCCCGGGGATAGTCTTCGTCGTCCGCCGCTTGGGCGTTCTTACTTCACGGCGCCAAAGGTGAGGCCGCGCACCAGTTGCTTCTGACTGAACCAGCCCATGATCAGGATCGGCGCAATCGCCAGCGTCGAGGCGGCCGAGAGCTTTGCCCAGAACAGGCCTTGCGGACTGGAGAAGGAGCTTATGAAGGCGGTCAGCGGCGCCGCGTTGGTGGTGGTCAACCGGATCGTCCAGAACGCCTCGTTCCAGGCCAGGATGATGTTCAAGAGCATCGTCGAGGCAATGCCGGGAACGGCCATCGGCGTCAGCACATAGATGATCTCGTTCCACAGCGATGCGCCGTCCATGCGCGCCGCTTCCAGGATCTCGCCCGGGATCTCGCGGAAATAGGTGTAGAGCATCCAGACCACGATCGGCAGGTTGATCAGCATCAGCATGACGGTGAGGCCGATGCGGCTGTCGAGCAGGCCTGAGTCGCGGAAGATCAGGTAGATCGGGAACAGCACCGCGACGGCCGGCATCATCTTGGTGGACAGCATCCACATCAGGATGTCCTTGGTGCGCTTGGTCGGCGAGAAGGCCATCGACCATGCCGCCGGGACAGCGACCAGGAGAGCCAGGACGGTGGAGCCGACCGACAGGATCACCGAGTTCAGGAAGAACTTGAAATAGCCGCTCTGCGCCTGCACCTCGGCGTAGCTTTCCATGGTGCCCGACGGGATCAGGGCGAAGCCCTGGATCGCCTCCTGCTCCGACTTGAACGAGGTGATGATCGTATAAAGGATCGGAAAGAAGATCAGCAGGGCGACGATCCAGGCCGCGGCCGTGGCGATGGTCTTGTGCTGGGTGGTGACTGCGCGTGCCATCTTGTCCTCCCTATTTGTCGAGGTTCTTGCCGACGGCGCGCATGGCGAAGAAGGCAACGATGTTGGCGAGAATGACGGCGATCACGCCGCCGGCGGACGCCTGACCGATTTTGAACTCCAGCAGCGCCTTCTGGTAGACGAGGAAAGGCAGGTTGGTGGAGGCATAGCCCGGGCCGCCATTGGTGGTGACCAGGATCTCGGCATAGATCGAGAGCAGGAAGATCGTCTGGATCAGGATGACGACGGTGATGGCGCGCGACATGTGCGGCAGCGTCAGATAGATGAAACGGCTGATGAAGCCGGCGCCGTCCATCTCGGCCGCCTCTTTCTGCTCGCCATCGAGCGACTGCAGCGACGTCAACAGGATCAGCGTCGCGAAAGGCAGCCATTGCCAGGCGACGATGATGATGACTGCCGTCAACGGATGCTGCCCGAACCAGTCTACCGGCTGGACGCCGAAGAAGCGCGCAATGTCGGCGAAGACGCCGTATTGCGGGTGCATGATCATGTTCTTCCAGACGAGTGCGGCAACCGGCGGCATGACGAAGAACGGCGAAATGACCAGGATGCGCACGATGCCCTGGCCCCAGATCGGCTGGTCGAGCAGCAGCGCAAGAAGAATGCCGCCTATGATGGTGATCAGGAGGACCGCCACGACGATGGTCAGGGTGTTGAGAATGGCGGCGAAGAACGCCGGATTGTCGTAGAACAGCTTGTAGTTGGACAGCCCGACGAAGCCGTCGCGGATCGGGTTCAGCGGATTGTATTGCAGGAACGAGAACCAGAGCGTGAAAGCCAGCGGCACGATCATCCAGATGAACAGCAGGATCACCGATGGCGCCATCATGAAACGGGCAAGCGAACGGGTTTGTTGAGTAGCCATGGCGGTCACCCTTCCAAAGTCAGCCGGATTTTCAGAGTCGTGCCAGAATTTTCCCGATTTTGAAAAGTGGCCGCCCGAACTGGGTTTCGGGCGGCCACCTGCCGGTCATGATGGGCGACCGGCATTCGGCACCGGGAGGAGCCTTACTTGATGTAGCCGCCCTCGGTCATCGCCGCGGTGGCTGCGTCCTGGGCCTGCTTCAGCGCATCGTCGACGCTCGACTGGCCGGCGAGCGCCGCCGAGAAGAGCTGGCCGACGGTGGTGCCGAGGCCCTGGAATTCAGGAATGGCAACGAACTGCACACCGACATAGGGCACCGGCTTGACGGTCGGATGCGTCGGGTCGGCGGCATTTATGGAGTCCAGCGTCATCTTCGCGAAAGGCGCTGCCTTCTGGTATTCCGCATTGGCGTAGAGCGAGGAGCGCGTGCCCGGAGGAACGTTGGCCCAGCCTTCCTTTGCAGCGACCAGCTCGGCATAGTGCTTGCTGGTTGCCCAGGAGACGAACTTCTCGGCGGCATCGGCCTTCTGGGTGCCGGCCGGGACCGCGAGCGACCAAGCCCACAGCCAGTTGCCGCGCTTGCCGAGACCGTTGTCGGGCGCCAGCGCGTAGCCGACCTTGTCGGCGACCTGCGAGGCCTTCGGATCGGAAACGAAGGACGCCGCGACGGTGGCGTCGATCCACATGCCGCACTTGCCCTGCTGGAACAGCGCCAGATTCTCGTTGAAACCGTTGGACGAAGCGCCTTCCGGACCGTCGGCCTTCATCAGGTCGACATAGAACTGCAGCGTCTTCTTCCATTCCGGCTGGTCGAACTGCGGCTTCCAGTTCTCGTCGAACCAGCGGGCGCCGAAGGAATTCGACATGGCGGTGAGGAAGGCCATGTTCTCGCCCCAGCCGGCCTTGCCGCGCAGGCACACGCCGTTCACGCCGTTGGCGCGGTCGGTCATCTTGTCGGCGGCCTGCTTGATGAAGTCCCAGGTCGGCGCGTCGGGCATCTTGAGGCCGGCTTTCTCCATCAGGTCCTTGCGGTACATGACGAAGGAGCTCTCGCCATAGAACGGCGCGGCATAGAGCTTGCCGTCGACCGAAAGGCCGCCGGCGATGGCCGGGATGATGTCCTTGACGTCGTAGTCGTCGCCGAGCTTGTCGAGCGGCAGGAGCCAGCTCTGCTTTGCCCAGATCGGAACCTCGTAGGTGCCGATGGTCATGACGTCGTACTGGCCACCCTTGGTGGCGATGTCGGTGGTGACGCGCTCGCGCAGCACGTTCTCTTCAAGCGTGACCCAGTTGAGCTGGATGTCGGGGTTAGCCTTGGTGAAGTCGTCCGTCAGCTTCTGCATGCGGACCATGTCGCCATTGTTGACGGTGGCGATGGTGATGGATTCGGCATGCGCGGCGAAAGCAAAAGCACTGGCCGACAACAGGCCCAGGGTAAGCGTGCGAAGTTTCATCAATTCCTCCCATAAACCAAGTTGAGCATTTGCCTTGGCTTTGAGCAATTACTCACTTGGCATGAATTATGTCAAGCCGGAATCTATGCTGCAGCGCAACAGAAATGACGCAACGTGACCCTAACCCGGCGACGCGGCCAGGATGCTGGAGAGGAAACCGAGGACAGTCGGCTTACGGGCAGGCGATCTCGGCGAGGATCCAGTCGCGGAAGGCGCGGATCTTCGGCACGTTGCGACGCGCCGTCGGATAGACCAGCCAATAGGCATGGCCGTCGTCGCCGACCAGGTCGAAGGGCTGGACCAGGCGACCATCGGCGATCTCGTTCTTGAACAGCGCCCTGGTCAGGATCGCCACGCCATGGCCGGCCATCGCCGCGTTCGCCTCATAGGCCTGCGCGCCCATGCTGCTGCCCGGCCGTTTGGCAAGATCGTGCCCTGCAACGCCGGCGGCCTCGAACCATTGCGTCCACCAGATGTCGCCGGGATCGAGGATCGGCAAGCGCAGCAGATCCGCCGGCTCCCTGACGCCGCCGATGCTCGCCGCGAGCTTGGGGCTCAGCATCGGGGTGAAATCGGCGTCGAGCAGCTTATGCGCCTCGAGGCCAGGCCACTTGCCGCCACCGGAGCGGATGGCGAGATCGACATCCTCGCGGGCGAAGTCGGTCAGGCGGCTCGACGTGTCGAGCCGCACGGCAAGTGCCGGATGAGCGATCTGGAACGCGCCCAGATGCTGCGCCAGCCAGTTCGAGGCAAAGGTCAGCACGGTGGTGACGCATAGCAGGCCTTCGGCGCCGCCGCGCGCCGCGGCATAGGCCTGGCCCAGAATGGCGAAGGCCTCGCTGACGGCGGGCGCCAGGCGCTGACCGGGCTCGGTCAATTCAATCTGCCGTGGACGGCGCAGGAACAGCGGCGCACCGATGCGCTCCTCGAGCAGCTTGATCTGATAGCTCGCCGCGGCCTGGGTCATGCCCAGCTCCTGCGCCGCCTTGGTGAAGGACAGGTGCCGGGCCACCGCTTCGAACACCCGGATCGCCTGCAGCGGCGGCAGCGGCGCAAGCTGCGGAGAGCTGAGATCGGGCATAAGGCCTCCTTATGGGTCATGATCGAGGTTTAATTGGAAGCACGAACCGGCCAACCCGATATTTGGGGTCGACGATCAATCCAGTTCAAGCATGGCGAAGGCTGAAGATCATGGTCACGGTTCAAGAAAAGCTCGTTTCCGCGCCGGTGCGCGGCTGGTTTTTCATGCTGGCGCGGGAATTCTCACGGTTTTCGGGCCGTAGGCGCGGCTATGTCGATGTCCGGGAATTGTCGGAGCATCTAAAGCGCGACATGGGCTTTCTCGACGGCAACGATCCGCGCGGCCGCTCGCAATAGCCGGCTGTTTTTATCGGTCGCGCGTGAGCTGTCCGGCTCGGATCATGCGCCGGCGAGCAGGGCTTCGGCCGTCCGCTCATCGGTGATGAGGCCGTTGACCAGCCGGCGATTGACGGCGGCAAGGATGCCCGGCAGCTTGCGTTCGCCCATGGCCAGGGCAATGACCAGCGACCTTTCCCGCGACGGCAGCGCGGCGGAGGAGACACGGTCGTTGGTGATGCCCTCGATCATGCGGCCTTCGCGATCGAAGACCCAGCCGACGATCTCGGCGATGCCCCCGGCTTTCTGCAGCGCCTTCAACTCGCTTTCCGAAATGAAGCCGTCCTCATAGAGCGGTGCCCTGGCACCGAGGTCGCCGATGCCGACGAAGGTGACATCGGCTTCCGCGGCCAGCGCCAGGGTCGGCTGGATCATCGGCTGGTTGAGCAGCATCTCGCGCTCCTCCGGCGAGGACGCGATGACCGGCAGCGGCATCGGGAAGGAGCGCGCCTTGACGCGGTCGGCCATGGTGAAAATGACGTTGTAAAAGGCCGCCGAACCGTCAGGCGAGATGTTGCCGGTCAAGGACACCACCTTGTGCTGCGGGCAGTCCATCGGCGGCAGTTGCTCGATCGCCGCCTTCAGCGTTCGCCCGGTACCGATCGCCATGACGATGGGGGCTTCCGAGCGCAGCCGGCGTTCGATCTCGGCGGCCGCCGCCTCGGCGATGCCGATCGTCGTCGAGCTCGATGTCGGATCGCTCGGCACCACTTCGACAAGGTCGAGCGCGAAGCGTGACTTCAGCCGGGCGGCGAGATCGAGGCAATTGGCGATCGGATGATCGACCCGTACCTTGATCAAGCCCTCCGACATGGCGAGCGATACAAGCCGCTGCGCCGTCTGCCTGGAAATGCCGAGCTTGGCGGCGATCTGGTCCTGCGTGTTGCCGGCAACATAATAAAGCCAGCCGGCGCGCGCGGCGTCGTCCAACCTGGAGCTGCCGGTTTCCTGTCGCGAATTCACGTCCTGCCTCCCGGCCCGTAGAAATCCTGAAACGGACGCTATAGCTTACAGCGAATACGCCCGCGCGCAATTGTCTATCGAATGGGCAATTGCTTGGGAGGCTCCCGGATCTCCGGAGGATCAATTCGTCGCGCTCCCAGCCATTTGCCGGCGGGACGGTTTATCTCCATCGGGAAACGTACTAAAGCGCGTCGCGATCTTTCAGATCCGCTCCATGCGCTTTAGTTTTTTATTTTGCGCATGTCTTTATCCCGAAACCGGTTACCACTTTCGGGAGACATGCTTTAAGGGGATCGGCGAAGGGAGCCGCGCATGACGCCGAAAGCCGTTTTCTGGGATATGGACGGGACGCTGGTCGACAGCGAGCCGCTGCATGAGGCAGCACTTGTGGCGGCGCTGCGCAGCGTCGGCGTCGCGCCGCCGGTCGACCTGCATGAGCGCGTGCTGGGCATCGCCGCGTGGCCGGTCTACGAGATGCTGCGCGACGAGTTCGGCCTTAGCCTGCCGTTCGACGACTGGATCGTGCGCAAATACGATCACTATTTGCCGATGGCCGAGACGCTGAAGCCGCGTCCCGGCGCGATCGAGGTGTTCAACGAATTGCGGGCGCTCGGCGTCGAGCAGGCGGTGGTGTCGAATTCCGACCGACTGATCGTCGATGCCAATCTGCGCGCCGTCGGCCTCACCTATCCGGGCATGATGACGGTCAGCCGTAACGATGTGATCGACGGCAAGCCGCTTGCCGAACCCTTCCTGCGCGCCGCCTATCTCGCCGGCGTCGATCCGGCGGATGCTTTCGCCGTCGACGACAGCCTGACCGGCGCCATGGCCGGGCTGGCGGCCGGCATGAAGACGATCTTCTGGCCGGAAGCGCCGATGGAAGGTCCGCCTGGAGCGATTGTGATCAACAGCGCTGAAGAGCTGCGGAAAGAACTCGGACTCTAACGAGACCGCCAAGGTCGGCGCCGCCCCTCATTGGACCTTCGGGCAGCTTGGCGCATGCATTGTCCAATGTAGCGCTGGCCGACCCCCACTCCGTCTCGGCTTCGCCGAGCCACCTCTCCCCCCGATCGACGGGGTAGAGGAAAGGCGCCAAGCCTTTTTTGCCGTCAACGCTCATCCAGCAACGCTCCCTTCCTTTCCCTCCGGAGGGGGGAAAGGTGGCGCTGCGAAGCAGCGACGGATTGGGGGAACCACGTGGCAATCAAGCCTCAGGTCGATCAGTCGCGCCCGTCACAGGCGAGCGTAACCGGCGAGAAGGAGGAGCCAGCATCAATTCCGATAAACCGGCTCTTCCTCGTCGAGGATCGCCTTCAGCTCGGCAAGATGGCGTTCGGCCTGGCCGGGGTAATCGTCCATTTCGCGCGCGGCCTTCTCGGCGATCTCGTCGGAAAGCGTGCGCAGCGGGCGGCCGGTCCACAACGCCTTGATGTAGGTCTCGGCGGCGCGTTCGAAATAGAACATGCGGTTGAAGGTGTCGGCGACATTGTCGCCGATGACCATCACGCCGTGATTGCCCATGATCATCACCTTGACCTTGGGATCGGTGAGAAGCTGCGAGCAGCGCTCACCCTCCTCCTCGAAAGCCAGCCCGCCATAATTGGCGTCGACGACATGGCGGTTGAAGAACATGGCGGAGTTCTGGTCGACCGGCGGCAGCGTCGAGTCGGCTAGCGAGGCAAGCACCGTGGCGTGGATCGAATGGACATGCATGGCGCAGCGCGCATGCGGGACATTGCGGTGGATGGCGCCATGCAAGCCCCAGGCGGTCGGATCGGGCGCATTGGGACCGGACAACGTTTCGGGATCGTTGGCGTCGATCAAAAGCAGGTCGCTCGCCTTGATGCGCGAGAAATGCACCTGGTTCGGGTTCATCAGGAACTTGGTGCCGTCCTCGTTGACGGACAGGGAGAAGTGGTTGGCCACCGCCTCGTGCATGTTGAGCCGGGCGGTCCAGCGGAAGGCGGCGGCGAGATCGACCCGCTCCTCATAATAGGGCAGGTTGCTCAGCGGTTCCTTGTGCAGGCGGGCAAGGCTCATCGAAAATCCTCCTGTTTGCGAGACAATGCCGCGCGGTGCGGCTGCCAGCAACCGATAACTGGTGGCTCAGGCGGCGGGGCGCGCCGATTGCAGCCCGCCATGCTCGACGATGAAGTCGATCACGTCCTGCAAGCCCTTGCCGCGCGACAGATCGGTGAAGCTGAAGGGCCGCTTGCCGCGCATGCGGGCGGCGTCGCCTTCCATCACATCCAGGTTGACGTTCACATAGGGCGCCAGATCGCTCTTGTTGATGATGAGGAAATCCGAGCGGGTGATGGCCGGGCCGCCCTTGCGCGGGATCTCCTCGCCCTGGCAGACCGAGATGACATAAAGCGTCAGATCGGCAAGGTCGGGCGAGAAGGTGGCGGCTAGGTTGTCGCCGCCGGATTCGATGAAGATGATGTCGAGATCAGGAAACTTCCTGTTCAGGTCTGCGATTGCCCGCAAATTGATAGAGGCGTCCTCGCGAATGGCGGTGTGCGGACAGCCACCGGTCTCGACGCCGACGATGCGCTCCTCCGGCAATGCTTGTAGCCGCGCGAGCATCATCGCATCCTCCTTGGTGTAGATATCGTTGGTGACGACGGCGATGGAGAAGTCGTCGCGCAACGCCTTGCAGAGCTTTTCGGTCAGCGTCGTCTTGCCGGAGCCGACAGGACCGCCGATGCCGATGCGAAGAGGACCGTTTTTCGAGGTCATGCCGGAAACTCCGTGATGGCAAGGATTGCAAAGCCTGCCCCGATCATCAGGCAGAGCGGCGAATAGAGACGCTGGTCGAGCCGCGCGAAAGGCTGTTCCGGAGCGAGCCGGCGCCACCACGGTGTGAAGCCGGCAATGCCGCGCCCAAAGAAGACGAGGCCGATCATCAATGCCGTGGCCGCCAGTCCCTGCTTTGGAAAGGGCGTCGCAAAAACACCCTCGAGCGCCAGCGGCCACAGCGTTGCGAGAACGAGGCAAGCGGCGACAGCGAAGCTCGCGAAGGCCGAAGGCATCTCGTCGACGCCGCGGAAGCCGACGACGGCGCGGGCGCAGGATGCCTGATCGGTGCCCGGCCAGATGCCGCCTATGCCCCAATAGACATGCAGCGCGGTGATAACCAGCAGGACGAAGGAGAGGACGAAGGCGAGAAGGGTCATGAGCGGAACAGCCGCGAATATTGGGTTTCGTGCTTCATCGCCATGATGTCGGACATGAAGGCTGCGCCGCCTAAATCGTCGAGCGTCGACGCCGCGGCGCAGGCAGCCGTAGCGATGGCCAAAGTTTCAAAGCCGGCTAACAATGCGACAGCATCGGTTTGGCCTATGACACCAAGCCTGATCGCCGCCTGCACCAAATTGGAGAAGAAAGCCTGCAGGAAGGCGGACAGCGCCTCCGCAAGGCCGATGCCGCCGCTGCCTGCAACGGCACCGACTGCAACGCAATAGGGGCAATCGGCCGGCAAGCGCTCCAGCGCCGGAGACGACCAGGCGGACGCCGCCTGGAGAAAGGCCGCGCCCTGCAGCATGGTTTCGAGATGACGTTCCTGCGAGCCCGCCAGCGCCTCGGCCAGAGCCGCGACCTCCGCCAGATCGCCACCGTCTCGCGCGCGCCGCCAGCTTTCGGCGAAGAGCACGGCGTCGTTCCAGCCCGATCCCATCTCGACCAGCGTCTCCAGCCACCGGGCGAGATCGTCGCGATCGTTGATCAGTCCATCATGCACCGCGCGCTCGAGGCCATGGCTGTAGGAGAAGCCGCCGACCGGAAAGGCCGGCGACAGCCAGGCCATCAGCCGCAAAAGCGCGACGCTGGAAAGCTGCTCAGTCATGGTGATGGTGATGACCATGATCGTGGTGATGATGGTCGTGCGCATGATCATGGTCATCGTGGTCATGATCATGGTGGTCATGCGAATGGCCGTGATCGTGACCGGAATACGCACCGCGCACCGGGCTGAACGGTTGCGAAACCTCGCTCACCTTGGCGCCGAGACCTTCCAGCATCGCCTTGATGACATGGTCGCGCAGGATGAGGATGCGGTCCGGCTCGATGCTTGCCGCGAGGTGGCGGTTGCCGATGTGCCAGGCAAGCTCGGTAAGATGCACGGCGTCGCGGGCGCGGATGTCGTAGACCTCCTCCGGCGCCGCGACGATCTCGAGCTGGCGGCCGTCCTCCAGCACCAGCCGGTCGCCATTGGCGAGCGCCACCGGCTCGGCCAGGTCGACCAGGACCTTGTCACCGGCCGCCGTCTCGATGGCGCGGCGGCGCAGATGCCGCTCGTCATGCGGCAGCACGGCCTTGTCATAGGGCTTGGTCAAAGCCGGATCGCCGGCGGCAAGCACCGAGACCGCGCGCGGAAACTTGGTGAAATCGGTGTTGATGTTGAGCTTCATTTCATGGCTCCGCCATTAGAGCGCCGCGCGTCCTCTTGGACGCGCAAAAGGACGCTCTAACACTTTTGAATCTATGCATCGTGCTTTCCGAAAATCGATTCCGATTTTCGGGCCGATGCATGGGCTTGGGCGCGAGCCCGAGCGGGTCGCGACAGCACACGGTCGAAATAGTTGTTGACCCGTTCGGACTCGATCGGAAACCGTCCGGCGCGGGCCCAACCGCCCATATCGCCGAGCAGCACGTCGACGGCGGAGAACCTGTCGCCCAGCGCAAAGGACTTGTCGCCAAGCCGGCGATCGAGCGCTTTCACTTCGGAGGCGAAATCATAGGTGGCAGCCGGGCCGACATCGACCCGCACTTCCTTGGGCAACAGAAAGCGGTGGCGCAGCTTGTTCCACAGCGGCGCTTCCAGCTCGCTCTGCGCGAAATGCATCCAGGAATCCATCTCGGCACGGCCGGCAAGGCCAGGATTGGCGCCCATGCCCATCTCGGCATGCTTGTCGGCCAGATAGACGCAGATCGCCGCCGAATCCGTGACCTTGAGGTCATCGTCGATCAGGATCGGCACCTTGCCGGACGGGTTGAGTTCATAGGCCTCCGGCGAGCGCAATTTGACCTCGACGAACGCGTAGGGCTGCCCAAGCTCCTCGAGCATCCAGAGCACGCGGCTGACCCGGGAACCTCGCGATCCGATAGCCTTGTACATGGTTGAATCCTGCATTCCCCAAATCCTAGACCAACGCGGGCATCGGCCCAATGCCTCTTACACGATGGTGTCGAAGAGCCGCAGGATGAACGATATCTGGTAGATCAGCGCCGCCGCGACGAAGGCGATATGAAAGCGGCGGTCGCGCACCAGGATCGCCACCAGGCAAAACGCCACGAACACCGGCGTGCGGAACAGATATTCGTTGCCGAAACGGGCGAAATGCTCCGGGCCCTTGAGCAGCGTGTCGATGACGTCGAGCAGGTAGGTCGCCGCCAGCAGCCCGAAGAACCAGGCGCGGCGCGAGTAAAAATAGTCCTCGTAGCTGGTGTAGTCGAGCATCGAATCCGGAAACAGCAGCGCACAGAGCAGGAACAGCGTGATGGCGTAGAAAATGATGAACAGGTATTTGCCGAAGGTCCAGTTCTCGATGCTGTAGAGTCCGAATTCCCACCACCAGAAATGCACCAGCATCAACAGCACCGAGCCGACCCAGGCGAGATGCACCGCGTAGAGCCGGTACTGACCGGGATGCTGGACAATGCGGGCAGTTCCCGAAAGCAACCGGGTGACGCCAAGGCCGATCACCATGCCCATGACGATGCGGATATGCGGGAAGATATCGTGCGGAGAAGCGATTTCGGTGGACATGCTTATTCGCTATGCGGTTGTTCAACCGCATAGTGCAGTCTCCCTATGCCACTCGCAACGGAATTTGGCCGTGCACCCCGAGAGGCCGAGGTCAAAACAGGAAATACCTCTGCGCCATAGGCAGCACGGTTGCCGGCTCGCAGGTCAAGAGCTCGCCGTCGGCGCGAACCTCATAAGTTTCCGGATCGACCTCGACATGCGGCGTGGCGTCGTTGAGCACCATCGAATGCTTGCCGATGCCGCCGCGCGTGTTTTCGACAGCGACCATCGCCTTGTCGACACCCAGCCTGCCCTGCAGGCCGGCATCGAAGGCGGCTTTCGAGACGAAGGTGACCGATGAATTGGTCAGCGCCTTGCCATAGGCGCCGAACATCGGCCGGTAGTGCATCGGCTGCGGCGTCGGGATCGAAGCATTCGGATCGCCCATGGGCGCGGCCGCGATCGAACCGCCGACCAGCACCATCTCCGGCTTGACACCGAAGAAGGCCGGATTCCACAAGACGAGATCGGCCCGCTTGCCGACCGTTATCGAGCCGATCTCCTTCGACAGCCCGTGCGCGATAGCCGGATTGATCGTGTATTTGGCTATGTAGCGGCGGACACGGAAATTGTCGTTGTCGCCGATTTCCTGAGGCAGCGCGCCGCGCTGGCGCTTCATTTTGTCGGCCGTCTGCCAGCAGCGGATCGCCACCTCGCCGACGCGGCCCATCGCCTGGCTGTCGGAGGAGATGATCGAGAAGGCGCCGATGTCATGCAGGATGTCCTCGGCCGCGATCGTCTCCTTGCGGATGCGGCTTTCGGCGAAGGCGATGTCTTCCGGGATCGACGGCGACAGATGGTGGCAGACCATGAGCATGTCGAGATGCTCGGCCAGCGTGTTGACGGTGTAGGGCCTGGTCGGATTGGTCGAGGACGGGATGACGTTGGGCAGGCCGCAGACCTTGATGATGTCGGGCGCGTGGCCGCCGCCGGCGCCCTCGGTGTGGAAGGCATGAATGGTGCGGCCCTTGATGGCCGCCACCGTGTCCTCGACAAACCCTGACTCGTTCAGCGTGTCGGTGTGGATCATCACCTGCACGTCGTAGTCGTCGGCGACCGAAAGGCAGCAGTCGATCGCCGCCGGTGTGGTGCCCCAATCCTCATGCAGCTTCAGCGAGCAGGCCCCGGCCAGCACCATCTCCTCAAGCGCCGCCGGCCGCGAGGCATTGCCCTTGCCCGACAGGCCGATATTCATCGGGAAAGCGTCGAAGGCCTGGATCATGCGCGCCATGTGCCACGGCCCCGGCGTGCAAGTGGTGGCCAGGGTGCCATGCGCCGGCCCGGTGCCGCCGCCAAGCATCGTCGTGATGCCGCTCATCAGCGCTTCCTCGATCTGTTGCGGGCAGATGAAATGGATATGCGCGTCGAAGCCGCCGGCGGTCAGGATCTTGCCTTCGCCGGCGATGATCTCGGTGCCGGGGCCGATGATGATGGTGACGCCGTCCTGCGTGTCCGGGTTGCCGGCCTTGCCAATCGCGGCGATGCGGCCGTCCTTCAGGCCGATATCGGCCTTGACGATGCCGGCGAGCGCATCGACGACCAGCGCGTTGGTGATCACCGTATCGACCGCGCCGCCGGCCCGCGTGACCTGGCTCTGGCCCATGCCGTCGCGGATGACCTTGCCGCCACCGAATTTCACTTCCTCGCCGTAAACAGTGAGGTCCTTCTCGACCTCGATGAACAACTCGGTGTCGGCAAGCCGCACCTTGTCGCCGACCGTCGGGCCATACATCTGCGCATAGGCGGCACGGCTTATCCTGGCCATCAGCGATTGCTCCCGAAATTCAGGTTGCCAAAAGTAAGGTTGCCCAAAGTAAGGTTGTTTGGGCGCGGGCTGCACATTGTCGCCATCCAATGGTCACGCAATGACCCGCTCAGTGACACCTTGCGCGCCCATTTGGCGGTTGAGGTGGCCCCGTCAGCCCAAAACGACCGTTTGCCAAACCGATGGAAGGAACATCCATGCGCAAAACGATATTCTTCGCCGTGGCCGCCACCCTGATGATGGCGGGCACTGCCAGCGCTCAGCAGCAGCCGACCCCGCAGCCCAGTCCGGCGCCGACCGCACCCGCGCCGGCCGCGCCGAAGGCTCAGCCTGGCGTACCGGCGATCCAGAGCGTCAACATCATCGACATCACCGAACTGCCCAAGGACACGCAGACGCAGGTCAACCAGATCGTGGCGCAGCGCGGCGACGTCGGCCTGCAGACATTGCGCAAATCGATCGACGCCACGCCTAAGGTGAAGTCCGCGCTGGAGGCCAAGGGCGTCAGCTCGGCGCAGGTGATCGCCGCCAGCATGCAGCCCAACGGCGCGCTGACACTGATCACCAAGAAGGCGAGCTGATTGCACGCCAAGGCGGGCCGGTTCGCGGCCCGCCAGCCAGTTTTTGAAGGGAACCTCGGGCCAAGCAGAACCGTTTCGCTTTTTTCGCCCCGCCACGAGTTCAGTCAGGAGCGAGCGATGGCGAATGTCTCGCGCTTTGCAAAATGGACCCCTGTGGTTGCCGCCACGCTTTTCCTGCCCGCGCTCCATGCCGCATCCGCCGCGCAGCCGCTGAACGGCGACAGGCCGGCCGCTGCAATCGTCGATTCCAACATCCGGCAGGAGGAGACGCTTGCCAAGACGCAAGCCGGAAAGGTCATCACGGCCATTGACCGCACCCGCGAAAATATCGGCACGGTGCGCAAGACCACCAAGCTCGACACGGTCGACATCGTGTTCCTGACCGATGCGGCGCGCAGCGAAGGCGGGCCGCCACCGGCCATCGAGAACAAGGTGAAGCAGCATAAGGACGATGTGGCTGAGCTGCGCCAGGAGATCGAGGCGAATGCCCTGCTCTTCAATGCGATCGATTCGCGGCGCGTGATGGCCGAGGACGTGCTTGCGGTGGAGTTCGACAATCCCGGCAGGATCGTCATCTATGCCGCCGCCAAGCCGCCGAAGTGATTTGAGCGCGCCGGCCACCGTCACAGCTTGCCCATCACCTTCTGCTGGAAACCATAGACCTCGCGCTTGCCGCCCAGCGGCACCAGCGTGACATCACGCTCCTGCCCCGGCTCGAAGCGCATGGCGGTGCCGGCGGCGATGTCGAGCCGCATGCCGCGCGCGCGTTCGCGATCGAATTTCAGGCCCTCATTGGTCTCGAAGAAATGATAGTGGCTGCCGACCTGGATCGGCCGGTCGCCGCTGTTGGCGACCTTGAGCGTGACGGCCGGCCGGCCTTGGTTGAGCTCGATCTCGCCCTTGGCCGCGATGACTTCGCCGGGGATCATCGTGCCCTCACAAAACGCCAAAGGCCAGACCGACGCCGACCGCCGCGCAAGCGGCACCGGCGGCGCGCGCCATGCTTCGGAAGCGCAGGCCAAGCCTGAGGCCGGCCGCAATGCCGAGGCCATGGAGCAGCGCCGTGGCGGCGGCAAAGCCCGCCATATACTCCAGCCCACCGGCATTTTCGGGCACTTCCGTGCCGTGGGCGTGACCGTGAAACAGCGCGAACACACCGATGAAGGCAACACCCGCCGAGACCGGCAGGTCGACGGCCAGCGCCACCAGCAGACCGAGCGCCACGACGGAAGCGAGGATGCCCGGTTCGACGAAAGGCAGCGGCACATGCAGCATGCCGAGCGCGGCGCCTACCAGCATGACGCCAAGGAAGGCGAGCGGCCACACCCAGACCGCCTTGCCGCCCTTCAGCGCCGCCCACAGGCCGACGGCGATCATCACCGTCATATGGTCGAGGCCTGACAGCGGATGCCCGAAACCGGCGGCGAAGGAAGAGATCGCGCCGGCGCCGACATGGGCTTCAGCGGGCATCGCCGCCGCCAGCAGCAGGATGGCGGCGAGCGTGCTGCGTTTCGTCGAAGCGGAGATCATCTTTCTGCCCTTTCCCCGGTTAGGCGGCCTTACGCGGGCCGCAGCCTTCGGCCTTGAGAACGCGCCTGGTCGATGGCGGATATTTCGTCAGCTTGGCTGCCGGCCGGATCGGCCGCGGCGAGAAATTGCCGCCGCAATTCGGGCAGACGCCACCCAGCACATTGTCCACGCATTGGGCGCAGAAGGTGCATTCGAAGGTGCAGATCAGCGCATCGGTCGCCTCCGGCGGCAGATCCTTGTCGCAGCATTCGCAATTGGGCCTGAGCTCCAGCATCGGTCTCACCTTATGGGTTCGTGCACGGTCACCAGCTTGGTGCCGTCGGGAAACGTCGCCTCGACCTGGACGTCGTGGATCATCTCGGCGATGCCGTCCATGACCTGGGCGCGGGTGACGACATGCGCTCCCGCCTCCATCAGCTCGGCGACCGGACGGCCGTCGCGCGCGCCTTCGACGACGAAGTCGGTGATCAGGGCGATGGCTTCGGGATGGTTGAGCTTGACGCCTCGTTCCAACCGCTTGCGCGCCACCATCGCCGCCATGGCGATGAGCAGCTTGTCTTTTTCGCGCGGCGTCAGGTTCATGCAACTTCCCGGCAATCGAAATCAGAGTGACCACAATTTAGGCAGGCCCGCCCGCCCATTGAGCAGTTCGACGAGCGGAACCAGCCGCTTGCGGAGCTGGTAGCCGTCGCCGGCACAAAGCCTCGCAAGAAGCTTGCCAGATCGGCCGACGCTCCAGAAACTGGCGCCGCCCTTGCCCCCGACATGGGGGTCACCGATGATGGCGCGTGCCGGCTCCAGCAGGCTTTCCGCTTGCGGCGAAACGAGCAGCAAGGTGGCGATGGCGAGCGCACCGCCGGCCGCCGCCGGCCGCTGAAGCGTTGCCGCGATATCCGGACCGATGCGGAAATCCTCCGCATGGATCAGCGCGCCGCCCTGGCTGACCCGCCAGCGGTCATGGAAACTGCCGTTGGCTGTCCGCTCGCCCATCGCAAGCCGGCCGAACAGCGTTGCTTCGAGTATCAATGCCTCGGCATCCTGCGCGAGCTCGACATCCAGCGTGCGGGCGAAGGCGGCACGATCGAAAACGATGGTTTCCTGCGGCAGCCAGGCTATGCGGCCGCGTGGGGCGACCCGCAGGCCGACGCTTGTCTCGGCCCTGTCGGCGGCGGCGCGATAGACCTTCTCGCAGGCCTGGGTGGTGACGGAAGCGGAGGCGTCGGCGCCAACCTCGATCGCCCAGCTGAGGCGGTCGCCGCCGGTCAGCCCGCCGGCGGTGTTGATCAGCACCGCCTCGAGCGGGTCGCCTTGCACCGCCGGCAGCCGGATTTTGGCCGATCCGTCCTGGTAGAGCCGCTGCAAGCGCGTCCGGCCACCGCTTTTGCCGCAGAAAAGCCTGCCTAGCCCGGCAACACGTTGCGCGGCAGGCAAAGGAGCGGCGGGCCGCGAGCTGTTCTCGATCATGTCCACGACCCCAGGTTAAGCACTCCGACGGCTTTGTCGATATATCGCTTGTTGCTTGACATCGTTTCGGTTTCTATAGAGGGAAGCCACCCTGGAGCGGTCGCGCGGTGCCTGGCGAGGGAAGGGCAACGGCGTTTGTTGGATCCGGGGATCAAAAAGGGGCGCTGATCAGTTGGCGTCGGGAACGACAGGGAAGGAACCGAATGGCTGACCAGCTGACGACCGAGATCATCGAAAAGATCAAAGCGCATGCCGATACTGGCGGCGAGGAAATCACCACCAGCACCGATCTCAGCACGCTCGGCATCCATTCGCTGGAGCTGACCGAGATCATCTTCGATCTCGAGGAAAAGTATGGCATCGAGATCGAGATGAACACGGTCGACGCCTGGAGCAATCTCAAGAACGTCGGCGACATGGTCGAGGCGGTTCGCGAACTGATCGCGAAAAAAGCCTGATTGCATGCAAAAACGCGTCGTCATCACCGGCATTGGCGGGATTTGCGGGCTCGGCAACGATGTGCCGGCAATGTGGGATGCCATGCGCGCCGGCCGCTCGGCCATCGGGCCGATCGACAATCCGTCGCTGCATGACCTCAAGGTCAAGACCGGCTGCGAAATCAAGCAATTGCCGGACCACGGCATCGACCGCAAGCAGGTCGTGTCGATGGACCGCTTCAGCCTGCTGGCGGTGATCGCGGCGCGGGAAGCGATGCAGCAGGCGGGATTGGTTGCACATGCCGACAACACCTACCGGATGGGCGCAATCGTCGGCATCGGCGTCGCGGGCTTCGAGACCATCGAGGAGAATTACCGCGCAATCCTGATCGAGGGGCGCAACCGCGCCGCCATCTTCACCGTGCCGAAAGTGATGCCGGGCGCGGCCGCCGGCCAGGTCAGCATGAATCTCGGGCTGCGCGGCCCCGTTTTCGGCGCCACTTCGGCCTGCTCGTCGGCCAACCATGCGATTTCCACGGCGGTCGACCAGATCAGGCTCGGTCGCGCCGACGTCATGCTTGCCGGCGGCACCGAAGCGCCGCTGGTGTGGGGCGTGCTCAAGGGCTGGGAGGCGCTCAGAGTGCTTTCGCCCGACACCTGCCGGCCATTCTCGGCCGACCGCGCGGGCCTGGTGCTTGGCGAAGGCGCTGGCATGGCGGTGCTTGAAAGCTACGATCACGCGATGGCGCGCGGCGCCACCATCTTGGCCGAGATCGCCGGCGTCGGGCTTTCGGCCGATGCCTCCGACATCGTCGCGCCGACCGTCGAGGGACCGGAAGCGGCAATGCGTTTCTGCCTGGCGGATGCCGGGCTCAATCCGGAAGATGTCGACTACCTCAACGCGCATGGCACGGGCACCAAGGCCAACGATCAGATCGAGACCGCGGCAATCAAGCGCGTCTTCGGCGAGCATGCCGCTTCGCTTTCGGTGTCCTCGACCAAGTCGATGCATGCGCATTGCCTGGGCGCTTCCGGCGGGCTGGAGATGATCGCCTGCGTCATGGCGATCCGCGACGGCATCGTGCCGCCGACCGCCAACTACCGCGAGCCGGACCCGGACTGCGACCTCGACGTGACGCCGAACGTGGCGCGCGAGCGCCAGGTGCGCGCGGCGCTCAGCAACAGTTTCGCCTTCGGCGGAACCAATGCGGTTCTGGCCTTCAAGGCGGTCTGATCGCAGCCGCCCGGTTGACCGTGTGTGCATGGCAAGCCGGTTGCCGGTGTATTGATCCGGGCCGGCCGGGGTCCTAATTCTTTGCACACCCGCCATGAGCGCCGCCCGGCGCCAGCCGCATCCGGAGTTTGCGATGACCGACCTATCCGCCTTTCCGATCGCCAAGCGCTGGCCGGCGAAGCATCCGGACCGCCTGCAGCTTTATTCCGCCACGACTCCCAATGGCGTGAAGGCGTCGATCGCGCTGGAAGAGATCGGCCTGCCCTACGAGCCGCATTACGTGGATATCGGCAAGAATGAGAGCTGGACACCGGAATTCCTGTCGCTCAATCCGAACGGCAAGATACCGGCGATCATCGACCCGGACGGTCCGGGCGGCAAGCCGATCGGCCTGTTCGAGTCAGGCGCTATCCTGCTCTATCTGGCCGACAAGACCGGCAAGCTCATTCCCGCCGATCCGGCACTGCGCTACGAGACGATCCAGTGGGTGTTCTTCCAGATGGCGGCGATCGGCCCGATCTTCGGACAGGTCGGCTTCTTCCACAAATTCGCCGGGCGCGAGATCGCCGACAAGCGGCCGCTGGAGCGTTACCGCGACGAGTCGCGGCGACTGATCGGCGTCCTGGAAACGCGGCTGAAGGGCCGCAAGTGGATCATGGATGACGACTACACCATCGCGGACGTGTCGATGCTGGGCTGGGTGCGCAACCTGATCGGCTTCTACGAGGCGCGCGAGCTGGTCGGCTTCGATGATTTCCCGGCCGTGGCCGAATGGCTGGAGCGCGGCCTGGCACGGCCTGCGGTGAAGCGGGGCCTCACCATTCCGGCGAAGGGCTAAAGCGCGTCGCGCTGAACCGGATTCAGGCGACGCGCTTTAAGTCTTTGTTTTGATGCATGTCGTTGTCCCAGAACCGCTGCACACTTCTGAGCGACATGCATTAAAAGCATTCCAGGAAAAGTGCGCAGCGGCCGGCTCGTCGACTTCGCCGTAGCCTACCGTCCGGCATTGCGTAAATTCTAAACGCTATTTCGCCTTGGCCTTGGCGCCACCCCGGCCGAACATGGAAGCCGCAAGCCGCGCGGTGGCGACGACCGCGCCTGTCGCAACGCTTGCCGCGGTGCGGATCGGTCCCGACTTCTTTGCCGCCGGCTTGGGGTGCTTCGCGCTCCTGGCCGCGACCTTGTGAACCGTGCCAGGCGTCACTTTCTTCGGGGCCGCCTTGCCGAAAGCCGGCTTGGCATCTTTCGAACGCTCGGCGACCGCTGGGCCGGCGCCGGCCTTGGCCTGCGTCGTCCTAGACTGGTTGGCCTTGTTTTTCTTGGGCGCGAGTTTTCTGTTGTTGGTTGCCATCTGACGGCTCCTGCTATTTTCTTTTTCGCAATTCCGGGACGGAAAGCGGTTCTACACTCTCCTGGAATTGCTCCGGTGCCGGACAATTCTGGATAGGGTCATAACGACGTGAAAACCTTAAGGTTCCCGTCGGAAAGTATTGAAAATTAAGCGGGTTAACCAACCACCATATCGGCCGGCCGGCGCCGCGCCAGCACCCGTTCGATGTTGGGCATGTCATTGGAAGCGATCCAGGCGCGGGCGTCCTCATCGGACTTGCCATGGCCGCGCCAGCGCTCCATCAGCCGGCGCTCGAGCTCATTGCGCGGCACGTCGACGAAGATGGTGAAATCGAAAAGCGGCGCCAGCCGCGACCACGGCTCCTCGTCGAGCAGCAGATAATTGCCCTCGACCAGGATGAACTTGGTGTCGGCGCCGACGATCTCGGCCGCCGCGCGCGACAATTCGATGCTGCGATCGAACACCGGGATGGCGATATCGGGTTCGCCGGAGCGGATGCGCTTCAACAGCGTCTCGAAGCCGGCGAAATCGAAGGTCTCCGGCGCGCCCTTGCGGGGGCGCAAACCACGGCGGTTGAGAATGATGTCGTCATAGTGGAAGCCGTCCATGGACACGACCTCCGCGCTGCCCTCCGGCAGCAGCTCATGCAGCGAAGCGGACAATGTCGACTTGCCGGAACCTGGCGGGCCAGCGATGGCGACGATGAAGCGCTTGGCCTTGCCGGCGCGCTTGAAGATGGCGGCTGTGATATGGGCGATCTCGGACATCGGCGTCTTTCCGGGTGCGGTTCGGCCCGCATCTTGGCGGGTGTGGATGGAAATTTCAAACCTGGTTCCTGGAAGCCGAGGTCTCAACCGTTTGTTTGGCAGTCTCCCCGCCTTCGAGATTGGGCGAAGACGCCCCATCCCATCGTCATCCACGGGCGGACCAAGGAGCGTAGCGACGCAGCGCAGACCCGAGGATCCATGCCGTTACGCGTGAGCGCTGCGGCGGTTCAGAATTCTGCGCCGTTTGCAACCTTCGACCAAGATCACGGCATGGATTCCAGGGTCTGCGCTGCGTCGCTTCGCTCCTTGCTCCGCCCTGGAATGACGAACTCTCAGGCGCTCTGGCTCGACCTCTCAAGCCGGAACCGAGCTGCCGATGCGCAGGAACTCGCCGTCGAACTGCACCTCCCGCGCTGCCCCGTCGGAAGCAAGCACGCGCAATCGGTCGGGCGCGGCTTCCAGACCGCGCGGCGGCTCGGTCTCGGCGAACGGAACCGCGCCGATGACATGGCGGAACGAGACCGATCGTCCTTCGGCAAGGGCAAAGGCTGTGGCCACGCCTTCGTGCTTCAGCCAGTTGTCGCCGAGCGAAGCGGCGTGGCCGACCGCGGCACGGCCGTCCTCGATGCCGAGCACGCCGATATGGCGGCCGCTCCAGGGCGCGTAATCGCGACCGCCATTCGAGAACCACAGCATGGTGACCGGCAGTTCGGCCGGGTTCTTCAGCACCAGCACCAGGTCCTGCTCGGCGCGGCGGGCGATCGCCGTCCAGCCCGGGCCGCCGTGATCGGCCTCGACCAGGGTGATGAAATCCTCGCGCCTGTCCTCCATGCGGTAGTCGGTGAGGTCGGCGGCGCCGCCGGCGGCGAGCGGGAACCGCGTGAGATCGGTGGCGCGGGCGGGATAAGCCAGCATGAAACGGCCGCGCGCCGGATCGGGCTCCAGCGGCGTCGGGGGCGTGACCGCCACGCGCTTCGGCGAGAAGGCAAGCCGGCCGCCGTCCTGCATCGCAGTCATCGGATGATGGGCGACGGAGATGGCGCCGGACCCACCCGAAAAGACATGTTCCTGGTAGAGGAAGGGGTGGCCGTCGCGCAGCGTGAACACCTTGTCGACGGCCGCGCCCATCACCTTGCGGCGCAGCCGGAAGACGGCCCGCCAGCCGCCGGCAATGGCGCCGTTTTCGACGACGTCCCATTCGCTGTTGGCCGGCCAGCCATGCAAGGGTGCCGCCTCGACATCGCTGGTGGAGAAGGGAGCGCAGAGGAAATCGCCGGACAGGCGCACGGTGCCTTCAGGCAGGTTTTCCGGCAGCGTCTCGCGCGGCGCGCCGACCCAGGGGGCGCGATGCAGCGGCTTCAGGATATGGCCGTCGATTTCGACCTGCATGGCGGCGATGTGGCCAACGGTTAGGTCGAGCGAAACCGAAATTCCCTTTGCGCCGATCGTGACCCTATCCATGCATGCCTCCCGCGAATCTTTGCTCGCCGGCAGCAAAGCCTGTCCGGTACCGGGTAGGCAAGGGCGGCGGTCGGCATTTTGCATCAGCGATGGCGCGGCAGCCAATTGTCCGCGTCGCCGCTCCCCCTCATTGCCATGCCGGGCATTTCTCCCCGTGAACGGGGAGAAAGGGGCTCACTACTGCCGCTTATACTCCCGCACCGGCGACTTCGTGCCGTCGGTATAGGTCACCTGCACCGCCATCGATTTCACCTCGTCCTTGACCTTGAAATAGGGTTGGTAGTCGGAGGGAATGGCATAAGGGTCCTTGGCGTCGCAGGGCGGCATGCCTGATGGCGCAGCGGAAGGACAGCATCTGGGTGAAATAGACCAGGCCGCGATTGCCGCCGGGTCACCGGCGCCAGCCTCTTCTCCGCGCCGGGGGGACGGTGGCCGCGTAGCGGCCGGATGAGGGGGCTGCGCGACAATAAATCCTGGGTATTAGCCCCGTTAACCAGTTGGACGCGGCGGACGGGTTACGCTAGCTTCGCCGCATCTCAGCAACAGCTTCAGAACACGTCTTGCCCCGTCCCCTCGCCATCCTCCAGAAATTGATCGCCGTGCTGGCACTTCTCGCGTTCGCGACCGGCTGCACGACGGCCGCGCCGCCGGAAAGCGTGCTGACCGTACCGGCACAGCCGCAGAAATACGCCGCGATCGTGGTCGATGCCTCGACCGGCAAGACCTTGTTCGAGGTCAACTCGACGGCGCAGCGCTATCCGGCCTCGCTGACCAAGATGATGACGCTCTACATGCTGTTCGAGGCGATGGAGGCCGGCCGCGTCACCAAGCAGACGCAGATCCCGGTTTCCGACCATGCCGCCTCGCAGCCGCCGACGAAACTGCGTTTTCGGCGCGGCGAGACGATCGACGTCGATTCAGCCATCCGCGCCATGGTGGTGAAGTCGGCGAACGACGTGGCGGTGGCGGTGGGCGAGTATCTCGGCGGCGGCTCAGAGGAGCAGTTCGCCGCCATGATGACCGCCAAGGCGCGCCAGCTCGGCATGAGCAGCACCAATTTCCACAATGCCTGCGGCCTGCCCGACGATGCACAGGTGACCACGGCGCGCGACATGGCGGTGCTGGGCCTGGCGCTCGAGCATCGCTTCCCGCAGCATTTCCATTATTTCTCCGAAAGCGACTTCATGTTCCGCGGCCGGCTGGTGCGCGGCCACAACGACATGCTGGGACGGGTGCGCGGCGTCGACGGCATCAAGACCGGCTATATCCGCGCCTCCGGCTACAACATCGTCACCTCCTACAATGCCGACGGACGGCATCTGATCGTGGTGGTGATGGGCGCCGCCAGCGCGCGCCAGCGCAACGACCATGTCGAGCAGCTGATCCAGCGCAGCCTGGGGCCGAGCAGTGCGCATGCCCAGCCCAGGCTGATGTATGCCGGGCAGCAACCGGCCTCGCCACCGCCGCTTCCCGGTTTGCCGGAGCCTGGCATGCCGGCGCCCAATTCGGCGTTGCCGGGTTTGCCCGCGTCCGATTTGCCGTCGCCGGATCTGGCGTCGCCCAGTTCGCCGCTGCTGCCGGCGCAGTAGACGGCCAGAGCGCCTCGAGTTTCGGGTAGATAAAGGTTCAAAACGCCGGCGGGACAGCACCCCCCTCTGTCCTGCCGGACATCTCCCCCTCAAGGGCAGGGCTATCGCATATGAGTTATCGCCTGGATGAGATAGGCGTCATTCCAGGCGCATTTTTTGATGCGGTGGCTGATTGGAACTTTGTCGGCATCTGCGGCCTGAAGGATATTTCTGGCGATTC